>DATMNI010000061.1:0-18165 GCA_035570275.1 Candidatus Acidiferrales bacterium | reverse complement strand
GCCGAAGGCTGCGAATGACAGCAACAACAGGGCTGAAAGTGCCGATTTCATGGCAATCCTTTAGAATGGCAATCCTTTAGACGTCTCCGCCGAACGCCAGGTTCAAGCGATTCTACTCGGTTCTAGCACGCAGGATTTCGTCGGCTACCTCCGTGGCGGCGCGCATCTCACGCACGTCGTGGACGCGGACCACGTGGGCGCCGGCCAGCACCGCGGCCACCACCGCGGCGGCGGTCGCGAACTTCGTCTCCTCCAGATCGGGATGGGCCAGGAACGATTTGCGGGAAGGCCCCACCATGATGGGCAGATCCATTCCGGCCAGGGCCGCCAGTTTGCCGAGGATCAGGGCATTCTGTTCCTTACGCTTGCCGAAGCCGAGGCCGGGGTCGATCACCATTCGGCTCTTATCGATGCCGGTGTGGCGGGCGCGGCTGACGGTAGCTTCCAGTTCGCGGGTGATGGTTCCCATGGGGTCTTGCATGGGGCCGAGCTTGGCCCAGGTCTCGGGGCGGCCGCGCATGTGGTTGAGGATCAGACCCGCGTCGTGGTTGGAGACGGCGCGCGCAAGCAGCGGTTCGATGGTGAGACCGGAGGGATCGTTGATGATCTCCGCGCCCAGTTCCAGGGCGCGCTCGGCCACCTCGGCCTTATAAGTATCGACGGAGATGGGCACACCCAGTCTGTCCTTGAGCCGCTTGAGCACCGGGATGAGCCGCCGCATCTCTTCGGCCTCGGAGATGCGCGCCGACCCGGGCTTGGTGGATTCGGCGCCGATATCCACGATGTCCGCGCCCTGCTCTTCGAGTTCGATGGCGCGCGCGAAGGCGCGGTCGGGATCCGAATATTTGCCGCCATCGGAGAAGGAGTCGGGCGTGACGTTCAGCACCCCCATCAGCACGGTGCGTTCTCCGAGCCTGATCTCGCGCTGCTTGAGTTTCCAGAAGAAGAGCTTTCTCACCGTCTATCCAATTTCGCACATTGGCCGCGCAGGCGTCCTCGCCCGATCATGAATCCGCCTTTCGGCGTGGATTGTCAATCCGACTGCCCGCGCAGCTTTCCGGCGTCCCCGGCCACCGTGCGCTAAAATCGCAACGTCCAACACTCGGTGCGCCTCCAGCGGCATCAACCTCAACGGCTATATCAGCAACGGCTTCACGGGCGAGAACCGGCCGGTAATGAACCACACCGTGGCCTCCACCCTGACCAAATTGGCGGGCAAACACTCGATCCGCACCGGCTTTGAGTTCCGCGTTTATCAGGAGGCCGATAAGTTTTTTCAGCAATGCGCAGACCGGCCAGTTCACCTTCGATTCCACCTATACGCGCGGGCCGCTCGACAATTCGGCCACCTCGCCCAGCAACATCGGCCAATCGGTGGCATCGCTGCTGCTGGGGCTGCCCGGCTCGGCCAGCATCCAGCGCGCGGCCGACTACATCGAACAATCCAATTCCTGGGGCTTCTTCCTGCAGGATGACTGGAAAGTGACTCCGAAACTCACCGTGAATCTTGGCCTGCGCTATGAATTTGAGACGCCGCTGCACGAACGTTACGACCGCAGCACGCTGGGTTTCGATCCGAACTACACCCAGCCCATTTTCCGCTGCCGCCGCCGCCAATTATGCCACCATCTATCCGGCGATCTCGGGTGGATTTGCGCAGCTTCCGGTGAGCGCGTTCAGCCTGAAGGGCGGCATGACCTTCGCCCGTCTGAACGGCAACAATGGCGGCCTCTACAACACGCCAAAAGATGTCGTCATGCCGCGCGCCGGCCTGGCCTATCAACTCGGCAGCAAGACCGTGCTGCGCGCCGGCTTCGGTATCTTCGCCGGATTTCTGGGCGAGCGCCGCGGCGACGTGCTGCAGAACGGGTTCACGCAGAACACCAACATGGTTCTCACCAGCAACAACGGTTTGAGCTACATGACCAGCCTTGCCAACCCCTTCCCCAATGGCATCAGCGAGCCCACAGGCGCCGCCGCCGGGTATCAGACTTACCTGGGGCAGAGCTTCACGTTCTTCAACCAGAACCCCAAAATACCAACAACCATACGGTGGGAACTGGGCTTCCAGCGCGAGTTCAACGGCTTTGTTGTCGAAGGAAATTACACCGGAAGCAAGACCAATCACATTGAGGTGGCGCGCAACATCAACGTGCTGCCGCTGCAATACTGGAGCAAGCTGCCGACGCGCGACGACACAGCGAATAACTATCTCTCGGCCAGCATCGCCAACCCGATGTACAACCTGCTGCCGGGAAATACCCAGGGCACTTACACCAGCACCACCATTTCGCGGCAGACGCTGCTTTCGCCCTTCCCGGCCTTCGGCTCCAACGCCATCAACACCAGTGACAATACCGGCTACTCCTGGTATCACGGCCTCTCGGCGACTATTCAGAAGCGGTTTTCGAAGGGCTACACCATTCAGGGGAGCTACACGTTCTCCAAGTGGATGCAGGCCGTCAACCTCTTGAACCTGTCCGCGAGATCTCGGATGCGGACGCGCCCCATCGTTTCAGCGTCAGCGGTGTCTGGGAAATGCCGTGTGGGCCTGGCAAGCCTATGCTTGCTAACACCAACGCCTTGGTTTCGCGCCTGGTTGGCGGATGGCAGGTTTCGGGGATCTTCAGCCTGCAGAGCGGATTCGCCTTGCCGTGGAACAACGTGATCGACTACGGAGACCCGGCCCAGATCCAATTGCCGGCCGACCAGCGGAGCCCGGAGCATTGGTTCAACGCAGCCAACATTGAGACCGCCTCGGCCCGGCAGTTGCTCAGCAACCAATTGCGCACCTGGCCCTTCCGCTTCTCCACGCTGCGTGGACCGCGCCAGAACAACGTCGACCTGGCATTGATTAAGGACACCCGGATCGGGGAAGGTAAGAACCTGCAATTCCGAGCCGAGGCCCTCAACGCCCTGAATCATCCTTACTTTCCGAATCCGAACATGACCGTGACCACCGCTCAAAGCATAAAGGATACCGGGTTCGGACAAATCAGCGCCTCCACCCAGAGTAACTACGCCCGCCGGCTCCAGTTGAGCCTGCGGCTCGTGTTCTAGGCTGCCCCTCTCTTTGTGGGGCAGGTTGTTAACCTGCGGCGGATTGTTAATCCGCCTGCCCCGCTCCCTTACCTGTCGTAACGGCAGCGGGCTCGTTGGTTTTCGTGCGCGTTCCGGACCGGTTACAATCGAAATAGTATGGCATCTCAGACCATCCCCTACATCACGCCTGAGGAATACCTGCAGGCCGAGCGCAAGGCCGAGTTCAAAAGCGAGTACTGCGATGGGCGGGTGTACGCAATGGCTGGCGGTCGCCCGCGGCATACGGGCATTGCCAGCAATATTTTAGCCAGGCTGGCATTTGCGCTCCGAGGCGGACCCTGCCGCGTCTTCAACTCGGACATGCGCGTGCATATTCCCGCAACTGGCTTGTACACTTATCCGGACGTTTCGGTGGTCTGCGGTACGCCCGTATTCTTCCAAACCGACAATCTGGTAACTCCAATCGTCATCGTCGAGGTCCTGTCGAAATCCACTGAGCGCCACGATCGCACCACCAAGTTCTTCGAGTATCGGTCGATTCCCTCCCTGAGGGATTATCTGATGGTCTCCCAAGAGTCCCGTAGTGTCACTCACTGCAGCAGAATTAGTGACGAGGAGTGGCGGATCGAAACCGTGGGCGAGGAGCAAGGGGTCATTCGCTTCCCCAGCATCGGAGTCGAACTTCCGTTCGACGAGATCTACGCGGACCTGGATTTGCTTCCGGGGTAACGGCGACCGATGGGTCTTACCCATCTCCCATAACTGACCTTGCTCCGGCGACGGGCCTATTCAACTATCCGGATGCATCGATTGTCTGCGGCGTTCCCGTTGATTTTGAGACTGACAACCTGGAAAATCCGATCGTCATCGTGGAAGTCGGCACTACCAAGTTCTTCGACTACCAGTCGATTCCTTCGCTGAAAGAATATCTGATGGTCTCCCAGCAGTCGCAAAGCATACGCACTGCACGCGGCTACGGGAGGAATGGCGGATTGAGATCCCCGGCGAGGAGCGCGGCTCCATTCGCCTCCCCAGTATCGGGGTCGAACTCCAGTTCGCTCAAATTTATGCCGGCGCCGATGCGCTTCCGGTTAGCCCTTCTCCCAAACCTTGTGAACTTTTCGCCGGCTGCGTCGTCCTACTCTTCAAGATGCTGCAAGATCTTCGCTACGCACTCCGGATGCTGCAAAAAAGCCCGGTCTTCTCCGCCGTGGCCGTGCTCTCCCTGGCGCTGGGAATCGGCGCCAACACCGCCATTTTCAGCCTCATCGACGCCGTGCTGCTCAGAATGCTGCCCGTGGCCGACCCGCAGCGGCTGGTTGTCTTCCAGATGTCGGGCGATGGCTTTTCGTATCCAGATTACAAGCTGATCCGCGACACCAACACCGTCTTCACCGGCGTACTGGGCTACTCGCCAGCCCGCCTCAACGTCAGGATCGATGGCCAACTCGAACCCGCCGGGACCGGCCAACTCGTCACCGGAAATTACTACTCCGTGCTGGGCGTCCGCGCCATTCTGGGACGCACGCTGGAACCGGATGACGACCGCACTCCCGGCGCCCACCCCGTCGCGGTCATCAGTTACGCCTTCTGGCAGCGCCGGTTCAACCGCGACCCCGGTGTGCTCCGCCGCACCATCGAAATCGCCGGCCTGCGATACACCATCATTGGCGTCACGCCGCCCGAATTCTTCGGCCTCGAAGTCGGCAGTGCGCCCGACATCACCGTCCCCGTCATGATGCAGCCCCAGGTTATGCCCGGCATGGCGTCATGGCTGGTCAATGAACGCCAGACCAATAGCTGGCTGCACGTGATTGCCCGCCTCAAGCCGGGGGTCGGCGTGGCACAGGCCCTGGCGAGCCTTCAACCGGCGGCCAACGAGATGAACGAGGAGGTACGGCGATTCATGGCCGCGAAGTTCGGCAACGCCCTGCGCGCCGAGCCCCAGAAACTGGAACTGCTGCCCGGCGGCAAGGGCCTCTCCGATTTGCGGCGGCAATTCTCGCAGCCGCTGGCGGTGCTGATGGCCGTGGTCGGCCTGGTGCTGCTCATCGCCTGCGCCAATGTGGCCAATCTGTTACTGGTCCGCGCCGCCGCGCGACGAAGGGAAATCGCCGTCCGCCTGGCTTTGGGCGCCGCCCGCTTCCGCCTGATTCGCCAATTGCTCACCGAAAGCGTGGTCCTCTCCACGCTTGGAGGGCTTGCCGGTCTCCTCTTCGCCCGCTGGTCCGCGCGGCTGCTGCTGAGCTTCCTGCCGAAGGGCGAAGTTCCCGTAGCGCTCGACCTCAGCCCAGACGTCCGCATCCTCGCCTTTACCCTCGCCGTTTCCGTTCTCACCGGAATCCTCTTCGGCCTGGCTCCGGCCTGGCGCGCCGCCCGTCTCGACCTCAATCCCGCGCTTATCCAAAAGCAAACTGCCGCACTCCGCCAGACCACCGGCAAAGTATTGGTGGTCTCGCAGGTGGCTTTCTCGCTGCTGCTGCTGGTGGGCGCGGGGCTCTTCCTGCGCACGCTCGGCAACCTGCGATCGCAGGACGCCGGCTTCCAGCCTGAAAAAATCCTCGTCGTCCGGCTGGAACCTCTGGGCAGCGACTTCAAGGACGCCAGGCTCGATCTGGCCTATCGGGATTTCCTGCACCGCATCCGGGCCATTCCGGGTGTGATCGCCGCCAGCCTGGGCGGCTACAGTCCCTTCTCCCGCGACCCCTGGGAGCGCGGTGGCAGCTTCGACAACATGCCCACCATTGCCGTCGAAGGCCGGCCCACCACCAAGGTCCACTGGATGCAGATCTATCCCGATTACTTCGCCAGCCTCGGCCTGCCGATCCTGCGCGGCCGCGACCTCATGGCGCAAGACCAGCGCACCTCGCAGCCTGTGGCGGTAATCAATGAGACCATGGCCCGCACGCTGTTCCCCGGCCGCGACCCCATCGGCGCCCGCTTCGTCTTCGCCGGCGACCGCCAGCCGATTGAAATTGCCGGCATCGTGACGGACGCGCGCTATGGCAGCCTCCGCGAACCGGTGGCCCCGATGTTCTACCAGACCTTCACCCAGGCTCGCACGGGCCGCGGCCAGATGACCCTCCACGTACGCACCGCCAACGCCGCCGCCGCAGCGCCCGCCGTGCTTCGTGAAGTGCAGGAACTTTGCCGCAATGTCCCCGTCTTCGAAATGCAAACGCTGGCGCTCCAGATTGACGCCACGCTGCTTGAGGAACGCCTGATCGCCACGCTCTGCGGATTCTTTGCCGGCCTGGCCCTACTGCTGGCCGGCGTCGGCCTGTACGGCTTGATGGCGTACGCCGTGGCCCGCCGCACCAACGAAATCGGCATCCGCATGGCACTGGGCGCGCAACGCTCCGAAGTGATCTGGCTGGTGCTGCGCGAAGTACTCACCCTGGTTGGTATCGGCGTGGCCGCGGGCATCCCGATGGCGCTGGCCGCCGCCCGCCTGATATCCGGCAGCCTGTTTGGACTCACCGCCGCCGACCCGTTCACGCTGGTCGCCGCCACTGTGGTCATGGTAGCGGCGGCTGCGCTGGCCGGCTACCTCCCGGCGCACCGCGCGGCGCGTGTGGACCCCATGAACGCCCTCCGCTACGAATGAATTTCATGCCCGGTCAATCTCTAGCGCGGCGCGGTTGGCCGATTCCAGGGCGGCTTCCTGTCCCCACGACATTTGGGCGGCATAGGCTCCGGCGAAGTGAATTCGTCCCACCGGACGAGTCACTTCCGGCCAGAAGCGCGCCAGGTCGCCAGGCTTGTAGGCCGTGCGCTCGCACATGCCGGCATAGGGATCCTTGGACCAGTCGTGCACAATCACCTGCTCGATATCCGCCGATTTGCCGTGGTAAAGCTTCTGGAAGGCGGCCAGCGAGGCCGCGGCGGAAACACCCGCCTGCGCGCCACCCAGCAGAATCCCTCTGGGCGTATTCACTTCTTCCGCCATGGACCACAATTCGTTGAGCTGGGGATTGGGAGGCGTCCAGTTCGGACTGATCTTGTCGGTTTTCCAGAAGCGTGTCTGCGTCTGGAAAACTATGCGGGTGCGCGTATAGTACGGCATTTCGCGAATCACGAAAGCCTTCGCCTCTGGCCACGCCGGCGAAACCGGGATCTGCCGCAACACCACCGCGGAGACGCAACTGACCACATAGTCGGCTTCGAGCTTGCGCTCCTGTTCGAACTCCCGGCACGTCACGGTGGCGCCGGACGCGCCATGATCGATGCGCAGAACCGGGCAGCCCAGGTGCACCCGGCCGCCAAGACGGGCGGCGAAGGCATCGGTCATGAGCTGGTTGCCGCCTTTTAGCCTGAATAGCTTTTTCGATTCGAGGTCCGTGCCTCGCAGTTTCTTGACGGCCGCCCCCCAGATGGTCTGTAGAGCCGACCCGGAGCCTCCGAAAAACTGCAGCGCCGCGGCGGACGCGTTTTCCCGCTTCAATAATTCCGTAAAACTGACTGGATCGAGTTGACGCAAGGCTCCTTCAAATGGATTGGCTTCGTCGCGAACCTGGTCCACGTACTGTTGGATGTATAAAAGCGGCAGCTCCGACCAGGAACGTTTGCCTAGAAAGCCGATCTCGCGCTGACTGAACCCAAGTTTGCCCAGCGCCCCGCGGCTATGAAGTTCCTCCTCCGTGAACCGCTCTCCGTTCAGGAAACGCACCATATTGTCACGCCGCGGGTAGGGGATGGCGGTGAGGGAGAACTCCTTCAGATAACGCCAGTATTCCGTGTACCCCGGGTAGTAGAAGTGTTCCGCTCCGATATCGGCGTATAAGCCGTCGGCGAACTGGTCGTGGAAGGTGCGGACGTGGCCGCCTGCCCGCCCGCTGGCTTCCAGTACGGTCACATCGTGACCGCGCCGCACCAGCTCGTATCCGCAAGAGAGACCGGCGATCCCAGCGCCGATGACGATTACTTTCTTTTTGGCGCCGGCGCTCTGGGCCGCCAGTGTACCGGCCAGCCCGGCTGCGCTTACTTTCAAGATGTCCCGACGCTTGATTGTCATTATGGTGCCTGTCATTCTTGTGGCCCCCTGGCGATCTCGTTTTCGAGCGTATCATGAGACTAGTGCTGAGACGTGGTCTGGTCCTCGCGATGGGGAGCGTGATGGCGATGTGGGCGCAAGAGTCTCCCGCCAGTTCGCCAGGAGGGAGTGCGCGCGCGAATCAACCGCGGCTGCCGGCCGAGGCGGTGCAGCGGGGACGAACCCAATTCGGGCAGTCCTGTGCATTCTGCCATGGGCCAAATGCTAACGGCGGAGCGCACGGGCCAAGTCTCATTCGCAGTGGCGTGGTCCGGCACGATGAGAACGGCAATCTGATCGGCGCCGTAATTCGTGACGGCCGTCCGGACCAGGGAATGCCGCCGATACAACTCAGCCCGAACCAGGTAGCGGACATCGTGACATTTCTCCGCTCGCGGATCGCGGCAGCCGACATCCGGTCGGCGAACCGTCCCATGCAGGGCTCGGCGGACAAGCTGCTCATCGGCAACGCGGAGGCCGGCAAGTCGTTTTTCACCGGCGCGGGTGGATGTGGGGGTTGTCATTCGCCTACTCGTGATCTGGAGGGGATTGCCCGAAAATATTCGGCCGTGGATTTGCAGGCGCGGTTTCTCTATCCGCCTCGCCAGCGCCTGACGGCCGTTGTGACCGACGCCGCCGGAAAGCAGTACGACGGCGAGGTGCTGCTTCTGACCAATTACGACGTGGCGATCCAGGATGCGCAAGGTTGGTACCATTCCTGGCCGGCCGGCACGGTCAAGGTGGAGGTGAAGGACAGGATGGCTGCGCACCGCGAACTGCTCACCAGGTACACCGATTCGGATATGCATAACATGCTGGCCTACCTGGAGACACTGCGTTGAGGAGACTAGCGCTTTTTCTGGCGGGTGCCGCGTGTCTGCAGTCACAGGGCCTCGATCCGGCGGCGCTTTTGAAGCCTCCCACAGATACCTGGCCCACTTACAACGGAGACTATACCGGCCGCCGCTACAGCCGCCTGTCGCAGATTAACCAGAGCAACGTGGGGTCGATGACGATGGCGTGGGCGTTCCAGACGCACCAGCAGGCGATCAAATCCACGCCGCTGGCCGTCAACGGAACGCTGTACTTCACGGTCCCGAACCACGTATGGGCTGTGGATGCGCGTACCGGCCGCCAGATCTGGCACTTCCAGCGCCAGAGCGCGGGCAACTTGATCGGCCAGCGCGGTGTGGCCATGTACAAGGACCGGTTGTATTTCGGTACGCCCGATGCGCATCTGATTTGTCTGGATGCGCGCAACGGAAAGCCAGTTTGGGATGTGGAGGTGGCCGATTACAAATTCGGTTATTACATCAGCGTGACGCCGTTAGTGGTGAAGGACCGCCTGATCACCGGCATGTCCAACGATCAGTCTGACATTCCGGGTTTCCTGGACGCCAGGAGTCCCGAAGACGGCAAGATTCTGTGGCACTGGGATGCCGTGCCGAAACCGGGCGAGCCGGGCTCGGAAACCTGGCCGAATGCCGATAGTATGGCTCATGGCGGCGGCGCGACCTGGATTCCCGGATCGTACGATCCGGAGCTGAACCTGATCTACTGGGGAACCGGGAATCCTCACCCGGTGCTGGCAGGCACAGTGCGACGCGGGGCCAACCTGTATACGTGCTCGATTGTTGCCCTGAACGCGGACACCGGCAAGCTGGTCTGGTATTTTCAGGCCTCTCCGCACGATACCCAGGACCGCGACGCCAACGAATCCGTCGTATTGATTGACGGCAATTTCAAAGGAAAGCCGCGGAAACTGCTGGCGCAGGCCAGCCGCAATGGATACTACTTCGTGCTGGACCGGGCCACGGGGGAGAATCTGTTGAGCGCCGAGTTTGGTCCGCAAAACTGGTCAGCGGGACTGAACCCGCGCGGCGAGCCCATCCCAAAGCCGGACAAAGAACCGCAGGTTACCGGGACGCTGTTTGAAGGCAGCGGCACCAATTGGTGGCCGCCGAGTTTCAGTCCCGACACCGGGCTTTTCTACGTCAACGGCCACCATCACTTTATGGTTTCGTATCTGACGCTGGACGACCAGAATCAGGAGAAGGCGTCAGATCACCAGGGCGGCGCGAACACACCGCTGTGGTCTCAATCGATGCTGCTGGCGCTGGATTACGAAACCGGCAAGGTCCGCTGGCGCCAGGACCGGCCCTCGGGCGGCGGCCCACGGGACGCAGGGGATCAAGGCTGCGGCATTCTGACCACGGCGGGACGACTGTTATTCACGGGTGACGGGGCCGGGGACCTGACGGCCCTGGACGCTGCCACCGGGAAGACGCTGTGGCATGTCTATGCCGGCGGAAACCTGACGGGCGCACCTATGACCTATGAACTGAGCGGACGACAGTATGTGATTACGGCGGTGGATAGCGTGCTTTATGCCTGGGCGCTGCCGGCGCATTGATGGGCTGAGCTGGCCTGTGACTCTCGGTAACGGTCGTGGCTCTGAATGAAGCCACGTCCAGAGCCGCGACCGTTCAGGGAGCGGTGCCCCGCGTCGCAAGTCACACTCCGGTCTGAGGCCCGTGTTTGGTCAACGCTTTGTCAGATCGGGACTTCGGCGTCCTTTCGGTCCAGGACTCAAAAGAAGCGCAAGTCACTCCCCCTACAGACTTGTTTGGCAAGCAGTAGGTCAGTCAAGACTCCGATGATTCGGCGTTTGATTGGCTCGCTGTCGTGCTGGAAACCAAGTGCCTGCCAGACCGCCTGCACAAGTTCGTCCTGAGTGGGGTTTGATCTTACGCACTTCCGGATGGCGGACTTGATCTCGGCATCTGGTACGTCAGTGATCTTGCGGCCGGAGCCGCTATCCTCACTGCTATTCTCCTGATTTTCGGTGGGATTTTCCCATTGACGACGAAGATCGGATGCCACACGAATGACCTCATCCGTTAAGTCGGTTGTTTGGGCCTCCCCAGGAGGATCGTTGGAGAGCGGTTCTATCCCAAGCTCGGCCAGTTTTTCGAAGACTGGCTCCATAGTAAGTTTAGGATTCCGGAAGTACTGACCCCCACGTAGCCGAACGAAAGTCCATCCCAGCCTCTGAAGGATCTCTTGGCGGCGTATATCGGCGTCCAAGTGTTCGGGCGGGTGGTATCGATCACCATCGCATTCGACCGCCAGCCGCCGAGCCGTCCCCTCAATGACGAGGTCGATTCTATAGGCGCCTACTCTCCATTGCGGTACAACTTTGTAACCTGCCGCAATCAGTCGAGCGGCTACCTGCCGCTCGAACTCCGACTCGACCCGCTCCTGGGCATTGGCAAAACGGTCCCGCAACTCGGCAGGATGCAGTACATGGTGAAGTAGCCTCCTTCTCAAGTCTTCAGGTTGGAGGTCTGTCTGCGGATCAAGCGAATGCACGACCCACATCTGATCGCGGGCCCGACTCGCCGCGACATTATACCGCTGCTTGTACATGTTGTGCGCGCCGTCTGACCGAAGGGACAAGGGACCGCCTTTTGGGCTATCGACCATTGACAAGATCATGACGTCGCGTTCATCCCCTTGGAACTGGAGGGCGTTTCCGCACACGATTCGACGTTTGACGTAATCCTGTGCGGGGATTCGATTCCGAAGCATTCGGTCGATCAGGCCGGCCTGTTCAGCCCCGAGCAGTGAGACAACTCCGATCGAGGTGTTCTGATACGCGGGTAAGGTGCACATCGCGGCTATCAGGGAAGTGACTGCCTCAGCTTCGACCTTATTGCACTTGCCCTCTCCGCGGAGCCCTTCAACCTTGTACGAGATCAAGTGGGGCCGGATAGTGCACTTCGAAGCATCTCGCAGGGGCCTAATCTCGAAATTGTACGACAGAGCATTGCTGAACTGAATAATGTCGGGAGCACAGCGGAAGTGCTCCCGAAGGCGAATCGGCACTCCAAAATTCGCCTTTGCAATGCTGTATAGAGAGTAGGTGCGGTCAAAAAGACGGCCGCCCGGTATGCCCTCCAAGTATGAAGAGATCAGACCGTCGATGTCGGAGGTATTCTGCCCGACGGCGTCAGGAGTGACCTGTTCATCGTCGCCGACGACCACGGCCTTCTCCGCCATGTACAACGGGATCAGCCCCATCAGGTCGGCTTGGCTGGCTTCGTCCACTATAACAAGGTCGAATCGGGTTTTGGATGGGTCGAAATTCTCGACAACGCGTGCCAGTGGCATGATCCACACCGGCACTGCCTCTCGGCACTTTGCCATTAAGCGTCTCGCGTCCGCTTTGAGCCGCACAGCTCTCTGGCCGGTGCCGCGGCTGCCCAGAAGGGCGTCCACCCAATAATGCAGCGCCTGCTTAGCCTCAGGGCGCTTCTCCATTCTTTGATGTTGACCCCACCAAGCGGCGCTCTTAATGAGAGCGGTGGTCTCCAGTTCGAGCTCTTGGGTCTTGGCCGTAATTTTTTCCTGCAGGGCTGGCATCGAGCGCGACGCGCGATGCTCAAGCTCATCGTTAAACTGGCGCCATCTCCACGCGCTCGTAGAGTTACCCGGAAGAGCCGCTAGACCGTGGTGAGCACGGCGGTCCCGAATAGCGCACATCCATTCGCGAGCAGCCGTTCCGAGTTTTCCGAGCAACTCTACTCTGCGCGCGTAATGCGGTAATTCGGCATGCAAGGCGCGGAGGCGGTCGAAGGCGCTGGAATACCCGGTTGCGTCCAGGAGCCGCAAGGCCTCTATTAACTGCCTGACAACGACAGTGGGTCCCTCATCGCGGGACCCGGCGTCGAGATACTCGGTGCACCGAACAAGCTCGGAATTCAATTCATCTCGATGGACGATCCGAATGCGTGCGTCTATTTCGGGCTGAAGCCGTTGTTGAAGGGCATCACGGAGGCGCATGATCTCGCCGCACGAGTGCGCTACGGGAGCGATACCGATCAGGCACTTGCTCCACTGGACGCCCGATGCCGCCATCTCCCGCTCCAGGGGGACCCACCGGACTGCCCGCCAATCGAGGCACGTCCGAATCACCGCAGCATGTTGGCGATAGGCCGACTCTGGGCGCGGACCGAACCGGCCTGCATCCGGGCCACCGATCGCTGTTACCTGGCGCGACCACCGCGTCGCCAACCCCTGCCAGCGTTTCTCCAGCCGTGCCTTATCAAGCAAGACCTGGATTTCCTTCTTGCTTCGGGGTTTACGTCCGTTCACTTGGACTGAGCCCAGGTAGCGGGTCCATTTACGGTGGACCATCCCCGTGAGAAATCCTTCAAGGCATCCGCCATTCTGAAGATGAGCCTGAATCTGCTCTAAAGTCGAGATCTGTGTTTCAAGATCGTCTCCACCGGCCAGATGCGGTCCGAGTTCCATCTCAGTTTCGCGAAACTCGAGGCTTGCCTGCGTCACTTCTCCCACAGCCGACACAAGACGGTGCCAGGGTTTAGCCGAAGGATCTTCCTGGGAGTCGTGCAGGATCTGAATTGTCCATGACTCAGCTACGAATTGGCTCGTCGCGCAGTTTGTAAGTTTTCTCAGTTCTTCCAAAGCGCTTCGGGTAAGGAATCTCTCGTCCCAGAAAGCTGCCGACGGCGGTGCCGAGGCGGCAATCGACTGAAGCTCCCGAACGATCTCCGCCACTCGGTCGGGGGCGAGAATGGACTCCATCGGCGGCAGCCAACGTCTGAGTTCGTCTTCATCGCCCTGCGGCAGTCGGTTGCTGGCATACAACTCGCCTAGTTCAGGCTCACTAAGGGGCAGTGGCGCGCCCAGTTCTACCGGAGAAGGAACCCAGTCGTCAGTTCGAAACGAAGCTGCTACTACTCTGGCCGCGTCTGACGGCGGTGTGCCTTCGCCCGCGACAAGGACCGGCCGGTACTCATCCGACAGTGCCAACCGCAGCTCATTCCGCAAATTGCTGAGTTCTTCCTGGATTTGCCGGCGCCTTTCTCGGCTATTTATACTCTCCTCCCGCAGACCCTCGGAGCGCGTTCCCCCCAGATTGGCAACTATCTGATTCACTGAATACTTAAGCTCGTCCCGGCTGGCCAAGTCGTCGTCAAGGACGCTGACGCAGAGGGGTCTGAGTTGTTCAGGAACTTTATCGCGCAGAACCCGAAGGGCCTTGGAGGTATGGCTGGTAACAAGGACACTTTTCCCCTGAGCCAGAAAATGCCCAATGAGGTTCGCGATGGTGTGCGTCTTGCCTGTACCAGGCGGACCTTGCACCACAACGCCTGCTCGGTTGGATATGGACCGTGCGATGTCGGTCTGCTCCTCGTTGGCCGGCAAGCAGAATAGGGCCTGCTCTTTCACCCCCTCCCCAGGTTCGCTACCGGCACGTTCTGTTTCTGCTACAGAATGGCCTGCGATCTCGGCCAACGCCGGCGGAAGATCGGCCCGCGAACCCAGGTCGTGGAGAATTGAATCCAGGGCGGCGCCGTAACCAAGCGCTCGTGACCGAACAAAGAGCCAGGGGGTCTCCGCAATCCTTGGAGTCGCGAGCATGTCGGCCGGAACCCGATCGAGTGCTTCGCCCTCACTATCGAGCCATCGGGCGACGCGCCGGCACCATTCAAGGAGCGCAGATCCTTCGCCCAGAGGGTGAACCGGCTCCCTCTCGAAAGACTGTCGGATCTCGTTTTGCACACTCCCCGGAACGTTGCCCATTTTCCGGAAGAGCGTGTGGTAGAGTTCAGGAGGATCTCCGGTATCCAAAACACGGAACATCGAAGTATCAGGGTCAAAAACGAGCTGGACGCGCGCAACGATTAGCGGATGATGAATCTCGGCCCCAGAGACGCGCCAGTTCAGCAGACCGTTTCCCAGGACCAGTTCCGCTGATTCACCATCGCGCCGCAACTCGCCCCAAAGGGTGTAGAGTCTCTCGTACAGCTCATGCGCCCTCCTGGCGGGCGCCTCAGCTACTTGCCAAGCCACCCTATCAGCTCTATACCTGGAGAGCGCCGTGACGCGGCTGCCATTACTCTCGAACGCCACGACGGTACCCGTCCCATCCGGCGCTGGAAAGCTGCGGGTTGGCAGGAATTCGATTGGACCTTTCCACTGCTGCCACGTAGGCGTGAGCCATCCGCTGAGGTCTTCCGGTGGCTTCGGTGCCTCCGTGAGCTGGGGCTTCGCGACTTTCAGTAAGCAGATCGCCTCGCCGTCCGCCTGACCGTTCCGGAACAATTGGACGTCGGGATGACAGGGCAACTCATGGAGAGGCAGAAGCCACGGGTGATCTTTGATTTGAAGCGGTATCGGGTTTTTCCGCTCGTCCAAAGCCCTCAGAAACTCAAACAGCCGTCGCATCCGAATGCGACCGATATCGGCCACCGGCGCATCTGCTGCAATTTCCTCTGGCGTTTGCAGACCATCCATACTTTACTTTATTACACATTGGGGGCATAAGTGCGGAAACGTACAGTTTGGAAAGGTACTACAGTACGCCCAGAGAGCAGAAATCGGTGCAGTGTCGTGGGAAATATGTCGGGCGGAACGGAAGTGGAGTTCCTCAGCGCTATTTTAACGACTATGGGCATAGGGCCGTGGCCCTTGGCATCTGCGAATGGGATCCCGTGCGCAGCGCGATATAATTCTCAGGCTAGGCGCTCCTTGCCTGCTGACAGCCGTCCTTAGTGCCCAGGTTCGCAACACACACACCTCGCGGGAGGACGCCGCGGCGGGCGCCCGAAGCTTCCGCTCGCACTGCGCCGAATGTCACGGTTTGAAGGGCGAAGGCGGCCGCGGTCCCGATCTGACACAGGGCGAATACCGTTACGGATCTTCCGATCGGCTTCTAATAGGCTTGGTCATAATGGCGCCGCCCCATTCGGCGTCAGCAGCGGATGTATCCTGAGGAGGTATGGAGTCATCCGCCGGCGGAAAGCCAGCAAGCCGACCGAATTCGGCAAGATAGCTACCGAAACAGATCCGCCAGCGCCGGCGCCAGTTGCGGAAAGCGAAACCGGAATCCCGCGGCTGCCGCTGGCGCCACCCGTTGGCTGGCCAGCAGAAGGTTGCCAACCTGCCCCACAAACAAAAAGCGGACTACTGGATCACCGCGCCAGTGCCCTCGATCTGGTAGATGGTGATGCCGCCCTTCACCGACGCCGGGTCGAACTTGCGGCCCTTTTCATCGGCTTCTTCTTTGGCCTGCGCCACGGCTTGCGCGCGCGTCAATTCGATCCTGGCGAACTTGCCTTCGGCCACGGCTTCCTTGCCGGCCGCGTCCTTCGGAAAAACGATGTCGCCATCGTTCACCTTGATGCGCACAAGCTGCCCGTCATCGTTGGTCAATTCCATCCAGCAGCCGGCCATCTGGCAGACTTCGGTGATCCTGCCCTTCACCTGGACGGTCTTGCCCACGTAATTGCCGGCGTGAGACAGCAGCGCTTGAATGGAAACCGGGTCTTTCACGGCCAGCGGTTTGCCCAGCTTGACCTCGGCGGCGGAGATCAGACTGACGGCTGTAAGAACGGATGCAAGAGTCGTTAACTGGATGCGCATCTCCCTATGGTAACCTCAAATATAAACCTACATTTGAGGCCCTGAAATGTCTTATTTATCCATACGCGATCTCGATCTGACGGGGAAACGTGTCTTCATCCGGGTGGATTTCAATGTCCCGCTGCAGAAAAGCGAAAAGGGCGGCATGGAAATCACCAGCGACAAGCGCATCAAGGCGTCGCTCGCCACCATTCAGTACGCGCTCGATCACGGCGCCGGTGTCATCCTGGCTTCGCACCTGGACCGTCCCAAAGGCAAACGGAATCCCGAAATGAGCCTGAAACCGGTCGCGGCCAGGCTGCGGGAATTGTTGGGGCGCGAGGTAACTATGGCGCCCGACTGCGTGGGACCCGCGGTGGAGGCCCTGAAGCCGGCGCCGGGCCAGGTGCTGCTGCTCGAAAACCTCCGGTTTCACGCCGGGGAAGAGAAGAACGATCCGGTGTTTGCCAAACAACTGGCGGCCCTCTGTGACGTTTATGTGAATGACGCCTTCGGCTCGGCGCACCGCGCTCACGCTTCCACCGAAGGCATGATTCCGTTCGTGGCCAAAGCCGCCGCCGGGCTATTGATGGAACAGGAACTGAAGTATCTGGGTATGGCCACCACTACTCCGCCGCGGCCCTGCGTGGCGATCCTGGGCGGCGCCAAGGTGTCCGACAAAATCGAGGTCATTCGAAACCTGGGCAAGGTGGTCGACCAGCTTCTGATCGGCGGCGCCATGGCCTACACCTTCCTGCGGGCACAAGGGCTGCCCACGGGCAAATCTCTGGTAGAGGAAGACAAGGTGGAACTAGCGAAGAAGTTGCTAGCCGAACTGGGCGGCAAGCTGATGCTGCCGTTGGACCACGTGGTGGTTTCGGAGATCGCGGCGGGCGCGGCCAATCAGACCGTCACCACCATCCCCGATGACAAGACCGCGGTGGATATCGGGGCCAGGACTATCGAAAGCTTCGCCGCGGTGATCGCGGGCGCGAAGACGATCATCTGGAACGGGCCCATGGGCATCTTCGAAAAGCCGCCGTTCGATAAGGGGACGGTCGCACTCGCCAGGGCGGTGGCAGACTCGGGCGCCACTTCGGTGGTCGGCGGCGGCGATTCCGAAAAGGCCATCAAGGCGGCGGGCGTGACCAGCAAAATCTCGCATGTTTCCACCGGCGGCGGGGCTTCGTTGGAGTTCCTGGCCGGCATCAAACTGCCCGGCGTGGCGGCGCTCGAAAGATAACTATCCGGTGGGCGTAGGTCTCAACCATCATAAGCGCTAACGAATCCTCATAAGAACCGTGCGATGCCAAGCTCGCCGTTCGTCCCCCGGATTCCTGGTGCGAAGGCCAAGGGGATTTGTCGACAGGTACGGCTTGGATCGTCCCGACGCTTCCCCCAATGCCGTTTGGAGCCAATTACGAGATCGTCGGGGGCGGCGGGATCGATCTGTGTTTTGTACGAGAGGACGACGATACGCCCACTGGTCAGGAAGCCAAACACTTCGGCGTCAGCGGCGAGTTGTCGGGACGGGTGATAGTGTCCCAACTCCCGGCTCCGGGTTCCGAGCTGGTCGCCATCTGCAAACGTCTGCTTCCATTGCCAATCTAGAAGGGAATCGGGTAATCTGGGAAAGTCGCGCTAAGGACGCCTCGGCA
>DATMNI010000060.1:0-35579 GCA_035570275.1 Candidatus Acidiferrales bacterium | reverse complement strand
CGGCTGAGCATATTCGCTATAGCAGAACTCCACGGTCGGACCCGGCTTTTCGGCTTCACCTGGTAAGTTTGTTACTAACTTTGGAAATCAAATGAATTCAGCGGCTATAAGACCGCCGCCAAAGGCCCCTGCCTTGGCGTTGGCGCATTCATTGGATGCGCCGCGTGAGGATCGCCATGTGCCGCGCCATATACCGCGGCATGTACCGCGCCATGTACCAGGCTATATCCTCCGGAGACCTTCCGCATGCTGCCGGCACAGTGGCACCGCTCGGTTCTCACTCCGTGCCCGTGTCCCTTTTCCGCAGCCGCCGCACGGTCACATCCTCGTATCCCGCTAATTGTCCCGCCAGCCGTAGCCGGACATCCGGAAAACTCGCCGGCGCCCGTTGAATTACACCGGCGCCGCCAAATGTCGCCACCGCGGCGCACGCCGGCAAATCCCGTGTCTGGACCTCAACCGGGGCGGTCCGAATCGCTTCCTCTAATTCCCTCTCGCTCCCCGCCTGCAGGATGAAGCCCGTCGAGATAAACACGATCTTTTTGCTGCGGAAATAAAGCGGCTCGGAAGAAAGCACCGGCACCACGGCTACCCCCGGCTCGCGGGCCCCTAGCGACGCCATATACAAGACCAGTTCCAAATCGGCATACGCGGGCAAAAAAACCTGCCGGGGCCGCCACACGCCGCGTAGCGCGGATATCTCACCCGCGCAGCGCCCGGCAGTCGGTTGCAGCGAATCGGCCCTTGCCGGCCCAGCCGCGGCCAGCGACACAAAAACCATGGAAAAACACCATTTCCGCATACTGTCCTTATCGGACTCCCAAACACAATTCTGGCGTGTCGCGTGCACCGGCAACAGTCCTGGAAGTCCTCGATAGGTAACGGGAAGGTACTTAGTTATGGTTTGCGGGAAACTCGGATTATCAGCCTGGCTATGTCGTAATGCTGCTATGAATCCTTGTAACGATATGCAGACCGCGCACTATAAACCAAAGTGAGCCTAGACCCGCAGAGCGGCGAGGCCCTATAGTACCAGTAGTCCTATTAGTACTCCCCGAGTTTGAGTACGTCATATGAATTTCTGATTTCCATGAAGGCGGGCAGCCAAACCTCTTGGTAGGTCCTGTTAAGGGCCCCGGTTTCAAGCACCCGATCGTAATTTATGCCATTTTCCATGTGAACTGTTCGTCCTGATCCAAAGAAGCGTGGCGCCACGAACCGCCGCAGAGCCGCATTCGCAGTGTGGGACACCGCATCGCTCAAGTTCCCGGGCTGCTTCGGTGGAGTGTACCCAAATGTCATTGAGAAACCAAGGAAACGAATTGCCATGGCGACCCTGACTGCCGCTCCGGAAAAAACCCTGGCTGTTAAGCCCCCCCTGACCCGTGCCGGCCTGCGCGCCGCCAGAATCGACGCGCTACGCCGCGTGCTGCTCGGCATAACCGCGAGCGCGATCGTGGCGCTGATCCTGTTCCTGGCCGTCCGCGGTTTTCCTTACTACTCGCTGAGCGTGGAAGACCGGCAGCTTTCCCCGTTGCATGAGCAACTGCGTTCCAGTGGAACCATCGGGCTCAAGCTCGGCTTCCTGAGCATGGGGATGTTCGGCCTTCTGTTCCTGTACCCGTTGCGAAAGCGAATCAAATACCTGGCCAGCATCGGCAATACCCGGCACTGGCTCAACTTTCACATCCTCCTCGGAATTACGACACCCATGGTGGTCACGTTTCACACCACCTTCCGAACTCACGGACTGGCCGGCCTGGCTTATTGGACGATGATCGCGGTCGCGCTCAGCGGTTTCGTGGGGAAATACGTCTACGCCAAGATCCCGCGCCAACTCAACAGCGTGGCATTGAGCATGGCGGAACTGGAAGCGCAGGCCGCGTCGCTAGCCGCCACCCTGGGCGATGCGGCCCTCTTCAGCGCGGAAGATCTGGCGCCGCTGCTGGCGGTTCCCTCACCCCAGGCCGTCCGGCGCATGAGTCTGCCGGTACTGCTGTGGACCATGCTGCGCATAGACATGGCCCGCCCCTTGCTGGTGAGCCGTCTACGCCGGCGCATGCTCGCCCGGCCGCAACGTATCGTCACGCTCGGCGGACTTTTGGCTTCGCACGATGGCGCCCTGGAATCGGTTGTCTCCGTCGTGCGCCGCCAATCCCGGCTGGGTGTGGCAATCGCGTTTCTGGTCCGCACCGAGCGGATATTTCATCTCTGGCACGTGGTGCACCGTCCCTTCAGCATAACGTTCGTGGTCCTGATCGCCGTGCATATCGCGGTGGCGCTGGCCATGGGAATCTGGTCATGACAGACAAAATAATTATCTATATTTTCTACGGACTCATCCTGTTCCTGCCTCTCGGCTTCTACCTCCGCCGGCAGGTCAGCCGTGAAGCGCGCGCGCAGGAAGCCGCCGCGCAGGGCCTGCTGTTCAGCGACGGCCCTCTCGGACAGCACCCTCACATCGATGTCAGCCATTGCATCGGTTGCCAGGGTTGCACGTCGGTGTGCCCGGAGGGAGACGTCCTGGGCATGGTGGGCGGCAAGGCCGCTGTGGTCAAATCCCATCGCTGCATCGGTCACGGTATGTGCGCGGATGCCTGCCCGGTGGGCGCCATCACCATGATCCAATCTCCCCCCGGTTTCAGCGCCAACCTGCCGTATCTGACGCCCGAACTGGAGACCAGCGTCCCCAATCTTTTCATCGCCGGCGAATTGGGCGGCCTCGCGCTCATCAAGAATGCGGTCAACCAGGGCCGCGATTGCATGGATACCATCGCGCGCAATCTGGCATCGCAGCCCGACCGCGTCCGCGAGCCAGGCGTGTTCGATGTCCTGATCGTCGGCGCCGGGCCCGCCGGCATCAGCGCCTCACTCCGCGCCATCGAACGCAAACTGAACTACGTCACGCTGGAACGCGATACCGTCGGCGGCAGCGTCTCCAAGTATCCTCGCCAGAAGCTGGTCATGACCAGCCCGGTAGAGTTTCCTCTGGCTGGTTCTTTCAAAAAGACCCAGCTTTCGAAAGAGAGCCTGCTGGCCTTCTGGAAGACGATCTGCGACCGCGAGGATTTTCAGGTGCAAATCGGCAAGCCGGTGGAGACCATCCGCAGGCACGCCGACGGCACGTTCACGGTGGCCACACCCGAGGCCCAATACCGCGCCAATGCGGTGCTGCTCGCCATGGGGCGAAGCGGCACGCCACGGAAACTCGGCGTGAAGGGCGAGGACCTGGCAAAGGTCATGTACCGGCTGATCGAAGCCGACCACTACATCGACAAACAGATACTCATCGTAGGCGGGGGCGACAGCGCCGTCGAAGCCGCGCTCGGGCTGGCCATGCAGAAGGGCAACAACGTCACGCTCTCGTACCGCAAGGACGCCTTTGCCCGCATCAAGGAAGGCAACGTGCGGAGAATTCGAGAGGCTATGAGCTCGAATAAGCTTCGAGTCATTTTCAATTCGATCCCGCTGGAATTCAAGGAGCAGAGCGTCATCCTGGATACCGCGGGCGACGTACAGGAGATGCCCAACGATTACGTCTGGATCTTCGCCGGCGGCATTGCTCCCAACGACTTCCTGAAGGCAATCGGCATCCACTTCGGCCCGCGCGATCTGACTGCGGAAGCGGCGGCGGAAACCCATATCCGCGAGAAATCAGTGATTGCGGTGCCCGTTGCTCCGCTTGTCAAAACTGCGGCGGCATGACGGCCGGCAGAAATCGTAATCGGCCGCGTCCCGGCTTGACAGCCCGCGTGATCGCAGCGCCACGCTGAGTTCAATCCCCGACAGCCGCGCCGCCTCCTGCGACGCGGCACCCCTGCCTGACTTAACTTCTTGCCCGGCCGATAGGACGGACCTTCAACCCCCGCTGCTGTCACGCGTTTGATGCGAAGTCTCGCATTGTCAACGAGGCCGTCAGAGCCACGACCGTAAGGGAGTGGTGGCTTCTCCGCCGCACGCAGTTTCGCGACCAAACTATTAAATCTCTATCTAATGTTAGCCTTTTGCCCTTTCCCGGTACTAGTACCTATGACACTGCGTGTAAATTCGCCACGGTAATATTCCCCGGCGAACCGCCAAAACCCCGTCCGCCTGCCCGTTGAGTTCTTCATCATACACAAACGGCAAGACATCTCCTAACCCTATGTTGGCGCTTTAAATGCTTAGAGTTACGTGGCCATTTTTGGAATAACACCAAATCGCCACTGTTAACTAAAGTGAGTGTAGACGGATTAAGCAGCAAGACCATATAGTCCTTTTAGTCCTACTAGTACTCGCTAGGTAGGCACTGAAGTTCCCCACTAGGAACTTCTACTGTCTCCGAAGCAGGCAGCCAAGCCTCTGGCGGGTCCTGTAAAGGGTGCCGGTTTCGTGCACCCGATCCCAAGCCAACCAATTCTACGTCGGAGCTGCGCGGCTTGATCCGTGAAAGCCGGGCGGAACCAACCGCCTGAGAACGATAGAAACCCATGCTCTGGTTTGCCATAACGCTATCCGTGTGTCTGCTTTGCTATTCCTCCCGGAGGCCTTCCGCGGCGGGGATTAGGATTGCCTCAAGTGCCAGGTGTCAAAAGTGAAGACTCATCAATCGTTCTGCCGGATCGCCGGAATTTCGATCGCCGGAATTCTGATCTCGTGTCTTGGGCTATCCGCGGACGACAAACCCAAAACCAGCAAGAAGAACCTTCCGAAGGCAACACAGCCGGCGCCCGGGCCGTCCGGTTTGATCTGGCCGCTCCCGCCCGATCCGCCGAGGGTCCGCTGGGTGGCGCAGTACATGGACATGGCCAAAGTCAAGCAACCCGTCGTCAAGAAGTCGAGTTGGCTGGACAAGCTCACTGGCGCCAAGACGTTGGACGAACGGTTGGAGTTGAGGAAGCCCTACGGTGTCACCACGGACAAACGCGGACGAATCTTCGTGGCCGACACCGAACTGAAAATCGTGTTTATGATCGATCCTAAAGCCAAGGCGGTTGAGAAGCGCGAGGGAAGCAGCCGCGCGCCGCTGGCGATGCCGGTCGGAGTTGCGGTGGATTCGGACGATCGCCTGTTCGTGTCCGACGCGGCGCTGCACTCGGTGGTCTGCTTCAGCCCTTCCGGCTCGCCTATCGCGCTTTTCGGCACTGCCGCTTTGGGACGTCCCGGCGGCATCGCCATCGATCGTCAGAGGAACCGGCTATACGTCGCCGACGCCAAGGAAAGCCGCATCGCGGTATTCGACACCGCATCGCTTAAATTCGTAGCCTATTTCGGCGGTCCCGGCAAACCAGGGAAGCGCGACAACGGCGCGTTCCTGTCCCCAACTAACGTGGCGGTGGACCGGCAGGGCAATATCTACGTCGCCGACACCGCCAACTATCGGGTCCAGGTCCTGGATCCCGCTGGAAAATTTCTACGCACCTTCGGAGTCCAGGGGGACGCGCCGGGTGAGTTCATCCGCCCCAAAGGTATCGCGGTGGATTCCCAGGGGCACGTCTATGTGGCCGACGCCGAATTCAACAATTTTCAAGTTTTCACACCCGAGGGCCAGCCCCTGCTCGCGGTGGGAGCGCTGGGCAGCGAGCCCGGCCAGTTCGCGCTGCTGGCGGGATTGTACATCGATCCCGAAGACCAGATCTACACGACCGAAATGTTTCGCGGCCGTGTCCAGGTATTCCAGTACATCTCGCAGCCGGGATCAGCGGAGACGAAGGGGGTAACTCGCGGCGCCAACTAATCGACCCCAATCTACCAGTAAGCCGCGGCTCAACAAGAGCGCGGCGGGACAATAACTTCAACTAACAGTTACAAGGAAATTCATGAACATCAGGTTTTATACATTAGCCGCCCTGCTTGGGCTGTCGTCGCTTTCGCTGTCGGCCGCCCCGGACTTGCCAAAGACGGGACTGGCCGGATCCCCTCACGATATCGGGGGAATCGGCTGTAAGTCGTGTCACGCTCCCCATAACGGCGCCGCCGCCAACGGCGGACCGCAAAGCACGGGTCAGATTCTGCTGTGGGCGCGGTCCTTTCCAGCCTCGTCCAACACGTTTGGCGTTTATGATTCCGCCACCATGAAAAACAAGGCGGTCGATCTCGGCGGCAGCGCCCTGACCACCTCCACGGACGTTCGCATGTACTCTCTGCTCTGTCTGAGCTGCCATGACGGAGTGACGTCGAGCTTCTCCCCTGCCATGGCATCGGTAAACCAGATTGGCTCGAAGGCCGCGTTCGGCGCCGGAGCCTTTGAGTCGCTCGGCCTAACCAACGACCACCCGGTTAACATGACCTACGATCCCACTAAGAACCCCGCGCTGCGGCCCGTCGCCACTGTGTCGGCATCGCTGCCGTTGTATGGAACCACCAACACCATGCAGTGCGGAACATGTCATGACCCGCACAACGACGTAAATACCAATTTCCTGCGCCTGGCTAACAATACGGCCAATTGCACCACCTGCCACCTGTAGTCTCCAATAGTCTTCATGATGCGGCGGGTTCGGAGTTTCATCCGCGCCCGCCGCCGTTTTTCTTCGCGAAAGAGGTACCCCCTATGTTGAAACAATGGTCTTGTTACAGCGTAGTCCTGGCGGCATTCGCGTCCCCACTTATGCTCCGCAGCCAGGAACAGCCGCTTTCAATCAACGGAATTTTCTCTACCGGTTATTACAATACGACCACGCGCGGTGAGGCCAGCCAGTCTCTGAGCTTTGTGCCAGTCGGCGCCCGCTTCGAAATGAGCGGCTACTATCACTCGCCCGACTTACTGAGCTTTTCGGCGCAGCCCGAGCTGAATTTCGGCCCACAGGCCAGTGATGCGGGCTTTCAAGGCGGCAACGGCATAAAGTTTAGATTCACGCTGCTCCGCAAGAGTATCGCGCCCCTGACCTTTCGATACTCCAATGTTCAGGTGGAGGACGCATACTTCGGAAGCCTTACGCAGATCTCCGGATACACGCTGAAAAACCGCACCAAAGATCTGGGAGTGACTTGGGAATTCAAGCCCAAAGGTCTGCCGGCGACCACCTTCGATTTCGGTACCGGATCCGTCGATTCCAAGTCCGCCACCGCGGGCATCCCCGACTACCTGTCTCACGGAAACCACCTGAACGTGGACAGCAAATTTGAGCGATGGGGATGGGATCTGCAGGGGTTCCTGCGTCGCAATCAGCAGGAATCGGATCTGTCGGCGCCAGTCGACGGGGGAACCCAAACGGGCACGCTTCGCGACACGGTCATGCAATATCAGGGATCCGCCAGACGAGGCTTTTTGGGAGATTCGGAATTGCACTTGGATGCCGGGAGCCAGTCTACCTCCAGCCTCCTGTTCACCCTGCCGATCGATCTGAGCACGCGTTACGTGAGCGCGAACCTGCGGCTGATGCAGAAACGAAGATGGAAAACATCGCTGCGGGCCAATTACTCGTCGAATATCGCCAGCCAGCTCCTGGAGCAGGCCGCCAGTTCACTAATTGGTCCTGGCGCCGTAGTGCCGGATGCCAACGTTCTGGTGCCGTTCTCGCATGGCATTGCGAATCTGAGCCTCAACGCCATTACCTCCGTGAGTCTCGGCCATGGCTTCGGATTGTATGGCAGCGTGGAGCGGAGCGCCGTGTTTTCCTCCAGCCAGGGCGGCCCGCTCAACTCCAACTATTTCACCGCGACCGCCGGAGTGACTTATGCGCAGAAGTTTTTCTGGGGCAACCTCTCCGGGGAGTATGCTCGCGAACTAGGCACCGGGTCCCTGATCGGACAGTCCGGGACCATCCAGGGCCAGCACTATTCAATCAGTGCTCAACATGGCGGCTCGGGCGGCCTGCAGTTTGACGCCACGGTCCGCGGGTCGCAGCAAATCATCCACACTGTGCAGCCCCTCACGAACAACAGTTTCTCGGCCGAAGGAAGCGTGGCTGACCGCGTGGCCGGCAGCTTCAGCGCCCGGCTGGGAGGCGGCTGGCAGTGGGGCTCCATCGTCAACGCCGCCAACGAGTTTCGCACCAACGGGTACACTGCCCGTGCCTCCATTGAGAGTCCCCGGGTGCAGATTAGTGCGTCCCTTAATAACAGTCTCAGTAACTCCCTGCCCTTCTATAACCAACTGCTCGATCCACTGGGTGCGGGGTCGGTATTGGCCGTGCCTCTCCAAATCGTCCCCAGCGACTACCGGGCGACAAGTTTCACCCTTCACACCAATCCCCTGCCCAAGGTTGAGCTCTCCGCAAGCTGGACGCGCTCCAGCCAGCACTTGGATGGATTTGCGAGTAACACTTTTGAGCTTCTGAATGTATTTGCCACTTATCATTTCCGCAGGCTGCAGTTAGAAGCTGGTTTAATTCGTTCCAATCAGAGTTTTTTGAACTACCCCTATACAGTCCGGCAGCGGTTTTATGTCCGTGTTGTGAGGGGTGTTAAGATCCTGTAATGGTACGGCATAATTATATCCGGTGTTTACTAATAGCCGCGGCCGGGCTGGCGCCGGTTCCCGCGCAGGCTGTCGCGCCCGCGCGTGGGACGGTCCAATACCTGCGGACAATACCGTCCGTGCGGGAGTTCACCAGGCCGCGCGGGTTCTTCTCCAAGTTGTTGACCTGGGTGGCGGGGCCGGCTGACGACAAGCCGGAGATCATGCGCCCCTACGCTACTACCCTAGACAGCATTGGCCGCCTGCTGGTGGCCGATCCGGGTCAGAAGGGCGTGCATATCTACGATTTCGAAAAACACAAGTACCAGTTCCTGAAGGGACCGCGAGCCAGGGCGTTGGAATCCCCCATGGACGTGGCCTGCGATACCAACGATGACATTTATGTGACCGATTCGGTACGCAGGCAAGTCTATGTCTTTGATTTGCGCGGCCGTTTCCTGCGGACCATCGGCGGTTCGGGGCGCCCCGGCGACGATCCGTCGGCGCAACTGCAGCGGCCGACGGGAATGGTCTTGGATCGTGTGGCGCGGCGCCTGTACCTTACCGATACCCTGCGTCACCAGGTGCTGGTGTTTGGACTGGATGGTTCATTGATTCGGGCCATCGGCCAGCGCGGCACTGGCCCGGGCGAGTTCAACTACCCGACCGCGCTCACGCTCTCCGCCGGCAAGCTCTACGTAGTGGATGCCATGAATTTTCGCGTACAGGCATTCACTCCCGACGGGCGGTTCCTGAATTCGTTCGGTAGACCCGGGGATCAGACCGGCACGCTAAACCGCCCCAAGGGAATCGCGGCGGATACCGATGGCAATCTGTACATCGCCGATGCATCGTTCGAGACTGTTCAGGTTTTCGATCCCGATGGACACCTGTTGTATTACTTCGGTTCTACCGGCACCAAGCCTGGACAATTCCAGCTTCCCTCCGGAATTTCCATCACGGACCGTAACATCATTTATGTTGCCGACTCCCTCAACCGGCGGGTCCAGGTCTTCCGCTACACGAGGCCCGCCCAATGAAACGGGTTGCGGCAGCGGTTCTCTTCACGGCGACGGAGCTGTTTGCGGTCAGCAGCAAGCTGGCGTTGGTTGGAAGCCAGCATGATCTTACGGCGACCGGCGGCGGCCCGGTTAAATCGGCCCAGGCCGATACTTGTATATTTTGCCATGCTCCCCACAATGTGAGTCCGAACGTCACGCCGCTTTGGGATCAAACGCTGTCGTCGCAAAGCTACACCACTTATACCAGCAGTACTTACGGATCGGGCGCTCAGACGCCGGGCGCCGGGTCGTCGAAGCTTTGCCTGAGCTGCCATGACGGAACCGTGGCCGTGGGCCTGACCGTCACTAAAGGTTTGATTACCACATCCGGCGCCATGGCTGCCACGGACATACTCGGCGTCAATCTGTCCACCAGCCATCCGGTAAGCATGACGCCGGTTGACGACGGGTCGCTCGCTGCCTCGCTGTTTGCCAACACAGGGTCCACCAAAGATCCGGCCGTAACGCTGGTTTCGGGCAAGGTCGAATGCACTACCTGCCACGATCCGCACGTGCCGCGAAACGATCCGGTGGTGCCCATGTTCCTGGCCCGTGCCAATTCCAACGGCGCCCTTTGCCTGGCCTGTCATGACCCGGCGCGCGTGCAGCCCAATGTTTTGAGCGGGTGGACCACCGCCGCGCACGCCACCGCAAGCAACACCGTGCCGGCAGCCGCCAGCTTTGGCTCTTACGGCACGGTGGCATTGAATGCTTGCTCGAACTGCCACGGCGCTCACAATAACGCCGCCGCGCCCCGGAATTTGAGGGCTTTGGAAGAGGCGGCTTGCGCGCCCTGCCACAGCGGCGCCAATGCGTCCCCGGCCCTGCAAAACGTGCTGGGTGAGTTCACCAAGACGTACAAGCACCCAACCACCACGGTTTCGGGGGCCCACGATCCGGCTGAGCCGATCCCGGTAAACAGCACCCGTCACGCCGAGTGCGCGGACTGTCACAATCCGCACGCGGCATCCGCGCAAACGGGTACGCCGGTGGCGCCGCTGGCCCAGGCCAGTCTAAGCGGTGTCAGCGGCTATGACACCACCGGTGTGCAGCGGCCTGCGACGAAGGAATACCAGCTTTGTTACAAGTGCCACGCCGACAGCACCAACAAGCCGGCCATCGGCACGTTCGGCCGCACTGCCATCCGCTATCCCGGCGGACCAATGCCGGCAGGGTACCCAATCCAGCCGCCCAGACCGCCCGATCAATATAATTTGCGGCTCAAGTTTACGGGCACGGTGGGCCATAATGTTGCGGGCAGTAATGTGGTAACCACCAGCGTCAGCAGCCTGCGGCCCTTCATGCTGTATGTAGACGGCGTCACCAGTAACAGCAGCCGTCCACTGACTACTTCATCCATCGTCTATTGCACCGATTGCCACAATAACGATCAAGCCCGGTCGTCCAACGGCGCCGGCCCCAACGGGCCGCACGGTTCTGCGTTTCCACACCTGCTGCAACTCAATCTTTTTCAGGATTCGGCGGGCGGCGGAGGGGGCGGAGGGGGAGGAGGCGGCAGTGGCAGCGCCTTGTGCAATAAGTGCCACACCCTAAACACGGTCGGTCGTGAATCGCCCCACGACAAGCACAATGGAGTTGGCTGTACAACGTGCCACGATCCTCACGGTGTGATCGGCGGAAATGCCGGGGCAAATCGCGCCATGATCAATCTCGACACGGGAGTCGCCGCCAGTTCGCGCTCGAATTTCGGGTACTTCTATCTTGGCGCGGGGTCCGGCCAGAAGGGTTGTTACACTACCTGCCACGGAGAAAACCATAACCCGCATACGTACTGACGGGACTTGGCGGAAACTTAGAATGCGGAATATAGGTGGAGTACTAATCGTCGCAGTGGCATTGGCCTCCGGGCAGGCCCCCCCGTCCGTTGAGCAGGCGTCGGTCGGGCAGGCCCCGCCGTCCGTTGAGCAACCGTCCGTTGAGCAGGTGTCGGTTGAGTTCCGGCATCTCTACACCTTCGGATCTAAAGATGGCATTCATCCCGCCACGGTTCTCAATCGCCGGCCCGCCACCGCCGCTCTCGGAAAAGCCGAGAATCCTTACGGCCTGGTGTTTCCGGTTGCGGTGGTGACCGATCTTCGCCGGCGCGTGTGGATTACCGATAGCGGGACCGCCTCAGTGCACGTATTTGACATCGCCACCGGCGCCTACCGCGAGATTCGCCGGGTGGGAGATGTGCCGCTGCGGCAGCCTTCGGGACTGGCGGTCGATGGCCAGGGCCGCATCTTCCTGACTGATTCGGGTACCGGCGCCGTTTTCATGTTCGACGAGAAAGGAGAGTTTCAACACGCGCTCTTGAAGCCCGGCGAGCATTTTTTGGAAGGCCCGACGGCCATCGCCCTTTCCGAAGATGGAAAAACCATTTACGTGGCGGATCCTCCCAAGAACGTGGTAGTTGAATTAAACCGGGAAGGCGAGGTCAACGGCACCATAAGTCTGCCTCCGGAGTTGGGCGAACCGGCGGCGATTTCCGTCGTCGACAACCAGGTTTACGTGCTGGGTAACAGGCAGCACAGGGTCGGAATCTTCAGCCCCGCTGGAAGCCAGCGCGGGGAACTTCGCTGGGACGGAATTCAGTTCCCCTCCGCGTTTACTTACGATGTGGCGCACCGGAGGTTTCTGGTGGCCAACCCTCGATGGATGACCGTCGAGATATTCAATGGGGAAGCGCGGAATCTCGGGGCCTTTGGTCAACTGGGCGAAGGCGTGGATCAGATGCAGCGCGTCGATTCCCTGCATGTCGACCCCCAGGGACTTCTCTATCTGGTCGATTCGCATCACGGAAAGGTATTAGTCTTTGCCGATTCCACGCACGTGCTGTGATGACAAACCCCTCCCTGACGGTCGGGGCGCTGATCCGAGCCGCGAACGTCAGCGAGCGGGCCGGGGCTCTGATCCGAGCCGCGAACGTCAGCGAGCGGTGCTTAGCCCACTATTCGTGGTTGCCCTGGCGCTATGCTGTGCCACCGTGGCGCGGGCGCAGATCTCGCCCGGTCCTCTGTCACGCGCTCACCAGCAGTTGGAAGGGCTGACCAAGTGCGGCTCCTGTCACGAATTTGGAACCACCACGCGCGGTTTCAAGTGTCTGGGGTGTCACGCCGAGATCCGGCGCCGCGTGGAAACCAAGGCGGGGTTTCACGCTCGCGCCTACAAAAGCTCGGCCGGCGAAACCGATTGCCGGCGCTGTCATCAGGAACACAAGGGCCAGACAACCGCGCTGATTCGTCTGGACCGCCAGAAATTCGATCACTTCGCCCAAACCGGCTTTGCCCTGGCCGGCAAGCATCAACAGCAAAAATGCGGGAGCTGTCATGTCGCCACTAAAATCTCAGCCGACGCCCGCACCGAGATCAAACTGAAAGATCTGAACCGGTCTTTCCTTGGTCTTCGCCGTGAGTGTACGGCATGTCATAAGGATCAGCATCAAGGCCAACTCGGCGCCGATTGCCTCCGCTGCCACACCATGGATGGCTTTAAGCCGGCCACCGGATTCAATCATGCCGCCACCCACTTCCCGCTCACGGGATTGCATCAGACCGAAGCCTGCCAGAAGTGCCACGGACCGCGGCCCGGTCAAGAGAATCCTCAGTACAAGGGGCTGACTTACAGCGGCTGCCAAAGTTGTCACACCGATCCACACCGAGGGGCCTTCCAGGACGTCAAGTTCCGAGGCTCATGCGATAACTGCCACAATACCAATGGCTGGAAGAATAATCGCCCCGGCGCGGAGTTCAATCACGCCACCACGAAGTTTCCACTATTGGAAAAGCACGCGGCCGTGGTATGTTCCGCGTGCCACAAGGGCACCGATTTCCGGCGCCCCATCGCCCACGAGCGTTGCCAGCAGTGCCATGAAGATCCTCACAATCGCCAGTTCGCCACGCGCGCGGCCGGATCGGACTGCTCATCCTGTCACAACCTGACAGGCTTCAAACCCGCCAAATTTGATCGCGAAACGCACCGCCAAACTGCGTTCCCTATCGAAGGCAAACATGCCGCCCTCCGTTGCGCGGAGTGTCATCAGCCCGAGGGCCGCGGCGCGGTGTACATTTCCCGCAAGCTCGTCTGCTCCGCCTGCCATGCCGACCGCCACGGCGGAGAGTTCGCCGCCGCGCCCCACGCCAACCAATGCGACCAGTGCCATACTTCCGCCGGCTTCCAGGCCACCACGTTTACCGTTGCGCGCCACGCGGAAACACAGTTCGCACTCACCGGAAAGCACGCCACCGTAACCTGCGACAAGTGCCACAAGCCACTCCCGGCCGGCGGTACAGCGTTGCCGCTGGCACCTGTCAAGGCTGGTACGCCTGTAACTGTGCCTCGCCAGTATCACTTCGCTTCCCGAACCTGCAACACGTGTCACACCGATCCACACCAGACCAAACTGGCCTGTGAGGGCTGCCACACCTCCGAGCAGTGGAAAGAAGTCAGCACCTTCGATCACTCCAAAACCAAGTTTAAGATTGACGGCGCCCATCTCAACGTGAAATGCATCCAATGCCACAAGCCCTCCGAACCGGTTGGCGGCGGACCGGCCAAGGTGGCGCCTGAGTTCTCCAAGACCCCCACCCAGTGCCTCGATTGCCACAACGCCAAGGACGCTCACGCCGGTCAGTTCAAGAGCGGGCCGGCGGAAGACTGTGGGCAATGTCATGTCACGGCGCGCTGGAACGGGGAAGCGTTCAATCACGATAAAACGCCGTTCGTGCTGAACCGGGACCATCGGGACGTAGCCTGCGCCAAGTGCCATAAGGACCAGCGGGAATCCGCCGGCAAGATGATTCGCATATATCGGGGCACTACCACAGAGTGCGTCAAGTGTCATTGACGCTAGTGAGGGGGACGCCAGTGAGGGGACGCCAGTGACAGCACGGCCGCCTGAAACGGAGCCAACTCCCGCAGGTCGCGGCGAGCCCGCGGCTGCACCGGCCGCGCCATCAAGAGGGTTACGGCCGGCAGTTCCCGAATATTTGCGCTTCGCCATGTCGGAACGCACCCGGACATGTGCATCGCCGGTATTGAAGCCCGCGGCCCAACGTGGTAGGCTCGTCAGCGGTGTTGCTGAACATGGATCAGGTGGATAATCCGGGTGGCGGCGATGGCGCGCAGGCACAACGCGAGCGTCGGCGAGCGGCGTTCGAGACCGCGGACCGTCTCCTTCGGGAGATGCGGGGCATGACGGCACGCGCGGGTGCAGAATCTGCCTTGGAAATGCACTTTTCGACGCGCCAGGAGGCCGCATGGGCGGCTCGCGGCAAACTCGTGCCATAATCCTCACGAATTCAAGTGGTGGCAAACGTGCCACAGCTAATCAGTTAGGCCGGGTCGGAAAGTCTTCACGTGTTGTGGCGGCGAAAGCAAAAACGATGTTCCCAATGGTTACGAAAATCATCAAGCGGGTTGACCGCACTCCGGCTGCAACCCTTTCCGGCCGACTGAAGCCAGTACTGATGCTCGCCATCTCGTTGGCGATTCCCGTGGCAGCTATTGCTCAGACTGCGGCTGTTGCTCAGACTGCGGATGTGCTCGATTGGAAAGGCAAACTGAACTATCACGCCGAAAAAACCTACAGCCCTTTCGCCATCGTGGGCTTCGCCGCCTATGCCGGAGTGCTCCAGGGGCTCAGCGCTCCGGAAGAGTGGGGCCAGGGCGCCTCGGCATACGGCAGGCGGGTCGCCTCCACCGCCGGCTGGTCGGCGATCCACGGCGCTCTGGCTTTTGGCCTGGATTCCGCGCTGCACCAAGACCCGCGTTACTATCGATCAGTCAGCTCAGGGTTCTGGCGCCGGACTGGACATGCGGTCCGCGGAACCATCCTCACGCGAACCGACACCGGCGGCGAGACACTGTCCACCTGGCGTATCGGCAGCGCGTACGGATCGGCCGTTCTGTCCAACCTGTGGTATCCGGATCGTCTCGATACCGCGCGGCTTGGATTGATTCAGGGCTCCGTCGGACTGGGGTTCGATCTGTTGGGCAATCTGGGATCGGAGTTCTGGCCGGATATCAAAAGGAAAGTATTCCGCCGCAAGTGAGGTGGACCGATGATCAAACATGGAGAATCGCGCCGGCTCTGGAAACTGCCACCCGCCGCGTTTGGGCTGTTGGTCTTATTCTCAGTTCAACCTGCCCTTTCGTATTCCGTTCTAACCCACGAAGCCATTATCGACTCCACTTGGGATAGTTCGCTCAAGCCCCTGCTGCTGAAACGATTTCCGGCTTCCACCGGCGATGAGTTGATGCAGGCGCACGCCTACGCCTACGGAGGAAGCATCATTCAGGATCTGGGCTATTATCCGTTCGGCAGCAGGTTTTACAGCGATTTGACGCATTACGTCCGGAGCGGCGATTTCCTCCACCACCTGATTGAAGAGTCGCAGGATCTCAACGAGTATGCATTCGCGCTGGGCGCGCTGGCGCATTTCGCGGCCGACAACAATGGTCACCGCATGGCCACGAACCTCTCGGTGCCGCTGCTCTACCCCAAGCTTCGCATGAAATTCGGGAAGTCGGTCACGTATGCGGACGATCCCATATCGCACACCAAAACAGAGTTTGGATTCGATGTGTTTCAGTCCGCGAAAAGCCGCTACGCTTCGGAAGCTTACAAAAACTTTATCGGGTTTCAAGTCGCCAAACCCGTGCTCCAGCGGGCCTTTCAGGATACTTATGGAATGAGGATCGAGGAGATATTCTTCAACCTCGATCTCGCCATCGGATCGTACCGGCGGGCGGTCGGGACCATCCTTCCCGCCATGACCAAAATCGCGTGGCAAATCAAGAGTCCGGAGATCAGGAAGGAAGTTCCCGGCATCACCCGCAAGAAATTTCTCTACAATCTGTCTCGCTCCAGCTACGAAAAGAACTGGGGAGCCACCTATCAGCGACCTGGTATTCGGTCCAGAATGCTGGCTACCTTCTTTCGCATCATGCCCAAAGTAGGCCCATTCAAGGCCTTCGCATTTCAGAAGCAGACACCGGAAACCGAAAAGTTGTACATGGCCAGTTTCAACGCGTCAATCGACAAATATCGCGAGTTGCTTGCCAGCGTTGGCGGCAGCAGGCTGAAGCTGCCCAATGATAATTTTGATGTGGGCGAAGCCACCAAGGCGGGCCAATACACGCTGACTGACGAGGCGTATGCCAAACTGCTGCACAAGTTGGACGGTCACTACGTAGAAATGCCGGACGACCTCAGGAGCGATATTCTTGCTTTTTACCAGGACCTCAGCCTGCCTATAGCGACCAAGGCCCACCCCAGCGAGTGGGCAAGGGTGCAGGAGGAGCTGAATCACCTGGGCGACATCAACCGGGATCTTTCAGGGTCAGGCTCTAAAAAGTCTGCCTCCATGAACGAGCCGGTTCCCAAATGACCGTTCCCTCAATTCTCTCGTCGCAAGTCCGCTGGTGGCTGCTCGCGCTGACGCTGGCGCCCGCGTTCGCGCTGGTGGCGGTGCCGGCGGCGTTCGGTCAGGACGCGCAGCGTGAAGCCATCGAAGCGGCGCCGTCGGCAGACAAGATGGAGCCGCCAAGGGACTCGGTCAAGGCAGTCGCCAAAGACATCGTCCGCGATCAAAAACAGATCTGGACGAGTCCATTCCGGATCACGCGCCGGAACGCCAAATGGTGGCTGATCTTCGGCGCGGCTACCGGCGCCCTGATCGCGACCGACCGCCGTACTTCGCAACAACTGCCGAACACCGGAGACCAGGTGGCATTCAGCCGCGGTGTCTCGCAACTGGGAGCGGCGTACACGCTGATCCCCATCGCCGGCGGACTCTATTTGGGCGGAGCCCTGACTAAGCAATCGAAGTTGCGCGAGACGGGACTGCTGGGAGGCGAGGCTCTGGTGGACGGTTTGATTGTGTCGGAAGTTCTCAAGGCCGCAACCGGCCGCCAGCGGCCCCTGGAAGGAGACGGAGGCGGGCACTTCTTCCACGGCAGTGATGCGTTTCCGTCCGGCCACACCATCGGCAGCTTTGCGCTGGCCGCGGTAATCGCCCATCAATACCACGACAATAAAGCGGTAGTAATCCTCGCTTACGGTCTCGCCACGATGGTTGGCGCATCTCGCTTCAGCGCCCGGCAGCATTCCGCATCGGACATTGTGGCGGGAGGAGTCATGGGCTGGTTTATCGGCAGGCATGTCAGCGAAAGGCGCCGGGTCGGTGGCCGATCGCCGGTTAAGGGATGGCTTTTGCCTCAGGTGGTTCCGCAGGTCCAGCCTTCCGATCACAGCTATGGATTGGCGCTGGCCTGGCATCGCTCGGGAAGCCAGGAGTGAGGAGCCCCGTATCTCTCGGATCCCGCGGATTTGGGCACGCGATCGTCATTTGTGTGCTCATCCGTGCGGTCACGGCCGACTCCGTGACGCCCTCCAGCGATGAAATCCTGGCCAGAGTCGAGAGCGAGAATAACCGACGCCATGTCCTGTTGAAGGAGTACTCGGGTTCGCGGCAATACACCCTGCAAAACCGGCGGTTCGGCAAACAGGCAGCGGTAGCGGTACTGATGAATTACCGCCAGGTCGAAGGCAATCGCTACACCGTGTTGACGCGATCCGGCTCGGACCAGCTCAACGGCATCATCGATAAGGTGATGGCGTCCGAGGCAGGCGCCAGCCTGCCGCCGGAGCGTGTCCGCCACCAGATTACTTCCGCCAACTATCGGGTCAGGCTGGTCGGAACCGAAGTCGCAGCCGGGCGAAGCTGCTATGTCCTGGAACTGGCGCCAAGGATCAAGAACCGGTACCTGATCGTGGGGAAAGCCTGGGTCGATGCCGGCACTTTCGCCGTAGTGCGGATTGAAGGCCAGTTTGCGGCCAGCATTTCCATATTGGTGGGCGCGCCCCGCATTAGCGAAGATTTCATCGAAGTGGAAGGTTTCTGGCTGCCCGGGCACGTGCGATCGGTCACCAACAGTTTCCTGCTTGGCCCCACCGAACTGGAGATTCGTTTTTCGAACTACCAGCTCGATAGGGATTCCGCGTCGCTACCGCTGGCTGACGCGCGCGGCTCCGGTCAGAGCCGTGACGCCTCCCGATCAGAGCCGTGACGCCTGCCGATCAGAGCCGTGACGCCTGCCGATCAGAGCCGTGACGCCTCCCGATCAGAGCCGTGACCGTTAGGGAGCGGCAGTCGCTTGCTGGCTTAACCGAGCTGCAGTGCGGGCACCTGCTCCACCGGCGCTGGGAACTCTCGCTTGAACCAAAAGGACCGCGGTGTGGCGCCGTGCTTTTGATAGTGCTCCAGCCGCTCGCGGCCTTCGGCCACGGTGGGCACGTGCCCCTCCGGCACCCACCACAAACAATAGTTCGGCAGGCTCATTTTTTCGAACCATTGGGCGCGGTCGCGAAACACGGCGACGTGGCCGGAGTTGTAAACGTAATCGCGCAGGCGTTCGACGGATTCCCAGACCGACATATTGACGATGACGAACGGGTCGTCGTTATAAGCGATATCGGTGGCGTTGCCGGACGGGGATTGCAGCCGCCAGACAAATCCGCGTGCGGCCTCCGCCAGCGCGTTAATGGCATCCAGTTGGGCGACGAAGCCGGCGATTCTGGGGTCGTCGATGGGCGCCACCAGACGGGCGATGTTGATCTGGGCAAGGTGGTGAGGCATCTTTACGATTGTACCGGCTGGCGATTTCCGCCGCGCCTGCTGGGGATTTCCGCCGCGACTGCGCGCCGTTTCGCTTCGCGGTCTGCGCGTTGATTGTGACCGGCGTTGCCGCGTGCCCTTGGATCCTGCGCTGAAGACGCCGACAACGAATCAGGCTCCCATCCCCGAACCGGGACAAAATGACCTGGAATCGACTCGAACTCGACTCTAACTCCTTTGTTTGAGAAAATTCCGGGACAAAATGACCCGGATCGGCTTTCCTTACGGAACGCGGAAGCTCATTCTCGGACGGTGCACCAGGTCGCCGTTCCCGATGATGAAACTGGCATAGCCGATGCCGGGTAGCCCGCCAATGAAGCGAAGTTGGCGGGCATCGGCAGGCACTTCAAACGTCAGCCACGTGTTGACGGACTGGTGCGGTTCCAGAGCGACACCCAACGGGATGGCCGAAGGGTCAGCCACCGGCGGGAAGCGGCGCCCGCGATCGTCCGCGAGATATACCCAGGCACCGCGCGCGCTGCGGGGTCCGTGATTGGCCAGGCTAAACAGACGGAGGTCAAGCCTGTAGGAGACTCCCGAAGGTCCCGGCGTCCGGCTGACGCCTTCGACGCTGAGGCACCAATCGTCGTCACAGTGCCGGCCGCTGCCGGTGCCGGTGCCGCCGGTGTTCCGGTCGACCTGCGAGAACAGGGGGACCGCAATCAGCGCGATGACATAGATCGCGGCGCCAATGGCCCAGCGAAGCGCCAACCGGCGCACCCGGGGCACGTCGCCGTCGTTGAAGTGGATGGTAGCGGCAAGGCCCGTGCCGATGGTAACCAGAATCGCTGCGAGCAGAAGAATGGACATCATTTGCAGCCGATTATAACTAATTCATCGCAGGCACCAGGAGAGGCTCAGGGCGAGCAGAACGGCGAGTGCCCCGCGCGGCAGCATTGCTTGGGGAATTCTGGCTTCCATACCGCTCGCCTGGCAACGAGATCTACAGTCCGCTGCAGAAGCAAGGTGGGACAGACCATCGTTTTTCGTGGTCTGTCGCCTTGAGGCTTCGTGAAATCTCCGGGCTCGACAGGCCACAGACACCTATGGCCTGTCCCACGTACAACACCGTCTACTTCACAGCCACGGTAAGGCCCGTCTGGCTGGCCGTCCCTCCCACTGAAAACGCAATGGGGCGGTTTCCCGCCGTCAGGCCGAGCGGCAGGCGAATGTTGATCTGCATCAAGCCGGCCACTTCGCCGGGAGCGGCGCCGGCGTACAGGACCTCGGCGTTCTGTCCATCCACGGCCACTGCAACCGGCAGCCGGGGCGCGGGAAACGTCTGGCCGGCCATCTGTCCGTCCACGCCGCCGGGCGTGGTCTGGCCTTCGCCGGTCGCATACAGAACCACGATTGAGCCCGCGGCCGCGGGGTTCGATGGCGAGTTGAGGCTGCTGTCCTGGTTCAGGATCGCGCCCGGTCCCTGGCCGCTTGAGTCCGCCGAAAAGATTCCCGGCGCGGCGGCCGTCACCGGCACCACCATCGGCGATGACGGCGTGCCCTGGTACTCCACCGTGATCGAAGTTTGCCCGCGGCCGTCGACTGCATAGGGCACAATGGCGGCGGATTGGCTCGCCCAGACGTACACCAGGGGCGCCGCCACGCCGTCGAACAATATCCGCGTACCCGCCTGCTGGTTCGATAACCGGCCGTTCGCGTCCAGCGACGTTCCCACAAGCGCGGCCGGGCCCATTCCGGCGCCATGGAGCACCACGATTTCCCCTGGGGACACTGCTCCCGCGCGATTGCTGGCCGCGTTGGCCACCACAGTTATTGAGGGCACTGCCACGGCTGCCCCTGCCGGACTGGCGAGGTAGATTGCCCGCGAGCCATCGCTGCCGGTACCCGTGAATGCGACGGCCGCACCTTGAACGGCACCGGCCCCCGGGGCATCCACTGCGGCAATCGTCGAACCGCCGGCCGTATCGCCCGTGCCCGCGATCTTCGTCAGTACGCCGCGGGTGGCCAGGAAAAGCGCCGAATTCCCGCTCGCCGCGTCATGCGCCTGGAAAACGGTGTTGCCCGCGTCAACCGCAAAAGCGAAGTTCCCCACGAACGGGACAGGCGGGAAGCCGGGCAGTGGGGTCCTGGCGTCAACGATGGTGGTTAACGCTTCGCCAACGGGCGACATATCCAAGCCGGTCGAAAAGATGCCGCCGATCCCTGTGCCTGCTTCCGCGGCGCGGAACACCAGCCTGGCCCCATCCATGCGCCCGTAGTCCAACTGCGTCTGGAAGTGCGCCCCCAGATTGACGGGCAGGTTCTGGGCCGAATTCACGGCCGATGGCGACGCTGCTCCCCCGCACACCGGCGTCGCGGCCTGGCTAAACGGTTGCGTGTAGAGAGCGCTGAATTGGTTGCCGTAGTCAGTCGTCGGCTGACCCATGAAGCCGATATTCCCATTGCTGATGGAGGGTTTCGAGAACGTCACCACCTGGAAAGAGCAGGACTGGGAGTTGACCGGCGTGTTCGTATCCGCCACCCGCGCCAACGCCGAGCCATCCAGCTTGACCGAATAAACGCCGGTCACTCCGGCCGCGCCACCTGTGAACACCACGGTCGTTCCGTCGTGCTGAAAGCCGTTCCGGGCGAAGCTGGTGAACAGTTTCGGCGCACCCGGCACGCCCGTGTTGGTGTCCGCCAGCCTTACAACGGTCCCGCCCGCCGTCGGCACTGCGTAAAGCCCGGGCCGCGAATTGGCATCGAATCCGATGAAAACCACACCGCCGCCTCTGGCAATAGGCCCCGCGTCGAAACGGCTGAAGCTGCCGGTTCCGCCCGGAACGCCGGTGCTCGTAGAGGCAATCTTTCGAAACTCGCCGGTTGCCGGATTGGCGGCCCAGAGGGAGTCCGCAGCGGCGCACCCCGTGCACCCACCGTTGTTAAAGACGATCGCACCGCCATCGAGGGACGGGTCTACCGGCGAGAACTTACCGGCTCCGTCCGGCCGCGCCGTTGTGTCACTGACCACGGTGGTGACCGTGTACCCCTGGGCGCCCTGGGCACTGGCTTGGGGAACAACGTTCGAAACGGCGGCGATTACCAGCGCCTGTGTAAATAAAACCCGCACCTGCCGGCTTTTCAGCCGCGCTGCGAAGCCGTTCCGTACTGCCGTCTGCGTGGTTTCTCTCGACATCAATATCCTGTCCTTCCGGTAGTTTCCGGTGCTTTCCTTGAAGGTACGCCATCGGAAACAGTTGCGACATCTGGTGAAGGCCCGAGTTACCACAGGGGAAAACCTGCAAAACGTCCGCCGCGGGTTGCAGGAGCTTTGGCGCCGGCCCCCGGCCCCCGGTTCCACGCCGCCAGCCGTTGCCGCCTGCTACCGTATCCCCTATGACACGAAGCCTGCTTTTTCTCTTCGCTGCCGGAACGCTGTGCGCCCAGTCCGCACCACCCGCCGACTTCGATCTCGTGGTCTATGGCGGCACTGCAGGCGGCGTGGTCACAGCCATCAGCGGCGCTCGTATGGGGCTGAAAGTCGCGCTGCTGGAACCGCGGCGGCATATCGGCGGGATGGTGTCGGGCGGGCTGTCGCGCACTGATGTCGGGCGGCGCGAGGCGATCGGCGGATACGCGCTGGAATTCTATTTCCGCGCCGGCAAAGTCTATAACATGTCGCAATACCTGCAGGACATCGCATGGCTGCCGGAGCCCAAGGTCGCCGAGAGCGTCTTCCGCCAGTGGCTGCGGGAAACCGGCGTCACGGTGCTGCTGGAAAACCGGTTGCGCGAAAAAGACGGTGTGCGCAAAGCGGGCAGCAGCGTCGCGGGCATCACCATGGAGAACGGCGCGCAATTCACCGGCAAGATGTTCGCCGACTGCACCTATGAAGGCGACCTGATGGCCCAGGCCGGCGTAACCTACACCTGGGGCCGTGAAAGTGGAGCGCAGTACGGCGAATCGCTGGCGGGCGTGCGTTCCGAGACTCCGTACCACCAGTTTCTGGTGGATCTTTCGCCGTACCGGGTGGATGGCAGACTGCTGCCCGGGATTTCCGCCGGGCCTGCCGGCGAACCCGGAGCGGCCGACCGCAAAGTGCAGGCTTACAACTTCCGCATGATCCTGTCGCACGACGGGGCCAACCAGGTGGCCTACCCCAAGCCCATCCACTACGATCCCGAGCGGTTCGAACTGATGGCGCGCCTGCTGGCAGCCATGGAGCGGAAGCAGGGCCGGGCTTCCAGACTGGCCGAAGTGATTTCCATCTCGCCCATCCCCAACCACAAGGCCGACATGAACAATAACGGCCCCTTCTCCACCGACTACATCGGCCAGAGCTACGACTATCCGAACGCCGGCTACCAGCGCCGCCAGGAAATCTGGCGCGATCATGAAGAGTACACGAAACAGTATTTCTGGTTTCTGGCGCACGACCCGCGCGTGCCCCCGCCGTTACAGAAGGAGACCAACGAATGGGGCCTGGCCAGAGACGAATTCACCGACACCGCCAATTGGCCGCACCAACTCTACATTCGCGAGGCGCGGCGCATGGTCGGCGAGTACGTGATGATCCAGAAAGATATCCAGACGGATCTCGCCAAGCCCGACCCCATCGGGATGGGCTCCTACAACAGCGACTCCCACAATTTGCAGCGTATCGTCAACAAGGACGGCTTCGTGCGCAACGAAGGCGACATGCAGGTGCCGGTCAAACCCTATCAGATCCCTTACCGCGTGTTGTTGCCGAAGAAAAGTGAGGTGGCGAATCTGCTGGTGCCAGTCTGCTTTTCAGCCAGCCACGTGGCCTACAGCACGCTGCGCATGGAGCCGCAGTACATGATTCTGGGCCAGGCGGCCGGAGTTGCAGCCGCCATGGCGATTCGCGCCGGCGTCGCCTTGCAGGATATCGACACGCGGCAACTTGTGCGTACCCTGGTGGAGCATGGCGCCATCCTGGAATACGCGGAGCCGGCGCAATCGCGGCTGGTGAACCGGTTCAAGGGCGCCTGGCCGCCGGCCCCTCCGAAGTAACAGGCGTTTAGCCCGGGCACCGGTGGTGGGTGGCCGGTGGTGGGTGGCCGGTGGCCGGTGGATTCGTAACGCAGCGGCGTTAGCAGGGACCTTGAACTCGTCGGGCCCGGCCCGAATCACATGGCCCATGGGATCGCTGGCCGGTTGACGCCCACAGGTGCCGGTGCAGCGGCGCCCGCAAGTTGCATATCATGTCACTGATGGGTATCGATGACATAGTGACGCAGGAAATTGTCCGGCGCGTCCTGGCCGCGGCACGTCCTGACCGCATTGATACGGAGTGCTATCGGCGACATTGGCTACCCTGTCGACGTAATCGTAATCTAGACGGAACGCTTCGGAGAAACGAAGAACGTCATTGGTGGCATCGCCTATCCGGCGCACAAGTACGGGCGCGTTCTTTATGAAGCCGCCTGAGGAAGTGCAACGGGGTCTCGTCCAGCAATGGATAGCCAAGGCCGCGCAGGCCATGGATGCGGCTGTCTTCCTGCTCACTCGAAGCGTGCCAGGGCAAACCTCACTAATGCGATAGCGATATCCGATCCAGTGCGGCGCGGATCAGCGTGCCGGCGTATGCGTTATCCGCGCTGGCAGGCGTATGGAAGGTCATTCCGCGCCGCCAACTTGCCGGCGCCTCGGGGTGAACCCCGCTGAGAATTACCCACCCGCTCCCGAAGGTTCCTTCTACGATTGCGGGGGTACCGTCGGGATACTTACCGACAACTGCACCCCAGCCGGTAAACTCCGGGCCATCCTCCCAGTACTGATCGAGCGTTGGCGCTCCCGCAACCGCAATCGACACCGCCGCCTTGCGGATGCCCCGGCTTTCGGCCGCGTAGAAACCGAACCGCACACCAGAGGTCAGATTTAAACCGTTATAGGGGGGATTATATTTCCCCGCAAGGAAACCACCGCCACAGATTCCCAGGTAATTCAAGCCGTCCTGCACCGCTTTGCGTATGTTCGCGGTTGCGCCAGGTGTCAGGCTGTTACCGATTTCAACGAAATTTCCACCCGGAACAATCAGCAGACGATATTGCCGGATTTGTGATTGGTTCATCTGGTTCAACTGTGAAGACCTCGCCGTCGAATAACCGAGATGGTTATTCTTCAGGACGGCTTCGACCGCCGCGACATCGTCAGGAGAAGCTCCGGTTCCATTGAACAGGAGAATAGGAGCGGTTGGCGCCGAAGCGTTCGCGTCCTCCAGAGACATGCTGCCGTGGTCACTACGAACCCCGCAGGCGGCTGAAATCAGGACGAGAGAAGCAACTATGAGAGCTCGACGACAGCGCACCACTTCATTGTAGATGCCAATACCGCGTATCCGATCGCCGGCTCGCCGCAGGTCCTTTGAGCCCTAAGGCGGTCTTAGCCCTGGAGAATGAGTCTAAAATGACTAGCGAGGCTCTGCCTCAGACCGAAAGTGTTCTTCACCGCAGAGATGCGGAGACGCAGAGAGAGCGCTGAGGAAGACCAAAACTGATATGGCTTTCTGCATCGGTCGTAGTTTGTGACAATCCGGGTTTGCGCGCGGAGGAAGCAGAGACACTCGCATGCTGACGCGGCGAAGCTTTTGAAGATGGTTGAGGCCGGGACCTTTACGTACCGCCGCGTGGCGATAGCCCATCCTTGTCTCGGCTTCTGCGCACCAACCTGGCGTATACAGCGGTAACCCTACCTATGTGCAAGGCATTTCCTCAGTGCCTCTCTGCGACTTCCTCCGCGTCTCTGCGGCTCTGCGCTTAACAGAAACTTGACTCATTCGCATCACATTCGCAGATTCAAGTACTCTAGAGAGGACCTCAAAGATGACCACCACACCGCGGCGAGCCACCGTTATCCTGGCGCTCTTGTTCCTCTCTTCCGCATCCGGAGAGGTGATCTTCAGCCGCCGCGTTTACCAGGAGCATGGCGCGAGCTACCAGCAGATCTGGACCTGGAATGCGGCGGATGGCGTTCTCAAAGCGCTGACGCACTCCCTGCGGGACCACTACCATCCCACCTGTGCCGGGCGAGTCATGAAGTTCACATCGCCTTCGCGCGACGTAACCGGCGACGTGAGGCTGTGGAACTTGAATCCCGCCACGGGAGAGGAAACCGTCATCGGCCCCGCGCCGGAGCCTAAGGAAGAGCCGGGTTCGCGGACGCGAGGTTGCGATCAGTTCGCGAAACTGGGAGAGTTCGAAGCCTGCGGCAACGAGGAGACTCTGGTAGTGTCGCGGACGGGCAAGCAAATCGGCCGGTTCCAGATCCAAGTCAACACTTGCCCGATCGACAACCACGGCACCATGGGCAAGTGCGAAACTCCGATCCGCTCTCTCGACTGGACCGAAGACGGCAAATGGCTGCTGATCGGGGAGGAAGGTCTTAATGACGGCAGCGGCCAGCGGCAGGATGACTATTACCTGGTCAACCTCGCCACCATGAAGGTCAGCACGGTCGCAAGCGCCTTCATCGCGTTCTGGCTGCCCGGCCGCGATCAAATCGTATACGTTACCCCGCAGGACCTCGCGCCCCTTCCGGGCGTACACCGGAAACGCAACGTTTGGGTGCACCAGCTCATGTTTTTCGATCCGGCCAAAGGGATGCCCACCGCCATCACCTCCGGCCTCACGAACAACGTGGACCCTTCCTGGTGCGAAGGCGCCCGGTAGTCGCCAAGGGGCGAGTGATCCGAAAGGCCCAGGCCCGATCGCCACTACGGCGTCAGGCGGGACCTTGTTGCTGCCGGATCCGTTTGGCTGACCCGCGGGCGGGTGAAAAGCGCAGGCGTCGAATGTAGAATGGTTCGGGACGGAGTGGAGGTCGTTCATGATCAGCATTAAGGACAAGACCAGGCCGATTCGAGTTGGTGTCGTATCCATCGCGCTGAGTATAGTGTTCGGGTCTGTTAGCGCCTCGTGGCAGCGCCTTTCAGCGCAAGCCCGGAAAGCGTCCAGCACGATGGATTCCTCCAAACGGATGGCGGACGGCAAACAGTGGACGACACACAATCTGAACGTCGACACTATGCCGTCCTACTGCTACGAAGATGCCGAACTGAATTGCCGTCGGTACGGCCGTTTGTACACGTGGGAGTCGGCGCGGCGAGGATGTCAATCGTTGGGAGATGGATGGCGATTGCCGACCGACGACGAATGGCGGCAGATGGCTAAGGACTACGGTGGCGTCAGCGCGGATTCAGAAGACAAGGGTAAGGCGGCGTACCAGGCGCTCCTGGCCGGAGGCAGCTCGGGATTCAATGCCCTGCTCGGCGGCGGCCGCTCCGATGCTGGCCAGTATGCACGATTGGAAGCCCACGGATTCTACTGGACGGCATCGGAGACTGATCCGGCCGGTGGATGGTTCTACAACTTTGGTAAAGGCGGGCAAGCTCTCCATCGTCAAAGCGGCGGCGAGAAGCAGAGCGCATATTCCGTTCGGTGTGTCAGGGAGTGACGGCTACTGGTTCGATATAGACCCCGCTTTGCGGGCTACCGCCGTGTGCTTCACGCTCCGCCGCAGCATCCCGGCAAGATCGCCGCGTTGGCTCACCGCGATGCGGTCGAGTTCGAGCCACTCCTGCATATGCCGGAGTTCGCTGACCAGGTCCGGAACCACCCGCCGCGCATCCCGACCGGGTTCCAGGAATGCGCTCTGTACCTTCAGGATCTTGTGCGCGCGGTCAGCCTTGAGGTCGCAGCGCGCGACCAGGGTATCGCCGAGCAGGAACGGGCAGACGTAGTAACCGTAGACTCGTTTGGGCGGCGGCACGTACATCTCGATCGTGTACTTCATCCCAAAGAGCCGCTCCATGCGACTGCGCTCCCAAACCAGCGAGTCGAACGGTGTCACGAACCCACGCGCCTCCACAGTCCGGGGAACTCGTGCCTGCGGGTGCAGGTAGGCCGGCTCTTTCCAGCCCTCGACGCGCGCCGGCGCCAGGCGTTTCTCCTCGACGAGTTCCGCCACAAGCCGCTTCGCGATCGGCTTGGCACGCCGGCTATCCGTGCTCTTCGGCCACGTCCACCGCGGCCCTGGGGGCATGCGGTCGCGCCAACCCTCGATAGTGAAGTAGCCGGTGATATCGCCCAACGTCCCGACGCCCAAAGCCTTCGCCGCAAGACAGATCAACCGCTTCATGGCCTCCTCACGCGGTGGCACCGGCGCATTCAGCGCGGCGTTCGGGATGACGCGCTCGGTGAGGTCGTACAGGCGTTCAAAGCCGCGGCGGCCGGCGATGGCGACGAGGCCGGCGTCGTACAGGTGTTCGAGCGTCGCCTTCCCGTTGGCCGAGCACCACCAGCCCCACCAGCCCCCGGTACGTTGACCGGGATTCGACAGCGCGGCGGCCGTAATCGGTCCGTGCTCGGCGACCTCGGCGTAGACCTTGGCCATGTAGCCGCCGCCCTCGGACCGCATGTATTCCTGCGTCGGGTCGGTGTGCTTGTGCATGCGATACCGTACCAGTGGATACAGCGAGACCGGCAGCAGACACGCCTCATGCCCCCAGTATTCGAACAGCTCGCGCTGGCGGTAGGCCAGCGAATCAAGCGTCTCCATTCGATAAGGACCGAGGCGTGCGAACGCCGGGACGTAATGGGCGCGGACCAGCACGTTCACCGAGTCGATCTGGAACGCATGCAGCCGCCCAGCCAGCTTGCGGAGGTGCGCGGCGGACGGCGCCGGCGGTCTGGTACCGAACCCTTGTGAAGCGAGGGCGAGGCGGCGCGCCTCAGACAACGAAAGCGTGACGGACATGGCGGTGACTTCCGGGTACTTGCCGGTCTCTATTGGATCTCCTGCCACGGTTCACTATACCAACCCCTGTCATTCGTGCCGCCGCCCACGCCGCCGCGTTTCAGGAATGACCCTGCGAGCCGCCCTCATAGCGCACGAGCACTTCGCGCGCCGGTTCGCTCGCCTCCAGATCGTCAGTCACCTTCGGCGCCTTGGCGCCCGCGTCCAGCAGCGCCTCAAGCGTAGCCGCATAGTCGCCCGTTTCGCGATGCCAGCCGTTTGCCGACCCGTGCAGCGCGCTGCCCAGCGCCGTGATCCCGTGGTCGTTGTCCTTCCGTTCCAGCTCGGGACCGTAGCGCAGGATCTCCCGCACCATCTGCGCGTTCCCATGCCAGGCCGCCCACTGCAGCGGCGTCATGCGGTATTCGCCCAGCGTATCCACCGGCCAGCCCGCGGCCAGCATCAGGCGAACCGCGTTGGAGTTGTTGTTCTGCGCCGCGTCCGGCAAGCGGCGCCGGTCGTCCTCGGAGAGCGCCCGCGTCAGCCCCGGCCGCGCGGCCAGCAGCGCGCGGAACGCATCCTCGTCGCCCAGTTCGCAGGCCAGCGCCAGCTTCAGGTCCTCCGGCGTACTCTCCATCAGCAACCGGAAGACTTCGTCGTGCCCGAAGTCGCGCGCGATCAGGTGCGCCGTCCGTCGCGGTCCGAAAATCCAGGTGTAGATGGTCCCTTCGCTGCGCGCATCGCGCTTCGGGAAATACTCTTCGGAAACGCACGTCCGGATGCATTCCGGATCGGATTCGAGATGGCGCCGCACCAGCGCCAGGTCGCCCAGAGCGGCCGCCATCAGGAGATCGGTGCGGCAGCCACGGCGCACCAGGCAGCGGGCGACATCCTTACGATCCCGACGGTAATGACGCCCCTGCAGCACGCGCAGCATGTGCTGCGCCGGTGTCGACTCGTGCTGCACGTCTGGCGCGTCGATTTCGGCGCCGTGCTCCAGCAGAAACTCCGCCACCTCCACGGTGGAGGCGAAATGCAGCGGCGTCTGGGCATGCGCACCCCGCGCAGCCACCACCTCGGGGTTGGCCGCGACCAGCTTTTGCAAGTCGGAGAGCCGGCCGAGCCGGGCAGCGGCATGCACATCCAGCACGGCGCCGCGTTCCATCAGGAAATCGGCCATGTCCTCCCCGCACTCGTCGAGCACGCTCAAGCCGCCCGACCACAAGTCACCCCTGGTGTGGATATCGGCGCCCGCGCGCACCAGCAAGTCTATGGTCGCCGGGTTGCCGTACTGCACCGCCGCCAGCAGCGGAGTGGTGCCGCCGCCGTAATCCGCCAGCGGCTCATTGAGGTGCGTCTTCAACTCGGGATAGCTGTCGAGCACGCGCGCCGTCCGGGCGGCATCGTTAGCCCGAATCGCGGCGGTGAGTTGTTGGGCCGGCGAAAGCACGCGCGTCAGCGATTCCACGTGCTCCTTCAGCTTCGGCCAACTGGGAAAGCCGTACTCACGCGCCACCACATGCAGCGCATCGGCGAGTTTCGGCGAAGAGGCCGGGGATGCGGACAGCGCAGCGAAGCGTTCCTTCGCGGCGGCGTCGCCCTGCTGAAAAGCGTGCAGCAGTTCCTTGGCCTGGTTTTTGAGATGTTCGAGGTTCGGTTTGGCGGGTAATTCGCGAGACATCACTCCTCCTTCTTTTTTGCCCGGTGTCCGCTATTACAGGCTGAAGTGAGGTTGATGTTCGGTGCTGCTCAAAAGCTCAGGTGGGATAATCCCTTTCCGCGGACGGGGTGCAGCCTGAATTGCAACTTCGAGTATATCCCGTTCTCCGCGAAAAGAAAATGCCTCGCCGGACGAATCTGCGGGTAACTGATCCCAAATTTGTCTTTTTCCTAGCCAGTCAGTGCCGTCTTTTTGTGCCCAATCGGACGTCCACGAACACGGCGGCGGTAATCCGGATGCCGCAACTCCGTCTTTGGCATTGGAGAAACCGCGGATGAGCGCTTGGCACACCACGTCAGGTTGCGACCTTGGCATGATCCCGGCAATCGCCGCTGTATTGGAGAAGGAGGTCTTATCGAAACACCGCAAGGCTCTGATGCTCATGGGGACGTTTCACCTAATGCACGGCACCGGAGCCAGCGCAGTCTCTCTGTATCAAGAAGAATATCCTAACGTTACGTTAGCGATCTCCGACCTCGGCGCCTTCGATACGGATTTGCCGGACTCATCGAGCAGCCCTTTAGCAGCCTGGCCGATCCCGGCTCTGGCGCGGGTCAAAGGCACTTGGATGGGAAAGTTCGGGCGCTCGAAAACAAAACTTGGCCGTCAAGCGATGCCCGTAAACCGTTCGTTCCAGAAAGAGAATGGGCGGCCCTCACTTTGAGTTTCTTTGGCTTTATTCTTTCATCTAGCAGTTGGATCGCTTTCGACCCAATGTTTATGACTTCTCTACGAGGCAAGCAGCCCTGGTATTGCGAAAGTCCCGCTAGATGTAGACTACAAGAATGAACGGCAGCGGCGAGCGACGCTGCCGGGATCGGCGGCATCCGCCACTCGGGCGCCCGATGGATTCGAACAACAGATTTTCAGCGAGCTGAAAACCCTCTCTTCGTAATCGACACTAAGCCCCCAAGTCAAACGGAAATCGAACAGGCGGGGCGGGATTGCCATGAACGCAAGCGCCAGGATGGTCCGCTTAAGTAGGAGAGCGATGCAGTCCGGCGGTTGTGGAGGCCTGAACAAACAAGGCCAAAGTCACCATCAGAAAATCCGACGGCCGCCGCACATCGGCGCAGAATCGAGTGAAGTAAACTGGCAGCGAGACGGAGTGAATCTTGATTGCACCTCATTGGCGAGGTTGGACCGAAGCCCCGTGCCGGCGGTGCACATATCTCGGGTTTGCCGAATGGCCGGCGCCAGGCAAGATTCCACAGACTAAGGGGGCACCGTGACGAGAGATGACGTTCTTTTGCTCTACGAATACGACCGGTGGGCGAACAACAGAGTTTTGCGGTCGGTCTCGGCGCTCACCCCGGGGCAGTTCACTCGCGATCTGGGCGGCAGCTTTCGTTCGGTGCGAGACACGCTGGTGCACATCATCGGGGGCGAGTGGGGCTGGCTTGTGTATTGGAACGAGCCGTCCCACAGCCCCGCCTTTTTGACCGATTTGTGGACGCGACACGACGCCCTGTTCCATCCGGATGCATTCCCCGACCTGGCTTCGGTGCGGTTAAAGTGGGCGGAAGTGGAGCAGGAACAGGCCGAATTTGTGAATCGCGTGACCAACGAGTCCCTCGAAAAGATGCTTCCTCTCCGGGCGGCACAAATCAGTTTGGCGCACCTGATGCAGCACGTCGTGAACCATTCGACCTACCATCGCGGTCAAATCGCGCGGATGTTGCGGCAGCTTGATGCCGAGCCACCGGCCACCGACTTTCACGTGTTTCTGGTGGATGCGCACCGAGAGGCTACAACTGCACAAAAGAACTTCCATGGAGGGGATCGCCCATCCGGAGGCTCGCCAACTGACCCGTTACCGCCATATTAGAGGGACGCCGGCAGGGCGGATTGCCAACCAGATTGCCAACCTGCCGCGCGGTTTCCAGGGCCGGACTTCCCGCGATCCAGGTCTCTCCGAACCGGGCAAACTGCCGGTTCATGCCCGTGGCCGCTTGCCATTGACTCCCAAATCCGAAAACTCGCCGCCCTGTTTTCAATAAGTTAAGTCTCCCTCAGCCGAATACCCCAATTCCCGGGTGTTACCATCGAGACCGTCGGGGCAGGTTCCGTGTGACGCGGTCCTGCCCTTCTCGCTGTTATGACTAACCCCCGGAATCCCGCAACCCGGCGCACCTCCAGAGGCTGCTGCCCGCCGCGCAAATTGGCTTCGTTTCGTCAATTAGCCGATCACACCCGGCAGGGGGCGGTCCCGAACCGCCCGGAATTTCGCGAGAGTCTCGCAGATGCGTCACAAACCGGCCACCGGCATCCGGCATCCGACATCCGGCATCTGGCGTCTGGCGTCTGGCCACCAGCCACCGGCATCCGGCATCCGGCATCCGGCCACCGGCATCTGGCCACCGGCCACCGGCCACCGGCCACCGGCATCCGGCATCTGGCATCCGGCCACTGGCCACCGGCCACCGGCCACCGCATCCGCTACCGCGTTATCATGAAGAAAAGTGCCTGGAGTCTACGTTTCCTATCCATTTTGCGCGCAGAAGTGTACCTACTGCAATTTCGCGTCGGGCGTCTTCCCGGCCGCATGGGAGGCCCGCTATCTGAATGGGCTGCGGCGGGAGATCGGCGCGCATTCGTGGGAGTGGCGGCCGGAAACCGTGTACCTGGGTGGCGGAACGCCAAGCCATCTGGAGCCGGATGCGCTGCGGGCGATCCTGGATCTGATTCCCGGCCGCCCTTGGGCCGAAGCTACCATGGAAGCGGCACCGGGCAGCATTACCGCGGAGCGGGCGCGGGCCTGGGCCGGCGCGGGGATCGGGCGCGTGAGCCTCGGGGTGCAATCGTTCGTCGAAAAGGAAATCCGGCGCACGGGGCGCAAGCATTCGGCGCAGGTGGTGGCGGAGGAGATTGCAATCCTGCATCAGGCCGGTATTCGCAACGTGAATATCGACCTGATCGCCGGCCTTTCCGGGCAGACCGAAGCTTCGTGGCGCGAGTCGCTGGACTGGATCGATCGGCTGGCGCCGCAGCACGTTTCGGTATACATGCTGGAGGTGGACGAAGACAGCCGTCTCGGAAAGGAGATGATGCTGGGGGGAGTACGGTATGGCGCCGGGGACACCCCAAACGACGACGAAACCGCCGCATTCTACGAAACCGCCGTGGAGCGCCTGGCAGCGATGGGGATTGCGCGATATGAGATTTCCAATTTCGCGCGCGGGGGGTATGAGTCGCGGCACAACTTGAAGTATTGGAAACTGGAGCCGTACGTCGGTTTCGGAGCCGACGCCCATTCGTTCGACGGCCGCATGCGGTATCAGAACGCGGAAACGGTGGAGGAGTATCTGGAAGGCAAAGGAACCCAGGCGGGAATGCCTGTCATACGCCACGAAGAGCGCTTCTTCGTGGGGCTGCGTCTGATGGCCGGCGTGCGCCCCGAGCCGGCGGAGTGGACGCGGTTCGACCGGCCCATCCGCCGCTTTCTGGACTCGGGCTTGCTTGCAACCTCGGATGGCATGCTGCGCCTCACGAAGCGCGGCGTGCTTCTATCCAATGAGGTCTTCCAGGAATTTATCGACCTATGATTGACCTGCGCAGTGACACCGTCACCAAGCCTACGGCCGAGATGCGGCGCGCCATGATGGAAGCGGAGGTGGGCGACGATGTTTACGGCGAAGACCCGACGGTAAACCATTTGGAGCGGCGCGCGGCTGAAATCGCCGGCAAGGAGGCCGCCTTGTTCGTCCCCACTGGTACCATGGGCAATACCATCGCGGTCAAGTTGCTCACCGAGCATGGCCAGGAAGTGATCTGCGATTCCCGCGCCCACCTGCTGGACTACGAACTCTCGATGATCGCCTGGTTCTCCGGCTGCGTCGTCCGCGCCATTCCGACCGCGGACGGCATTCTTTCGTGGGACGAAGTGCGGCGGCAGATCCGCCCCCTCAGCCCGTACTCGGCGCCCACGGGCCTGATCGCCATTGAGAACACGCACAACATGCACGGCGGCACCGTCTACCCCATGCGCACCGTGCAGGAAATCTGCGATGGCGCGCACCAGCACAGGCTGAGAGTGCACATGGATGGCGCGCGCATTTTCAACGCGGCGGCGGCGCTGGGGGTTCCGGTGCATGAAATCGCCGCCCCGGCCGATACCGTGATGTTTTGCCTTTCGAAGGGGCTGGGCGCGCCCGCCGGTTCCATTCTGGCTGGGCCGGCCGCGCTCATCGCCAAAGGCAGGCTCTACCGCAAGCGGCTGGGCGGCGGCATGCGGCAGGTTGGCGTGTTGGCCGCCGCTTGCCTGATCGCGATGGAAGACAGCCCGCGGAAGCTGCCGGACGACCATCGCAATGCCAGGTTCCTGGCCGAAGGCCTGGCGCTCATTCCGGGCGTGCAAATCGACCCGCGAAAGGTGCAGACCAATATCGTAGTTTTCGACGTTTCCGGGACTGGCAGACCGCCTGCTGAATTGAGCGCAGAACTAAAGCAGCGTGGGGTTATGATCAATGCCATCAACGAACGGCAGTTGCGCGCGGTGACGCATTATGACGTCACCCGTGCCGATTGCGCACACGCCCTGGAAGCGGTGGCGGCCACTATCGCCGCCGTACCCACGTCATAATGGAAATTCACTCTCAATCATTGTCAGGACTGAACGGAAAATGCTAAGACCGGTAGTGAAGTTGTGTTGGACCCTGCTGCTGGCATGCAGCCCCGTTGCGTGGGCGCAACAATATACGATATCGACCGTCGCCGGTGGCGCGCCGCCCACCACGCCGGTGCCGGCCTTAGCCACGACCATAGGGCAGCCCAGGAAACTCGCGGTCACCGCGGCGGGCGTGTATTTCAGTAGCGGCAATTCAGTCTTCAGGCTGGACGGCAGCGGCACCTTGACGCTGATCGCGGGCAATTCGCGGGCCGGTTTTGGGGGAGATGGCGGACCCGCGGTGGGCGCGCAATTGAACTCGCCGCAGGGCGTGGCCCTGGATTCGGCGGGCAATCTGTACATTGCGGATTCGTTGAACAACCGCGTGCGCATGGTGAATACCCAGGGCGTCATCTCGACGTTCGCGGGCAACGGC
>DATMNI010000059.1:0-9576 GCA_035570275.1 Candidatus Acidiferrales bacterium | reverse complement strand
CGAGATCGTGAACGGCAATTTTGGAATTACGCCTCCGGGCGGAACCGGCGCCAAGAATCTCCAGCTTCCGTTCGTAAGCGGAGGAGCACAGCCATACGAAATCATTCGCCGGCCACGCCTAGTGGACCCTTCCGGGGTGGCTCCTTCGCGCGAATACAACCTCGCGCAAATTCATGTGCTGCTCTCGGACGATCCGGCGGACCTTCCCGGCGGCGCCGGCGATGTCAACAATGTCCGTCTGGCGAACGTAGCACCCTACAACCCGTTCGGGATTGCAGCCTCCTTCCCTGGCGGATTGCCGGTGCTGGCGGCGGGCAATTCGTACAACACTTATTTTGCCCAAGGTTCCAGTGCGATTCCCGACAACTCGTCGTGTACAGCAGCTTCAGCTGGCGGTCCAACATGCCCGCCTCTGCTGACGACTGCGGCCGCGACTCCACTGCCCTTTGACTGGCCGCTGGCACCCGCGGCACCCGGCGCAGGTGCTGCGACCTTGGTTCCCGCAGGGGCCCCGATCGTGACCGCAGCCGGCGCACCTGGGCCGGTGGTTTCGCTTTGCCCGCCCGGCAACCTGAGCCCTCCATACACACCACCGGCGGGATGCCCGACCACGAACCCGCCGTATCCCTACGAAGTCACCTCCAACCTGGACAAGGCTGCGACGTGGAACATGTTGGACGGCTATCTCCGTGTGGAATACAAAGACGCGGCCGGTGCCTGGCATGCTGTGACGAACGAATGGCTTCAACTTGGTTTCGCCCGTGGGCCGCAACCTCCAAATGCTCCGGGAGCGAATCCCATACACCCCAACGCGATCCTGATTCTCCAGCAACCTGCGGATCGCAACGGCGACGGCGTTCTGGACGCTAACGGCCTGGCTCCGGTGTGTACACATACTGTTGCCTCCGGGGTCAATCAAGGCAAGTGCGACCAATGGAACTACGGACGTCCGCCTGAGGTCATCAAAGACGCCGGGAGCAACAATCCTTACGTCGAACTCACCGCCGGCGGCGTCAATACCGGCATCACTAGAAACAACTGGTACCCGATTAATTTTTACGACACGCGCGAAGGGGAACCTCGCGATGTGGCCGCGGGCAACAATTCCTGTACCGCAGCCGGAATGCTCAACGCCATCGAAATCGACACTGGCAATTTAAAGCGATGGCTGTGGGGAAACATCGGAGTCAACGGCCCGAACGTCGACTTCCAGGCCCAGAACGGATGGGTGCTTTACTTCTCCGATCGGCGAGGCATGTTGCCTAATCCGAATCCGCCATACAACGGCGCCGAAAAATCGGGGGACTCCGGACTGGAAGACGTCATTAACACCGCTTCCGCCGGTGGAGTGCCCGACGGCGTTCTGGAACCTATCCCGGCCGGCAAGAAATATTCGCCGGAGGATGCCAATCAGAACAAGCGTGCGGACTTCTTTGGTCCGGCCAACATCGGACTGGGTTTCTACAACGGCGGCGTCAACATTAACCAACAGATTGTCGCTGCAGCACCGGACAACCCGTATCTTCCCCGCATCACCAGTTGTTTGACGACCGGCCGCAAGAACTGGGTTAGCGGTGCGCGCCACGTCCTCAAGCTGGTAGACGGATCGCTGGGTAACGTACCGCTGCGAACCGACAACACGGGAGGTTTCACCGTCGCCTCTGAGAATCCGGTCTATGTCCAGGGCAACTACAACTCCAATGCGGGCGACCCGGCGTGGGCAGGCGGGGCAGATCTGCCCGGCCATGCAGCCGCCGCGGTTATCGCCGATACCGTAACGCTTCTCTCGAACAACTGGTCGGATCTGAACAGCATGGCGAACCCAACTGCGGTGGGGAATCGTCCGGCGGTGACTTCGTACTACCGTCTGGCGATTGCAGGCGGAAAGAACATGAACTTCCCCAAGCCGGCATGGGGCTCCAACGACTACGGCACAGACGGTGGCACGCACAACTTCCTGCGCTATCTTGAGAGCTGGGGTGGAGCGTTGAACTACAAGGGCTCGCTGGTGAGCCTCTACTACTCGACGTACAACACGGGAGTGTTCAAGTGCTGTACCACGGTCTACTCGCCGCCAACTCGTAACTACAGTTTCGATGCAGACTTCGCGCTGCCGTCGGGTCTGCCGCCGGGAACTCCGTTGTTCCGCGACGTCGACACGCTCGGCTATCGCCAGCTGTTTACGGCGCGCACTTACTAGAACGTTCGCAGGAACAAGGGCCTCCGGCGCGGGCATCACCCCTCGCTCCGGGGGCCTTTTTTTTCTTGGAACGGGAAAACGGGACGGCAAGAGTTAATCTTGTCAGCAGTTCGTGACTGCCGACAGCGCGCCTTAACGCAGTTTGCGCGCGGGTGAAGGCTCTGGAATCTTTCGCTCTGGGTCGGGTGCCACGGTTGGGCTTACGACCGTATCGCTGGACCAGCAGTCGGCCACAATCTTCCACGCACCGGCTGGCTGCCGCGCCATCACGATCAGATACTTTCCGCGCTCTTCGCGACGCTTTCCCATGGCGACCGGTACGAGCATTTTGCATCGGCCGAGATCGAGGGCGACCTCGCCCATTACGTCGGTACGCAAGGATTCCATTTCCACATCACCCAGCCCCGCTTCCAGCAGGGAGAAAAGAAATTCGCGAATCGCAGGCAGACTGCGCACGGGGGGCAGGCTGGCGCGAATCACCGTGGCGTCAGCCGCGTAGAGTTCGAGCACGTCATCCAGATGCTTGGTGTTGCAGGCTTGCGCCCAGTCCTGCACGACCTGTCGCACGGCAATCTCAGCACGGCTGTTGCCGGAGCCTGCCGGCGACGCCACGGGCGCCTTGCCGCGCGGTCCCGAGGCCGCCACTTCTCCGGGCGCGACTGGCCCGGCACCTTGACCTGGTCCTGTCGCGAAATGATGGTAGTGATGGTGAACGTGATGCTGGCCGCCGGTACGTGGCTGCACATCCGATGGAGCCCCGGCTGCGGAGGCACCCTTTGCAAGGCCGCACCATACGCAAAAACGCGCTCCGGGAGGCAGGGCTCCTGCGCATCCCGCGCAATTGTCTCCGGCTTCAGCAGCGCCCTCCTGGGCCATCACCGCCTCGGCTCCGCTTCCTCCGGACAATCGCTGGATCGCTTCTACCGCCGCGGCTACCGCCTCGTCGCTGGGTTTCGGCCAGCGGAAATTTACCGGCAGCCGCTGAAAGAACTCATCCAGTTCGACGTTTTCGGGGGTCGGCTCGGCGGCCGATTCTGGTACCTTGGGCTTCTCTGGATTCAACACACCCTCTCGGATGCCATTGTAGGAGAATCCGGCCATCAACGGACGCCGAATTGTACGCGGGCTTCGGAATCGGTCGGGACGCCATTGCAGAGCGCTGGACGATAGCGCCACCGACGGACCGATTGCAGGACGACCTGGTCTTCGTGAACGCCGCCACTGTCGAGGATGAACGGGCTATGGACGCGGCCGTCCGCTCCCACAATGAAGCTGACGCGAACCCGGTGATTTTCTGCATCGAGCGGTAGTAAAGGGTCGGGAGTTACGAGGGCTTCGGGCGGGCGAACGTCCCCGCAACGAGGCAGGGCAAGCGGTTCCGAGACGGGAGAGAATTCGGACAAGTGCGCCGGGAGGCGCCGCAGTTCGTCCTCTAACTTCGCTAGTGCAGGCCGATCGAGGTCAACCCGGAAGGAATACGAAGTCGCGCTAAACCCTTGCGTCGCACCGAGTCCAACCACCAAGAGGCTTGCTACCAGCGTCCTTGCAATCGTTATCGCGTTTCTCATGCGGCCAGCTAGAGACCCCGCGTCCGTAGTCACAAGGGCAATCAGTAGACCAGTTTAAGACCCAAGAAATATCCTTTCTTATCAGCTAGTTATGGGTGGGTGATTCAAGCGGATGAAGGTGGGGTGTGAAACTGGTTGCAAACCATTTGCCGCAAAAAGTCCGTTGCGGGAAAATCCCAGAACGGAAAGCCGCGCGGATGCATTATGACGAAAAGGCTTTGAGCCGCATTTCGGTCGAGGCACGAGGCGCGGCAAGTCGCGCCTCGGCTCGAGTTCTTACTGCTTATTGCAAACCATTCTGGGTGAACTTAAAGGCCAGGTTGGGGGCGGCGGCTCCGCCGAAATAAATACTCGAGGCCTGCCCCAACGTACTGAAGTTGTCGACCACGATTCCGGTGGGACCGCCAGTAACGTTGGCCTTGGTGAGCGATCCGTCCTGATTGCGCGCTATGACGCATCCGGAGGTTCCCACGCCGGTACAGTCGGTGGTGAGGCCGAAGAAGAAGAAGTCCGTCCCGCCCACGCCGACGTTGGGGTTGAAAAACTCGGTAAATTCGGTACAGCGCGCGTTGGCCGAGGTCACTATCTGCGATGAACCCGTCGGCGTCGTGTTCATCACATACTTGCTGCCTACCAGAGTGAACCCGCCAAAGGCATATTGCCAGGGAGTGTTATCCGCCGCTCCGGTGCCGCAAACACGAATCGTTCCAGTGGTTGGATCGTTGAAGTAAGAATCGCTGAAGGCAGGTTGGAAAAGACTGATGGCGGTTCCCCCGGTCGACCCTTGTCCGATTTGTCCTTTCGCAAGTTGCGTCATGTTGGAATGGTCGACTTCCACCAGCACTCCGGAAGTCCCATCGTTGGCGCTCACTACGAAACTGGTGCCGTCGGTCACGTCCACGACCGGAGCCGCCAGGATGCCGGGGTTCATGGCGATGCTGCGTCCCACAACGAGCGATTTGATCGTGGCTCCGTTCGCGCTCACGGAGTAATACGTCCCATTCTGTATTCCGGCCAGAACCAATCCCAGGCGATTATCAAAAACCGGGCTGGAGACGCGAATATTTGCTGCCAAAGTGACGGGCCAGTTGCCTCCCGCGAGCGCCGGTGTTCCGTGAAAGACGCCGGTGATCTTATAGAGCTTGCCGTCGTCGGCGCCCACATAGGCCGTGTCGGTGGCGTAGTCGACCCAGGGAGAGGATCGAGTGTCGAGCGCAGCCGCGAAGGTGAGACTGCTCATGCTGGCGGCGTTGCCGACACCCGGAACAGCGGGGGCAGTCGCCGACGTCCCATTGCCAGCGCCGGTGGCCCACGTCAGGACATGAAAGATCGCCATGTTGGCGCCGGCGATGTTCCCGCTCTCGATAAATGCGATCTTCGTACCGTCCAGGGAAAGAGCGGGAGAGTCCAAAATCCGGCCTGCTGTAACCGTGCTGATGTTGTAGGCAAACAGGAATGTCGGTGTCGGAGAAACGCAGAAGCCACCCGTGCCCGAATAAAGATTGTTCAAGGCCACAATATTGGCCTGAGTGGCCGATCCGACATTTCTGAGACCAAAGACTACGTAATCGTTGGCGCAGTCGGGCGTGGCACTGGGATCGAAAGAGAATTTCGCCGGAAACATGGTGGCCGAAACCCGGCTCCCTCCCAGCGACACGTTCCAATCCCGGTGAAGCTTACTGCGGGACCCCTGATTCGCAGAGGGGGCCGACGCAGGTTGGGTGCCCTGCCAACGCTGTGCCAACCGATTGGCGATGCGAGGCTCGGTCGACAGAAGGCGAGGATTCTTCAATAACCCGTCGCGGCTGAACAAAAGATGGTGCTGTGTCCAATCCTGCACGAGTCCGACTCGACCGGGAGTATCCGGTGCCTGGGCACACAGGTTGGAAACGAGGAAAAGGACACCCGCAACAACAGCCAATGCACACTGGACTTGCCTGCGCTTCACAGCGACCTCCGGAGATTAGAAATTGCGGCTATTGTAGCCGCTTTTAGCGGCGGGAGGAGAATTGATTTTTTGGCCGCGTGCTCGACCGGACACCGGTGCTCATAGCGCCTCGCAAGGGGAAGAACGAGCAGAATACCGTTACTCAGCGCCGCGGAGCCTGTCGCAAAGTTCGCACAGCCGGCGTCCTAAAGTGTCGTCGTTCGCACTCCGCAACCTCGGACACTTCTTTATAACCCGATGAAACGATTTTCCTTCTCGCTATCCATTGTGGGAATCCCGCTTTCCGCGTTGCTTTCCGGAACGGAATAACAATTTTTTTTGCTTTAAAAGGTAGCGTAACTCGGCACTAATCAATACAATTCTCGTGCAAGTAACCTGAGGGGGTTTACAAATGACAAATATTAGTAAAGCGCTGGCTCGGCTCCGCGAGGATCGCCGGGACGCGCAGAAGCAAGTGGACAAACTCGCGGAGGCTATTTCCGTCCTGGAAAAGCTTACGGGAGCGCGGGGAGGGTCATATGCTGGCGGACAAGGTCGAGCCAAGCGAGTCCTCTCGGCAGCCGGACGCAGGAGAATTTCTCTTGCTCAGAAGGCGCGTTGGGCCAAGCTTCGACAAGTCAAGAAGGCGGCCTGATTCAGGGCGGGCTGCAGCCTATGCGAAACTTCCCCTTCGCATACCTGCGGCCCTTCTTGTTAGTGTTTCCCGCTGGCGCGTAATCCAGAAAAGCCTCTGTGAATCGGGTTGTTAACCGTGTCCGCCGCCAAGTTCGCGAACGATGCTGCCCACGAAGGCCTTGGCATCTCCGAATAACATTAAGTTATTATCCAGGTAGTAAAGTGGGTTATCGATGCCCGCGAATCCCGGACTCATGCCGCGCTTGATCACCATTACAGTGTGCGCCTTGTCGACGTCCAGAATTGGCATGCCATAGATTGGGCTGCTCGCGTCGCTGCGAGCGGCGGGATTGGTCACGTCATTGGCGCCAATCACGAGGGCAACATCGGTCTGGGGGAAATCGCCGTTGATCTCGTCCATCTCAATCAGGCGATCGTAAGGAATGTCGGCCTCCGCCAGCAGGACGTTCATATGTCCCGGCATACGTCCGGCGACCGGATGAATGGCAAACCGAACCTCGACGCCGCGCTTGGTCAGGGCGTCATACAACTCGCGAACTTTGTGCTGGGCCTGCGCCACGGCCATTCCGTAACCTGGAACCACGACGACTTTGTTGGCCGCCGAAAGAATCGCAGCTGCTTCTTCGGGCGTTGCACTACGGACCGGCTTCGCTTCCTGGCCCGCCGCTGCAGTAGCCTGCACCTGTCCGAAGGCTCCGAATAACACGTTCGAGAAAGAGCGGTTCATGGCCTTCGACATGATGATGGAGAGGATCAGGCCCGATGATCCGTCGAGCGCGCCGGCAATAATCAGCAGTTTGCTGTCGAGCACGAAGCCCATCGCCGCAGCCGATAATCCCGCGTATCCATTCAAAAGCGAGATGACGGTTGGCATGTCGGCGCCGCCGATTGGGATAATCAGCAGCACTCCGAACGACAAAGCGATCAGGATCATGAACGGAAACAGGCTGCGGGAATCCGGATGCACCACCAGATACACAGCAATTACCGCGGCGACACCCAGCAGCAGGAAGTTGACGAGGTTCTGCCCCTTGTATGTGAGCGGGCGCTGCGGAAGGATCTCCTGTAATTTTCCGGCGGCCATCAGGCTGCCCGTGAAGGTCAATCCGCCGAGAATCACTTCCAGTGACAGCACCGACATCATGAACTTCGAGATATCAGGCGACCGCAGGTAGAACTCGGCGGAACCAACCAGGGTCACGCAGAGCGCGCCGAATGCGTGGCTGAGCGCGGTCCGCTGCGGGACTGCCGTCATGGCAACGCGGCCGAGGGGAACTCCGATGACCGTGCCCAGCACCAGGGCAATGGCGATGAGACGGTAGTCGACAATGCCGTGGTGCAGCAGCGTGCCGCAGATGGCCAGCAGCATGCCGGCTTCACCGGCCCAGATGCCGTGGCGGGCGGTGGTCGGCGAACTCATCCACTTCAGCGAGAAGATGAACAGCACGCTCGCGATGAGATAAAGGACCTCGATCACAATCTGGCTGCTGCCGAGATCCGGGCTCATGCTTTACCCGCGGGGCGGCTGGATTTGAACATCTTCAGCATGCGATCCGTGATCAGGAATCCGCCCACGATGTTACTGGTAGCGGCGACCACGGCGATGAATCCCAAGGTGGCGGCGAGCGAACTCTTGTGTTCGCCCACCAGCACGATTGCGCCTACGACCGCGATCGCGTCGAGAGCGTTGGTGAGCGACATCAGGGGTGTGTGCAGCAGGGGGGAAACTCGCCGGATCACTTCAAAACCGATGAATCCCGCGAGCACAAAAATGAAGAGCGAATCGATCAGGTTCGAACTGCTGGCCATCTATCCTCCGGTTCGAGTACGGTTAACGCCGCGCGAGCCTAACCTACGCAACCAGCGCAGGCAACTTCAAGAACTCACGAACTCGGGCGTTGGCAATCTCGCCGGCATGCGTGACCAGCGTCTCCCGCACAATTTCGTCCTGCATGTTCAGATTGAGCTTTTGGTCTTTGATCAGGTGAGTCAGAAACGCAGTCATGTTCTTCGCGTACATCTGGCTGGCGTGGTACGGAATGCCCGTCGCCAGGTTGATCGCGCCGATGATCGTCACGCCATGCTTCACGACGGTCTTCCCTCTCTCGGTAAGCTCGCAATTGCCGCCGCGCTCCGCCGCAAGATCGAGAATCACCGACCCGGGGGCCATCCCCTTTACCATGTCTTCGGTGACCAGCACCGGCGACTTCTTGCCGGGAATAACGGCGGCGGTGATGACCACATCGCTTTCCTGCACAACCTGGCCAAGCAGTTCGCGCTGACGGCGGTAGAAATCTTCTCCCTGCGCGGTGGCGTAGCCGCGAGCATCCTGCGCATCCTTCGCTTCGATCGGTAATTCCACGAAGCGGCCACCGAGACTCTGCACCTGTTCCTTTGCCGCTGGACGCAGATCATACGCGGAAATTACCGCACCCAGGCGCCGCGCAGTGGCGATGGCTTGTAGTCCCGCGACGCCTGCACCGATGACGAACACTCGGGCCGGGGTGATGGTTCCTGCGGCCGTCGTCATCATGGGGAAAATGCGGAGATGGGAGTCGGCCGCGACAAGCACCGCTTTGTACCCACAGATCGTTCCCATGGACGAGAGAGCGTCCATGCTCTGGGCGCGGGTGGTACGCGGCATCAACTCCACCGAGAACGAGGTAACGCCCGCGGCGGCGATTTCTTCCACCACTTCGCGTTCGCCGAAGGGCCGCAGAAATCCCACCAGGATTTGATCGCGGCGAAAGAGCGGGACGTCCTGTTTGCCGGTGATGTCGTTCGATCCGTAACAGAGAACCTGCACGATGATGTCGGCGGCGGAAAAAACCGATTGCCGATCAGGGACAATCTTCGCGCCCTTATCGGAATATTGAGAGTCCGGGTAGCCGGCCTCGATCCCCGCGCCGGCCTGCACATGAATTTCAAAACCAGCTTTGGTGAGGGTCGGGAGAACAGCAGGCACCAGTGCGACGCGCCGCTCCCCAGGATAGATCTCTTTCGGAACACCGATAATCAAGAGTCCCCTGCCTGTTCCGCGCAGCCGCGCGCACTTTCACGCGTCTAGCCCTGCGCCGTTCCGGTGCTTCTGAAGAACTGAGGATTTTAGATGAGCCATCCATCCCTAGTAAATGACATTCGTCACACAAGCGTGTTCATCGATCACGCCGTGAGAGTGAGAGCGATGCTGTCTCCGTCCAAAGTCGCCTCGATGTCCGCGCAAT
>DATMNI010000058.1:0-18840 GCA_035570275.1 Candidatus Acidiferrales bacterium | reverse complement strand
CACGAAATCATCGCACAGCGCTATGACCAGATGGGCGAAGAGGCCGTCACCGCGCTTTTCGCCGACCGGCGCGTACACACTACCCGCGCCGGCGCCGAACTGAACGCTGCGCTGGTCATCGCGGCGCTGCACCGGCTACCGCAGGACGCCACCGCAAAATATCAGCGGCCCACGCCGTTGCCGGTCTGGTAAAACGAGGAAACTCCATGACTCGATATCTGCTCTCTCTTGCGCTGGCCCTGGCCGCGCTCGCCGCTCCCGTGGACGCCATGACGATGCAGGAGCGCCGTCAGTACCTTGAGAAACTGCTGCAGATCCTGCCGGATGCGCCGGCGTTCAAACAGTGGCTCGACAAGACCGGTGAGCTGCCGCCGGATTTCGATGCTTTCCCCAAAGTGAATGGCCTGCCGGACCCGCTGAAGTTTCTGGATGGCAAGCCGGTGCGGACGGCAGCCGATTGGAAGGCGCGCCGCGCCGAGATCCGGCAGCTTTTTGAGAAGTACGACGTGGGCTCATTCCCGCCGAAGCCCAAGCTCGACCGTGCCGTGGTGCTCGACGAAACGCCCGGCAACGGTTACCTGGTCCGCAACGTGCGCCTGGAATTCGGACCGGAGAGCAAGGGAACCATGCGCGTGCAGGTGATGATTCCCGACGGCAGGGGACCATTTCCGGTGCTGGTCAGCCCGAATTTGGCCGGCTGGGGACCGTCGCTGCTGCGCCGCGGGTACATTTCGTGCGGATACGCCGGCAACGACGGCATGGATGACGCCGCGGCGCTGGCACAGCTTTATCCCGATTACGATTTCGCCGCGCTGCCGCGCCGGGCCTGGGCCGCGGGCATGGTGCTGGATTATCTCGAAAGTCTGCCCCAGGTGGACCGGAAGCATGTGGGCATGTTCGGCTATTCGCGCGACGGAAAGATGGCGACCATCGCCGCGGCATTCGACGAACGCATCTCCGCTCTGATTGCGGGGAGCACCGGCGTGGGCGGCGTGCTACCGTGGCGTCTCTCCGGCGAACGCGGTTTCGGCGAAGGAATTGAAACTACCACGCGCCAATTCCCGACGTGGTTTGTGCCGCGCCTGCGCTTCTTCGCGGGCCGGGAGGACCGCCTGCCCGTCGATGGCAATCTATTGGTGGCGATGGTGGCGCCGCGCCCCGTGCTGATGGAGTGGGGGCACAACGACGAGGTTTCGAACACGTGGAGCAATGAGCAGTCTTTCCATTCCGCCATGAAGGTCTACAAGCTGCTGGGGCAGCCGGACCGGCTGGACATTATGCGCGTGCCCGGCTTCCATGGCGCCAACGATCAGGAGGCATGCCTGGACTGGCTGGACATTCAGTTCGGCCGTTCCACCCGCACCTGGACCAACAATCTGCTCTTCCCATGGGATTTCGACAAGTGGCGCGTGAACAGCAAAGAGTCGGTGGATCTGGGGCGGTATCCGCGGCACACATCAGCGGACGTTCTGGCAGTCGGCAACGGAACGGCCGCGGCGGTTGCATCGGTCGCGGATTGGGAGAAGCGGGCGGCCGAGATCCGCAAGTCCGTGGAATGGATGCTGGGCGAAGAGCCGTCCATGATGCCGCCGGGGGCCGGCCGCGGGGGGTTTCGCGGAGGCCGGGGCGCGCCTGCAGCGCCGGGCGGTAGAGGCGCGGCGCCGGGCGGCGGACGGAGCGGCGGCAATCCCGGCCAGGTGACGCCAGATCTGGTAGCGTGGGTGATTCAGCGCGGCGGGAATCAGTTTGGCTGGCATGAGCCGGAGAAGAGCCAGACCACTTCGCGCAGCATCACCTTCGGTTTTAACGTGCGTGGCGACCTGTACTATCCGGTGAATACGCCGGAGGGCGCCAAACTGCCGACGGTGATCTGGCTGCACGGATACAGCTACCCGCTGGGGTACATGTGGGTGTATCACAACGAGTATCACCCCATTCTGGCGCTGGTGCGCGCGGGATACGCGGTGCTGGCGTTCGACCAGAGCGGGTTCGGCAGCAGAATGGCGGAGACCGGCCCGTTCTATGACCGCTATCCGCACTGGTCGCAGATGGGCCGCATGGTGGAAGACACGCGCGCCGCGATGGATGCGCTGGAGAAGGACAGTCTGGTCGACGCGCGGCGAATCTACCTGTTTGGCTATTCGATGGGCGGCGCCGTGGGGCTCTATACGGCCGCGCTGGATGCTCGCGTGAAGGGCGTGGTTTCCATCTGCGGGTTTACGCCCATGCGCACCGACACGGCGGAGCGCGGGACCGGCGGCGTGGCGCGTTACAGCCTGGAACGGGGTCTTCTGCCCAGGCTCGGCTTCTTCGTCGGGCACGAGCAGCAGATTCCTTACGATTTCCACGAAGTGCTATCCACCATTGCGCCGCGGCCCGCGCTGGTGGTGCAGCCGCAATTGGACCGGGATGCGAATGCGGCCGACGTTCACGCGGCGGTGGAGCAGGCGAGGCGCGTTTATTCTTTGTATGGCGCCCCGGCCAACCTGGCGCTCCACGAGCCTTGGGATTATAACCGGCTCCCCAATGCAACCCAGGATTGGATTGTGCAGTGGATGAAGAAGAGCCTGGAGCCGGCCAACCGGTAGGGCGTGAGGCCTCACGGACCGGAGATCCGGGACAAAATGTCCAGGATGAAAAATTCATGTTGTTGATTCCAGGTGGCGGCACTTCTTAAACGGGACAAAATGACCTGGAATCGACGAGGGATCACGTACCGGGATTCTCGTACGGTACCGGCGAGAACATTTTCCGCGGCTTTGAGCTCTCCTTGGTAATCGGGAGGAAAGATCATCCCACTCCGATCAACGCCCAGGCTGCGGCGGCACCACATACTCAGCCAGCGAAATCCCGTCCAGGCGATACGGCAACACAGCATACCCGGTGATTTGGATGGGAGCGATGGAGATCTTCGCCGTCGCCAGGGCGCCCATGGGAATCTGATACTTCTCTGCACGGCCGGAGGAATCCAAATTGAAATACGTCATGCCGCGATGCAGCGGCGACAGCCAGGTCCCTCCGAGCCCACGGTAATACGGTCGGGCGCCGCCCCACCCCTGCTTCCATTCCTGTCCGCTCTCCGGGTGCCACACCGTGACGCGGGTGCCGATCGGGATCTCGGAAGGCGACTCACACAGCACCTTCAACATCTGCTCCGCGAAGCGCCCTTCCACCACGGCGGCGGAGCAGTGCCCTGCGCCCGGCGCATCCACCGGCCCTCCCACCGGCATCCAGGTCTTGGTGCCCGGACGGTACATAGTGACGCCGGCCCGGGCAGTGATACCAACCCTGGCGTTGCGGAAGCGATCGTAGGTGGCGCGCGTGAATCTCAGTTCCAACCAACGCCCGCTGGAATCATTTAGAGGGTTCCACGGGATAAGATAAGCTTCCAGAAGCCGCTTATCGAAGTCTCGGCTTTGCACTCGCGGTGGAGCGGATTGCTGGCGGTCGCCCGCCGGAGTGTCTATCTCCAACTCCAGTTGCTCCAGAAATGCGCTGTCGGGCGCCGGGATGCCCGAAACGTCCACCGGAATGGCGACCATTACACGGTCCCGGTTCCAGTCCGGCGGTAACTTCTCGGAGCGCGGCACGAGCCGGAGCGAGAGTTGCGGATGCAACGGCGACACCTCCGCCTGCACCGCGAACGCGGAAGTGGCCGGCAGGTAGCCGGAGACGGCGCCAGCGATCAAAGCGGCGGCGACCGCCAGGCATCGCGACACCAGCGTTCGTCGCCCGCCGTATTGCAGCCCGATGACCGCCACCGCCACCGCCGTCAACAGGATCACCGCCAGGCCCTGCCGCACATCGTCCACCGGATGCCACGGGAACGGCGTGTCGAACCCCGCGAGGAACAAGACCTCGGCTGCGACTCCAAAAGCAGCCAGCACGAAGTGCGTGAAGCTGCGGACCACAGCGGCGACGGCCAATGCCGGAAGCGTAAGAGCGCCCGCGAGCAGCGCCTGCTTCCCCAGGAGTTGCGGCAGGTACTGAAGCGGTGGAAAGCCGCGCATCGCCAGGATCATGGCGTCGGCCGCCAGCGCGGGCAGATGCACGAACAGCAGCACGAAGATCAGCTTGGCGGCCAGCAATTGCGGCCAGCGGTGCGGCCGCGTGATCCAGAACTGGCGGTCGCCCACCAACGGTTCTTCCTGAATCAGCAGGGCAATCAAACAAGCCCACGCGAACGGCAGCAACAGGTTGAGCCAGGCTTCGGTCTGGCCGGGAGTCGGGTCCGCGCGCCACCAGTCGGCGTGGGCCAACATCGCCAGCAGGATCAGGGTAACGATCACGGCCGGCCACAACCGGCGCACATCTTTCTTCAGCACATGAACAATCATGGATTTTCCCTCGCGCGCTTCGCCAGGGCCACGAAAATCGCGCGCAGCGTGATGGGGCGCGCCGCAATTTCGCGGACGCCCGGGAAGCATCGCTGGATCTCGGCAGCGCTGGGTCCAGCCTGGTAGCCGGAATCGGTGAAACGGATCACCACGCCCGATTGTTCGGCGTTCAGCCACGTCGCCGGCAGGCCCGGCGGAAGCGCCGTGGGGTTCTCCAGCGTGACCTCGATTTCGCGGAACCGTCCCGAGAGCGCGCCCATCTCCTCCACAAAATCCAGCCGGCCTTCGTTCAGGTAGGCGACGTGGGTGGCGAAGCTTTCCAGTTCCGCCAGATCGTGGGAACAGAGCAGCACGGTGGCCTCGGGCGTGCGGTCCAGAATACTCTCGATGAGTTGTTCGCGGACCAGCACGTCAAGGCCGCCAAACGGTTCGTCGAGCACGATCAGGCGAGGCCGGTAAGCCAGCGAAGCCGCCAGCGCCGCCTTGATCTTCATGCCGCGCGACAGAGCCTTGAGCGGCCGGTCCAGCGGCAACTGGTAGGACGCAACCAGCGCCGCCAGGTCGTCATCGCGCCAGCCCGGGTAGAACTTCTTGCAGTAGGTCAGGAAGTAGCCCACCCGCATCCACTCCGGCAGTTGCTGGTTCTCCGAGACATAGCCGATCTGCGCCAGTTGGCGGGCGCCGAGTTTCCGGGAATCCACGCCCAACACCTCGGCACGGCCCGCGGTGGGTTGCAGGATGTTCATGAGAAGCTTGATGGCGGTGGACTTGCCTGCGCCGTTGGGACCGACCAGCGCGAAGACCGAGCCTTCCGGGACTTCCAACGTCAGGCCGGCCAGGGCCTGGTTGCGCGCGTACTTCTTCGTGAGGCCTTGCGTGCGGATCATGAGCATTTCTCCCGCTGCAGGGCTCGCCAATGCTCGGCGATGGCCGACTGCAGATCCTCCAGGCTGAGCCCGAGTTTCATGGCTTCGACGGTCAGTTGCTCCACATCCCTGCCCAGCAACTGACTGCGCTCCATGCGGGTGGAGGGCGGCGGCTGAGCCACTACGGTACCGATTCCGGGGCGCACTTCGAGCAAGCCTTCCTGGATCAACTGCGCGATCACCTTATGGGCGGTATTGGGATGGATTTTGGTGGCCTTGCTGAGGGCGCGGACCGAAGGGAATGGATCGCCGGGCCGGAGCTTGCCCGAGATCATGGCCTTTCTGGCGGCGAAGGACACTTGCTCATGAACGGGAACGCCCGGTTGCAGCGTGACTCGGAACGGCACCACAGGTGTAACATGACACGTGTGACGGTGGAATGCAAGGGGCCAGCGGTCAGCCATCAGCGGTCAGCCATCAGCGTTCAGCCATCAGCCATCAGCCAGCAATCAGCTTTTGACGGTTTGCCTCCCGCCTCGATTGAGCGGATCTCCCCCACGATGTTCGCTCGTCTGCGCCTGACCAGCTTCCGTAGGAAGCGTTCAAAAAGCTTCTCGAAGGTTTCCATCGATCGTCTCCTCTTATGTTTGGCTCGACACCAAAATCATCCGTCTCGGCGACCGGTGGAATCAACCAAGTCGAAGGCAGCCGTTGCGTTCTTTGCGTCTTGGCGGCTTGGCGAGAAACTAAAGAGGGCTGCTATGACGGAGAATGCCATTGCCAAGGAAATCGTCGACGCCGCTTTCCGCATTCATACGACGCTTGGCCCGGGCTTGCTGGAATCCGTTTACCATACGGTCCTGGAGTATGAACTGGGCCGTCGGGGACTCCGCACGGTGCGCGAGCAGCCGATTCCGGTAGTCTATGAGGAGGTCCGTATCGACACGGGATTCCGTGCTGACTTGGGTCGTCGAAGACAAGGTCATCGTGGAAATCAAATCCGTCGAGTCGCTCGCCCCGCTACACAAGAAGCAGCTTCTGACCTATCTCCATCTCGCTGACAAGCGTCTGGGATTCCTGATCGACTTCCATGTGCCGCTCATCAAAGACGGCATCACGCGCATCGTCAATGGACTCGAGGACGATGCTCACGCCAAGCCGCCAAGCCGCAAAGACGCGTAGTCATGGCTCGTCACCCTCTCCTTTCACAGCGTCGCGCAAAACGCGTCAAACGCCCGCTTGCCGAACAGCACGAAGATCGCCTCCTGCACCGCGGCATCCGGTTTTGAGAGGTGCGCCTTCACCTCACGGATGGCGATGGCGGCCGCTGCTTCCATCGGATAGCCGTAAACTCCGGCGCTGATAGCCGGGAAGCTGATTACCCGCACGCCGCGCTCTTCGGCCATCTCCAGGCACTTGCGGTAGCAGGAAGCCAGCAGGCCGGGTTCGCCGTGGCAGCCATCGCTGTAGATGGGCCCCACGGCGTGGAAAACGTACCTCGCCGGCAACCGGCCCGCGCCCGTGGCTACGGCGCTGCCGGTGGGGCAACCGCCGGCGCCGGCGCGGATGCCGTCCAGTTCCCGCATGATTTCGGGTCCGCCGGCGCGGTGGATCGCGCCATCCACGCCGCCGCCTCCGGCGAGTGCCGAGTTGGCGGCGTTCACAATGGCATCCGCGGCCACGCGCGTGATGTCGCCTTCCTGCAATACGACCTTCCGGCCGGTGGGGCTGGTCCATTCCATAAATCAGTCCTTACGATGGGTCCGTACCCTATCGATTACAATCATTCCATGACCAGGCGTGAACTTCTTGCTGCCGCCGCGGTGTGCACCCTGCCATTGGGCGCCAGGAACCGCATTGACAAATCGCGCATCAGCGCCATTACCGACGAGATCGGACTAACCACTGCCGAGTCGATCGCCTTTGCCCACCAGTACGGGATGCAAAACGTCGAACTCCGCAATCCGCCAAAAAACGAGCCCAACGCCAAGAAGGAATACTTCGCGCTGACGGAGCCCGAAATCAAGGCCGACGCCATTCGTTTCGCCAAAGAAGGGCTCAAGGTCTCTTTCGTCAACACCAGCCTGCTTAAGTTTACATGGCCGGGCAGCGAGGCGGCGCGCAAACGTACGGAAACTCCCGAAGCGCGCGAGAAACGGCTGGCCGCGGAGAAGGCACGATGGGACCAGCGCATCCCAGACCTGCAGAAGGCCATCCGCTGCACCCAGATCATGGGGGCCGACAAATTGCGGGTCTTCGCCGGCACGCGCGTGGAAGATCCCAAGACCATGTACCAGCAGATTGCCGACACGCTGGGCGAAATGTCGAAGGTGGCGGAGAAGGAAAAGGTCTACCTGCTGCTGGAGAACGAGGGTTCCCAGAACGTGGGCACCGCGCAGGAACTGAGCGACGTGATGAAACTCATTCCGTCGAAGTGGGTTGGATATAATTGGGACCCGCACAACGCATACGGCAAGGAGAAAGCCTATCCGGACGGCTACCAGGCATTGCCGAAGGCCCGGATGCTCAACCTGCAGATCAAGGGCAAGGGCGTAATGCCAGAGAGCCCCGAGAAGGAAGACTGGAAGACCATCATGCAGGCGCTGGACAAGGACGGCTACAAATACAAGCTCGGTCTGGAGACCCATCTGTTCGATGGCACGCTGATCGCCGCCGCCCACAAATCCATGGAAGAGATCATGCACATTGTGGGCGAACTCTGAAAATGAACAAGAACTTTGCCATTGCCTTCGGCGTCGGGCTAGCCTGCATCGTGGCGGCCGTGTCCGGAGTTTTCTTCATCCAGCGCGGCGCCCACATGGAGCTGCCGGGCAAGGTCCTCAAAGTTCGCACGGCGGCGCTGGACGACAACAGTTCCGTGGCCGTGCTGGATTTCCGCGTGACCAATCCATCGGACGTGCTGTTTGTGGTGCGCAACGTAACGCTGGAAATGGAAGACCCCCAGGGCAACAGTTATCTGGGACAGGTGGCGGCCGACACCGACGCCAAACGGATGTTCGAGGCCCTGCCCCTGCTGGGCCAGAAATTCAACGACACTCTGTTGATACGCGACAAGATTGCCGCGCACACGTCGCAGGACCGCATGGTGGCCGCGCGGTTCGAGGCGCCCGTCGCCAGGCTGGATGCGCGCAAGAAGTTTCTGATTCGGATTGAGGAAGTAGATGGCAAGTCGTTCGAGCTTTTGGAGCGTTAGCGGGAGTTTACTCAGCGCGGGAGCGTTGTCGCTGTGCCTCTGTCTATGCTTGGGCGCGGCCGGTTTGCAGGCGCCGGCCGGCACGGAGATGCAAATCCGCCTGAAGACCAAAATCTCCACCCAGACTTCCAAGCCTAAAGACCCGGTGGAGGCCGTGGTGATCGCGCCCGTAATGGTGGGCGATCAGTTCGCCATACCGGCCGGCGCCGTGGTGCACGGGGACGTGGAAAAGGCCGCGCAGTCGTCCAAGGGCGATGAGCGCTCGGTGCTGGTTCTCAACTTCACGGAAATGGAGATCAATGGCGCCAAGCTTAAGCTGGCCGCGCAGCTTACGGACGTGGAGAACGGGCGAGAGAAGGTGGACGCCCAGGGCCAGATCAGCGGCATTCTGGCATCGGAAACCATCAGCGGGCGGCTGGACGCAGAGCTGAACAAGCTGGCGGAGAAGTCGGCCAGTTTCGCCGACATTCTGAATACCGTCAAGAAGACGGTTCTCAAGGCCCCCGAGAGCGACATCGTCTACGACGCGGGTGTGGAGATGGACCTGAAGCTGACTGCGCCTTTGGAGTTGACAGGGCCGTCCGGCCCAGGCCCCGCCGCGAAAGTGAAGCCGATCGCGAACGAGAAAGCCTTGCTGGACTTGCTTGCCGCGGAACCTTTTCAGACCATGGCGCAGAAACCGGCCAAGGCCTCGGACATCACCAACATCATGCTGGCGGGCACGGAGGAGCAAGTGCGGAAGGCCTTCGCGGAGGCCGGCTGGTCCAGCGCGGCGGCGTTAAGCACCGAGGCGAAGCTGGAGACTTTCCGCGCCATCGCCGAGCAGCGCGGGTACAAGGAAGCTCCGGTCTCGGTCTTGTTACTGGACGGCAAACCGCCCGGCCTGGTTTTCGAAAAACTGAACAACACCTTCGCCCGGCGCCATCATTTGCGCGTGTGGCGCAGGCCGGCGTCGTTCCAGGGCCAGCCGGTCTGGATGATCGCGGCCACGCACGACAACGGGATCGATTTCTCCGAAGAAAACCGCACCTTCATTCACAAAATCGATTCACAGATCGACCGCGAGCGGGCCAAGGTGGTAAACGACCTGTTGTTCACGGGTCACGTGCAGGCGCTGGCGCTGGTGGACCGCCCCAATGTGCCGCTGAAAGGCCAGAACGCCACCGGCGATAGCGTGGAAACCGACGCCAAAATTGCGGTGCTGGTGCTTCGGTAACAGTAGCACGGGCATTCCTGCCTGTGTGGGTTTTACTTCCTCGCAAGTGCGCTGTTGTGCGGCGGCTCAGCCAGCGCTTCTCGAACTGTGTCGACGTTCTGCTCTACGCTCCGGCCCAAGGTTTCGAGCACCATGTGCTGACGATCCCACGGCTGATATTCCCGAGAGACCACATCCTCCCAAGTTGGCAGCCTCAAGCCGGGAATGTCACTGATGCGAGTTTCCACCCGGCGTCGATGTTCGTTAACGTCAGAGCACTGGACTTCGATTTCAACCGCCCCGACCTGCGCGCGCCCGGCTACTTCGAGCCATGCGTCGCGCGTCAGTTTTAGCGGATTCACCGAGTCCGCAATCACAATCCGGCCGATTCGGAGGTTATCTTCGGCAACCGCATAGGCGACGCGATAGCCCGCGTCGTTGAGAGGCTGGCTGTAGTTGAGAGGCTGGCTAACAGGCCCGGAAACCCGGATGGCTTGCTCCATCGAATCGATACGCAAATACACGGCGCCGATGTGACGGGCCAACTCCCGGGCTACGGAGGTCTTTCCAACGCCCGGCAGGCCACCGAAGATAATCAGCATGGGACACAGCCCGTCCTACTTTCGCAGCACCGCATGATGCGGATCCAGCGTTACCCTCTGCGGCGCCTGCTTCAGCGCCACCGTAAACGTCACCGGGCCATTCGCCGCACGCACCCACTGCGTGATCGTTTTGCCGCCGGCCACTTTGATTTCCACCGGAGTCTGCGCCGTGAAGTCCTCATCCACGCCGGATTGCGTAATCGCCCCTACCAGTCTCAACGCGGGCGCCACGCCTTTCACGGTGTACGCCAGCTTCAGCGTGGGAATGCCGGTGCCGTAAATCCACTGTTCGAAGAACGCCTGGAGCTGAGGATCGTCCGACGGCTTTGGCAGGAACTCCGCGGCCAGCCGGCGGAAGTCCTCGGTGGTGACTTCCTTGCGGTCGTACCGCCTGGCCATTTCGGCCAGCATCGCGAAGAAGCGTTCGTCGCCCATGCGCTGCCGCAGCATTTGGATAATCCACGTGCCTTTTCCATACGTGATGGTCCGCCAGGCGCGCGGCTCCTGCGAACTTTCCAGGCGCGTGCCCAGCACGATGGGGCCGGTCGATTCCACCGTCTGCCCGCTCTCGCTCTTAGCCAGCAGGACCTCGCGGTAGCTGTCCAGCATCAGTTCCAGGGCGTGCGTGCCGCGGCGCTTTTCCAGGTAGAGCAGGGCGGAGTAGTTGGCCAGCGCTTCCATCAACCAGTTGTCGCGGTACGACCCCGTGGTGACGCGGTTGCCCCACCATTGATGGGCCGTCTCATGGGATTGCAGCACGTCTTCGAAAAACATCTCGGCGGTTGGCGAGGCGGCGCCGCGAGTGGCCGCCGGGTTCTTCAGATACGACAGCGTCGAAAGATAAATCAATCCCGGAAACCCCTGGCCGAAGGTTCCGGGAATGGGCGACACAGTCAGGTGCGGCAGCGCCGGCGGACCGAATTTCGACGTCATGAATTCCAGCGCCGCGGCCACCCCCGCCGCCATGCTCTGCAGCCGCTCCAGCGGATTCGGCGGGAGTTCGGAACCCATCTGCGGCGATAGTGCATCCGGCCGGCGACGCGACAATCCGGGAGTTGCGGGAGCTATGATCGCGGGTTGAATACGCGGCACCAGCGCCTGTTCCAGTTTCTGGTTGGCGCACACATCCACCACGTATCCGTCCCGTTCCAGGATGGCGTGCTTGTATTGGCCCAGATTAAACGCCGCCACGCGAATCGGTGCGGCCGTACGACGCCGCGTTACGCGCCATTCGCCTTCGGTGCGATCCTCCACCACGTCGCCGGCTGCCACCAGATCCAGATCGCGCGGGTAGCGGAAGGTCAGGTCGTAATTCGCAAACTGCAGGCGGTTCATGGGATACCAGTTGCCGCGCGCGCTCACGTAGAAAACATGGTCGCCCGCATCGTGAATCACGGTGCCGGAGTGGTGAAACTCGAACTCATATTCCCGGCCGGCAAGCAAAGGCTCGGCCGGAATCACCAGGAACAGGTTGTTGCCGTTGCGCATCAGGTTCAGCCGCAGCGAATCGCCCTGCATCACTTCCGCCGCCCGCCCATCCACCTTGGTCTCGCTCAGCGTCATTTGAGGGGAAACGTCGAACGGCACCGCCGCCATCCCATTCACCTGGGGCGTGACCTTCACGCGCGTGACCGCGGTCAACGATAAGTCCGGATTCACGGTGGCTTCAATACGGTAGTCGCGCACCACCAGATCGGAGCGCCGCGGCGGCGGGTTCTTCCGGAACGGTTTAGCGGTGAAGTTGGTCCACGTATCGAAATACAGACGATTGTCGCGTGGGGTCACACGGCCGGCCAGAATCTGCTCGGTGTTCTCCGGGTCGTAGACGACATCGAAATTGCCCAGCTTGGAGCCATTGAACAGTGCCGCCAAAAGGTCGCTGCGCCGGGCTGGTCCGCCCAGCAGGTCGAGCGTGAGCCGCGCCTGGTAACTGGCCCCGAGGTTGCGCAGCGTCGGGCTCCACTGCTCGTCCAGCAGGGCGCCGATATCGGGTGTGCGCTTGTTGGCGGGGTTATCCTTCAACTGCGATTTCAACTGCTGGTATTCGTCGCCGGTGAAGATCAGAAGCACCGCGCGGAAGTGCTCGTCCAGATTAGGCGAGTCGATGTAGGCGGACAGGGACCGCCGCTCGGCGCGGTCGGGAGGCATCAGGATCACCTCGCCGTCGCCGCCCTCCACATCGGCGGCAAATACCGCGGCCACCCGGCGGCCGGCCACGGGCTTGCTAAAGATCAGGTGGCCGTCGGTGAAGTAAATGCGAATGTCTTCCTTGTTCAACGTGAGGTCGCGAACGCGGTAGCATTCCTCGCGGTCGAAGCTGTTCTCCCGGATGGCGCGAACCACGTCCGCGGCAGTCTCGCCGACGAGCGGTAGCGGAAGCAGGAACGCGAGAGCGAGCAGCCGGTGCATAGGTTTCAGTCTACAGGGTTCCGACGAACCCCGGTACAGACGCCGGTTTCAGATGTCGTTACAGACGAACGCGGGCGCCTTTCGTTTACACTCGAAGTGGTATGCAATTTGTAACTCTTCAGGACGCCCGCGGCCACGAACCCGCGGTGGTTTTTGACGACCAGGTGATCGGCTTGTACGACGCCGGTTTTCACGATATGCTCGCGCTCATCGCCGGCGGCGCCGACGCCATGGACCGCGTGCTGCGATGGGCCGAGAGCCCTCCCGGCGGAGAACGCTTCGACCCTTCCGCCATCAAGCTGCGCGCGCCCATTCCCCGGCCTCCGAAGATCATCTGCATTGGCCTGAATTACCGCGACCACGCCGAGGAAACCAAGATGGCCATCCCCGAGGTGCCCACGGTCTTCTCGAAGTACGCCACCGCTGTCACCGGCCACAGGCACCCCATCGTGCTCCCCAGGAATTCCACCAAGACCGATTATGAAGCCGAGATGGCCGTGGTGATCGGCAAGGGCGGCCGCCACATTCCCGAGTCGCACTGGCGCGAGCACGTGTTCGGCTACACCATCTTGAACGACGTGAGCGCCCGCGATTTCCAGATGGCCACCAGCCAATGGATGATGGGCAAAACCTTCGACACCTTTGCGCCCATGGGCCCCGCCATCGTGACCGCTGACGAAATCGAGGACCCGCACAACCTGAACATCTCCCTCACCCTCAACGGCCAGGTGATGCAGAGCTCGAATACGCGCAATCTGATCTTCGATGTGCCCAAGCTGATTGCGCATCTATCGAGCGTCTTCACCCTGGAGCCCGGCGATGTGATTTCGACCGGCACCCCGGCAGGTGTGGGCTTCGCGCGCAAACCCCCGGTCTATTTGAAGCCCGGCGACGAAGTAGTGGTGGAGGTGGAGGGCCTGGGGCAACTGATGAACCCCGTGGTGGCGGAGTAGTGGCACGGGCATTCTTGCCTGTGTGGCGTGTGTCTGCTCCCGAACCCTCGTAGTTGCCCAGCCGCGTGATCTGGGATAAAACGTACTGCCCGGAAAGACCAGCGTCGACGAAATGCGGCCGGGCGGCGTCATCATCGGTAAGCACAGATTGTGATACAGGGGCGCGGCTGTTACGTTACGTTCAGCCGCGCCTCCGGGTAATCCTTCTCACCTTCCCAACGTTAAAGCGCAATGAAGTTCGTACACCCGAGCCCGCCCGCGCGCGTTTCCACCAGTAGGAGGCGAAGAAATGAAAACGAACCTATTGGCTCTGCTGCTATTGGCAGGCAGTTCACTCTTCGGGCGAGTGCACGTCTCTTTAGGCATTGGCGTCGGCGGTTGGGGTTACTATGCGCCACCGCCTCCGCCGGTGGTCTATTACGCACGCCCGCCCTGTCCCGGACCGGATTACGCGTGGGTCTCCGGCCACTGGTATCCGGCCGGGCCGCGCTACACATGGCGGGCGGGTTACTGGGGGCGGAGACCCTATGCCGGCGCATACTGGGTGGGCCCGCGCTATTACCGCCACCGGTACTATCGCGGCTATTGGAGACGGTAGGCCGCGATCGAACGAATCCGCGCCAGCACGGTGGCGATGCGGCTTTGGCTCACGTCGTCCGGAAGGAACTGGCCCGGCAGAGATGCGCGAAAGCCCTCGTCTTGAAATAGCTTCGAGAACTGTGCGGTCAAATAGCGACGCACTTCCGGAGCGCTGGCTTCGATCTCTCCAGGGAGTTCGGCTCGGCCGTCGATCACAACGACGATGTCCTCGAAATCATGGCTGGTGTAATCCCCTCTGCCGCGTGTCCAGAAAGCCTCGAGCTTCGTTGCCAGAAAGCAGGGACTCGTGACGAGTCGAATTACCAGATGTGGCGCGAGCCGAAACTCCGTCGCCTCGCGGATAGCGTGGGCGTACCAACGATTTGTGAAGCCGAGAACCGCGCCGGATGTTGGCATCACATCGAGACGCATGTCGTCGATCACCCATCGGCAAAGGGGCGCGCCTGGGGCGTCATCTTCTCGAAAGCCGAGTGTGCGGAGCCGAGTGCTTAGCCGCGCGTACTCCGCGTAGGATGCGAGTTCGGCGATCACGTCCACGTCGCGCGTCACCCGGACCGGCGCACTTGCCGGATCGGTGATCAGAAGGCCCGTGGCGCAGCCGCCCACGAACACGAGTTCCCGCAGGAGCGGTCCAAGGCGTAAAGCGACGGCTTCGGTGATGGCGAAATTGGGGTTCTGCTTCATTTCGACTTGCGCTTGCCGAGCCTCACCGTCAGTTCCTTCTCGGCGAGATTCCGCTCGCGCGCCCGGCCCTCCCGCAAGGCGTCGATCAGAGCAAGAACCTCATAGAGTTTTTCATCCCGCCTGGATGCCGCGGGCGCGCTCCTGGCAAAAGGCGCGAATGCGAAACCACGGACCGTTCCTTCCGCATGGGGCCACACGGGCACCGGATCGCTGGTTGGAGCGAATTCGCGATTCAATGGTGGCGCTGCGTAAGAGGTGGGTATCCCGCGGGTCATCGCGCCCCGCTCAGCCGGGAAGGCGTACTTCAGGCCGTGGACCACAAACTCCAAGAGGGCCCGGCGATCCACACTGAATGGCGAATCCAGTCCATTCAGCAGCCGGGCCGCTCTGGCTCGCTTTACCGCCGCATGAACTTCGGATGGGCTCAACCCCAGGGATACGGCCAACTGCGCATAGGTGGGCGGCTCTGCGTTGGAATGCAAAGCGAGCTTTAGCGCCACCAGCACGTCCTGAGGCTTGAGCTCCATACCTCCAGTGTATTCCATATTCGCGAATCGCGAATATGGAACGTCGAACAAGGCGGCGGCGTCCAGGTTACGCAACAATACTACTTGAAGTGCGCAGGCAGGGTTGCCCGACTCAACCAACGAAAAGGGGTTCAAGGCCGTGATTACGTTCATACAGTTCCTGGAGGAAATCGAACGCAATCATCAAACCGTCGTAATCGAGGGTGCAGAAGTTGAAAGACTTGTCGAAAGCTTCGGGCCGGAAGTGCGTGGTATAGGTGTTTGGAACCACGGGACCGACGGTTCCTTGGAGATTCCGATGAGCAACATCACGGACGCCGTCAGGAGATTAGACGACCAGGTACTCGCCGAGGCCGTCACACAGTTGAAGGCGCCCGAACGTCTCACCGACATCCTAAATACCTCATCGGCGGCGAAACAGTTGATCGAAGCGTTATCGAAGGCCCATCTGCAACAATTCCAACGCAAGGTCGAGCGATATCAGGATTCCAACGATCCTGCCGATGTTGAGCGACTGCGGGATGAGATTTCACGCGAACTATTCGGAACGATCAATCTATGTCAGAATTAACCCAGGAGGCATTAGTCATGGCAGGAACATACAGATATTGGTTGATTTGTCTTCCATCAGTTGATCCAAATGATCTCCTATTATTCACTGAAAATGACCATGACGGAGGAATGATAAGGAGCTACTCGGTTCCGGGAATCGTCCGCGAACTTCGGCGAGTTATGTTGGACGACGTTCCGGAAGTTGTTCGCGCTGCAACAAAGCAGTTTCCCGTCAAGCCACATAGATATACAGACCACGTGCATTGGAGGAACGAGATTCAGAATATTCAGAATAGAATTGCCAGTGCCCGCCAGCCGCCGCCAGCACCGACCATCGGACGTTCACTTTCATCGTCTCCTGGTTCAAAGAGCAGCAAGCACCAAAACCCGGGACGTGAAGACGAGAACAGTGCCCGCACACGCGTGACCCCTGTCTTCACATGGCTGCGCGACAACGCCGGTAGAGATTGGGGCATGGAGTTTCTTCGGTTGGCGGACGGCATCGCGGTCGTCGCCGATGTCGGCGCCGTGACATCGGTTGAAGTGGAGGAGGAACGGGCGGTCGAACCAAGCCCGACAAGGCTGGCATGGATGATCAGGAACGCGCACCGCCTTGCACCCCAAGATGGTCGCCAGTGGCGGGAATACGCCTCGCGTGTTATCCAGAACCCAGCAAGGGACAGGGCTTTGGCCCTATTGGACAGTGGGACGAGCCGCGGGATTCCCAGCAAACTCATCCTCGAGGGTTCCACGCACGCCGACTGCCTTATCGAGTGCGAGATGGCTCTTTTATGGATCGAAGGCAAGAGGAACGATTGGCTTACTCCGTGCACCACGTGGGATGTCACGCGGGACCAATTGGCGCGGAACCCGGAGGCGGCGTGGATATTGGCCACCGCAGCGCGGAAGGACTTCTGGTTTGTGATCTGTTACGAGCACGAACTGAAGCACCACGAAGCCGCTCTCGTGGAAGGATACCGGGATGGGACGTGGAAAGCTGGGTGGCCGCACTTACCCGAAGAGGTCCGACAACTGTTTCGGCAGAAGATTGGGACGGCGACCTGGGCCTCTGTATTCCGACGTTGGCCAGCCATCCCGCCGCCCCTATGAGGCTTCCTGGTGGCGGGTAAGTAATAGTCGTCTCTCCGTCTGAGGAGCCACCGCGATCATCGTTTGCATCGGTGTCGCCATGACACGAGGCTGAACATTTGTCCGCCTTCGTCCCATATACCCTGCTTTACTTGAGTTACCGCCGGCGTGTTCAAATCAGGATGTCCTTGACCACTTCGCCCGAAATCCCCGTCAGCCGCACGTCCAGGCCCTGAAACTTCACCGCCAGGCGGGTGTGGTCCACGCCCAGCAAGTGCAGCATGGTGGCGTGGAAATCATGCACGCTCATGGGATTCTCCTGGGCGGCGTAGCCCAGTTCGTCGGTGGTTCCGTAGCTGATACCGGGCTTTATGCCGCCGCCGGCCAGCATGAAGGAAAAGCCCTTGATGTGGTGGTCGCGGCCATCGCCGCCTTGCGACATGGGCGTGCGGCCGAACTCGCCGCCCCAGATCACCAGCGTGTCGTCCAGCATGCCGCGCTCTTTCAGATCGGCGATCAACGCCGCGGTCGGGCGGTCCACCTCTTCGGCCTTGTAGTTGACGCCGGACTTGACGGCCGAGTGATGGTCCCAATCGCGATGGTAAAGCTGAATGAAGCGCACGCCGCGCTCCGCGAGGCGCCGCGCCAGCAGGCAATTCGAAGCGAAGGAACCATCGCCCGGATGGGCGCCGTAGCGCTCCAGCACAGACTTCGGTTCCTTGCTCATATCCACTAGGCCGGGGACGCTGGTTTGCATCTTGAACGCCATCTCATATTGGGCCACGCGCGTCAGAATTTCCGGATCCTTGAGCGCGGTGTATTGTGACCGGTTGAGCGCGTTGATGGCGTCGATGGATTGGCGCTGCAGCCTGGGGCTCACGCCCGGCGGGTTCTCAATGTAAAGCACCGGGTCGCCGATGGAGTTCAACTTCACGCCCTGAAACCGGCTCGGCAACAGACCCGCCGACCATTGGCGCGCCGCGATGGGCTGCATCTGGCCGCCTCTGCCGGCTGAAAGCAGGACCACGAAACCGGGCAGGTCCTGCGCGTCCGCGCCCAGGCCGTACAGGATCCAGGAGCCCATGCTCGGCCGGCCCGCGATGATGGACCCGGTGTTCATGATGGTGTGGGCCGGGTCGTGGTTGATCTGTTCGGTCCACATGGAGCGGACGATGCAAACCTCGTCCACCACGCTGCCGATGTGCGGAAACAGATCGCAGATTTCCTGGCCGGACTTGCCGAACTTCTTGAAGTTGTGCTGCGGGCCGAAACACAACAGCGGCTTGCCCTGAAGCTGGGCGATCTGCTGACCTTTGGTCATGGATTCCGGCATGGTCTTGCCGTGCATTTCGGCCAGCTTGGGTTTGTAGTCGAAGGTCTCCAAATGCGAAGGCCCGCCCGCCTGGTAGAGGAAAATCACGCGCTTGGCCCTGGCCGGATGGTGCAGCGGGTTCACTACGCCTGTGGACTGGCCGAAGAGCTTCGGGTTGAGCAGCGCGTTGAGCCCGAGGATTCCCAGGCCCGCGATGCCGCGGCCCAGAAAGGTGCGGCGGTGCATGTCGAGTATGTACGGATCGGACGATTGCATGTTTATGGTCCCCCAGCCGCGGCCCGCACAGGGAGAAAGTCTCCAAGCCCAGCCGCGATGCCCGGCCCCGGATCTTTCCAGTCGAAGGGCGCGTTCAGGAGCCCGCTCCAGTCTGCCCGGGCGTGTTTATCGAAATGCCGCGAGTGGCGGCCGGGATAACGGTCGAATGTCTCAAGCGCAGTCACGAGTGTCTTACTGTGGTTACGGACTTCCCCTTCCAGCCG
>DATMNI010000057.1:0-8285 GCA_035570275.1 Candidatus Acidiferrales bacterium | reverse complement strand
TCCAACTGTTCCGGCTTCTCAACGCCGTTCCAGTTCTCGGTATAGGTATCGTACGCCGCCACGGCTTCAAACAGCCGGCCCTGGTCGGAGGCGCTGTAATAGTCGGCCCCGGGAGTGACCTCCATACTATCCCGGCCGATGTGCTCGCTCAGCCAGACGATTCGGTCGGCGCCCGGGTACGGCAGCGGGCGCAACAGGATGGAGTTGACCAGGCTGAAGACCACGGTGTTAGCCCCGATGCAGAGGGCCAGCGTGGCCGTGGCCGCAACCGCCAGAACCGGATCGCGGCGCCGACCGCGCAGCGCATAACGCACGTCATCGAATACGTTGTCGATCATTCTCGTCCCCCACGCGTCGCGGCATTCCTCCTGCTGCAGCCGTGGATTGCCGAACTCTTTCAGCGCGGCCAGACGGGCTGCGGCGGGCGGCATCCCCGCGGCTAGATTGGCTTCCGTCTGCTTTTCCAGATGGAAGCGCAGTTCGTCATCGAGGTCGCTCTCCACCGAACTCCGCCTTAGCAGCGACCGAACCCGCAGGCGAAGTATGTCCCCCCAGCGCATAGTGTTCGCGGGTTGCTCCTCAGGCCATGCGCACAATTCCCGAAATCGCCGCCGAAAGCCGCTCCCAGCTTGCCGATTCCCGCTCCAGTTGCCGCCGCCCCGCCCGCGTGAGCGAATAATACTTGGCACGCCGGTTGTTGTCGCTCGCGCCCCACTCGGATTGGATTAAAGCCTGCTGTTCCAACCGGTGCAGCGCCGGATAGAGCGAGCCTTGCTGCACCAGCAGCACCGCTTCGGAAAGCTGCTTGATGCGGTTGGCGATGGCCCAGCCGTGCATGGGTTCGAGCGCCAGCGTCTTGAGGATCAGAAGGTCGAGCGTGCCTTGCACCAGGTCGGTTGGTTTGCTCATCGTTTCCCCCTCTAGATTATCTACAAGAAAATTCTACCCGCAGTCTTGTAGATAATCAAGGGGAATTTTGGGTTGAAAATGTCCTTCCGCAGGGCCGGGTCGGCCTCTTCCCGCCGGCCCGTCATATTGAAGAACCGTGCCACGAGCAGCGTGACCATCGGCCTCTGCTGCCCGATCCCGAATCCCCCCGTGGCACCCCCCCCGGAGATTCCCCTTGCTTACCGAGGGTAGCCTGTGATATATTCTAAGCTCGGTAACCGAGGGAGAACGCATGAGCAAACCAGCCGATCTGGTCCAGGGCACGCTAGACCTCCTTCTTCTGAAGATTGTTGCGCTGGAACCGCTGCACGCCTGGGCAATCAGCCAACGGTTGAAACAGGTCTCGGGAGAAGTCCTCCAGGTCAGTGATGGGTCCCTTTACCCCGCACTCCACAAGCTCGAACAAGAAGGGTGGATCAAAGCCGAGTGGAAGGTTACCGAAAACGGCCGGCGCGCCAAGTTCTATTCGCTCACACGCCCGGGCCGCCGGGCCTTTGAGCGCGAGGCCGCCAACTGGGAACGGCTTTCTGGCGCGATTTCTCAGGTGGTTCGGCTCAGCGAGGCTTAAATTATGCTGGAAGCGCGTTGGCTGCGTCGGGTTACCCTCCGTCTCCGAACGCTATTCCAACGGGATCGCGTAGAACGGGAGCTCGAAGCGGAGTTCCAATTTCACATGGATCAACGCATCGAGCTGGAAATCGCCAGAGGTCTCTCCCCGGCAGAAGCTCGTTTGGCGGCGCTGCGCGCGATGGATGGACTGCAGCAACGGAAGGAGGAATGCCGCGATATGCGACGCGTGAACCGTATCGATGACCTGTGGCGCGATCTTCAGTACGCCGGCCGCAGCCTCCACAGGAGCCCGGGCTTTACCACCCTCACCGTTCTGATCATGGCGCTTGGCATCGGCGGGAACACTGCGGTTTTCAGCCTGGTGAACCAGATTCTCTTGCACCCGCCTGGCGTTTCCGAACCGCAACGGATCGCGGTGGTGCGGACGAAGTATGCCAAGCTGAACCTGGACTTCGAACTGGCCTCGCCGCCCGCCCTGGCCGATGCACGCGCAAATAAACAGATTTTTGAGCATGCCGGCGCAGCGCGCCTGCTCAGCATCAACTACGCGGATCGATCTGTTCCGGTACGGCTGCCGGGAGCGGCGGTGTCGGCCGAATGGTTCGACGTGTTTGGCGCGCGGCCGTCCCTCGGGCGTGTTTTCACCGCTGACGAGGATCAACCCAACGCCAATCGGGTAGTAGTGTTGGCTTATGACGCCTGGCTGCGGCTGTTTGGCGGCGATCCCGGTGTCGTGGGACGAACCATTGAGCTCAACCAGCAGCCCTACGAGATGATCGGCGTCATGGGCCGCGACTTTCACCAGCCCCGCGCGGTGGATGTCTGGGTACCGCTGGCCCTGCCGCCGCAGGCCTTCGCGTCACAGAACTGGTTTAACGGGAGCCTGTCCGTTATGTTTCGGACGCAGCCCGAGGTCTCGTTCGCCCAGGCCGAAGCGTGGCTCAAATGGAATGCGGAGCGCGTCGCAGCGGCAGCGCCGTCCAATCTGCGCGGGCTTGTCAAGAACTGGGGATGGGGCATGCGGGCGTCCCGTTTCGCCGATTCGAATGCTGGGAATACCAAAACGCCGATGCTGATCCTATTGGGAGCGGTGGGCCTGGTGCTGTTGATTGCATGCGCGAATATTGCGGGTCTGATGCTGGCGCGAACGTCGGCCCGCACTCGGGAGTTGGCCGTGAGGGCCGCGCTGGGCGCCGGGCGCGGACGCTTACTGCGGCAAATCCTCTCGGAAAGCCTCGTGCTGGCGCTGGCCGGCGGCGTCGCGGGAGTGCTCCTGGCGCGGGGTAGCATGAAGCTGCTGTTACGGCTGGCTCCGGAGAGCGCGGTGTCTGGTCTGGCAGCTCGTCTGGATGTGTTCGTACTGCTGTTCGCCACAATAACTACTTTGGCGGCGGGCCTGTTTTTCGGATTGGCGCCAGCTTGGCAGAGCTCGCGTGTGGACCCGTATCACGCCCTGAAACGCGGCGGCCGGGGGGTATCCGGCGCGCGGCAAGGTCTGCGGTCCGGGCTGGTGGTGGCCGAGGCCGCCTTGGCGCTAGTGCTGCTGGTCGCGGCGGGGTTGTTCCTGCGGAGCTTCGCGCGGTTACAGACGGTCAACCCCGGTTTTGACCCGCGCGGCGTCGTGACCGCCGCATATTCGCTGCCGCCGGCATCCGCGAATCCCGTGAAACAGGCCGCGTTCGCGCGGAACGTGCTCGACCATCTGCAAGGCGCGAAGGGCGTGACTGCGGCATCGATTGGATGGCCGATCCCGTTCAGCAACGATCTCGAAGGCGCGGCATTCAGGATCGAAGGACGGAGCCTGCCAGCCGGTGAGGCAGTGCCGCAGGGAGAGCGCCGTTGGGTGACTCCGGATTATCTGCGGACGCTGCGGATCCGGCTGGAGCGCGGCCGTTTCTTTGGCGATTTGGATCGCGCAGACACGGAGCCGGTGCTAGTGATTGACGAAACGCTGGCGCGCCAGTACTGGCCTGATGAAGATCCGCTGGGCAAGCGCATTCAGCCAATGTCGGGAGAGGGATGGTATACGATCGTCGGAACGGTAGATCACGTGATGCAATCGGACCTGGCCGGCGACACCGGCCGCGGGGTCTTTTACGCCAGCCTATACCAGCGTCCGACGGCAATGGGATCCATTCTGGTCAAGACCTCGGGTGATCGATCGGCCGCCGCGGCTGCCATCCGGGATGCGGTGCGGGCCGCGGATCCGAAGCTGCCGTTGTACGACATCAAGCCGATGGAAGCTCTGCTGGCGAATTCATTGGCTCCCAGGCGGTTTGCGATGCGGCTGCTGGGCCTCTTTGCGGCCGCGGCCCTGTTGCTGGCCGCGCTCGGCCTTTACGGAGTCCTCACCTTCGCGGTCACCGAGCGCACGCGGGAGATTGGTATCCGCATCGCCCTCGGCGCCGAGAGGGGCGCGCTGCTGCGGCTGGTGGTCGGACAGGGGCTGCGCCTCGCGGCAGCAGGAGTAGCGATCGGAATCGCGGCAGCGGGACTGTTCGGGCGCCTCATCGAGAGCCAGTTGTTCGAAGTCCGCGCATTCGACCCCCTGACGATTGCGGTGATGGTATGCGCGCTAATGGCGGCGGCGCTGCTGGCCAGTTGGCTGCCTGCCCGGCGGGCGATGCGGGCGGACCCGGCGGTAACACTGCGTTATGAATAGGAACAAAATCTGGGCACGTTTAGTTAGGGAGCAGCCACCATGCGAATCCTGAAGACAACCAATGCCAGACTGTGCCTGATCGTCATGCTTGCCTGCATGGCGACGCCGGCGGGCGCACAGTCACCAGAGAATCTGGACTTGACTGCCATCGGGAAAGACCCGCGATGGAAGATTACCGGCCGCACGGCCTCGGTTGTCGATGTCAAGGGAAAGCGCGCGTTGAAGCTCAGCGAAGGCGCCGGTATGGGCGTCGTGTGGCTTGACGGGTATGACTTTGCCAATGGAGTCATCGAAATCGACATGCTGGGACGCAGCCAGCCCATTCAAGGGAGCTTTGTCGGCATCGCGTTCCGCGTGGCCGATGCGCAGACGCACGACGCGGTGTACTTCAGGCCGTTCAACTTTCGCGCGGCCGACCCGGAGCGCCACAGCCACGCCGTGCAATACGCCTCTCACCCGCGATGGCCCTGGCAAACGCTCCGGTCCGAGCATCCGGGCGAATACGAAAAGCCCGTGATTCCCGAGCCCGACGGCGATGAATGGTTTCACGTCCGTGTGGTGGTCGAGCGGCCAAAGGTGACCGTCTTCGTGAACGGCGGAAGCGCGCCCTGCCTCGTTGTCAAAGAATTGAGCGACCGCGCCCACGGATCTCTTGGCCTCTGGGTGGGCGAGGGCTCTGGCGGCTATTTCGCCAACCTTGGCGTGACCAGGCAGCGTTAACGTGCGCGAAACTCCTGGCAGAGACGCTGCCGGTCCAAGGTGATCAGCCAGCAAGGGCCTCGCCGCCACCAGCCAGGTTGCAGCCTCCCAAACCGGCACGCAAATCCTCGCCCGCGGCGGATCGGCTGTGGACGCCGCCATCGCCCCTCACCGCATAGGCCGCTTACCGACATCGGGCCGCGGATCGGCCACAAACCCGTTGCGATTCGGCATCTGTACCTTGGGCAGGCTCTTCGCGTCCATCACCGCATTCTCCGCCACGATGCCGTTCAGAAACAGCACGTAGGCCGTCACCGCGTAAACCTGGTCGCGGCTCAGCACGCCGGGGTTCTTGAACGGCATGGCGCGGTTCAGGTAGTCCCAAAGTGTGGTGGCATGCGGCCAATAGCTGCCGACGGTCCGCACCGGCTTGGCACTCTGCAGCGTGCCCTGACCGCCGGCCAATGCGACACTGTCCCCGCCCTGGCCTTGGGCGCCGTGGCATTTGGAACAACGATTTGTGTAGACTTCCCGGCCCTGCGCCGCGGTGCCGCTGCCTTCCGGCAAGCCGGCGCCATCGGGAGCCACGGAGCTGTCCCACTGCCGGATCTCTTCCGGCGATGGTGCGCGGCCCAGCCCGTATTTCGGCGATTGCGCCCACAGCCCGCCCGTTGCAACCAACCCAAACGCCGCAACCAGCCCAAGCAGCGCCACCAGCACCAAGCCCAGCCGTCGTGCGCGCTTCCCGCACCTACACATTGGTCACGCTCCCGCCCAACGTCACTTTCCAGGACTTGACGGCGTTGTAGTGATATTGCGAATTCAGCCCGCGCACCCCCACCAGCACGTCCTTGGCCGGCTGCACGTACCCGGTATCGTCTGTGCACCGCGACTGCAATACGGCCTCCTTGCCGTCCCAACTCCAGCCCACGTCGAAGCGCGTGAAGGCCATCGGCAGGCGCGGCTCCTGCAGCTTGCTCTCGCGCCACGTGGCGCCGCCATCCATCGAGACCTCCACGCGGTCAATGCGCCCGTGGCCCGACCATGCCAGGCCGGTGATCTGGTAAAGCCCAGGGCTCTTGAGCTTGTGCCCGCCGGAGGGAAACGTGATCAGCGACTTGGCCTCCATGTCAAACGTGAAGACGCGCGCCGTGCCGTCCGGCATCAGGTCCGTGTAATGCGACGTCTCATCGCGCACCATGTACGGCTCCGGCACGGCCTTCAAACGCCGCAGCCACTTCACGTTGATGTTCCCTTCCCAGCCGGGAACCACCAGGCGCAGCGGATAACCCTGTTCGGGCCTCAACGCTTCCCCGTTCTGGCCCCAGGCCACCAGGGTATCTTTGATGGCTTTCTCCGTCGGCAGGCTGCGCTGCATCTTGCAGGCGTCGGCCCCTTCGGCGATCAGCCACTTCGCCGCTTTCTGTACACCCGCCTCGGCCAGCAGCAGCGAAAGCGGCACGCCCGTCCATTCGCTGCAACTGGCCAGACCGTGGCTCGCCTGCGCGGTGCCGCCGGTCTTCTGCCCCCATTCGCTGCCGCTGTTACCGGAGCACTCCAGGAAATAGATGCGCGAAACCGAAGGCAGCCGCTTCAATTCTTCGACGCTGAAAATCAGCGGCCGGTCCACCAGCCCGTGGATCATCAACCGATGCTGCGCCGGATCGATCTTCGGCACCCCGGCGTGATGCCGTTCGAAGTGCAAGGAGGACGGCGTCAGGATTCCGCACGAATCCTGGAGCGGTGTCCGGCTGGACGCCACCTCGGGCGTGGGCGTTTCCGGCAGCGTGCGCTTGACAGTCTCGAAGGCCGAGCGTTCCCCATACGCGCTGACCGGCTTGCCCAACTGGCTGGGTTCCGCCTCCGCCACCGGCGCTTCGTGCTTGCACCCCGCCAGACCCGCGCCCACTGCGGCGGTCAACCCGAGCCATCGCCGCCGCCCCATTACGAACTCGTCGCTCATGTTTTCCCCCTCCGGGAATCAGGTCGATTGTACTAAACAAGGAGGCGGAAGTCAGTTGGCGGAAAGGGTCGCGTTCTTTACGTGGATCGCGAAGTGGCCGCCCACTGGGCGTCGCTGTGGCGCAGGAGCGAGCAGGAAGACAATCCCGGACGCCGATTCGTTGATTGCGGCGACTGGGCTCGCCCATGTTCGCGGCGCGGCTTCGGCCGCTGTTTTGATTACTTGACAGCGGAAGAATTGGCCGCCGGCAGGACGCCTGCCAGCGCGCGATCGTGCAGGTCGGTGAGGAAGATCAGGGCGCAGGTGGCGAAGCCTTAGCGCTTCCCACGGGCGAGCCCCAGGCGCCTCCGTCGGCGAAGGGAATCTTTACCGTAAAGGTGCTGCCTTTACCGGGTTGGCTCTGAACGTCCATCGATCCGTGGTGCTGATCCACGATCCAGCGGGCGATTGAGAGGCCTAAGCCAGCCCCACCCATGCCCCTGGATCGCACCTTGTCCGCGCGCCAGAAGCGATCGAAGATGTGCGGCCGATCGGATTCCGGAATGCCGATTCCAGAGTCCGTCACCGTGATCGTGGCCAGCCCCTCTTGCGGTCGCACGCCTACTTGGACTCGTCCCGCTTCCGGAGTGTATTTGACAGCATTGTCGATCAAAATGAAAAACAGCCGGCGCAAGGCTTCGCCGTCCCCGCGCACCACGATAGGTTCCGAAATCAGATCGGCTGTCAAGTCAATCCGCTTCTCAGCGGCCAGGCCGCGCCCTTGTCCCACCGCTTCCCGAACGCTCATCGAGACATCCGTGAGTTCATGCTGCAGTCCGCCCTTGCCCGCATCGGCCCGGGCGAGCAGAAGCAGACTGTCGATCAGACGGCTGGTGCGCTCCGCCTCGGCCAGAATTTGCGCCATATCCTCATGGTATTCGATGTTCGTGCGGCCGCCCTGCACCGCCAGCTCAGCCGTCGTGCGAATCAACGAAACCGGTGCACGCAACTCGTGCGAGGCGTCCGCCGTGAGTTGGGACATTCTCTGTACTGAGGTATCCAGCCGGGTCAACATTCGATTCAGGGTCTCAGATAGACGTTGGAGCTCGTCGGCGGATCTCGGAACCTCCAGCCTGTCGGACAGGTTAATGATGCTGATCGATTCGGCCGCGGCCGCGATCCGATCGACCGGCTTCAACGCACGCCGGCTGATCAAATACCCGCCCAAACCAGCCCCGATCAGGAGCAGCGGCGCGGAAGACCAGAGGATGAGACGGAATCGTTCCAGGGCTTCGTAAAACTCCTTCAGGGGCGCCGCAACCTGAATGGTGTATGGATGGCCATTCACCACAACCCGCCCCGTCGCAAAGCGAACCGGAGTGTCTTGGACCGTCAGGTTTTCGTAAAGAGGCTGGTCTCCGAGCCGGCTCGGAACGCGGATCGGCACCTGGCTGTTTTCGAGCA
>DATMNI010000056.1:0-31148 GCA_035570275.1 Candidatus Acidiferrales bacterium | reverse complement strand
TCAAGATCCTGCATCCGTATCCGGAGGTGCGCTTTGCGTCAAAACATCCAAGGTAAGAACCGTGTGCGTTAGGAGCGCTCGCACGGATCTGTGCGGGGGGTGCCGGGCAGACCGGCATCCCTACCGCGACCGGCGGATTGGTAATCCGCCTGAGGCTGGCCCAACGAGCGCCCCGGGGCTCGCTCCGAACGTCGGAAGGCGGATTGCCAATCCGCCGCAGGTTGGCAACCTGCCCCACAGAAACGTGCTCACAGGGCGGTTCCCCCGATTCGGTTAAGCACCCGGTCGTTCCAGGAAGCGCCGCCGTAGGTGCTTTCGCGATTGACGCAGCCGAGCGGCAATCGGGCGAGCGGCAATCGGAAGAGCGCCAGTCCGGCACACGTACACTCCCTGCGCCGACCGCGTGGCAAAGTTCGCGACACGCACCGGCGTTCCCGTAACCGAGAGTGATTTGTTGCTCCGGTTGTTTTGTCGTAAGATCGGTGAATGCGATTGGGCGAAACGTGCGGAGTGCCCTGTTACGGTGGTTGTGGCAGGGCAATAGTCCGCTGAGGATTTCCGGGCGTAGCCCCACGCGGAAATGATCCTGAGGGAGAATCGTACATGCGCCGAATTATCCTGCTCACAATCGCCATTGCCGCGCTAGCCTCGGCCCAGGTGCCGAAGAACCGCGCACCCTATTCCAACGAACAATGGGTAAGGCTGTTTAACGGCAAAGACCTGACGGGCTGGGTCCCGGTGGGCCACGAAAAGTGGACGGTCGAGGATGGCACCATTCACGGACAGGGCGTCACCAAGGCATATGGCTACCTGGAAACCGAAAAGAAGTACAAGGATTTCTGGCTCTCGATCCGGTTCAAGTGCGAAGACGATGGCAACAGCGGCGTCTATTTCCACACCGAGTTCAAGCCGGGTACCGTCGACGTCTCCAGCGGGATGCAGTTCGAGATTGACCGCACGCTGAACCACCACAATGGCGGGCTCTACGGCGATGGCCGCGGGTGGATTGCGTGGCCTTCGCCCGAGTACGAACAGGTGTTGCGGCCCACGGATTGGAACGAGTTTCTCCTCAAGGTGGAAAACAACCACATGGTGGCGATCCTCAACGGCATCACGATCATAGATTTCACCGACCCCACCCCCAAGTCCTTCGACGGGTACATCGCGCTGCAGTTGCACTCCGGCGGCGAAGGGAATATGCGTTTCAAAGACATCTACGTCCGCGACATGTCGGTGCGATGACCAGTCGAAAAGAGGCTGTGGAGCGGGGATTGCACTTCATTTTTCAGCACTCCCTGGCGGGCGAACATTTTGACGAATGGGCCGGCGATTACCTCTGGTGTTTCTATTGCATTTCGCGCACCGCCAGCGATCCGGATTTGCGCCGGCGCGCGCTGGAAATGGGTGCGCAATCGGCGCGCCGGTGGTATGCACAGGAAAACCACGCACAGGAAAGCCACGGGAAGGAAACCGCGCTGCCTGCTCTGGCCGACGCCAGCGAGGTGGCCTATTACATTTCCCTGATGGACGTGGCCCGTAGGCTGGGTGTGGACGACCCTCGCCTGCGCCAACACTTGGGCCGGAAAGTCGGCCAATTCACGGCCCGGGACTACCTGGGCTTCGACCCGGCGCAGGAGCCTCCGCCCGACGACCTGCCCGCCCGGTGCGGCGAATGCGAAACCCAATCGCCCGGCGGCGAGGTTCACTGCGTCCAGTGCGGTGCCGAGCTGGAAATCCGTTCCCGCTACGACGTCTGGTGCGACGCCTTGGTCTTGACTTACACCGCCGATGGTTTCGGCATGCCCCTCGGGGCGTCGCACTCGGCCGTGGCCTGCTGTGCCCCGGCCATGCGGCCCTATCCTGGAACGGAAGGAGCCGCCAACACGAAGTTCGCCGACATTGTTTACGCCATCACCCACCTCGTCTATACGCTGAACGACTACAGCCGGTTCCGCCTGCTGCCGGAGTGGCTGCCCCAGGAATTCGAATACCTGCGCGCCCATCTACAGTCGCCGATCGATGCGGATGACCCCGAGCTGCTGGGCGAGTTTCTGGATTGCCTGCGGGCCTTCGGCCTCACCGACACCGACCCCGGCATTGCCGCCGGCGTGGAGTATCTGCTGGCCCACCAGAACGCCGATGGCAGTTGGGGCGATGTCCACGGGACCGACGTCCACAAGCGCTACCACACTACCTGGACCGCCATCGACGCGCTGCGCGAGTATCAGTGGGCCGAATTCGTGGACGTGCCCGATGCCATTCAGCGCCTCCGTACCGAGCCGGCAAGCCACGCCCCCGTACCGAGCCACGACTTGCCGCTCGACCGTGAGGAAGTGGTCTTGGCTGTAGTAACCTGAACTTGCCATGGACGAATTCCGGCTGATCATTCTTGACCCCGGCCACTTTCACGCCGCGCTGATCCAGAAATCGATGTATGCCGGCGTATCGAAACGCGTTGCCGTTTACGCACCGCTCGGACCGGACCTCATTGCACACCTGGACCGCATCGCCCGCTTCAATCTGCGAAGCGAGAACCCCACCGGCTGGGAGTTGAACGTGCAGACCGCGCCATACTTCCTGGAGCGCATGGTGGCCGACCGGCCGGGGAATATCGTGGTGCTGTCCGGACGCAACCGCGCCAAGATCGGCCGCATCCGCGCCTCGCTCGATGTCGGGTTGCACGTGCTGGCAGACAAGCCGTGGATCATCCGCCCGGAAGATTTGCCGGAACTCGCCGCGGCGCTGCCGGCTGCCGCCCGCCAGGGCCTGATCGCCTACGACATCATGACCGAGCGCTTTGAGATCACCTCCATCCTGCAGCGCGAATTGGTGAACGATGCGGAAGTGTTCGGGACGATTCTGCCGGGGTCGCCAGAGGAACCGTCGGTTTACATGGAGAGCGTTCACCACATCCTGAAGCTGGTTGCCGGCGTGCCGAACCTGCGGCCGGTCTGGTTCTTCGACATTGCAGAACAGGGCGAGGCCCTGGCCGATGTCGGCACCCATTTGGTGGACCTGGTGCAGTGGACGCTGTTCCCGGAAATTGCCATCGACTATCGCAGCGAGATTCGCATGCTGGCGGCCGCCCGCTGGCCCACCAGCATGACTGCGGAGCAATTCCGGCAGGTGACCGGAGTGCCGGGCGAAGGCCTCGACTATTACTGCAACACCAGCGTCACCTACGCGCTGCGCGGCGTCCACACCAGGCTCGATGTACTGTGGCGTTGGGAAGCGGCCTCCGGGCCGGTCAAAGAGGGCGGCGGCGACACGCACTACGCGGTCTTTCGCGGGTCCAAGTCGCGGGTTGAGGTCCGGCAGGGGAAAGAGGAAAACTACCGCCCGGAGTTGTACGTGGTTCCAGACCACCGGTGTGTGGTCTACGCGCTGCGCGGCAAAATCGGCGCGCTGGCCAAGCAGTACCCCGGCGTCGGTCTGGACGAGCGCCTTGACGAGCGGGGAGGGCAGATCCGCGTCACCATTCCCGACCGTTACCGGGTAGGCCACGAAGCCCACTTTGCCCAGGTGACCAATCAGTTCTTCGAGTATCTCAAGCGGCCCGAGACGCTGCCGGTGTGGGAGAATCCCAACATGATCGCCAAATACTACGTCAGCACCAAGGGCGTGGAGTTGAGCCGGGCGGGCCGTTGACGCGCTCATAGACCGGCGGTTTAACACCGGTTTTTCCAGTATGCTGCGTCGATATCTTCGGCGCGCGTACAAGGTTCATCCTCTTGTAACGACCCGCCGGAAAACTGCCTCCATTCAGGCCGGCATTGGGTCCGTAAGTTCTCCCGGAACCCCAAACAACCGGGTTGATATGACCCCGATCCCATGAATGTATTAAACATCACGTGCTACAGAAGGTACTAGTAAGCTCATTTTGCGCTAACGCGGTTTAGTCGAAAAGAAGATGTGGTTATAATCGGGCCGCTGGAGGATAAGAAATGACCGTCCTGGAAATAAATGGAGGGAACGAAAAATGCAGATGAGACAGATCCTCAGAGGTCTTTGCTTGAGCGCCGTTTGGGCCAACTTGAGCTTTGGGGGTGCGATAGTCCCCGGTTTCAACACGACCAGTGATGGCCGCAACGACGACGGTACGTGGACGGCACCGAGCGGGTGCACCAACGCCGGTAATGGCGGAACGTGTGCCGGCACGGCAATACCTGTTGGGTTTACCATGGACTTCTTTGGGGTGAACTTCAGTTCCGTGTTCCTGAACACCAACGGTAATGTCACCTTATCGGGGCCGCTGAACACCTTTACGCCTTTCGGCTTGACGGGGACGCACGCGCAAATCATCGCGCCGTTCTTCGCCGATGTCGATACGCGGAACCCAGCCAGCGGAGTGACCACGTTCGGAAGCGGGACCTTCGACGGCCACCCCGCCTTCGGCTTCGACTGGATTAATGTCGGCTACTACAACTCACACGTAGACAAGACAGACAGTTTCCAACTCCTGCTTGTCGATCGCTCAGACACGGGGGCCGGGAATTTCGACATCGTCTTTAACTATGACAAGCTTTTGTGGGAAACGGGCGATGCCAGCGGCGGATCGGGAGGACTGGGTGGCAGTTCGGCCCGCGCCGGATTCTCCAATGGCACCGGGAGTTCGGGAACCTCGTTTGAGTTGACTGGTTCCGGCATACCGGGTGCTCTGTTAAACGGTGGCGTCGATGCACTTGTCAGTCACGATCTGAACAGCAACGTCCTGGGACGATACATTTTCAACGCTCGGAATTCTACGATCGTCACCACGTCCGATTCGCCGGAGCCGGGATCCCTGTTGTTGTTCGGCATAGGCACTGTTATTCTCGGGTGCTCCCGGCGTTTCTCAAAACGGGTTCGGTAAGGTTGCGCTCCGCTTTATTGGCCCTTGCCTCGTCATCGGCGCCGGTGATAATGGGTCATGGCCGACAACACACCAAGATGGATCTGGATGCTCACCGTGGCCGCGATCTTCGCCACCCCGGCCGGCGCGGCCACCGAGGCGCAGTGCAGCGAGATCTTGCAGCACGCGCTGGAAAGCCGGAATCCGGACACGCGCAAGCTGGCCGTGGTGGCATTGAGCCTGGCTCCCGGCAACGGGCGCCTGTTTGAAACCCTGCAGCAGATGCTGCAGGACAAAGACGTGGAAGTGCGCCAGGCCGTGGTCGCGAGCCTGGCCGAAGTGAAGACCAAGCCCGCTACCGCCGCACTGCTGAAGGCGCTTGACGATGACGTGCCCGAAGTCAGTTTCGCCGCCGCCAAGGCCCTCTTCAACCGGCACGAACCGGCGGGCAGGCAGGCCCTATTGGCCGTGCTGGCCAAGGAGAGCAAGACTTCCTCCGGTTTCTTAACCATCCAAAAACGCACCGCTCTGCGAATGATGCATACGCCGCGCACCACCTTCCTGTTCGCGGTGCAGCAAGGGGTCGGTTTCGTCCCGCTGCCTGGCTTCGGTGAAGGTGTCGCCTCCATGCAGTCCATACTGACCGACTCCGGCGTTTCCGGACGTGCCAGCGCCGCGCTGTTACTGGGCAAAGACAAGGAAGCCGACACGATCGAGGCTCTACAGGATGCGCTATCCGATAAGGACTCGTCGGTACGCGCCGCCGCCGTGCATTCGCTGAGCCTGCGCAACGACCCGTCTCTGATCAACGCCATTGAGCCCATGCTGCAGGACGAAAAGGAACCCGTCCGCCTGCGCGCCGCCGCGGGTTATCTCAGGCTGCTGGCCATCCAGGCGGCTTCTCGAGGGCGCCAGCGTGCGCCCAAGTGATACGCGCCCAAATGACTAGCCGGCGCGCTCCACCGGGATTCCCGCCCCGGCCAGCGCCGCTTCCACCTCCGCCGGACGCAGCCGCGTGGCGTCGTACTCCACCATCAAGGCATCCAGCGATGGCGCCACCTGCAACTTCTGAATGCCGTAGATAGCCGTAGCGTTCGAAATGTGTTCGAGCATGGCATCGTCGAGGGGCTTCTGCAGCCGGAATCGTACCTGAACCCTGGTCATACCCTTCTACGATATCAGTGACCGGGCCGAGCCAGACTCCCAACGCCCGCGCCCACACCAAACCATCACGACGGCGTGGAATAGCCATAGACGCAGCGGGCGGTAGTGGTGGCTCTGGATCGAATTAGCCGATGACGAGCACAGCCCGGATGCAATAGGTGAAATAGTCTTTGGGTGGTCTGAGGAATACAGGGAAGGCCGTTTGCAGTGAGCGATGAGATATGCCGAACAACGCAGCATCGCCAATGGGCTAAGAGTCCCCCTGCCGGAAACAAACTCAATCTCCGCGATCCAAAATCTCCACTGAGCAAGCTCACGCTCATGGTCTTGGAACAACACACGGAACCGATCTTGCACGACCCACACACCAAGCACGGCATGGCATTCTTTGGAGACGGGCCGGATCTGAATGGGTGGGGTAAGATCCAGTACGTCGTCCGTGGATTACCGCCTGGAAGGCAGGCATGGATCGCTGAAATGGACTACAGGTGGCAAATCCTACGTGCTACCATACCAACGATCTTCAGGACCATTGGGTACCTGATCAAGGAACAAGTGGACCTGGTCACCGAATTCCAGACCGACGAATTGATCGCCGCCGCTATCGCTTCCAAGTATCTGGAGGCGAACATTCCATTCATCGCCATCGATCCCGCACCCCGGTGCAACCTATTTCGGCGCCGACAGTCTGCTCACGGTGCCGGTGTAAGGCCGCTCACTTATGGGGCAGATTGTTAATCTGATTGCCAATCTGCGGCGCGGATTGGCAACGCGCCTGGCCGGCATCACGCTTGGTCCCGGCAGGCGGATTAACAATCCGCCGCAGGTTAACAACCTGCCCCACAGGTGCAAGCGGCGCCTCTGTTACCATAACGGAATCGAGGGCTTCCTATGAAAACCTGGAAACAGTACTTTTACTTTCTTTTTGTTCTGCTATCTGCGCTCGTCTCGTTTGGCGGCTCGCTGGCCGCCGAAGATAACGGGATCGCCTGGCTGGGCGACTATCGCGAGGCACTCCGCCAGGCGCGCGAAACCCGCAAGCCCATCTTCATGGAGTTCCGGTGCGAGGCTTGAATCGAGGGACGCATTTTTGACGCACAGGTTGTGCTGTCACCGAAAGATTCTCCGTTAGGCAAACAACTCGCTCAATACGTGTGCCTGCGCATCACCCGCATGGACGATACCAACGTCGCTCTTTTTGAGCGCGACTGGATCAACACAATCTATTTCTTCATCCTGAATGCCGATGAGCAGATCTACATGCGGTATGGCGGCCGCGATTCGGCGTCCGCCGACACCTATCTCGACATGGACAGCCTCGAACTTGCCGCCAGGCAGGGCCTCGCGCTGCACCAGCGATACCTGAAGGGTGAGTCCCAGCCCGCGGCCGAGCTCCCCAAACCACTCTACCCGCGCCAGATTCCGCTGCTGGTGCAGCGAACCTTCGCCCAGCACGCCTGCGTGGAGTGCCACCTGATCGGCGATTTCCAGAACATCCAGCGCGAGCAGGATGGCACGCTCGATAAGTTGACGCACCTCTTTCACTCGCCCGATATCAAGACTCTCGGCATTTATTTGGACGTGCCGAAGGGCCTGGTGGTGAAGGACGCCCAGGCCGCCGTTCAAGCAGCCGGCATGAAGCCCGGCGACCGCATCACGGCGCTCGACGCCACGTCTGTTTGGACCTTTGGCGATTTGCAGTATCGCTACGATAAGGTCGACCGGCGCGCTCGGCGCGTCACGATCTCGGTGGACCGCGGCGGCGCGCCCGTGGATTTGACCGTCGCTCTGCCTGACCGCTGGTGGTGGACCGACCTGCGTTTCCGCCAGTCCAGCGTGGACCCGCGGCTGGACTTCGAGGACCGCCCCCTCACTGCCGCCGAGAAGGAGAAGTTCGGCCTCAAGGCGGACGGCTTCGCCAGCCAGGTGAAGTATGTCGCCGAATTTGCCAAAATTAGAAAGACCCATGAACTGCGGGCCGGCGACATCATCTTCGGCGTGGATGGCGTGGAACGCGACGACCTGGCCAACACCGCCGAGTTGTTCATCAAGCTCCGGAAGAAGGCCGGAGACTCCGTGACGCTGGACGTTCTGCGCGCGGGTCAACGCATCCAAATGCCGCTCCACACTTACGTACTGAGTTTTCGCAAATGAAGATTTCCTCCTCGAGCACCGCATCAATAGGTTTGCTTTTTGCGTCTTGCGCCATGGCGCAAGCGGGCGATTGGAGCCCGGCCGTGGAAGTGCGCCACGATGACGAGCTTTGTGTTGCCTACCAGGCACGCGTGGACGGCCCTTACCTGGTGGTGCGGGCGACGCTGGGCGCGGGCTGGCACACCTTCGCCATGGACAACAAGGTGCGCGCCGAGGAGAAGCTGGCCGGCAAACCGGCGATCAGCATCGACCGCGCTACTGAGATCGCAGCGGTCGGCGGCCTGCAGATTGCCGGCCCTTGGTATCAGACTCCGCCCAAGGATTTCTCCCGTCCGGAGTTGCGCTGGTTCAGTTGGGGCTTCGACCGGCAGGCAGAGTTCGTGACGAAGGTGCGGCGTGCGGGTGGCGCCGCCGCGACGCTGACGCTGAAGGGCCAGGCCTGCACGGAAAAGATCTGCAAGAACGTGGATGTCGCAATCGCGGTGCCGGCGGCGAAGGCGAGCGCCGCCGCTGGGGCATCGACCGATTTGAAGGACCTGGTGCAGGTTCGGTAGCTGTCTGTGGGGCAGGATGGTATCCTGCGGCGGATTGGTAATCCGCCGGCGCGATGCGGCAGCGAGCCAGGGTTTGCGACTTACCCGGGGCCGAGTCAAATCGCGACCGGCGGATTGCCAATCCGCCCCAGCGCAACAAGCTGCCCCACAGTTGGCGGTATAGTCGGTTTACGAGGAGGCTCCCCGATGCTGGAATTGCTTGATTGGCATCGACACCGATAGCGGCCTGACCGGCTCCGGTGAGGCCGGCGCCACCGGCCCTATGGCGCGCGGCCGCATTGCGACCATGCGAAGCCTGCTGATCGGCAAGGACCCTTGGCCATCGAGGTCCACTTCCACAATATGACTTCCCGGATGCACACCTCGAGATCACCGCTCCCTCAGTACTCACGGTCGCGGCTCCGTGCCGAGTGGCGCCGTACCGAGCTGCGCATCGGCAAGCGGTGTCCCGATAGACTGGCTCTCACTCCGCGCGTATCCCCTGGGTTGCTCGGAGTTTTACCGGCGCGCCGAAAAGCGCGTCAAAACCCTCCTACCGGATCACGTCCAGATCCTTGCCGTAGATGGTGTCGCCATCGTAATGCTCGCGAATCTCCCGCAGCACTTGCTCCGGGGTTTCGCCCATGGGCAATAAATGGTACAGCACGAGTTTTCGCGGGCGCACTTTGGCCGCGATTCTTCCAACGTCCGGCGCTGCGGTGTGAAACGCCGCGTGGTAGCGCTGCCAGTCCGGCGTGCGCCGCTCCCAGCCCCTCTGAGAATAGACTTCGTGAACCAGAATGTCGCACCCTTTGGCGATCTCCGCCAGACTCTCGCTGTAAGTGGTGTCGCCCGAGATCACGATCACCTTGTCCCTGGCTTCGAACCGGTAACCGTAGGCATGTTTCCAGTTGCCGTGCGGCACGGCGAACGCGGTCACGCGCACGGCCGCGTCGCGATAAACCTCGCCCGGCTTCACATCGTGCGCCGTCACCACAAAGCCCCGGGGGTCTGAGGGCTGCGTGCCGTGGATGCGCATCTCCAGATCTTCCTTGAAGGCCCGCAGAAGATTTTCCGTCATGGCGCGCACACCCGGCGGGCCGTAGATTTCCAGCGGGTCGTTGCGTCCGGCATTCGGCGGTGTCAGCATCAGGTCCGGACATCCGGCGGTATGGTCGGAGTGAAGGTGGGTGACAAAAGCGCGCGTCAACTGCTCCATCCTGATGCCGGCTTCGGCCGCGCGCCGCACCACGCCGGGCCCGCAATCCACCACGTAGACGTGGTCCCCCGAGACCACCGCCACCGCCGGGCCCATGCGGTCCGGCTCGGGGTTTGGCGTGCCCGTGCCCAGCAGAATCACCCGCGTATCTTGCGCCCACGCCGCGGCGCACAACAGGAACCAAGCCAGTCGCACGGGCCCCATTGTCCCGCGGAGCCGCGCGCTTCGGCAAGCAGTATCCCGACAGATTATTGCGGCCGGTCCGCGCCCGAAAGGCGGAACATCACCTGCAAGCCCTTCCGCCAATCCACTCCCAGCCCGATTCGCTCCACTTCAATCCCAGGCGAAAAATAGCCGAGGATCGTCTCCGTCGTGGAGTGGAACTCAAGCGACGGCGAGACCAGCAGCAGACGCGGCGGATCGGGCCGCAGCATCACGCCGGGGAAGTATCCGTTGGCCGGAAACTCGCCACGGTCCAGGTGCCATTTGACGCGAATCCAATAGTCCAACGCCTGCAGCGGCAGATTCAAATCGGCCGATGCCTTCAGTTCGATCACCACCAGCCGGCCGCTTCTCTCCACGGCCAGCAAATCCAGGATGCCGCGCTCACCCGCGGCAAAGGCCGGCACCTGTCCGTACACCGGATCGGACAGGGCCGAAGCGTCCAGGGTTTCGATCTGGCATCGCGCCTGCGATTCCAGCCAGGCCTCGGGATACTGCCGGTACCACGGGTGTTGGCGGTCGGTGCTATCGGGTGACCGCAAACGGTCAAGTTCTTCGACCAGCCGTTCGATTTCGGCGCGATGATGCTCGCCGGCCGGCCGCCGCTCGCCCAGGCCGAAGAGCAACTCGCGGCCCGAGAGTTCGCCGAATTCGATGCCGCGCACTCGCAGGCTGGCCCGCCCATCGTGCTTGGGAATGCGCTCCACTCCGGGCAGCGACGTGATGCTTCGCCACGCTTCGTCCAGATTGGGCTCCGCCCGCCGGCAGGGTTCCAGGCGCGTGTCCAGATTACCGTAGTCTCGCGAATCGATGCGCACAACAAAGTCCTCCTCGGAGTAAGTGAAGAGTTCGAAGCGCGCCGTTGCCGGGTCCAGGCAGAGCAAGCGCAGCGCGGCGGCACGTTCGCGTCCCGACGGGATGTAGATCGCCAGGCCCTCCACGGCGACGCGGCGTTCGCGCGCCCGCAGGTAAGAGAGCCAGATCAAGCCGAAGGAAAGGACCGCCGCGGCATCGCCTTCCGCGGGGCAGGCGATGGCCGCCCAGCCATGCTGGCCGTGGCGAAGGAAGGCGCGAGGAAAGGCGGGCGACAGACTGAATTCGAGATTGGCTTCGGCGCTGACCTCGGCCAGCTTCCATTCGGGAAACTGGCGCCGCAGGAACAGCCGGAAGCGTTCGCGAAACACCAGCCTCCCGCTACGCCGGCCCATATCGGCTCCCGACGGCCGCGCCAGATCCAGCAGGAACATCTGCCCTTCGCGGCGCGCGAAGCGCTCCACCGTCAGCTCCAGTCGCGCCCCGGCCGGCTCGTGAATGGTCAGGATGCGGCGCGTCAGGTTGCGCGTGCGATCCCACGCCTGCAGGGTGAGGCGGGACCCGCGGATTTCGAGCGCGAAATTGTCCCCCGTCAGTTCCAGCAGTTCTTCGCCGGGTTCCAGCACGGCTGGTTGTTTTGCGCTTTTGAGGAAAGCCTCAATCACGTCGCGGGTCTCGTCGGCGCTACGGCTGGCGCCCCGCGGGACAGTTGGCATGGAAGGGCGATTATAGCGTGCTGCGCGTTGTGTTCGGCGCCTTGCAGGAAACCAGCGTAGAATATAGGCATTATGACGAAGCAGGTGGATGCGGTTTATGAGAACGGCGTCCTACGGCCATTGGAACCGCTGCTGTTGGAAGAGCACCAGCAAGTTAGGATCACTATTTCCAGCCTTTCGGGCGACCCCTTGGCATCCTTGATCGATCGGAGTTTTTTGGAACAGGCGCACAAAGAAGTCGCGGCGGCGGACTATATCCCCACTCACGAGGAGGTGCGCGGAATGACGGCAATGGACACCAGTTCCTGGTCTGAAGCGATCATCGCGGAGCGCGAGGAGCGATTCTAAGAGCGGTGAACTACTTCTTCGACACCAGCGCGCTTGTCAAGCCCTATCACCCCGAACTCGGTTCCCAACGAGTCGTGGCTATGTTTGGCGAGCCGGACCGGCGGATCGTCATCTCACGGCTTGGCGGCGTCGAGTTACACTCTGCACTGGCTCTAAAGATACGCACCGGTCACCTGGGCAGAGAAAAATCCGCCGCGCTGCGTATTCGATTCCTTAATGACGTGGCGAGCGGCGCAATCGCTCTTGTCGCCGTTACTGAACTGCACTACCCAGTGGCGGAGAGTCTCATCATTCGATACGGTGACCGGAAGGGTCTGCGAACCTTGGACGCGCTCCAACTTGCCGTGGCGTTGGATGTACGGCATCGGGCCGGCTTGGATGCCTTGGTGGTCGCAGACGCCGCTTTCGCTGAAATTGCGCGAATGGAGGGCATTGCGGTTATCAATCCAGAGGCTTCATGAGGCGGCGTGTCTGTGGCGCACGTCCGCTTTCGTAGCCGTTTAAACTAAACTAACCTCTTAGAGCAAATGAGCGATCTAGTGAGTTCAATCACACGGCGTTGCCCGCAGTCGAAAACTCGTTGGCTCTGCGAATCAGGACGGCTGGGAAAAAGGCGCGCCCAACATTCCGGACCAAGTTGCTCAAGGCCCAAATTCTCGCTGGCCTCGGCCACCCGGAAGAGGCACGGCCGATCGCTCGCGCCGTCGCCGACGCGCAAGCGGCCCATCCGGCTATTGGGCCCTCCCACCCTGAGACGCTGTCAAGCCGTTACTCCCTCGCGGAGATTCTCGATAGCACCGGCCACTCGGAAGAGGCGTTGCCGATCATTCGCGCCGTGGCCGACGCGGAAGCGGCTCATCCAGATCTTGGCCCTTCCCACCCTAGCACTCTAGTAAGCCGTTTCCTCGTCGCGCGGATTCTCGATAACACCGGGCATTCGGAAGACGCCTTGCCAATCGCTCGCGCCGTCGCCGACGCGGAAGCGGCTCACCCGGCTCTTGGCCCCTCCCACCCTGAAACGCTGCTAAGCCGCTGGCTCCTCGCGCGGATACTCGATAACACCGGACATTCGGAAGAGGCATTGCCAATCGCTCGCGCCGTCGCCGACGCGCAAGCCGCTCATCCGTCTCTTGGTTCTTCCCACCACAACACCCTGGCAAGCCGTAGCCTCGTCGCGCGCATTCTCGATAAGATCGGCCATGCCAAAGAACCCCGACGTAGATGGAACTGCGACCTCCAAGCCGTGATGCAGATCGAAGATCGCCAAGCGCGGCCAATGACATGTATGGATGCCGCGGCGCTTCAGCGGTCCATGAAGGCAAGCCGCTCCAGTCCGTACACTTCGCGGGCCGAGTTCGCGAGCAGCCTTACCGCTGCCTTCACTCCCCGAACCGCGCCGCCCGCCGCTCCGGCCCCATGGCCGTCGTCGCGGCAGCCAGCAGGAAGACCGTCACGGCGGTGCCCGCCATGGCAATGGCGTAACTGGTGGTGTGCGCGAACACGGCTTCGATGTAACTCACCCCACTGGCCAGCAGCACGCCGCACTGGTAACCGAAGCCGGGCAGGAAGCCGCGCACACCATCGGGCGATAGCTCCGAAAGGTGCGCCGGAATCACGCCCCACGCGCCTTGCACCAGGAACTGCATCAGAAACGCGCCCACTACCAGCAGCGGCACCGATGGCGCAAACGCCCACAGCGGAACCACCAGGGTGGCCAGCAGCAGGGCGGTGACCATGGAGCGGCGCCGCCCAAACCTGTCCGAAAGCCAACCGAACAGCGTACCGCCCAGGATCGCACCGACCATCGAGCAGGCCGTCACGGCCGAGCGCCCGGACACGCCGAAGTGCCATTGGCGCTCCAGAAACGCCGGGTACATGTCCTGGGTGCCGTGCGACGCGAAATTCATCGCCATCATCAGGAACGCGATGTAGAGGAACAGTTTCCAATGGGAGACGATGTCCCGGCCCAGGTGTCCCCAGGTGTCGTGCCGCGTCCGTTTCCAGACTTCGGACTCTTTCACGCGGTAGCGCACAAACAGCGCCAACAGCGCCGGCAGACCGCCGATGAAAAACAGCGGGCGCCAGCCGAACCGCTCGAACAGGAAGAAATACGCCATCGCCGCCAGCAGATAACCGGTGGCGTATCCCTGCTGTAGAAATCCGGAGAGCATGCCGCGCAACCGCACCGGCACCTTCTCCATGGCGAGCGACGCACCCACGCCCCATTCGCCTCCCATGCCGACGCCGAACAGCGCGCGCAGCACCATAAACGTAGTGTACGTGGGCGCCAGGCCCGAAGCCACTTCCACCACCGAGTAGAAGATCAAGTCGAGCATCAGCGGCAGCCGGCGCCCGTAGCGGTCCGCCAGCAGACCGAAAAGGAACGCGCCCACCGGCCGGAAGGCCAGTGTCACTACGGTGGCCAGGGCCATTTCCTTGTCGGTCTTGTGGAACTCGCGGCCGATGGCCGTGAGACACATCACCACCAGGAAGAAATCGAACGCATCCAGCGTCCATCCCAGGTACCCGGCCAGCAGCGCGGCACGGTGGTCGCCGGCGCCCCCCGAACCAGCCTCGACAGATCCTGTTGTGGTCACGTGCTCGCCATGTTAACTCGTCATGTTAATTCGCCATGGTAACCCAGGTTGAGGGCGGCAATGTGCCACCTGTGATTTTTGGAACTTCGCCGTCCGCGGTGGGAATTACGCCTAGAAGCCGATGCTCAGCGTCGTTCCCCAGACCCAGGCCGAAGAACCCGATTACGGCGCCCAGCTCATGCTGCGCGTGAAGGCCGGTGATGGCGCCAGCTTCGGCAGGCTCCTCGAAATGTACCATCCGGCGATGGTTCGCTTCCTGTACCGGAAGGTGCAGAATCGCGCGCTGGCCGAGGAACTGGCCCAGGACGTTTTTCTGCGCATCTACCGTTCCCGCGCCACCTACGAACCGACGGCACGGTTCAACAAGTGGATCTACCAGATCGCAGCGCGCCTGGGCTCCAACTCCCGCCGCGACCGGAAACACGAAAGGTTCCAGGAGAGCCTTGACGATCGGGATGTTGACAAACCCATCCGGCAGGTGTCCGACCGGCGGTGGTCCGTAGAAGAACTTTTGGTCTACCAGGTGAAGCTCGACGAAGTGCGCCGCGCCGTGGAATCGTTGCCCGCCAAACAGCGGGCCGTAGTACAGATGCACAAGTTCGCCGAGATGGAGTACGCCCAAATCGCCAGTGCGCTGAACTGCTCGGTGCCGGCGGTAAAGTCACTGATGTTTCGGGCGCACGAAACGCTGCGGATCTTGTTAGAGCACATGGCGGCTTAGGGCACATGGCGGCCTGAGGCGTCCACTCCGGTCTTGGGCGCCGGCCTCTCATCCGATATACGGCTATGTAGGGTAGCGGCGAGAGCGCCAGTTCCCTGGAGCCTTGAACAGACTTCGTTTTTTAGGGAAATCTTGGCGTGGGGTTGCTGCGCGCACGTTCTGGCGAAACCACAGGTGACATCGGTAGTGCACTGTTTTGGTCTCGAAAAACGTGTGTATTATGTTGTTGGCTTGCGGTACTTGGCCAAGACCGTGGAAACAGGAGGCGCGAAAGGTGCCCGTTTACATTTGACACCCTCGAGAACGAGGATCTGGGGCCCTGCCGGAGGTACGGCTGGCGCAATTTCGGCGGCCGAATATCCAACTCAGGCGCGCATGTTGGACGCTCAGAGTGTCGAAACCGGCTGCCATGACGCAGTCTGAACCACCCAGGCGACTGGCTGCACTAACTCACCCAACTTGAAACACTATCCCGTTTTCCTTGACCTGAAAGATCGTCCGGTGCTGGTTGTTGGCGCCGGTAAAGTCGCGCTCCGAAAGACCAGAGGTCTTTTGGAAGCCGGCGCGTGCGTCACGGTAATCGCCCCCGAATGGGAGTCCGAGTTTACAACCTTGGCGGTGCGCCTGGTGCCCCGCCGTTTCCGCGCCTCGGACCTTGCCGGTCACGTGCTGGTCTTCGCCGCCACCAACGACCGGCTCACCAACCACCGCGTCGGCATCGCCGCCAAAGGCAGGGGCGTCTTCGCCAACATCGCCGATTCCGCCGAAGAGTGCCATTTCATCGTGCCGGCGCGAGTGCAACGCGGAAACGTGCAGATCGCCATTTCCACCGGCGGGGAGAATCCGCGGCTTTCAGCCGAACTCCGCAAGAAACTCGACGAGATCCTGTAAGCAGGGCATCAGGACTTTGCATCACCTGGCGCTCGGGTCAATAACCTTCAAGGCCGGAAACAGGTCGCGATAGAATCCGCGGTCTCTCGACAGCAAGCAGTCTGCCTGCACCTGGGCGTGCGAAGCGACGAAGAAGTCCGTCAAAATCTGGGCCCGCTTCCCGCCCTTGGTGCGATAGCCCCGCCAAATCCGTCCCGCGTGGAAGAGTGCGGCTCGCGAGAGCGGGCGCGACAGGCGGATTGCCAATCCGCCGCAGGTTAACAACCTGCTTCACATAACCGCTTCACACCACATTTCCCAGAAACGGCCGTTGGGATGCCTCCTCAACAGCAGCCATTGACGCGTCTGCGAAGGTTTCGTTGGGAATCAAAACGTCGAGCAGGATGTTTGTGCCGATAGCGGTAATCATCGTCCGCGAACATCGCCCATGAACTTGTCCACCGAAGAGTACCCGAGCGCGGAGAAGCCTTTGCCACACCGCCCCTTCCACTTTCGGAGCCAAATTCCTGCGGACTCTTTTCAACACGATGACACCCGCTTCCAGCCTGAACTCGACTTCCGTCTTCGCGTGCAAGCCGAAACGGTCGCGAATTGCCTTCGGAATGGTGACCTGGCCCCGCTCTCCGATCCTCATATTCTCCAGTATGAACACGAATTCATACTTTAACAACTCGCACCAGCGTGTTGCTAAAATCAAATCACCGCAATGCCCACCCAGGCCCGACCCGCTTCCGCGCGCCAATTCTTTTCCCGTCACGGCACTCTGTCCAAGTGGCACCCCAACTACGAATTCCGCCACGGCCAGGGGGAAATGGCCGAAGCCGTGGAATCGGCCCTCGCCGATAAGCGCCACCTCATCGTGGAGGCCGGCACCGGCACCGGAAAAACGCTGGCCTACCTGGTACCCGCCCTGCTCTCGGGCAAGCGCATCGTAGTCTCCACCGGCACCAAGAACCTGCAGGAACAGCTTTTTTTCAAGGACGTCCCCTTCCTGCAAAAGCACTTTCCGCGCCCGCTCAAAGTCTGTTACATGAAGGGCCGCAACAACTACGCCTGCCGCCAGAAAATCTACGATATCGAAAAAGAGCCGGTGCTCACCGGTCTGGAAGAAGTCGCCGATTTCGAAATCATCCGCAACTGGGAAACCACCACCGAATTCGGCGACCGCGCCGAAATCAAAAGCCTGCCCGAATCCTCCACCGCCTGGGCCAAGGTGGATGCCCGCAGCGACCTCTGCACCGGCCAGAAGTGCGCCAATTACGAACGCTGTTTCATCACCCTGATGCATCAGCGCGCCGCCGAAAGCGACATCATCATCGTCAACCACCACCTCTTCTTCGCCGACCTCTCCCTGCGCGACGATAACTACGAAGGCGGCATTCTTCCCGAATACCACGCCGTGGTCTTCGACGAAGCCCACGAAATCGAAGACGTGGTGGGCCAGTATTTCGGTGTCTCCATCAGCAACTACCGCTTTCAGGACCTGCGCCGCGACATATCCATCATGGGCCGCATGAAAAAGTTCGGCACCCCCGAGTTGGATCGCGTCCTGCAGCGCGTCGATGAGCTCACTCTATACTTTTTCGGGCTCTTCGGCGATGGCGACCGCCGCGTCGCCTTCGCCGGCCGCCCAGCCTTCCGCGAAGAAAACGAAGAAGCCTACAGCGATCTGCTCACCGCGCTCGACCTCGTCTCCTCCCATCTGAAACTGATCCAGAACCCGCCAGAGGAGATCGTGCCGCTGTTCCGCCGCACCCAGGAACTGAGCCAGGGCTTGCGCTTCGTCATGGAGGAAGAGGACGAGAATTTCGTCTACTGGGTGGAGAAGCGCGCCCGCGGCGTCTTTCTTCAGGCCACCCCAATCGACGTCTCCTCCATCGTTTCCCAGCGCCTTTTCAATAAGGTGGAAACCGCCGTCCTGACCTCCGCCACGCTGGCCGTCGCCGGCGGTTTTGCGTACACCGAAAAACGCCTGGGGCTGGATAGCGCCCGCACCCTGGTAGTGACGGGCCACTTCGACTATCAGAAGCAGGCGCTGCTTTATGTGCCCCAGCAATTACCGGAACCGCGCAGTCCCGCCTTCACCAAGACCGCCGCCGAAGAGGTGGTCCGCATCCTGAAACACAGCCGCGGCCGCGCCTTCGTCCTGTTCACCAGCTATCAGCAGATGCGACTGGTGCACGACCACGTGTCGCTGGAAATCGAATACCCTACCTTGCTGCAAGGCACCGGCCCGCGCAACGCACTGCTCGACGAGTTCAAGGCCACCCCTAACTGCGTGCTGTTCGCGACTTCCTCTTTTTGGCAGGGCGTGGACGTGCCGGGCGAGCAGTTGAGCTGCGTTATCATAGATAAGCTGCCCTTCGCCGTTCCCAACGATCCGGTGGTCAACGCCCGCATCGAGAGCATTCGCAAAGCCGGGGGCAATCCGTTTTACGATTACCAGATCCCGCAGGCCGCCATCGCGCTGAAGCAGGGATTTGGGCGGCTCATCCGCAGCAAGTCGGACCGGGGCGTGCTGGTCCTGTTGGACAACCGTATTACCAAGCAGCGCTACGGCCAGGTTTTCTTCGACAGCCTGCCCGATTACGGATTTACCATTCGCCTGGAAGACGTGGAGAAGTTTTTCAATGTTTGAAGTGACTATCGAAGAGACGTTTTCCGCCGGCCACGCGCTGCGGAACTATCACGGCAAGTGCGAAAACGTGCACGGCCACAACTACCGCTGCCAGGTAACCCTGCAGGGCGAACAACTGGACTCCATTGGGCTGCTGGTGGATTTCGTGGAACTGAAACGCGCGGTCCATTCGGTCCTGGACGGTATGGACCACCAGTGGCTCAACGAATTCCCGCCGTTCGACGCCATCAACCCGTCGGCCGAAAATATGGCCAAGTACATTTACGACGAGGTTCAGACCGGATTACAGGCTAAAGAAAACGTGCGCATCGCCGCAGTCAAGCTGTGGGAGACCGATACGTGCAGTGCCACGTACCGGCCCTAGGGCAGTCTGCGAGCGGCCGCAGCCTTAACAGCCGCGCTACTTACCGTAGTAGGCCGCGTTCTTCGCCGTGAACTCCGACCACTTCTCCGGCAGATCGTCCAGCGCAAAAATGGCCGAAACGGGACAAACCGGAACGCAGGCCCCGCAATCGATGCATTCCACTGGATCGATATAGAGCAACTCGGCGTCCGCGTAAGCCGGCTCGTCCTTCTTCGGATGGATGCAATCGACCGGGCACGCGTCGACGCAGGCGGTATCTTTGGTGCCAATGCAAGGTTCAGCGATTACGTATGCCATTATGTATTTTTTCCCAGAGAACAATAAATAGCACAGTGGACGTAGAAACACAATTTCGGCTGTCCGGCGGTTGTAGCCGCACCCATCCGGGTGGCGGCTCTGGAGGCGCGCGGTTGACCGGCGCTACTATAGGAGGCATGCTGGCAACCGTTCGAAAAGCGGTCTTTCCCGCCGCCGGGCTCGGCACCCGCTTCCTTCCGGCCACCAAAGCGCAGCCCAAAGAAATGCTGCCCATAGTCGACAAGCCCATCATCCAGTACGGTGTGGAGGAGGCGATCCGGTCCGGCATTCAGAACATCATCATCGTCACCGGCCGCGGTAAATCCGCCATCGAGGACCACTTCGATGTCAGCTTCGAGCTGGAGTACTTGCTCGAAACGCGCAAAAAGAGCGATCTGCTGGCCATCGTGCGGAACATCTCGGACATGATCGATGTCTCTTACGTCCGCCAGAAGGAGGCGCTCGGTCTCGGCCACGCCGTGCTGCGCGCCATGGAACTGGTGGGCAACGAGCCCTTCGCGGTGGTGCTGGCCGACGACCTGATCGAAGCCGGGACGCCCTGCCTGCGTCAACTCCTGGACATCTACAATTTCTTCGGCGCCCCGGTGCTGGCCGTCATGGAAGTGCCGCGCGAAAGCATTTCGCTGTACGGCTGCATTGATGCCGAGCCGGTCTTGCACAACGGTTCCAGCGATCGCCTTTTCCGCATCCGCGACCTGGTGGAAAAACCTAAGGTCGAGGAGGCGCCGAGCAACCTCGCCATCATTGGCCGCTACGTGCTGACGCCGGAAATCTTCGGCTCCTTGAAAGCCATCGACCCTGGCGCGGGCGGCGAAATCCAGCTTACCGACGCCCTGCGCCACATGCTGCGCAGCCGCCCCATCTACGCCTACCGCTTTGAAGGCACCCGCTACGACGCCGGCGACAAACTGGGATTCCTCAAAGCCACCGTGGAGTACGCCCTCCGCCGCGACGATCTGGGCGAGCCTTTCCGGGAGTACCTGAAGGGCCTGAAGTTGTAAGCGCGTCGAGCCCGCATTCCGTGGCTCCACCGCCTCACGGCACCATGACCTCAGCCGCTGGCGTACGCGCACTTTCATTGCCCGCATGGTCCAGCGCCGAGACCGCGTATCGATATGTCTTGCCATGCTCCACGTTGCGATCCGAATAACTGGGAATCTGGCTGACGTCGGCCAGCTTTTCAAACGCCCCTCCGGCGACGGCGCGATAGATGCGATAGCCGGCCAGGTCGGTTTCGGTGTTGCGTTCCCAGACCAGTTCGATGGAATTCGTCGCCGCCGAAGGGCTGAGGCCCGACGGGACCGCCGGTGCGAAGGTGTCCACCGGGGTGATGGGAAACTCCTCGGAGAGGTCGCTTTGCGCTTCCTTGTTGTTACCTGGTTTGTCGATGGCGTTGCCTGTTTTGTCGACTGGGTTGTTGCCGGCGGGGGTGTTGCCAGCGGGGTTCTTGACTGGCTCGTTCCCGAACGGCACAATCGTCTGCACCACGTAAATGTACGGTGTGCCGGCCTCGGTCGCGGTGTCGGTCCATTGAGGCTGCTGGACGGTGGCCACAAGAGCGAATTCGCCTATGGTCTTGCGGAAGACGCGGAAGGTGGCTCCGCTGGCGCGCCAGGTGAGGTGGACGCCCTCGGCGGTAGCGGTCGCGTTGACACCCGCGGGCCGCTCGGGTGGCGGCACTACCGGAAGCACCAGGAAACTCGACCAGCCGGCTTCCTTACCGTTGGCGCCAATCGCGCGCACGGCCAGGATCGCCTCTTGGTTGGTCCACTCCGCCGCCGGAATCTCGTAATGCGCAAGGCCGGTTTTGGCTGTGCCCTGGGGGATGGATTTGGCCTGGGCCGCCCATTTGTCCGCGTCGAACGGCGCGCCCGCAGTGCCAATGCGCAGGTCAAGTTTTACCGGGTCTTTGATCGCCTTCGCCTCCGTAGTCAGATCCGGAATCGTGAACTGCACAATGAGGTGGGAGCCGCGCTGGACGGCGGCCAGGTCGGTCACCCGGGCGGGCACATTGGCCAGCGGCGGCAGCGGTTCACCGATGTATCCGCAGCCCGCCGTGAACAGCGCAGCCGCCGCCGCCAACAAAAACCCACCGGCCACCGGCATCCGGCATCCGGCATCCGTTCCATGAGACATGAACGACTAGTGTAGCCCCGGTGTCTGAATCGCAGGGGCCACCGCGAGCGAATAGCCGGCGGAGCAGTATGGCTGCGACCCTGCTGTGGTTGCAACTACGGCAGCGCAAACCGTCAGTTGGGCCGGCCCGGATATCAGCCCGTCCGGAACCGCGACATTCACCTGTTGAACGCCCGGCACCGTGGGGGCCGCGCCCGCGTAAAGCGGCGTCAGGTTACTGAATCCGCCACTTCCTCCGCCGCTTGGGTCGCCGATCTGAACGGTGACGGCCGCGCCTGGCGGAATCCCCGTCGCGAAGATCTGCAGAATGCTTCCCGGCGCGGCGCCGCTCTGCGGCGTGTTCTCCGTGTTGTCCTGGTTCAGCACACCGTGAGCGAAGATCGCGGGCCATGCCGGCGAGAGCGCCACCGTCGTCGACGCACTGCTGGCGCCGTCAACCGTCACTACCATGGCGGCGGACGTCTTGGAACCGAGCCCTGCAGGCACTTGCAAATTGATCTGGGTGGCGCTGGTGTACAGCAGCGAGGCGGCGGCGCCATCGAACGTCACCGCAACGGCCTTGCCCAAGAGGTTGGCACCGAACACCGTGGCCAGGGAACCGGATACCAGCGGCGTCGCCTGAAGGGTTGCGGCATTCACCACTTTGCTCACCGTCACCGATGGCACGGTGGGCGGAGGTGGCGGAGGTGGCGGAGGCGGCGCCGCCTGCACTGTCAGAGTCAACGGCAGGGTCTGGCTGCCCGCCGCTCCGCCGTTAATGGCGATGGTGGCGTGATACGTACCCGCCGCCAGATTTTGCGATTGCGACCAGACCCGCACGCTGCCATTGTTGACGCCTGCTGAAGTGTCAAGTGTGAGCCAGCCGGAGCCCTGCAGGTACGAAATGCCGACGGTCCATTCCAGCAGCCCGCCGGCGCTATTGCGGATCGGGATGTATCCGGGTTGGCTGGTCATGGTGCTGCCGCTGGCGGTGAGCAGAATCGTCGTGGCGTCCACCATCAGCTTCGGAAAGTAACCGGCGTTGCAATCGCCCAGCGAGTTGCAGTCCGATGGCGGAGTTGCGCCGGAGAACCGCGGCACTGGCGCAGTGGTCGACGCGCCGGCCGCACTGGAAACCGGCGCCAGGGAAATGCTTTCCTGCGCCACCGCCGGGGTGGTGACATTAGCCAGCGCGATGAACGTCGGGAACTGGGCTGTTTCCTGCACCGAAGAGTTAGCGTCCGCCACTTCGTAGACCGCATATCCGGCGCCGCCCGCCAGCGCCACTTCGCTGGCCGAACTGAGTGCCAGGGGTCCGCTTCCTTGCGGTACCACCAAAGGAGATCCTCCGGCGCCGGTTGAATCGGCCCCCACGACGCGCACCAGCAACAGGGTGCCGCTGCCGGGGACATACCGGCCGGCCGCCTGCGGGAGCCCGAGATCGCCGCCGGCCGTGGGCATCTGCGCGTCGGAGCCCGCTACCATGTCGGGAATATAGATGTGGCCGTTGGCCGGGAAGCCCGAGTACTTCACCAGAAAACGCGTGCCGCTGTCGGCCCCCGGAACCCGGGCTTCGAAGGCCGACGCAAATCCTTCCGTGACTCGCGTGGATGCGAAGCTGGTTCCCGCACCGAATAAGCCAGGCAGGTCCAGGCTGGCCGGAACGGGCGAGCCCGAACACGTGATTCCGGTGCTGTACAGAGTGGCCTGCAGGCTAATCTGGGGATAAGCCACCACGACCTGCGCCTGATTCACCGGGATTGTAGACGAGAGGGACGCCGTGAACGGTTGTTGTGCCGAGGGCCCCAGTTGACTCACGTTGGCGCGGATGCCCGAGATTTTCAGATTCAGGCTGCCGCTGGCCGGTACGGTGAGGCTGATGCCGTAAAACGCGATCGATTGGTTACTTACCTGACCGGCGATGCCCGTAGATACAAAGCCGCTGCCGAAGTCCACCGAGACCGCGGCATCGCGTGTCAGGTTGTCGACGTCCACCCGATTGGTGACGTTGACCGGGAGCAGCAGGGTCAGATTGCCGGACAACACTGCCCCGGGAACAGAGCCGGAACATTGGAGCAGGATATCGCCCAGCCGCTCGGTGACGCCTTCCGAGCGCACCAGCAAGGGAACGCTGGTCACCGAACAACGGCCGGAGAAGGGTGTTTGGGCAGAGGTTGCGCCGACAGCCAGGAAAAACAAAGCCAGCGGGAATAGCCGATTACTTGTCCGCATACGGGGTTCCATCCAGACTCATTTTATCGGAACCGCTCTTCACATCAAAAATGCCGGGTTCCGACTGGCTCACGCTTTGGCTGGCGTCTTCCATAACGGTGCGCCACGTCTGGTTGCTCTTCGTGATGGGGTCCATGGGGATAGCGCGCAGGTAGCCTTCGGTAACCAGGTCCTCCAGCCGCTGAGGCGCCTTTTGCTTATCGTAGGTGTAATTGTCGATGACGGTGCGCAAGGTGTACAGATTGCTCATGAGCACGCTTTCATTGGCGCGTGTGATGGTGCGTTGGTAAATAGGGATCGCCAGCGAGATCAGGAGCACGATGATGGTGATCACCACCATCATCTCGACAAATGTGAAGGCGCGCAGGCCTTTCCTTCTACCATTCTGCATATGGTGTTCCATCGGATGCCTTGTCGGTGGTCTTGCTATAGACGTCGAAGACGCATTGGCCGCCCCAGCTTCCGCTCTTGGGGTCGTCCTGATCGCTGCGCATTCCCCACTCGGCCTTGCCGGTGAACGGATCCACCGGAATACGGCGCAGGAAGCGCATTTTCTTGCCGTCCGGGCCGGGAAGTTTCACGCCTTCCACCAGCACTTCCAGGGTTTCGGGCCAGTTGTTAGTGCCCTGCTTTTGGGGCCCCAGGTAGCCCAGATCGGCCATGTCTTTGTACTTGTCGATGGCCTTGTGCATCTCCGACAGGGCTTGCCTTAACTCGCGCTCGCGGTTGACCCGGACTTTGGCGCGCGCCAGCGGCACGGCCATGGTGGCCAGGATCAGCATGATGCTGAAGGCCACGATCAGTTCCACCAGCGTGAGCCCGCGTTGCTTCTTGTGCTTCATGCGGTCCACCTACTTCACTGTAATGCCGATACTGGGCGATCCGGATGCCACTATCTGCCCCTGCGAATTGCGAACGCCGAAGACGGGGATAGTGACGGTGCTGGATCCAACGGCGACGCCCTGGAAGATCAAGGTGACCAGCACTCCGGAGCCACTGCTGCCCGCGGTGCCGGGCTGCCGGTTCAAGTTGATGATGGCGGTTCCGTTATCGTTCTGTATATTCTTGGTGAAGACCGGAACCTGGCCATCGCCGGACAAGAAATCACCGCGGCCGATGTCAGTCAGGCGGACCACCTTGGGGTCGTACTGGAACTGCATGGGCGCGGATGCCACGTCATTGCCGTTTTCGATCACCAGCGCGACCGTGATCGTGCCTTGCACGGTGGTCTGGGTTTGAGCGGGCAGGAAGTGGACGGTGGTATTGCCTGCCGGGGCTGGGGGCGTACTATTTGGCTTGGCGGCATCCGGTGTCGCGGTGGTCCCGGGCATGGACGGCGCAGTCGCCGGTGGCGCGGTTGCCGGTTGCGTAGCCCCAGGCAGAATGCTGCCGGGGACCACGCTGCCGGGGACAACGGCGGTTGCAGGAGCCGTCGCGGGCGGCAGTCCCGCGGAAGCTGGCGGGTCCTCTTTCTTGGGCGGCTCAGGCGCTTTTTCCATGGCGGATTGGCTCGGCTTGCGCCCGTAGCTGAGGTGCACCGAAGCCTGGTTGCCTACCGCGATTCCGCGCAGATTCTCTTCGGTGAACTCGGGCCGCCGGATGACGTGCGGAATCAGGGCGATCATCAGTTCGCTGCGCTCGCGGTCCACGCTCTCCCCGCTGAACAGGCGGCCGAGTACGGGGATGCTGCCCAACCCGGGAATGCCGGTCTTGCTCTTGTTGTCCTGGAATTTGGTGAGCCCCCCCAGCAGGCTGACCTCGCCTTCGCGCATGCGCACGTCGTGGGTGATCTTACGCTGGCCGATGATCGGCTGGTCGATGCCCCCCAAACTCACGTGGCCGTTGACGGCGTTGATGTCCAGTTCGATGTGGATGGAGACGTCGCCGTTGTCGTGCACGCGCGGTACCAGGTCCACATTCACACCGGTATCGATGTAGGTGAATTGGGTATTGACCAGCGGGTTGATGCCGACGCCCCCGATGCCGGGCTGAAAGCTGCCTGTGGCCGTGGGCACGCGGTCGCCGATCTTAAGCGTGGCCTTCACGTTGTCCACCGAGCGCACCTGCGGCGATTGCAGCACCTTGGTGTTGGCGTCGCTCAGCACCGCCTGCAGCACGGCGCCGGGCACGGTGGTGGCCCAATCCGCCGTGCTCAGTTTGTTGAGATTGGAGAGCGGGATCTGGGATCCCGTGGTGACGGGGGTGGTGACCGGTGTGGATCCGGTGGATCCGGTGGCTCCGGTGGCTCCTCCGGTGGTCCCGGTCACTATGCTCTGGATGCTGGTTCGCGGGTTGAAAGTGGCGGGCACGTTCAGACCCGTGGACGCCAGCGCCGCCGTAAGCTGGCGGGTATAGACCGTGCTGGCCTCGATCACAATGATATCCACCACTACTTCCGATTTGGGCTTGTCCAGGTCATGCAGAATCTTTTCCGCCAGCGCAATCTGGTCGGCGCTTCCCTTGGCGATGATGGCGTTTTGCGAGTTGTATGGGAAGAAGCGCTGAATGTCGGCCACGGAGCGCACCGCGTTGACGATTTCCTGCAGTTCCTGCGCCGTATTCACGTTGGACAGGTAGAAGACCTTGGCAACCTGTTCTTCATAGTCGCGGCGCTTATTGGGGTTGTCCATGGTGATGAAGATGGTGTTAGGCGAAAGCGGTTTCCAGTAAGATTTAGTAATGACCGCAAGGTAGTCGAGAGCCTCATCCAGAGTGGAGTTATCGAACTCCACCGGCACATTGGTCCTTACCTGAGGCTGATATTCGGGGTCCCAGAGCACGTTGAGGCCGGCCAGTTTGGCCACGGTTTCAAACAGCAGCTTGGGTTGGCCGCTCATCTTAAGGCGGATGGGGTCGGCATTGATGGGTTTCAGTTGCGGAACCGGCAGGATGCTATCGAGGCGGTCATTGGTATCCTTCTTCGACCGTTCGAGGGGGGTCAAAGCGCGTTCCTCGGGAGGCGATTCCTTGCCGGCCTCCTGCGCCTTCTTGCGCTCGACCTCGATCATTTCCTTGGTGCGCCGCAATTCCTGTTCGGCGGCCGCCGAACCGGGGTTGATGGCGTAGGCGCGCTGGAATTCCAGGAGGGCTTCCCCAAGCTGGCCGCGGGCGCGGATGCGAAGGCCTTTATCGATGTGGGACTGGGCGGTCTGGAATCGGCACTTCTGTTCCGCCATCTGGTAAACGATATCGGCCGGGTCTTCGGCTAAGGCTTTCTCATAGGCATCAAGAGCTTCGTCCCATTCCTTCTTGGATTCGTGGGTACGCCCTTGGGACAAAAGCTTGTCCCCCTTTTTGGTCCGTGCTTCGACCGGCGGAAGCATCGGCCCAAGCATTGCCGCGGTTACCGTTATCGCTATTAAGCGATTGAAAAAACACATAGTTAAACGCCTTCTCGGCCTATAGAGAGCCCTGTGATAAGATAAACTTGCGATTTCCCGGTCCGGGATCATCTAAAGTCATTGACGAAATTGGGCTTCCGCGCGTTGAGGCAGAATTGGCCGACAAAGACACTGCTATCAAGATCCTGAGCGACAACCGCCAGGCCGGGCACAACTATTTCCTGTTGGACCGGTTCGAAGCCGGCATGGTCCTCACCGGGACCGAAGTTAAGTCGGCCAAGGACGGCCAGGTCCAGCTTAAGGAAGCCTACGTTGCGGTCCTGGGCAACGAGGCTTGGCTGATCAACGCCCACATCAGCCAATACTCTCACGGTAACCGGGACAACCACCCGCCGGTGCGCAACCGCAAACTGCTGTTGCACCGGCGCGAGATCGACAAGCTGCTGGTCCAGACGCGCGAGAAGGGCCTGGCGCTCATCCCGACCAAGATTTACCTGAAGCATGGCCGCATTAAGTGCGAGTTGGCGGTCGCTAAAGGCAAGAAACTGCACGATAAACGTGAGACCGAACGGGCCCGGACGGCGGATGCCGAAGCGCGCGCGGAAATGCGCCGGCGGGCGTGAGGAGCTATCAGCTTTCAGCCATCAGCTATCAGCTCAAGGCAACGCCTCCGGGTGCGCGCTGCGCTGGTTCAGCTGATGGCTGGAAGCTGAATGCTGGCCGCCTGCCGAGCTACACCGGTGCGATGCTGGCGAGGAGTTCGTGGATGCCCGCCAGCAAAGTGTCCAGACGCACCGGTTTGGTGATGACTACGTCCATGCCGGCGGCCAGGCACTGGTCCCGCTGGGACTGGGAGGCGTGGGCGGTGAGCGCGATAATCGGGATGCGCGGCGCGGCTCCCGTCGCCCCGCGGCGGCTTTCTTCCTGGCGAATCAGCGTGGTCGCCGCGAATCCATCCATCTCGGGCATTTGCACATCCATCAGTATCAGGTCGAACCGCGACTCGAGGTAATGCCGGTAGGCCTGCTCGCCGTTTTCCGCCAATGTAATCGACCATCCCTGGCGGCGCAGCATCGACAAGATCACTTTCTGGTTGATCGCGTTGTCTTCGGCCACCAGCACTTGCAGCCCGGATAAGCGAGGCGGGGCTTTCTCCGGAGCGGATTCCGGCGCCCGGACCGGTTCCGCGCACGGCTCCAGCGGCAGTTCCACGTAGAAGCGGCTGCCGTGGCCGACCTCGCTCTCCACCCAAAGCCGGCCGCTCATCAGGTTCACCAGGCGCCTGGTGATGGTCAAGCCCAGACCGGTGCCGCCGAATTGCCGGGTGTGGGAGCCGTCGGCCTGGGTGAACGCATCGAAGATGGCGTCCCGCATCTCTGGTGGCACACCGATGCCGGTGTCCCGAACCTCAAACCGGACGGTGCCCGCCTGGTGGACCGATACCGTCACCTGCACCGAACCGTGCGCGGTGAATTTGACCGCGTTGCCGATCAGGTTGACGATCACCTGGCGCAAACGGACGGGGTCGCCGCGCACCCACGATGGGCACCAGGGCGCCATATCCAGCCCCAGTTGCAGATTCTTCTGGCCGGCGGCCACATCGAACATTCGAATGGTCTCCCGGAGCAAAGCCCGAATGTCGAAGCCGATGACTTCGATCGTCATTCGGCCCGCCTCCATCTTGGAAAGGTCCAGAATATCGTTCAACAGCGACACCAGGGACTGCGCCGCCGTCTGGGCCACGAGGAGTTGTTCCCGCTCCTCCGCAACCTGGCAGCGGTCCAGCACCAGGCTGATCATCCCGATGACGCCGTTCATGGGGGTACGGATCTCGTGGCTCATATTAGCCAGGAATTCGCTTTTGAGCCGGGCTGCTTCCTCTGCCTTCTCCTTGGCCAGCAGCAGTTCAGCGTTCACCCGCGTCCGCTCCGCCACCTGCCTTTCCAAGCTTCGACGTTGCCGCAGTACTTCGGCGTCGCGACGGGCAATTTCGTCCAGCATGGCGTTGAAGGAGTTGGCCAGCACTCCCAGTTCGTCAAAGGAGGAAACCGACACGCGGTCGGCAAACTGGTGGGTCTTGCTGATCCGTTCCGCCACCGAGGCGATTTCCAGCAACGGAGTGGAAACCCGGGATTGCAGGGCCATAGCGACGACCGCGGCCACCACCAGGCTAAGCCCGATAATCAGCCCCGCGCCCGCCAGATACTGGCCGAGCAGCGAGGGAACCGAGGGAATGCCGGCCGTCAGCACCAGGGTTCCGATGCGCTCGTTTCCCGCCGTTACGGCCTGGCTGATTGTCAGCCGATTGACCGCATGGTGTACTCCCTCGGACGGCATGGGGGGACAGGCAGTGCCGCCGCTTCGATGGTAGGCGGCGAAGCAACCTCCCGCGGCGTCGTACAACATGGCATCGCGGATCAGGCTGTCAGCCCTCACCGAACCGAGGGTCTCGCCGGCGGCCTTCAAGTCGCCGAACGTCATGGCCGGGCCAATCTGATCGGCCACTACGCTGCCAATTGAGGAGACTTCGGCACGCGTCTGTTCCCAGTAGCGGTTCAGATCGAACCACGAGAAACCGACGGCCGCGATGACGGCGGCCACCACGCCGCCGCCCGCGATCAGAACCGTTAACTGGCGGCGCAGAGAAGTGTATCTGGTCATCCGGGCGGCCTCCCGCGGACCTGGCCGTAGCGCAACAGTTTGGAACTGATGGCAACGCCGGACTGCTCCAGTGCGCTCATGTTGACTTCGAAGGCCATGTGCCCGTCCACCAGCATCAGGCTGACGGCGCCTCCGTACTCCAGAAACCGGTCCGAATCGCCGATGGTGAGGACGGGCGACGAGCGAACGCCGGCGAGAGCCTGCTGGAGTTCGGAAGCTTTGCCGGAACCCAGAAAGAGGACCTGGCAGCACTGCGGGTCGAAGGGCGATTTCAGCTCAATCACGCGAACGGTGCGGTTATTGACCGGCTTGCCCTCGAGGGTCCGGCGGAGCATGGCTACCAGACCGGGCCGGCCGAGAACGCCGACCGTGAGGGGCTGGTCCGGAACCGCCCGGCCAGGCCACTCGGAATATCGCAAGAAAGTCAGAATGACCGCCGACTTCAATTCGTCCTCGGGCGTCGTTGCCGGAGATGAAAAACCCGGCGAACTCCCGATGGCGGCCAAGACCAGCGTCAACCACCAGCACCTGCCCCGCCGGGCGCGAATCATCGCCGAAATGCCGATGCTGGCGAATGGGACATATCCGACCTCCATAACCAACTTATCGGCTTGGGAGCGGCCAAACTTAATGGGCTAAATGCATTAAACGGGATCGAGTACCACGCGAGAGCCATCAAACCCCTGCTCCGGGCGAGCCAACGTCCGAGCCAGAGACCATGCTGAGCCTTCCACACCGATTCGGCCCCACCGATTTCGCCGACACCGATCACGGAAGGATGAGACAGGATGAGACGCCCGCTGCCCGCGTTCGGACGACAATGGGAAACGGCATGAAAGTCATCGTAATTCGTCAACCGTGGGCCTGGCTGATTGTCCACGGCTTCAAGGACATTGAGAATCGCGGCTGGGCGACGCGATACCGCGGCACGCTCCTGATTCAAGCCAGTGCCGGCCGCCCGTCGAAATGCCGGCTCGACGCGATCCGGCTTTTCGCCCGAAAGCGAGGCGTGGAACTGCCGGAGGAATTCGAGCATGGCGGCATCGTGGGCAGCGTGCAGTTGGAGGATTGCGTTACTTCCAGCCGAAGCCAATGGTTTGAGGGACCCATTGGGTGGGTGCTCTCCAAGCCGGAGAGGCTCCGGTTCATTCCGCTCAAAGGCCGGCTCGGGTTGTTCGACCCGCCGCCGATAGTTCTCAGTCAACTGCATCGCCGAGGCTGAGGCTCGGCGGGCGGCGAGGGGGGCCGGGGGTCAGGGGTCAGGGGCCGG
>DATMNI010000055.1:0-2549 GCA_035570275.1 Candidatus Acidiferrales bacterium | reverse complement strand
GAGGGCGGTCTGCGCCCTGCCGGACAGTCGCCGGATCTTCCCCACCATGAGATCCACCACGCTCGCGGAGTAGCCCTTGGCGCGAATCCCATCCAAGTCCCAGATCCAGGCCGCCGCACCCCGATCGAACCGGAGCAAGCCTTCCTCAGCCAGCGAAGCGAGAAACTGGATGGCAAAGAACGGATTGCCGCCGGTCTTCTCGTGGACCAACAGCGCCAGAGGACCAGCGGCGTTCGGCCCGCAGCGCAGGGCGTCGGCGATGAGCCGCTCGACGTCATCGAGCCCCAGTGGCGCCAGCACCATTTCCTGCGTCTTTGCTCCCGCGTCGCGGATCGCGGCGAGCGTCCGCATCAGCGGATGAGACGAACCGACTTCGTTATCGCGGTAGGCTCCGATCAGTAACACGTGCCGCACGTCCGGATCAGTAGCCAGGCGCTCCAGCAGTTCCAGAGTCGCCGTATCCAGCCATTGCAGATCGTCGAGGAACAACGCGAGCGGATGCTCCGGGCGGGCGAAGGCGCCGAGGAAACGCCGCAACACCAACTGAAAACGATTGCGCGCTTCTTGCGGTGGCAGGTCGGCCACGGGTGGTTGCTTTCCGATGACGAATTCGACCTCGGGAATGAGGTCGACTATCAGTTGGCCATTCGTCCCCAACGCCTCCAGAAGGGCGTGCCGCCAATGGTTCACCTCGGCTTCGTTCTTGACCAGGATCTGGCGCACCAGCATCTGAAATGCCTGTGCCAGCGTCGCGTACGGTACGTCGCCCTTGTACTGGTCAAACTTGCCCGCGGCAAAAAGTCCTCGCTGTGGAACCAGCACCTTATGCAACTCATTCACAACGGAAGATTTGCCAACACCGGAATACCCGGAGACCAGTACGAGCTCGGCGATGCCCTGCGCCACCACCCGGTCAAACGCCGCAAGCAGGGCATCGACCTCGCGCTCCCTCCCGTACAAGTTCTCGGGGATCAGCAATCGGTCTGACAGGTCGTGCGCACCCAAAGTAAAAGGATCGATGCGGCCCTGCGACTGCCATTCCTTGAGGCACCGCCGAAGGTCAGCTTCCAGGCCCGCGGCGGTCTGGTAACGCTCCTCGGAATTCTTGGCGAGGAGCCTCATGGTGATAGCGGATAACGGCTCGGGGAGAGCGCGGCGATCCGCAGGCGCCACCGGCTGGCGCGCGATGTGGCAGTGGACCCATTCCAGAGGGTCGGCGGCAGCAAACGGCAGCACGCCCATAAGCATTTCGTATAACATCACGCCCAAGGAGTAGAGATCGCTGCGGGCATCCACCGAGCGGTTCATGCGGCCTGTCTGTTCGGGAGACATGTACGCCAGGCTACCGGCAATGATTGCCGGCGGCGCCGGCGCCTGGCGCTCGCGCGGCAGTCGCGACGCGATACCAAAGCCGGTAAGCCATACGTGGCCAGCGTCGTCGGCGAGCACGTTCCCAGGCTTGATGTCTTTGTGGATCAGACCGCGCTTGTGGGCATGGCCGAGCGCCGCCGCCAGGCCGATTGCAAGCCGCAGGAAACGGGCCGGATCAACTGGCTGGTCCTTGCCCTGCTCAAGCCGGTCCCGATCGAGAACGCGGTCCAGGGGCTCTCCGCCCGGGTCGGCGAGAACAAGGATTGTCCGTCCTTCGTGTCGCGTGAGCGCCATGGGCTTGGCCGCCCAGGCGGACTCAAGTTCCGCTGCAAGCGAGTATTCGTGCTCAAGGCGTCGCACGCTCTGGGGCAACGGTTGTTCTGCGGTCGGAGCCAGTACGAGGACGGGCGATGGGTTGCCGCGCTGTCGGCCTCGGTAAAGCGTGAATTCCGGTCCATTGCGGATTGGGTCCAACAGGTACTCAGAAGCAACTGCCATGGAGAGCATCCTCGTCGCCGGCTGCACGACGCCATGTACCTATTCTGACAGCAAACTAAGGAAGCACGTCCTCTGATCGACGTGGTGCCCTTCAGAACGTAAACCGACCGGCCAGTTGAATCTGGCGCCCGGTGCCGGCGGTGGTTAGGATTTGGCCTGCGTTATCGGCGAAATGACCCGCCGCATTCTTGAAGACGGCATCCCCGTTGCCGCCGAGGGAAAGCGCGCTCTGGGTATTACTCGGAACACCAAAATTTGGATGGTTGAAAAGGTTGTAAGCTTCCATTCCAACCGTAATCTTACCTCGTTCAGTGATCGGAAAATCTTTGTGCAGCGCCAGGTCAAATTGCGCAAACGCCGGTCCCCGCAGGATATTTCGTCCGGCATTGCCAAACTGACCGGCAGGCGGCACCGCAAAAGCACTCGGATTAAACCAGCATGACGGCGTGCCCACTCTGGCTCCATTCGGACAGACGCCCGCGTAAGGGTTGCCAACAAGATCCGGACGTTCCGCGGTAAGCAGCGATTGCACATCGGCATTGTCGAAAGCGAGCACTGGGGTGAATGGGAGGCCGCTATGAACGCTGGCAACAGCAGAGATCTGCCAGCCACCCAGCAGACGCCCGTGTCCGGGCAGCTTGTAAACGACATTTGCCACGAAATTATGCCGAATGTCGAAA
>DATMNI010000054.1:0-6023 GCA_035570275.1 Candidatus Acidiferrales bacterium | reverse complement strand
GTGGCGATCAGACGTCCGTCCGCGGAGGGCTTGGGCAAGGGCAGGTTGCCGGTGGCCATTCGGATGGTGACGGATCCGTTTGGGGATGTGGCGGCGCTGCTGGCGGTGGGAAGCGGGAGCGCGTCGTTGGGTTCGGACGCCTGGTTGCCGCGCTGGGCCGAGGGCTGCCCGATCCAATCGACTACTTCATCGGATGCAAAGGCGGCCTCGACCAAATACGTCTTGATCGCGCCCGCCGCCTGCAGCGATCCTGAAACCGCGAAAAAGGCGGCGGCCAAAATGAACTGCGATTTCTTCATTTGAGATCCTCGGACCCTCTGGAGCCACCAGCAGGAAGTGCTGGAACCCCGCGAGCCCATTTTTATCGGCCGGTCACCGGCCCTCTCCTACTGTGCCAGGGGGTGAGCGGAGAGTGATCTCTAACTTGTAATTAAATCGTAAGTTACATAGTTTCTTGAAGTTGTAGGGGATTTACAAGCTAAGAATCAGGGTATCTCCGGTCGCCCAAATCACGGCAAGTTGGCGGACGGCGCTCGCCCCCCGCAGGCCGATGGATCTTTACCGGGAAGCGCCACCGAGTCGAGGGCCGAGTGAGCCGAAGTGAGCCGAAGTGAGGCGAGTGAGCCGAGTGAAAGGCCGCTGTCTAGGAGTAACCGTTACGAAAATGCCCGTTGCCGGTCGCGCCGGGTGTGGTGAGGGTGATGGTCCACTGGTGCGTGGCATGGCTGCCGAAGGCTGGCATGCCTCCGGGGCGGCATGCCTCCGGGCCGGAGCCGGGTGCGGGTTTTCATTTCTAGCCTGTGACTTCCCTCGATTCGTACGCAACGGCGCCGTCTTGCCCTGCCAAGTCAGAGCCCCCGTTCAATCCGGCCCGGCCGGTGGCCGAGCTGACTTCTGACTCGTGCCTCCTGACTCCTGCCTCCTGCCTCCCAACTCCTGACTCCTGACCGGCGGCTGAGGCAGCGCGTCCGGCCACGCAGGCGGCCTGCCAGCAGCGCGTTGGCACTGGGCCCAGGGTTACGAGCTGTCCCAATCCGCCGATTGCCCCTGCCGCGGCGCTGGCCACCTGTTGGCTAACCTAACGCTTGCGCACCCGTCCGTCCGGGTTGGGGATTTCCACCCGCTTCTCGCTATCACTTCACCTGCATCAGGTTGTGAAGGGGACTTGCACCCCCCGAGTTGTCGAACATGCCCGGCACACATTAAAAAGGGGCCGCTTCCGGGGCGGCCCCTCGTTTGCCGTAACTCGACTCTCTTCGCGTGTTAACAGAGGTAACTAAAAGCGCAGTCGCAGACCAAACTCCAGGGACCGGCTCTGCGCGCCATTCGGCGTAGTGAACTGGTTGGTCACCACGCCAAAAGTGGTCGGCGAATCGATACTGGTGGCTGGATCGGCCGGCACAAAGTGATTCAGAATATTCACGAACTGGAACGTCAGCGTAGCGCCGATCTTCTCGGTCGCTTTGAAGTCCTTGGAGATCGTCGCATCCAGGTTCCAGAACCCGAAGCCCCGAATTGAGCCCGCTCCTCCCGAATTCGTGTCTTGCCCGAGAATAGGCCGGCGGAATTCGTTGTACACCGTGCAGGGGTTCGCAAAAATATTGAGCCCCGTGTTGCCGGACGTGCCGGCGCAAAGTCCGGCGGTCTGGACGTTGTAATTGGGGCTGTTGCCGCCGGTGAAAGGCGACAATCCGGCCGCCTGTTCGTAGTTCGCGGTCTGCCCGGAGTAGATTTCTCCGAAGTCTTCGCCATTGGAGGAAGTCGTCAGCCGCAGTGGCAGTCCCGAGCGGGCCGTGAACAAAGGCGCGATCGTCCATCCGCCCAGGATATGTCCGGCGATACCTCTCTGGTTCCTGAAGATCGGCGGCTGATAGAGCATCAGCAGGCTGTAGGTGTATTTCACGTCGAACGGCTGCACGCCATAGGTGCCGAAGTTTTTGAAGTTGTAGGGATCCGGCACGGTAATGGAACTGCTGGACTGGGTGACGCTGCCGGTTCCGAGCGATTTGCCCCAGGTAAAGTTGGAGCGGGCCGTCAACCCCCGCCAATCGTGCGTCGTGAACGAAACAAATGCGGCGTTGTAATTGCCGTGCCCGAGTGAGTTGATGAAATCGAACGCACCGGTAAGCTGCTGTCCCGCTCCCGGTTGAGCCAGCAAGCTCCGATTCAGGACCCAACTCGGCTTCTGGCTGAGATTGATCCAGGTTTGATAAACGTTGGTGGCTTTGATGTTGTTTACCTCGTTCTTCACCATCGCCGCGGTGCAATTCGGAGACCCGGCACAATAGACGGAATTTGGTCCCCCTAGCGCCGCCTCAAAGAAAGGCTGCGCGGTAACGGTCGCCGTGTTCGGGGTGCAGGTTGGGCCGGCGCCGGCGCAAACCTGGTTGTATACACCAGCCCATGCCTGCGCGAAACTCTGGCCGCCCAGGGTGGTCATATACGGCACCGCATCCAGATTGATTTCCTGAAACTCATTGGAAATCTTACGGCCGATGTAGCCCACTTCCAGTGTCATCTTCTGCGAAATCTGGCGTTGGATGGTGAGGGTGAACTCATCGGAATGGTTCGGCTTGAAATTCGGATCGAGCTGCGACCCATCGGCCGCCGCCGCGTTCAGAACGCCGTTTTGGGTGAGGCCGGGGTAGAACGGCTGGGGCAAATTCTGAGTGACCGCGGGCAGCGGAGCGTTGTTACCGTCAACGCCGATGCGGAATGCACTGGCCGGAGTAGCTCCGCCGGCCCCGGTGCACGTGCCGTTGACCGTGGGGGCAACGCACGACACCGCCTGCAACAAGCCCGGGCCCAGCAATGGCACCAGCATCAGGTCCACACCATTCAAACGGCCATAGATGCGAGCATAGCCGCCCCGGATCACAGTCTTATTCCGGCCCACCAGTTTGCCGAGCGGTCCGTCGTCGTAACCCGGACTCCATGCCATCGAAACGCGCGGGCTGAATCCGCCATAGAACGGGTTGTAAGGATACTTGTTGGCGTTTCCGTTTATATTGCGGATGGTCTCAAACCCGATCGTCGGATTGAAAACCTGCCCCTGCAACGCGGCTTGCTGCTTGCTAAGCATGTAGCCCTGGATGTTGATGGGATTCCCGCCTGCGTCTACCATCTGAACTTGCTTGCCGTTGACTTCGTAAGGCGGCATCGCCAGGCTCCAGCTCATACCGTAAGTCATCGTCAAGGTAGGCCGGAGGTGCCAGGTGTCGGAGAAATACACGTCGTAGGTTGGCAGCACACTCTGGTCGAAGCCAGGCGTGCCGAGTGGATTGAGCTGGAGATTCGCACCGCTGCGGGTGTACATCACCTGGGTCTGATTGACCACACCCATGAGTTCGTTGAACAGGATGGGATAGGCCGCCGCCGCACTCGCGGCGGTGCCGTCCGGAGGCGTGTACGCGGCGGCGTTAAGGCCGGTGCCGGCCACCTGGTAAGTGGGCGAAGTGTCGATTCCCACGCCGTTATCGTTGCGCCCGTGATACAAGAACTGACGCAGGTAGGAGCCGCCCATCTGGAACAGATGATTTCCCTTGAGCTTGCTCACCGTGTCCGAAAGGAAGTAGTCGTGACCGTCCCAAAAGCGCTGCCGCACGTCCTGGGAGTCCACATTGTACGGGATCAGCGATCCGGTCTGACTCTCCCCGCCGATCTCAACCACGCCGCCTAGCCCGGAAAACTGCGGCGGACCCGCTTGCGTGGACCACTGCCAGAAATTACGGGTGTAGCTGAAGCGGAAGTCGTTGGTAGTGTTCGGCGTAATGGTGGTGGTCAGGCCGCCCACCCAGAACGACGGCTTCACCGGGCGCGGGGCAAAGGACGTATACTGCCCTTGTTTGGCGCCGGAGAGTAACCCACCTATGTCCGTCTGGGTGTTCACAAGCTGGCTGAACGTGTAGTACCGGTAACTCGACATGAATTTCCACTTATCGCTAAAATCGTGGTCGATGCGGCCCACCACGAAATTGGACGTCTGCGGGAGCGGCAGGTTGCCTAGATAGCCTTGCGCGTTGACCCCGTCCACATATCCCGTGGTGGTGCTGCTGACGGTGAAGTTAGGATCGTTGGGCAGCGGCATGGTGCCCCAGATCTTCTGGATGAGCGGGTTCACACCGATCCCCCGCGGATCGCAAGCCTGTCCGCCGCAGGTGGCGGGCTGATAGGTGGTGCCGTTCACGGTCACGGCATAGGGGTTGAGGTTGTACTCACCCACGCCGCCACCCGCCTTCGCAAGAGTAAGGACGCCGGCGCGCATCAGTGCGGAGGGCGACGCGCGCTCGAAACTGGCCACATTCGGAAAGCGGCTTCCCTCATAGTTAAGGAAGAAATAAGTCTTTCCACCCCAGAACTTCGGTAATATGGGACCGCCCACGGCGCCGCCGAAACGGTTGCGATGCGTGTCCGGAAGGGGGGTCGCCTCCCCGTTCACCAGCGTGTGGTTATTCTTCCAAAGATTGGCGGCGCCCACGTTGCTTCCAAAGTAGTATTCGTAAAGGGCGCCGTGGAATTCATTGGACCCGCGCTTAGTCACCATCTGGACCTGGCTGCCCGCTGCGCCATTGAAGTCCGCAGCCTGGTTGCTGGTGCCAACCTTGAACTCCTCGATGCTTTCGATCGGGGTGGGCATCACGCCGCTCGGCGTGCCGCCGCTGGAGCCGGTGCCGCTATAACCATTGCCGATCGTATAGACGGTATTGTTGCCGGCCATATCGTCGCTGTTATATCCGCCGTCCAGCTGGAAGCCGTTCTGGTCGGTAGCGGCTCCAGCCACGTTGCCGGTCAGAGAAACACCCACCTGCAGAACCGACAAGCTCGATGCATCGCGGCCGAGATTCGGCAGCAACTGAAGCTGGTCGTTATGCAGTGTCGAACCGATAGTCGCGTTGAGCGTCTGCAGCTCCGCGCCCGCCGACGCCGTGACTTCAACTACCGTATTGGCGGCGCCAACCTGGAGGGTGACGTTGAGGGTCAATGCGGAGCCAACGTCCACTTTTTGCCCCTGCATCCTAGCCTGAGTGAAGCCGGGATGGCTGATAGCGAGGTTGTAGACGCCCGGTTCCACGTTGATGAAGGTGTAGCGTCCAACCTCATTGGTTTTTGTGGTCCGCGCCGAGTTCGTGGTCGGGTCCACCATTTTTACTTCGGCGCCGGCGACGATGGCGTTCTGCTGGTCGGTGACCAGCCCGCTGATCGTGCCTGCCGAGGTTGCTTGTGCCCAGGCCGAAGCCGTCGCGATGCACGCGATCAGCAGCCCGAGGAGAATGGAAGAAACACGAAACCTGTTGAGATTGGCATTCCGATTCATAAAACTCCCTCCCTTAACGCAGGCCGACATTCCATCCCTCCGCTTCTCCGTGAAAGGCTGAAAACAGGGCCGTTCGCGGAATTCTATTTCGCCGGGACGGGATGTCAAGCTACTAAAACCCTAAATCTCCTTGTGTGACCAGACCCAACCAACCCTGTTGTCAGGGGATTTCCCCCGAATGCAGTTTATTTGACCGATGATAGGGCCGGCGTGGTTTTTTTGTCAAGCAAATCAAGTAAATTGTCTGGTTTGTGGATTTGGGTACCCGATCATGGTCCGCGGTTTCCGTCGCGGCTCTGATCCGAGCCGCGCGCGTTAATCGGAGCCGCGCGCGTTAGCAAGCGGTTCCCTCCGATACGTTGGCGAACTTCTGAAACGGCGTACCAAGGTAGGTGGCCCGGGTCGGGGCACCCTATGTCCGCCATCTTGCCGCTACGCCAGCCAGGCCGCCAGCCGGGCCTCGTCGTATCCCAAGATGATTTCTTTCCCTTTCAACAGAATCGGGCGTTTAATCAAATTGGGGTTGGCGGCCATCAACGCCAGCGCTTCAGCCCGCGAAGGCGGACTGTCCTTCATCCCACGCTCGCGGTAGAGTTCGTTCCGGGAATTCAGGAAGTTGCGATAGTCGCGGCTGCCAATCAGCTTGTCGAGTTCCCCGGCCGTCAGGCCCCGATTCAGGTCCACTTCAACAAAATCGATCCCCTTGTCG
>DATMNI010000053.1:0-13979 GCA_035570275.1 Candidatus Acidiferrales bacterium | reverse complement strand
TTCAGCGGCCCTAGATCATCGAAGGTGCTCTCCAATCCATTGGGCGGCCGACACGCACGGCGATAAGTCCGAGGGGACAACCCCAAAAGCCCGGCCGCCCGCAACGAACTTTCTACCAACTCTCAATCCACACGTGTCTCTTCGCTGCGCCAGCCCACCAGTGTCTCCGCTCCCTCAGCGCTCTCACGTTTTGACTTTCAAACCCTCGCGCTCAGAACAAATCCCAACCTACCCTTTAAAGGTCTTCTCTGCGTCTTCCTCCGCGTCTCGGCGCGGCTCCGCGGTGAGAAATTGGCTTCGTTCCGCACGTCACCTTCGCCCAAGCCCACAATCATCGTGTTCGTTCCCACTTTGGCCCGACCAGAATGTAGAGACTCCAGAGCCGCGACCCGGAGGGTCGCAGCCACGGTTGGCGCCTGCTATCCAAAGTTAGCTCTCAATCGTCCCCGGGCCTCTCGTATAGTACTGTGAGCATCAGAACGGAAGTACTGTCAGCACATAGCCCGCGCGCGAGTTGCGTCCGGTCCGGAGGGATGAATCACCTACATGAAAATAAAGAGCACCTGGAAATTGTCCGCAGTCTTGCTGGTGGCGTCCGGTTTGCACGCGGCCGGCGCCATCATAGTGACGCCCCCCCATGAATCGACCGCGGTAAACGGCGCCAGGCAATACACCGCCGCCGTCAGTGGCCTTTCCAACCCCGCCGTCACCTGGAGTCTGCAAGGTTCGGGTGCGGGGAACTATGGCACCGTGGACGCCAGCGGCCTCTACCACGCGCCCGCCACCCTTCCGGCCAACGGCAATATCGTGACCATCACCGCAACCAGCATGATGGACCCGACGGTCAAAGGCTCGGCCACCGGGACCATCAAGGAAGCCGGTCCCACGATCACGACGCTATCACCAACCACCGCGCAGTGGGGGGCCAACTTTACTCTTATCGTCAATGGCACAGGCTTCAAACCCGGCGCACTGATTTGGGTCAACGGCGTCCAATACGCCAGCACCGTCAAGACCGCGACACAGGTGCAGGCGGCGGTGGCTTTCTGGACCAACGGCCAACTGGCCGTGGTCGTAGTGAACCCGGGTACCATGTTCTCCAATGCACTGCCCCTGACCATCACAGCCGCCAGCACGGGCGGCGGAGGCGGCGGAACGGGTGGAGGCGGCACCGGTGGAGGAGGCGGCAGCTTGACGGTCGCGCCGGCTTCGGTCAACGTAGCGCAAGGCCTGACCCAGCAGTTCACGGCATCGCTGAACGGCGCGGCTGCGACCGTCACCTGGTCGGCCACGGCCGGGTCGATTTCGGCCGCGGGTCTCTTCACCGCGCCGGCCCAACTTCCCAGCCCGCCAACCGTGACCATTACGGCCACTACGGCCGCCGCCCTGAAGGCCACGGCCACGGCGACCATTCTCAGCAACGTGCCGCCGGCCATCACCAGCGTGGGCACGAACCCAATTCCGGTGGGCGTCTTCACGATCAGCGTCAACGGCACCGGCTTCGCACCTGGTGCGCAGGCAACCCTGGGCGGTTCGGCGCTGGCTGCCAGTTACGTGTCGCCCCAACTCCTGACCGTCTCCGGCTTCGCGTCGCAGAGCGGGAGCGCTAACCTTGTCGTCTCAAACGGCGCCATCGGGTCGCAGCCGTTCCCGGTGCAGGTGGGGGTAGCCAATCCGCTGGTGAGCGCCAGTGCCGCCCGGCGCTTCCTGCAGCAGGCCGCTTTTGGGCCCACCCCCACTGACGCCGCCCATGTGCAGCAGGTGGGCTTCCAAGGCTGGCTCACCGAACAGTTCAACATGCCGCAGGTTTCCAACTACCAGGTGGTGGGAGCCCAGAGCCAGGGAGGCATGCCGCAGCATTTCCTGACTAACGCCGTGATGCAGCCCGACCAGTTGCGGCAGAAGGTGGCATTTGCCCTGAGCCAGATCTTCGTGGTCTCGCTCACCAAGGCCATCTGGAATACCACCGAAGCGCCGTACCAGGAAATGCTGATGGCCGACGCCTTCACCAACTACCGCAAGATCCTGGGCGATGTAACTCTGAGCCCGGCCATGGGCCAGTATCTGGACATGGCTAACAATGGCAAAGGCAATGCGGCCGGCACCGTTCTGCCCAACGAGAACTACGCGCGCGAGATTTTGCAGTTGTTCTCAGTCGGCTTGTGGCAATTGAACACCGATGGCACGATTGTTATGGACGCCGGCAACAACCGCACGCCCAGTTACAGCCAGAAGATTATTCCCGAATTGGCCCGCGTTTTCACCGGGTGGACTTATCTGCCCAACAGCCCCAATGCTCCGGTCTCCTGGGGCGCTTTCATTAACCCTGGCGCGCCGCTGCAGCCGTATCCGGCGGAGCACGATACCGGCGCCAAGACGCTGCTCGCAGGCGCGGTGATTCCCGCCGGTCTCACCATCCAAGCCGACCTGAATGCCGCGCTTGACAACATCTTCAACCACCCCAACACCGGGCCGTTCATCGTCAGCATGCTGATCCAGCACCTGGTGAAGAGCAACCCGAGTCCCGCTTACGTGCAGCGCGTGGCTACGGTCTTCAACAACCCGGCCAACCGCGGCGACATGCAGGCCGTGATCGCCGCCATCCTCACCGATACCGAAGCCCGGCAGAACGACGCCGGCAATATGCAGCTTGCCAACGACGGCCACCTGCAGGAGCCGGCCCTCTTCATCGCGGGCCTGGTGCGCGCTTTCGGCGGCACCATGAACGACCAGAACTATTTCGGTTGGGACCTGTACCAGATGACCCAGGATCTCTACAACGCCCCGAGCGTCTTCAATTACTACTCGCCCGGCTATGTGATTCCCCAATCGGGCGGTCTGCTCGGCCCCGAGTTCCAGATCTACACGCCATACACGGCGCTCTGGCGCGGCGACATGATCGGCGGGATGTTCACCCAGTGGTCCAACCCGGTGGTCGGATACGGCCCCGGCACCACCGTGGACCTGACGCCGTTCCTCAGCCTGGCCGGCTCGCCTGGGACGCTGGTGGACGCGCTCGATTACACGCTGACTTCGGGCACCATGCCCAGCGCCATGAAACAGACGCTGACCACGGCCGTCGCCAACGAAACCGGCGGCAACCTGTTGAAGGTGGAGACGGCGGTGTACCTGATTCTGACCTCCGGATATTACAACGTGTGGCACTAAGCCGGTCCATTGGAGAGAACCAACATGCTGATCAAGACAAGAAGAGACTTTCTGAAAATCGGGCTGCGCTCCGTGTCCGCGCTCGGCGCCGCCGGAGCTCTGGGACAACTGGGCACCATGACCGCGCTGGCGGCCGGCAATCCGAACCCGAATTACAACAGTTACGGCGCGCTGGTTTGTATCTTCCTTTCGGGCGGCAACGACGGCAATAACACCGTGGTTCCCAACGATGCGGCGACTTACAACGCCTACAACGCCTCCCGCCAGTCGCTGGCCGTGCCCAAGAGCCAGTTGCTCAACATCGCCACCAGCAGTCAAGGCAACTTCGGCCTCTATCCCAAGATGCCGGAGATGCAGGCGCTCTATAACTCCGGTAAGTGCGCCATTCTGGCCAACGTCGGCATGCTGGTAGTGCCGGTGCCGGACAAGAACACTTATAGCCAGTGGGCCAGCAACGGCTCCCAACTGCCGGTGAATCTATTCTCGCACTCCGACCAGGCGTCGCAATGGCAGAACACAGCGCCCACTGGAATCTCCAGCAGCGGCTGGGGCGGGCGCCTGGCCGATTACTATTCGCCTACCCAAAACGCCGGTTCGCAATTCCCGGCAGTGGTGACTACGGGCGCTTGCGGCCCCTTCTGTACGGGCCAATCGACGCTGCCCACGGTGGTGCCTTTCAGCGGCCCCGTTCAGGTGACCGGCAACGGCAGCGACCAGGCCCGCATCCAGGGCTTCAACCAATTGCTGACCTTCGACAATGGGTTGCAATTGGTGCAGGCTGGGAACAGCATCGTGAACCGCGGCGCTACGTACGTCAACCTGCTCACCAACCAGTTGAAGTCCGCGCCCAAGCTGAACACGGTCTTCCCGGTGGGTCCGGACGGCAGCCCGAACCCGCTGGCCGACCAGTTGAAGATGGTGGCGCAAATCATCGGCGTGCACGCCGGCCTGAGTCTGAACAAGCAGATCTTCTTCGTCAACTTCGGCGGCTTCGATACCCATGGCGGCCAGGCGGCCTCGCAGGACCTGCTGCTGCTGGAACTCAGCCAGGCCATCAACGCCTTCTACAACGCCACAGTGGAACTGGGAGTGGCGAACCAGGTGACCACCTTCACCAGTTCGGAATTCGGCCGCACCCTGATGGTGAACTCCAGCGGCGGCACGGACCACGCCTGGGGCAGCCACCACTTCATCGTCGGCGGCGCGGTCAAGGGCGGCGACATGTACGGAACGTATCCGGCGCTGCAACTGAATTCGCCGCTGGACGTAAACGGCCGCGGCTCGATGATCCCGTCCACCGCTGTGGAGCAGTACGGCGCGACCCTGGCGCAGTGGTTTGGAGTGGACCCGTCGCCCGCCGTGATGTCGCAGATCTTCCAGAATGTCGGCAATTTCCCGACGGCGAATCTGGGGTTCATGGGGTAGGGAACCGCCACGGTGACGGCGGTTTACCGTCGTAACTTACTGATTCTAAGTCCGAAAACCGCCACCGCTGTGGCGGTTTTGTTTTTCGCGAACCCGGCGGAGCCGGCCGCGCTACAATCGACTCTATGAAAAAGTTGGCTCTCGTTCTGGTTCTAACGGCGGCTCTGATTTTCGCGGCTGCGGCCTTCGGCGCGGCGCCCGAAGAGTTTTCGACGGCGGCCGGGACCCTGCAGATCATCCCCATCCAGCACGCCAGTCTGATCGTCAAGGCTGCCGGCAAGGTGCTGTATCTGGATCCATCCCAAGGCAGCTACGATGGCTTGCCGCAGGCCGACTATATTTTGATCACCGATATCCACGGCGACCATTTGACGCCCGCCGTCATCGATAAGCTCAAGAAGGCCGGCACCGTCATCGTGGGGCCCAAAGCGGTGGCCGATAAGGTGCCGGGCACCACGGTCCTGCCCAATGGAGAGAAGTCGACCCTGGGTGCGTTCACCGTGGAAGCCATCGCGGCGTACAACCTGACCCGCGGACCCGCGGCCGGACAGTTTTACCACGATAAAGGCCGCGGCAACGGCTACGTGGTGACCTATGGCGGAAAGCGCTTCTATTTTTCGGGTGACACGGAAGGCGTTCCGGAGATGAAAGCCCTCACCCACATCGATGTGGCCTTCGTGTGCATGAATCTGCCATACACGATGACGCCACCGGAGGCGGCCGAGGCGGTGCGCGCGTTCCACCCCGCGATCGTTTACCCGTACCACTCCAAGGGGTCGGACACCACCGCGTTCGCTAAGGCCTTGGAAGGCAGTGGAATCGACGTCCGGCTGCGCGATTGGTACGCGAAGTAAAGGCCGTCGAACGTAGCTGGCGCCGTCACTACCGCCACGGACTTGCGTTTCGTTTCAAGGTTGCAGTGCAGCACACCTGTGGTATGATCATACCAGGAGTATGAAATGCCTGGCGTCGAACGTGTGACCGTGACCCTACCCAATGACCTGATACGCGACATCGACCGGCGGGAGAGGAACCGAAGCAAGTTCGTCGCCGATGCCGTCCGCCGCGAACTGGATCGCCGCCGTCGCGACGAGCTTCACCGATCGCTGCAGAATCCCCATCCGGAAAGCTTTGAGCACGCCGATGAGGGACTTGAGGCATGGATGCGCAGTTTGCCCCAGGAAGATACCGAAGCACTGGTCGACAGCGGCGCCGGCAAGCCCGTTCGGTGGGTTTCGGGCAAAGGCTGGGTGGAGGGGCGCGAGTGAACCTCGGCCGCGGCGCAGTGGTCGTGGTGGAACTCGACCCCACGTTGGGTCGTGAACAGCAGGGTGTGAGGCCCTGCGTTGTGGTGAGCGATCCGGACGTTATTAGCGACCAGCGTTTTCCGCTCTTGTGCGTGGTGCCGGTAACGGGGACTCCGGGCCAGGGACTCCTTTATCCGCCGCTCGGGCCCGGCCAAAGCGGCCTCGCCAAGAAGTCCTTCGCGCTGATCGACCATCTCCGATCGATCGATAAGCGGAGGATCCGGCGTGTGTTCGGGGAACTTTCTGGGGAAGAGATCGCGGCGATCGATGAGGGGCTGGCGGTCTTCCTCGGCCTCGGCGGCCGGCTTCACGGCGTGGGCGTGCCACCGGTCCAGTGACCGGTTGAGGCGCCTCTCACCTCACCGGCTGATTGACAGTGAATGCGTACAAACTGTCCCCCGCAGCGGCCAGCAGGTATTGCTTGCCATCCACCGGGTAAGTGATGGCTCCGGCGCTGGGGGCGGCCGGCCATGCCAGAGGATCTTGCCGTTCGCCGCTTCGAACGCGATCAGCTTCTGCCCGTTGTCGGTGAACAGGACGATGAAAGCGAGCCAAATTAGACGGCGAACTCAGCTCCTACCGCTATTTCGTGAGTTGCCGGTAGGCGATATTCACTTGCCGAGCCGAAGGACGCCCTCCCAGCCCTCGCTGGACCTATCCCTGCAATACTTGAACGCTACACCCACATCCCGAATGAACGCCACTAAAGGTTGTCTAAGCGATTGATTCCATGGTGGACGCGACAGGGACTCGAACCCTCCTGCGTGGGCAGCAAAGAGTCAATCAGACGGATACTTCTCACGCTGGATTGCCTCCATTTGCGAACGCAGCACAGGCAGATGGACGGAGACAATCTCCCAGATGCGTTCAAGGTTGATTCCCAGATAATCATGGACGAGGACGTTCCTGAATCCGGCTACGGCGCGCCAGTCGACTTCAGGATGTCCAACCCTGACATCATCGCTAATTCGTTTGGTGGATTCGGCAAGGGTTTGAAGGTTGCGCAAGACAGCATCCTGAACCAGTTCCGCGCCGAAGAAAGCCTCCTTACCGTCCTGGCAATACCGTTGAATGCGTTCGAGGCAATCCAGAACGTGATGGATATAGAGCCGGTCGTCCCTCACAAGGGAATCGCCTCTTGAAGCACACGCTCTCGGATTAGCGGATGAAGGGTCTGGGCTTCGGCTACGTCCACTCTACGGCCCAGTTCGTCTTCCAGATCGACAAGCAGTCCGCCCGGAAACCACGGTGGCGTTTGCGGACCGGCCTCGATCAGCAAGTCCAGATCGCTATCCTCCCGCGCCTCACCTCGCGCGAAAGAGCCGAAGACGCGTACCCGAGTGACACCATGCCTCGCGGCGATGTCAAGAATTGCAGTGCGTTTATCCGCGCCGAGGTCACCCAGGGTCATCCTTAACATTCTCGCACCACAACAGGGATTCGGCACCGGTTCTTCTTCCCGGCTACTTCCGCCTCGAAGCGCTCGCCGCCCCCCACCCACGCCCCTCCCTACCTCGCCGCCTGATTCACCGTGAATGCGTAAAAGCTGTCCCCCGCAGCCACCAGCAAGTATTGCTTCCCATCCAACAAATAGGCGCCAGCGGCCCGCAGCCTCGCGCGGTCGCCGATGGAGTGGGTCTTCAAGCTTGCCTGCGGGCCGCGTGTTCGCTGGCTTCGCGGAGTCCAGAAATCAGCTAAGCTAATGAATGGAGGAATGGGTGAGCGGTTGAAACCGGCGGTCTTGAAAACCGTTTGCGGGGCGACTCGCACGGGGGTTCGAATCCCGCTTCCTCCGCCAACAAACCTGATGGAGTGGGGCGACTGCTGGTACACATCTCCGCCCCTGTCCGCCCCACCAGAATTCCAGACGGCTGCCCACAAGGAAAACACCAAGTTGACGATTCCATAAAGTCGGCATCTTGACGCCGCTCGCTCCGTTTCTCCGTGGCTGGCCCGGGAAGGCCGTTCCGCGGTGCAGGGGCGCAGCCAACGGGCCCGCACCCTTCTCTGCAACGCCGCGACCCCGCCCGACCAACCAACGCCCGGGCGCGCTCTACACTGGAAGTTCACGATGCCCTCGGAACCAGGAACCACCGCCGTGTTAGCCGAAAAGCCCTCGGTGGCGCGTGACATCGCCCGCGTCCTCGGCGCCACCGGCCAGGGCCAAGGCTACCTCCACGGCAACGGTTATGTCGTCACCTGGGCCATCGGTCATCTTGCCGCGCTGGCCCAGCCGCACGAGATCAACCCCGAATGGCGCCACTGGCGCCGCAACCTGCTCCCCATGTTGCCGGCGGAGTGGCCCCTGGTGGTCTACGAAAAAACCAAGGACCAGTTCGACGTCGTAAGCAAAATCCTCACCTCGCCGCGCGTCTCCCAAGTGGTGTGCGCCACCGACGCCGGCCGCGAGGGCGAACTCATCTTCCGTTACATCTACGAAGCCGCCCATTGCACCAAGCCCTTCAGCCGTCTATGGATCTCGTCCCTCACCCCCGACGCCATCCGCAAGGGCTTCGACAACCTGCGCCCCGGCCGCGAATACGACCCCTTGGCCGATGCCGCCCGCGGACGCAGCCGCGCCGACTGGCTGGTAGGGATGAACCTGTCGCGCGCCTACGCGCTGGCTTACGACGTGAAGGATCTCTCCGTCGGCCGCGTCCAAACTCCCACCCTGGCCATGTTGGTGGAGCGCGAGTTGGCCATCCGCAAATTCGTGCCCGAGGACTATGTCGAGGTGCTGGCCACCTTCCACCCCACCGGATCTCCCAAAGACAGCACGTACCAGGGCACGTGGTTCCGGGAGCGCACAGCGCCGGGCGCCGATCAGGAGCCGCTGCAGCAGGGCACTCTGCAGCAGGGCACTCTCCAGCAGTCCATGCGCCTCCCGCCCGATGGCGAAGAAGCCGGCCGCATCGTCAAACGGGCGCGGACCGGCCAGGCTGCCATCGAATCCATCTCAGCCCAGAGCCAGCGCATGCCGCCGCCCGCGCTCTACGATCTTACCGAACTGCAACGCCACGCCAACCGCCTCTTCGGTTTCAGCGCGCAGAAGACGCTCGATACCGCGCAGGCTCTTTACGAACGCCACAAGCTCATCAGCTATCCGCGTACCGATAGCCGCCATCTGTCGCAGGACGTGGCCGGCACCCTGCCGCGCGTCGTCGATGCCATCGCCGGGCCGTACCGCGAGCATCTGGCGCCCGGCACCGGCCAGCGCCCGCTCGGCCGCCGCTTCGTGGACGATTCCAAAGTAACCGACCACCACGCCATCATTCCCACCACCACCCCGCCACAACGCGCGTCGCTGCCGCCCGACGAGAGCAAGATCTACGACCTGATCTGCCGCCGTCTGCTGGCGGCCTGGCACGACGATCACATCTGGTCCGTCACCACGGTAATCACCGCGATTCGCAACCCCGGCGTGACTGACCGCTACCACTCGTCAGGCAGTCAGGTGCTGCAAATCGGATGGAAGGTGCTTGACCTGGCGCCGCCGGCCAAGCCCAAGAAAGGCAAACCGGCATCGGAAGGTAAGCGCGGGGATGAGCAGCCAGACGATCAGCGCGCCGAACAGGCTCTGCCTGCCGGTCTCGCCAAGGACCAGCCGCAGGACGTGGTGGATGTCGAGGCCGTGCACAAAAAGACGCGCCCGCCCAAACGCTTCACCGAAGGCACGCTGCTGACTGCCATGGAAACGGCGGGCAAGACGCTGGACGAAAAGGAACTGTCCGACGCCATGAAGGAGACCGGCCTGGGCACCCCGGCCACCCGCGCCGCCATCATCGAGGTGCTGCTCAAACGCAACTACATCGTGCGTACCGGCAAGACCTTGGAAGCCACCGATAAAGGCATTCGCCTGATCGAAGTGGTTCACCCCGAAGTGAAAAGCCCGATCATGACCGGCCAGTGGGAAGCCTACCTTCACCGCATCCAAAAAGGCACCGCCCAACTGGCTCCATTCCTCAAAGGAATCGAGGCCTATGTGACGGAGGTGGTAGGTAAGGTGGGACAGGGGCCTAAGCAGGGGCCAGGGGCTTCGGAACCGATGCCTTCGGAACGGTGGCCGTCGGAACGGTGGCCGGTGGCCGGTGGCCGGTGGCCGGTGGATGAGTTCCCGCCCCCCGCCCTTGGCCGTTCCGCACTCCCCGACACCCCGCCCGAGCTTGTCACCAACGCAACCCAGCCGCCGGCCACCGGCCACCGGCCACCGGCCACAGTCTTACCGGCCACCGGCCACCGGCCAACGGCCACCGACCTCCCCTTAACCGATCTGCTCCACCGCGTCTTCGGCTTCCCCACTTTCCGCGCCAACCAGGAAGCCGTCTGCCAAACCGTCATTGCAGGCCGCGACGTCCTTTTGGTAATGCCCACCGGCGCCGGCAAGTCGCTCTGCTACCAGTTGCCCGGGATCGCGCGCGGCGGAACCACGCTGGTCATCAGCCCCCTGATCGCCCTGATGGAGGACCAGGTCGCCAAGCTCAAGCAACTGGGTGTTGCCGTCGGCCGCATCCACTCCGGCCGCGACCGCGCCGACTCCCGCCAGGCCTGCGTCGACTACCTCAACGGCGCCCTGCAATTCCTCTTCATCGCGCCCGAGCGGTTCCGCGTCCCCGGCTTCCCCGAGATGCTGGCCAAGCGCAAGCCCAACCTGGTGGCCATTGACGAGGCCCACTGCATCTCCCAATGGGGCCACGATTTCCGCCCCGACTACCGCATGCTCGGCCAGTACCTCCCCACTTTCCGTCCGGCGCCGGTGATCGCCCTCACGGCCACCGCCACGCCGCTGGTCCAGGACGATATCGCCAAACAATTGGGCCTGGCGCAGCCCGCCCGCTTCATCCACGGCTTCCGCCGCGACAACATCGCCATCGAAGTGATCGAGGTTCCGCCGTACCAACGCGCCGATCTTACCGCCGCCCTGCTGGCCGATCCGGAGCGCCGGCCGGCCATTGTCTACGCGCCCACCCGCGCCCAGACTTCCGATCTCGCCCGTAAACTCTCGTCCGACTTCCCCAGCGACGCCTACCACGCCGGCCTGGATGCCCAGCACCGCAAGCGAGTCCAGACGAAGTTTCTGGAAGGCCAGATCGAAGTCATGGTGGCGACGATTGCCTTTGGCATGGGCATCGACAAGCACGATCTGCGCACCGTCATCCACACCGCGCTGCCCGGAAGCCTGGAGGCCTACTATCAGGAAATCGGCCGCGCCGGCCGCGATGGCAAACCCAGCCGCGCCATCCTGATGCATTCCTACGCCGACCGGCGCACCCATGACTTCTTCTTCGAGCGTGACTATCCCGATGTCTCCATGCTCGAGTACATCTTCGCGCGCCTGCGGCCCGAGCCGCAGGAGAAGGAGGCGTTGCGGCCGCAGGTGCGGCTGGACGACGATGAGTTCGACCGCGCCCTGGAAAAGCTCTGGATCCACGGCGGCGCGGTGGTGGATTTCGCCGAAAACATCAGCCGCGGCCACGACCGTTGGCGCGACTCCTACATCGCGCAGAGCGAGCAAAAACAGCAGCAGCTCAACCTGATGCTGCGCTACGCCGAGTCCAACCAGTGTCGAATGGCTGCTCTGGTGCGCCATTTCGGCGACCTGGCAGACGGCCGGAAGCCCTGCGGCATTTGCGATTTCTGTGCGCCGGAGCAGTGCATCGGCCAGCACTTCCGCCCCGCCACGGATGGCGAACGGAAGGCGGCGCGGAGGGCGCTGGCCGAACTCGCCGAGGAGGGGAGCACATCCACCGGCCGGCTGCACGCCGAAGTCTTCCCCCGCGGCGATATGCTGCGCGACGATTTCGAACAGGTGCTGGGCGCCTTGGCGCGCGCCGGCCTGGTCCGCCTGACCGAAGAGGTTTTCGAAAAGGACGGCCGCAGCATTGCCTACCGGAGAGTCCATCTTACCGACGCCGGGGAGGCATTGGTGGATGACGACGAACCCATCACGCTATTGATGAAAGCCGGTGGGGCAGGGAAGGGGCCTGCCCGGACGTCGCCAAAGGCTCGGAAGAAACGAAAACCGGCAGCCAAACGCGCCCCAGCCAACGCGCCGGCCGCAGGGTCCGCGCGTGCGCCGGTCGCGCCTGCGCCGACCGCGCTGCCTGCCCCCTCCGCGCCTGCGCCGGCCGGGCCGCTTGCGCTCCCGCCGAAGCCGAGTCCCCCGGTACCGCCCGCCGCTTCCATCATCGAAGAAAAGCTGCGCGTCTGGCGCATGGCCGAAGCCAAACGCCGGGGCCTGCCGCCTTTCCGCGTATTCAGTGACCAGGCCCTGAAAGCCATGGTCGCCAAGCGGCCTGGTTCGGCCGCCGAACTGCTGGCGATCCCGGGCATCGGCATCAGCACGGTAGAAAAGTACGGCGCGGTGATTTACCGCCTGCTGCACCAGGGGCGCGGCTGATGTACTTCACGTTACAATAACTGCTTATGCTGCCCCGGCCCCGTCGATCCGTGCTTTTCCTGTTCCTCGCATGCGCTCCTCTGGCGGCCGAAGTCCGGTCTCTCACCATCCTCCACTCCAACGATCTGCATGCCCGCCTGTTGCCTCTGGACAACCATCACGGCGGCTTTGCCTGGCTGGCATCGGTGATCCGCCGCGAGCGCGCCAATTGCAGCGATTGCATTCTTCTTAACGCCGGCGATCTCGCCCAGGGCACGCCCGTCTCAACCATCTTCCACGGCCTCCCCGTTTTCGAGATCGCCAACATGTTGGGCTTCGACGCCGGCACCTTGGGCAACCACGATTTCGACTACGGCTGGATGCAGGCCCGCAAGTTTGTCGAGATCTCCAGGTACCCCACCGTCTCATGCAATGTAGTGGACCCGGAGGGCAAGCTCTTCACTACCAAACCGTACGTCATTTTGACCGTCAATGGCCTGCGCGTCGCCATTATTGGCGCCATGATGGACGACTTGAGGACCCAACAGTTCCCCAAGTTGCTGGGGCAGTGGCACACCATCCCGGTGGTCGAGACGGCGCGGAAATACGCCGTCGAACTGAAGAATAAGTCTGACTTGATCGTGCTGCTGGGCCACATCACGGGGCGCGAGGAAGTGCGGTTCCTGGCCACGGCGCCCGAGATTCCGATCCTGGTCACCGGCCACGCCCACAACGGATTGGCCGAAGCCGTTACGCAAGACGGCCGCATCCTGGTCCGGGTGAAGGGCTACGCCGAAGAACTCGGCCGCCTGGAACTCAAGGTGGATACCGAAAAGAAGGCGCCCGTCTCCTTCACGTGGAAGCACATTCTGGTGGACTCCTCTGCCGTGGAGCCTGCGCCCGAGGTGGCGCGCGAAGTGAAGCACTGGGAAGACGAAGTGAAGGAGCGGGTTGACCGCCCGTTGGCCGTTTCCAAACGGCGATTCTCGAAGGGCGAAGTCAAGGCCCTGATGGAGCAGGCCATGCGCAGCGAGACCGGCGCCGATTTCGCCTTCATGAATCAGGGCGGCGTGCGCGACACTGTTCCCGAGGGCCAGTTGCTGGAGCGCAACATCTGGGACATCATGCCGTTCGACAACCGCCTGGTCTTCGGCGCGTTCAAGGGCCGCGACCTGCCGCCGGTCGTGCTGGGCGGCCGCCACATCGATCCCGACACCGAGTACACGCTGGCGGTGAGCGATTTCACGGCCGCCAATCAGGGAACTCCGGACAACCTGCACAGCACCGGCCTGGCATTCCCCGGCGATGCCGGCCTTCTCCGCGACGCCCTGATCGACTGGTTCCGTAAGAAAAAAGTCATCGAGTAGTCATAGGAATGACAGGCCAGGAGGCCGGTCCTACGGCTTGTCCATTTCCTCCACCGGAATCACTTTCAACTGCACCGCTTCGCGCGCGCTGGCATCCAGCTTCACGGTCTTGGCTTTGCTCTCGAACGGTTTGACAAAATCCGGATCCATGTAGGCGCCCTGCTCCAAATCCTCCCAGGCGATCAGGTTGTATTCCCCCGGCTTGAGCCCTTTGAAGGAAATGATGCCGTTCTCATCCGCTGAGCGGCCCATGGCCTGCGTACCATCTTTCGGGATCAGCGCCACCACCGCTCCGCCAACGGGCTTGTTGTTCTTGTCCATCACCACGCCATCCAC
>DATMNI010000052.1:0-35644 GCA_035570275.1 Candidatus Acidiferrales bacterium | reverse complement strand
TTTGTTGCGCTGTGATCAGTTCATCAGCGGCTATCTAAGGAACGCTGCAGCGGCCCTGGTTGTTACCGCGTGCGCCGGATCTTAACAGACCTTTACAAACGCCGGTCCCAGGCAGGGTAACGGCGTACAACCGCGTACACTGGAGGGATGGATTGGCAACTGGACGCCGCCGAGGTGCGGGTGCTTGGCGCGCTGATGGAGAAAGAGACCACCACGCCGGACTACTATCCGCTTTCGTTGAACGCCCTGGTGAACGCCTGCAATCAGAAGTCGAACCGCGAGCCTGTAGTGTCCTATGACGAAGAAATAGTGGAAACGGCGCTGCACGGACTTCGGGAGAAGGGATTAAGCTCGCGCATTTCCGGCGACAGCCGGGTGGCCAAGTATGAGCAGCGCTTCGCGGAGAAGTGCAACCTGGGCCGTCGGGAAGCCGCGGTGATGTGCGTGCTCATGCTGCGAGGCCCGCAGACCGTGGGCGAGTTGCGCGGCCGGACGGAACGGCTCTATGCTTTCGACGATCTGGAGGCCGTGGAAAGCACCATGCGCCGCCTGGAGGAAATGGGATTCGTCAAGAAACTGCCGCGGCAGACGGGCTACAAGGAGCAGCGCTGGGCGCAATTGCTGGCCGGAGATGTCGAAGTTGCGGAGGAACCGGCAATGCCTGAACCCGGCGCCTTCGACCGCGGACCATCGGACCGGGAGCGCATTGACGCCCTGGAACGGGAACTGGCGGAGTTGAAGCGCCAGTTCGAGGACTTCCGGCGTAATTTCGAATAGAGCGTGACCCTATTGGCGAGGCAGGCAGGCCTATCAAAGTCAATCGGGCCCTTCCCTCGCTGGCTCCGGTCTAGCGTCGCGAAAACGGGCAAGAATGTGTGGCAGGCGCTTCTCGAAGAACGATACCTGCTCGGGTCGCAGATTTCCCACACTAAGCTCTTCCGGTGGAACGCCGAATCGGATCTTGATGCCCTCTCCTGGCGACCGAGGCTTTTCAAGAGGGTTGATGTAGCAGAATCGCTCATCGTCCTCGTAGCAAAAAAGGGCAAAGATTTCATAGTCGTCAACTTCAGACAGACCTATGCTTTCGGCCGAGGTGATCGCAAAGCCCGTCGCCGCGAGCAAGTGATACTGCTCGCGTGAAAGCATTCTGCCTTTGAGGGCGAGATGAACCGGCAAGTCCCGACACCGGTCGAGCGCTTTTGAAGAAGCTCGCTCGATTGCTTCGATCTCCTGGTGGAGCGATGAAAAGAGACTTTCAACCTCGACGGGCAGGCTCCGCGGGAATACGTCATCAGCAACGACATTCTGCCAGAGGCACTGGCGCAAGGCGCCTACGGTTCCTCGCACCCCGCGACTCATTTCGATGACTGCCGTCATCTCGTTGAAAACCGTCTCAGCATTGGGTTCTGCATGCTCCATGGCTGGTCCCCTAGTCTAGGTAGGTACGGTTAAAGCTTATTTATAGATCTCCTTCAAAGCTTACCCGGCGCCTCTTCGCGGCAAAATACACCGGCGGTGGCAAGCTGAAGAATACACCGGCCGTGGCAAGCTGAAGCCATGCCCTACCTACCTACTTACTCACTGGCGATCAAGGGGTACACAATTCCCGCCAGGGCGGCACCCACGATCGGCGCCAGCCAGAAAAGCCAGAGTTGCGCCACCGCCCAGCCACCCACGAAGATCGCCGTGCCGGTGCTACGGGCGGGGTTTACGGAAAGGTTGGTGACTGGGATGCCAATCAGGTGGATCAAAGTCAGGCCGAGGCCGATGGCGATTGGCGCGAAGCCCTGCGGCGCGCGCCGGTCGGTGGCGCCCAGAATGATCATCAGAAACATGAACGTCAGTACTACTTCGGCGACCAGACAAGCCATCATCGAATAGCCGCCCGGCGAATGCTCGGCATAGCCGTTGGATGCGAAGCCGCCGGCCAGATCGAATCCAGCCTTGCCGCTGGCGATCACGCAGAGGACCGCCGCGCCGACGATTCCTCCCACCACCTGAGCGATGACGTAGGCGGGCAGGTCCTTCGCCGGGAACCGCTTTCCAACCACCAGCCCAACCGAAACCGCCGGATTCAGGTGGCAGCCGGAAATATGGCCGATGGCGAACGCCATGGTCAGAACCGTCAATCCGAACGCCAATGCCACGCCCAGAAACCCAATGCCCAAACTCGGAAAGGCGGCGGCCAGCACCGCGCTGCCGCAACCGCCGAATACCAGCCAAAACGTGCCGATGAACTCCGCGCCCGCTCTTTTCGCTATAGACATAAACGTCCCTCCACTTTCGCTACCACGGTTCATTTCACTATCACGGTTTTGCCCGCTTCCAGTTTGATGGTTTGATTGACCGGAGTCCCACCGGAAACCGGCTCGATCCGGACCTTGTACTCGCCGGCAGGCAACAGCAAGGCCTGCATGGAATTGTTGAACTCGCCGGCGTGGCCATAGAACCTGTCGTTGACGTAGACCGCCGCGAATTTGTCGGGGCAGTCCGTATGGATCATGCCGAACGGCCCTTTGGCCGGCGGAAGGGCTTTCAACGTCTGGGCAACATCGGTGGTCTTCCCTGCCTTGAGATCCACGGTAGTGCTGACTTCCTCGTAGCGCGGGTCGACCAGCTTGATCTGGTGTTGTCCCGCCGGCAGGGCGTACTTTCTGGCAATGCCGAAGTTCCTCGCTGGACCAATGTACTTACCGTCCACGAAGACACCAGCACGTCCCGGATCCACTTTTGTCTTGATGTACGCGGTGTCCTTTTGCTGACCGCTGGCGGCGCCGCATGCAAGCAGCAGAGTGGAAATCCCGAGGGCCCTGTATAGGCCATGCATAGCTTGTTTTCTCCTTGTCATCAATCCGTCGCGGCAGCGGACAGGAACGTAAGGTCCGCCACCGTCAGTACAGGCTACCGAATTTCTGGGAAGGTTGGCAAGCGGTTTGCAGGGTTAATTAGCAAGCGGGAGGTTGGCAAGCGGGAGGGTTGGCAAGCGCCACGGCCGGCAGGCACGCGCCAACTACGATTGCTTGGCTTCCAGTTCCGCCCACCGGGCGTAGAGCGCCTGCACCACGGCCTCGGCGGATTGCAGTTTTTCGTAGCAGGCGTGCAGACGGAGGCCATCGGAAACCACGTCCGGAGACTGCATCTGGGCGCGGATGTTCTCCAACTCCGTCTCGGCTTCCATGATGCGGGTCTCCATCTGTTCCCACTCGCGCGCTTCGAGGTACGAAAGCCTCTTTTTGGCGGCTCCAGGCGGCGCGGGCTTAGGCGCGGCAGCGGGCTTTTCCAGCTTGAGCGGCTTCTGGAGAAGCTGCGCCTGTTCGCACTGCCAGTAATCGGCGAACATCTGCGCCCCTCCCCGGCCATCCAGGCCCAGCACGGCGGTGGAAACGCGGTCCAGCAGGTAACGGTCGTGCGTGACCAGCACCAGGGCGCCGGGAAATTCGGTGAGGCTGTCTTCCAGCACTTCCAGTGTGGGGATGTCGAGATCGTTGGTCGGTTCGTCCATCAGCAGAAGGTCGGCCGGCTCCAACATCAGGCGGGCGACCAGCACCCGCGCCTGTTCGCCGCCGGAGAGGCTGGCGATCGGACGGTCGAGCTGGCCGGCATCGAAGAGGAACCGCTTGGCCCAACCGGCCACGTGAACCGGGCGGTCCTGAAAGACTACGTAGTCGCCTTGCGCGCCGAGCCCCTGGCGCAAGGTCTGGGAGCGGTCCAGTTGCTCACGCGCCTGGTCGAAATACACCATGCGCAGCAGCGGAGCGCGCTCGACAGTGCCGCTGTCGGGCGCCAACTCGCCGGACAGGATGCGCAGCAGCGTGGTCTTGCCGGTGCCGTTGAGGCCAATCAGCCCCAGGCGCGTGCCGGGTGTAAGGGTGAAGGTGAGATTGCGGAACAGGGTGCTGCCGCCGAGTTCTTTGGAGACGTTCTCCACGGACACCAGGCGGCGGGTGCGGCGGCCGGTGGCGGCGAAATCGATCTGCGTCACGCCTTTGGCCGTGCGGGTATCCAGGTCGGCGAGATCGCGCATCAGGCGGCCGGCTTCGTCGATGCGGGCTTTGGATTTTCCCGTGCGGGCCTTGGCGCCGCGGCGCAGCCACTCCACTTCGCGGCGAACCGTGTTGGCGAGCGCTTCGTGGCGGTTGGTCTGCGCCAGCAGGAACTCTTCCTTCTTCTCCAGAAACTGGCTATAGCTGCCTTCGACGCGAAAAATGCCTTCGGGATAGACGCGGTCGATTTCGGCCATGTCGTCCGCCACATTTTCCAGGAAGTACCGGTCGTGGCTCACCACCACGCTGGCGAAGGGCGCGGTGGAGAGCAGTTTTTCGAGCCAGAGGATGCCCTCCAGATCGAGATGGTTGGTGGGCTCGTCCAGGAACAGGACGTCGGGCTGCAGCGCCAGTTCGCGCGCGATGGCGAGGCGCCGCTTCCATCCACCGGAGAGCGCTTCGGTGCGCACCGAGCCATCCGTGAAGCCGGCGCGGCCCAGCGTCTGATTGATGCGGGCGGAGCGCTCCAGATCGTCAAGCTGTTCCCGGGCGATGGCTTCGGCGATGACTTCGGCAGCCGTCTGACTGCGGGGAAATTCCGCCTGCTGGGGCACGTAGCCCACGCGCGCGTTGCGCCGCATGGAAACCGTGCCGGAATCGGGCTCCAGCAGGCCCGCCAGAATTTTGAGCAGCGTCGATTTGCCGGCGCCATTCGGGCCGATGAGGCCGAGCCGCTCGCCCTCGGAAATGCCCAGCGAGATGTTCTCAAAGAGCAAGCGCGAGCCGAAGCTCTTAGACAGGGAGGTGCAGCTTTCCAGGAGGGGCATCGGTCGGTGCTATTCGGTGCAAGTGCTACTCGTGAACCTATTCGCTGAATGCTATTCGGTGAAGCCAGGCAGCATAGCCTTCATGATACTATCAAGCTCAAACTAGCGAAGCGCACCGGATCAGTTCCAGAGGGCCGAGATTGGGGAATCGACCGGGTGAGCGTTCGATGGCACTCCGGATTGACTCGAAGTCCGCCGCGTTGTTGTGAACCAGTGGCATCCTCGCTATGAGAGCGGTGGCCGCAATCATGCCGTCGAATCGCCAGCGAGCCAGCCGCTCCTGCCGGGATTCCGCGAGTTGATGGGACCGGCGAGGGGGTGTCGGCGGCTCCGGCAGCAGGGCCATGATCTCACCGGCCACCACGGCCACAGCTCCATCGAGCGGCCACACTGTTCCGAGTTCACTGAGGTATGCGACCCGCGCGGCTTCGATCTTTCCCCGCCGTTCTTCCGGGGCGCGGCGCCACAAAAGACTGTAGCCGCGGACCCGCTCCAGAACTGTGACCGCGGAGATTTGTACCTGATGACGGGAAAGATACTCCCGCATCCAGTCACGCACCGCGGAAGGCTCGGCCCGCGCCAGCCAACTCTCGGCACTGGTATCGAACAGGAAAGGACCAAAGGCGGAGTGGACCATGGGCTAACTAACCTGGACTGACTAACTCTGGGCTAACGCCGGTTCGCAGGTTCCAGGATTACCCCATCCAATATCGACATCTCGTCGTCCGAAAACCCCGTAAAAGCCTTCTTATAAGCGTTGAGTACCTGTTCGCTACGCTCGGCTGCGGCATGCAGCTTCAAACCTTCGGAGAGGGCTTCGGAAACTACCGTGCTGAGATTCACCCTTCTGGCTCGGGCGATCCGCTCCGCTTGCGTGAGTGAATCGGCAGGTAAGGTCAACGTAGTCCGCCGCTTCTGCGGGTGGAGGGGCTGGCGGTTGGTGGGCTGGCGGTGGGCGGGCTGGCTCATGGATACAGTTTAGCACCAAACGCAACATCAGATAGCATCAATTTGGGTGTCATGGTTTGGCTCCGCCCCCGTTTGCCCCCCTTGACTCCGCCGCACGGTTGCGCAAGAAGTAGGTTGTATGGGCCGAGGCCCAGTCGGAAGGATGGTTGACGATGAGGGTTCTGGATCGTAGTTGCACGGACAAAGAGGATGTGCGCCATATGACCGATGCCGAACTGGCGCGGATGGGCGTGAGGCTGATCGACAGGCAAGGCGTCACGCTGCAATGCAGGGGCTGCATGGAAACGTGGTCGCCGCAACTGGATTTCAACGGCAAGCTGCCGTTCGACTATTGGGTGTGCCCGGCGAACTGCAACCGGTGAAGTGAGCCGGCAGGTTGAAATGCCCGGCTGAATGCCTGCCCCAACGGAGGCGGTTCATCCGTGCCGGGTAGCGCCCAAGCGATTGCAGCAGGCGACGTTCAACAATTCTCTCCGCGGCGTTGAACCGCAGGAGCCTGGCCGTGATCTCGCCGATATCGGTGAGCGGGTCAATCAGCGGGTCAATCAGCGGGTCAATCAAGGGGCCGATCAGCCGGAAGTGATCGCACCATCCGGGTTCGAAGGCTCCGCCGGGCTTGCGACTGACGGCATGATCAACTTCGTGCGGGAACCCGGCGCGGTATTCAGAAATCAGGCAATACTCACAACATCCTCCGGGCCGCGACGAGACCAGTTCGGCGCAGACTCGCGCTGGGTTCTTCAGCCACGAAGGAAGATTTCCAGGGCGCGAGCCTTGGCCATCGGCAGGATGTGCTCGAGTTCCATGAAGTGGTCCCGTTCTGCTTTCTCTTCGGGAGCCGGCGTGTCGTCTTTTTCGCAGGCGATGAGTTCGGCTACTCGGCGTTGCACCGCGGCCGATGGCCGATAACTCACAACAGGTTCAGGAAGTGGGGGAAGAGCGCTGTTTGCCTGTATAGTAGAAGCTTTGAAGAAGAGCCTATGAAATCGGCGTTCCGGCTGGTCTCCCCCGTGGTCTCGATTGCGGCGTTGCTTCTGTTTTGGCAGCTCATGGCGCCGCCGGTTGTAGCCATAGCCAACAATGGCGATTTCGGCAAGCTCCTGGGCCGTTTTGGCTTGGGGGCCCCTAATGCGTTCCAGTACGCCAACACCAAATACGTGTTCAGCGATCAGTACCGCTGGGAATCCGGGTTCTCCTCTTCCGAACTCCTTCTGATCGTGCCCATGCTCGCCGTCAACGCCGTAGTCTCCAAAGATGGCGGTTTTGACATCCGGCTCATGGGCCTGATCCACAGTTGCCTGTTCCTGCTGGCGCTGTGGCTGTTTGTTCCTCTGCTCCAGGGTTTGAGCCGGCGCAGTCGGGCGGCGCTCTCGGCCGCGGCTCTGTTCATGTTTTGCGATTTCACCTATGCCGGCTATTTCAACACGTTTTATATGGACGTTCCCGCGTACTTGTTCCTGATCCTGGCGGCAGTGCTGTATCTCCGCCTCTTGCGGTGGCGGCGCCGCAGAGATGCCATACTTCTGGCGATCTCAGCCGGCATGGCGATTGCATCCAAGCCGCAGTACGCGGTGCTGGGCGTATGGTTCGCCGTCTTGTTCTGGACCGCCCGCAAGATTCTGTGGCCGGAACTCCGCATGGCGGCCTGGCTGGCGCCTTTGGTCACGCTGCTGACGGTGTTGGCGGTCTTTCGGTTTTGCGCTCCCGCCGGTTATTCCGCCAAGGCTGAATTCAACGTGGTTTTTGCGGAGATCCTCCCCCATTCCAAGAACGTTGCCGGTGCGCTCGGCGAACTCGGGCTCGATGACTCGTATCGCGTCTGGATCGGCACTCACGCGTACTCGGCAGGGTCGCGCCTGGAGGAACCCACCTTCTACCAGCCCTTTTTGCAACGGGTAGGGTATGCCCGGATTGCCCGGTTCTACCTGCGGCACCCGTCCGATTCCTACGGGGCGCTGCGCAGATCCTTGGATGAGGGGGCCAGATACCTTATTCCGATGGGCAACTTCGATTTCGCCTCCGGCCAGCCGCCACTGAAGGAGAACCAGTCCTTTTGTGTCTGGAGCAACCTCAAGCGGCGGCTTTATTTCCATCGCGCACCCCGCCTGCTTTTTTCGTTTCTGGGGTTGTCGGTCGCCGTGGCGGCTCTGCTTATGGTCAATCGCGGGGTGCTGCCAACCGGGGCGGTCTCGGGCGGGGTGGTGTTCATCGGGATGGCGATGACCGGACTGGTGGTAGGGGCGCTCGGTGATATCTTCGATCCAACCCGCCACCATCTGATCTTCTTCGCCCAATTCGACATGCTGTTGTTGGCGCTGCTATGGCTGACGATAACCACATTGACCCGATGGCGGCCACTTGGCCGGCGCCATCGCGCGGTGCCGTTGCCCAGACTGGTGACAGTGGATGAGCGGGCGGCCGGCGCTGGTTCGTACGATGACTGAGGCCGCGGCGTGCCAGGCGCCAGGAGGAGATCATCGGTACGCCCAGCGCGCCAGGTCCCGGTTGAACCGGAAATCGTCCGCCCGGAGCCTTGCCTTGCAGTTGTAAATCACCAGCGGGATTGGGACCTCATGCAGCGAACCGTGGGCCCGGTACTCGGCCGGCAGCGCTTCCGATTCCGTATCCAATTCGCCGAATACGGTGTCCCGGTCGCCCAGCACGGCCAGGTCTCCAATGCGCGACGCCATCAAATGAAACCGCCTGGCCGCCTCACTGCGGGTCAATACCGATTCGACGCCTGCGATTCCCGACAGCACCCGCGCCACGCGATCCACATCCCGCACGCTCTTGCAATAAACCCAGGACACGCCGCCGTAACCGCGATGGTGCTTCAGATACTTGTCCCGGTCAACGGAGATGGCGATGCGGATGGGCGCGCCCCGGCTGGCGCAGACCTTTTCGAGATCCCAGCACCGGCTCTTGTGATTCATGCCGTGATCGGCCGTCAACAGGAACGCCGCATCGGGCGCGGCGGCGGCCGCTTCGCCCAATAGTTGATCCAGCCGCGCCAGGTGTTCTTTCGACTCCGGCGCCTCGGGCGGCCACGTGTGCATCGGGTAGTCCGTGGTATGAACGTACAGGCACCCCAGATCGGGCCGGGTCTTCAGCAGATCGATCGCCGCAGCCATGAGCCAGTAGTTGATCTCGCGGCTGTAGATATCGGGCGCTTCGCCGAGGCGTTTCACCCAGGCTTCGGGCGGCGTCTCGGCCGCCAGGATGGTATCCGCGCCGGCCGAGAGCAGCGTCGTAGTCTTCTTCTTGGAGGACAGCAACGCCGACTTCACGCCTCGCTTCCCTGCGCGCTGAAACAGGGTCGGGGCCATCACCAAATCGGCGGTCTCCATGTATTCTTCGCGCCCGGTGCGCTCGTCCAGGTACGAGTTGCCGGTGATGCCGTGCTGGTCGGGCCACACGCCGCAACAGATGGACGCGTTGTTGGTGTTGGTGACCGAGGGCATGGTGTCCTGAACCTGCCGGAAGAGCCCGGATTGCCGCCATTGTGCCAGCGTGGGCATGGGGCTAAGCTCCAGGTATTCCAAGCCGAACCCATCGATCATCAGCACGACCATGCGCTGCGGCTTGCGTTGGGCGAAGGCCGGCGCGCCCAACAGGGCGGCGCCCGAGGCCAGAAACCGGCGGCGGCTGGGTGAAGGTGGCGGCATAGTTACCTGCGGCATGCTCACTTACACCCCGGCACGCGGAATGCCCCGATGCGCGTTGAATAACTGGCCGCGCCGGCCTTCAAATAGTCGCCCACATACCAGAACGTGCAATCGTCGGACGGGTCCATCGCGGTGGTGGCATAGTCCTCCCACCGTTGTGTGTTGGTCTGCGATGCCTGGCCCTCCACCAGCACCGATTCGTGGAACGTAAGCAGCCCTGGCGGATCGCTGGCGCGGCGGGCCGCAAAACGCTGGCCGGCGAAACTCGGCGCGCCGCCAAACGAATAGCCGATGCCGATGTTTCCCTGCCGGTCCATCCCCGGACTGGCCATCCAGCGGTACCCACCCTCGGGCGCGTAGGTGCCCTGCTGGTAAAGGTGCGGATTGTGCTTCTTGTCCAATCGGAACTCGTACCAGCGCACGCCGCCACCACCCGCCTGCGTATTCACGGAGTGTACCGCCACCACGGATTCGTGCCCCTTCACGTTGCGGTAGACCAGCCGCTGCATGATCTTGTCGCCCTGCGCGTCCAGGCGCCGCGTGGTATCCGGCTGCGGCACGCAGTTCGTCAGTTGGCCGTCGCACAGGTAGCGGTACGGGGCCACCGCGATCTTCACCGGGCCGGTCACGCCCGTATTGGCCGGGGTCTGCCAATCGACGTGGAACTTCCAGACATAGATCCCGTCGTCTTCAAATATCTTCTTAAGCTGGGTGCCGCCGGCCGCCATCATGATGTTGGGTGCGCCGGGCGGCGGCAGTCGTGTGCCATCGATATCGGCGTTGTTCAGGAAGTTGACGCCGTCAATGATCACGCACTGCTCCGTCGCCGGCAGTCCCTGCAACATACGGGTCCGGTCGGCCACGCAGGCATGCTTCTGGATCACGTCATCGCCGGTGCTGGTCGGAGTGTAGTAGCCGTCGGGCCAGATGGCCGGGCGCGGGTAGTCCGGGAACAGTTTGCGGCGGAACTCGTAGCGGTGGTACGGCCCTTGCGGGTCGCCGCCTGTGCTGACGGCGTAGCACATGGCGTAGGGCTCCTCGGGCCGGTCCGGAATCTTGCGGAAAATCGGCAGGACGAAGAGCCAGCGCTCCGCCAGTTGGTCGTAGCGTACCACAGCGTCGCCGCTCACCATGCTCTCGCACGGCCCGCCGAAGCCTTGGAAGATGCTGTTGGTCACCACGGCGCCGTACAGCACTTTGCCGGTCTTGGTGAAGATCGCCAGGCGCGAATTCACGATCTGGACGATGTGGTTCGGGCCCACCGCCAGGCTGTTGTCCGACGGGTTGCGCCCGGTCGCCGTGCCTTGCGGCCCTGCGAACCCCACGCCCAGTCCATCGAAACTCTCCGCAACTGGCAGGGCCGGGCGCACCCCCTGCGACGGCTGCTCGATTAAAGGTGGCACGGCAGCCAGCGCGGCCGCCACCACAACTACAACCGCAATGACCCAAACGACCCGGTTGGCAAAGGACATACTGGCGCAATTATAACGACCCGGGCCGAGCCCCGTGGCGGATGCAAAAACCGTGCGATGCGCAATGCGTAGCCCGCGCGGTACAGGACCGGTCTGCGAAGCGCTGTCCCGAGCGAGAGTTGCGGTTGGAAGGCAGCGTGCTTCTCCAACCGCCAAGCGTAAACACCCGGCGATCTTATTGGCCGGCTTGGTTGGACTGTGTCTCTGGGCGCAAGACGCCAGGACCGCCGCCCAGTTCTCGGGCCGATGGCGAGCGAGCTTCCAGGATACGGTCTTCCTGGTTCTCCAGATCAAGACGGATGGGAGCCTCTCTGGCACGCTCAGTGCTGGGGGCTTCTCGCTGAACGAAGACGGAGATCTGACTCAGGTAAGACCGGTCTCAAGCGAAACCACAACCATCAAGAACGCCAAGGTTCAGGACGCCGCGCTCTATTTCGACTTCCAGGACCCGGGCGACGACGAAGTGACGAAGTTCGAACTCAAGATCACGGGAGAGGATGCGGTCTGCTTCGCATCGTCGACGAGCACGTGCCGAAGATAAAAGGTTTTGCCATCAAACGGACAGCTCAGGGAACGCCGTGCAGCCCGGACTGCTTGCACGGCGTTGTTTCACCGGGGCGCCAGGGCCACTTGCGAAAGGCTTCACCCCGGCTGCGCTGGTCCGAGGATTGCTGAACTCCACTGCCGCGATACCGACTCCCTAACGGTCGCGGCTCGGCACGAAGTTCTCTCTACGGCAGCGTTTCCCTCAGCACCTTCTCGCTTTGCTCGGCGCGGAACTGCCGCAGCCGATCGCGCAAGGCCGGCCTGCTTACCGCCAGAATCGCCACCGCCAGCAGCGCCGCGTTGCGCGCCCCGGCCGGTCCGATGGCCAGCGTGCCCACCGGAATCCCAGCCGGCATCTGGACCGTCGAGAGCAAAGAATCCAGCCCTTTCAGCGAGGCGCTCTCCATGGGCACGCCCAGCACCGGCAGAATGGTGTGGGCCGCGCAAACGCCGGCCAGATGCGCGGCTCCGCCGGCGGCGGCGATGATCACCGCAATCCCCCGCGATTCGGCGGCGCTCACATACTCCGCCGTCTGGGCGGGCGTCCGGTGCGCGGAAAGCACGCGGCATTCGTGGGGAATCTCAAATTTGGCGAGCATTTCATCGGCCTGGCGCATCACTTCCCAGTCCGACTTGCTGCCCATGATCACGGCCACCAAAGGGGAAGCTACCAGCGGGGGAGTCGCCATAGATTATTACCGTTGGACTATTGCCCTTGGGCCAGGGTGAACCCGGCCGTGCCGTTGAAGGTGCGCAGGGTTTGCGTGACCGCGATGTCGATGCCCGCCTCGGAAATGCGGGTTACCACGCCCAGCAGTTTGCCCATGCTGGTGGGGCCATCCGCCATGAACCGGCAGCGGAAGCTGTCGGTGCAGAACGTCCAGGCATTGCCGTCGGGCCAGACCTTGACGCCGCGGTTATCGATCATCTGCAAGCTCAGCCCATCGGCGGCCGACTTGCCTACCGCGGCCGCCAGGCTGTTCGGGTTGCGCGAGGGCCAGTAAACGAACACGTCGATGCCCTGCAGTTCCATGGCCGTCGGATTCGCCACCGAAAGGGCCGCCGGCGCCGCCGCGGCTTCTGTGCGCTTCGCGTAAACTACCGGCTTCAGGATGTTCGGCTTCTGGCCCAGCCGCTCAATCACGGCGGCGGCGAACTCTTTGGTGCCGACCTTCACCTGGCTCATTCCCTCGGTGAAAACGTCGTAGGTGTGCACGCCGTCCTCGATGGTTCGCAGCCAGGCGTTGTGCACACGCTCAGCGGCCTCCGGCTGATTGATATGGACCAGCATCAGGACGGACCCCAGCAGCAGTCCCGAAGGGTTCGCCAGGTTTTGCCCCGCCCGCCGCGGCGCCGAACCGTGAATGGCCTCGAACATGGCGCATTGTTCGCCGATGTTGGCCGACCCGGCCAACCCCACGGAACCGGCGATCTGCGCGGCCACGTCGGAAAGGATGTCGCCATACAGGTTCGGCATCACGATCACGTCGAAGGCCGTGGGCGTATCAGCCATTTTGGCAGCGCCGATGTCCACGATCCAATATTCGTTCGGAATGTCCGGATACTGCGCGGCAATCTCGTCAAAGACCTTGTGGAAGAGACCGTCGGTCATCTTCATGATGTTGTCCTTGGCGAAGCAGGTCACCTTCTTACGGTTGTGCAGCCGCGCGTATTCGAAGGCGTAGCGCACAATCTTTTCGGTGCCCGGCCGCGAAATCAACTTGATGCAGGACGTGACCTCCGGCGTCATCTGATATTCGATGCCGGCATAGAGGTCTTCTTCGTTCTCGCGAACGATCACCACATCCATATTGGGATGCTTGGTGTCGATGAACGGGTGATAGGACACGCATGGCCGGACGTTGGCGTATTGGCCCAGTGTCTTGCGCGTGGTCACGTTCAGACTCTTAAACCCGCCACCTTGCGGAGTGGTGATGGGAGCTTTGAGGAAGACCTTGGTTCGCAGGAGGGATGCCCAGGAACTCGGTTCGATGCCGGACGAATTGCCGCGCAAATAAACCTTTTCGCCAATCTCAATGGTCTCGATCTCGAGAGCGGCGCCGCCCGCCTCCAGGATCTGGAGCGTGGCGTTCATGATTTCCGGGCCGATGCCGTCGCCATGCGCGACCGTGATGGGAGTTTTCGTGGGCATAGTGAGAATACCCACGATATAGCAATGCTCCACACCGTGCAACCGGACCCAGTAGTCTTTTTAGCATCCGATTACCGGGATTGAGGGAACAGGCATTTGTTGTTGTGTTTTTTGGTTCGGCATGGCGTGACGCCCCTCACCGAAACCGGCATTCGGGCGGCGCATATGTTGTAGGCTAACTTCTTGAAGGTCGTTATCGTCATCTTATCGCTCGTCGCCATCGCCCTGAGCGCTGCCACGTTGATTCCGGCTCCGAACCTGACCGTGCTGCCGTTCACGATCGTGGTCCCGGAACTGGCGCCATGGCTCGCGGTTTTCCTGTTGCTGGCCTGCGCCGCCGCCCTGCGATTTCATCGTCGCCTTGTGCCCTGCCTGCTGGCGGCCGCCTTCATAGTGGCCTGGCCGCTGGCACGCATACCGGGGGTCGAACAGCGGATGGCGGCGCAGCTATCGCCAGTCCCGGCCTTGGGTCTGCCGACCTTATTACGGCCCATGAACCTATTCCGGCAGATCGATACCGGCGGCACCCAACCGGAAACGCTCCCATTGAACATTCGCTACTACCGTCCCAAGGCGGCCGGAGCGCATCCCACGCTGATCGAAATCTATGGCGGCGCCTGGCAGCGCGGTTCGCCGGAGGACAACCGGCAGTTCGCCAGCTATATGGCATCCAAGGGTTACGCGGTCTTCGCCATCGACTACCGGCACGCGCCGGCCGCGCGTTTCCCGGCGCAAATCGAAGATGTGCGCGCCGCCATTGCCTTCGTACACTCCAACGCGGAGCGGTATCAGGCGGACCCAGGCCGTATCGCCCTGTGCGGCCGCTCGGCTGGCGGCCAACTCGCCTTGCTGGCGGCGTACGAGGCGGGGCCGGTCCCCATCCGCGCCGTAATCAGTTTCTACGGGCCCAGCGATCTGGCTCGCGGCTATTCCGAACTGCCATCGCCAGACCCGATCGATGTCCGCCGGGTGTTGGAAACTTATTTGGGAGGATCGCCGTCTCAGGTGTCCGGAAGTTATCGCACGGCTTCACCTGTGACCTATGCCAATCGGCCGCTGCCGCCGACACTGCTCATTCAGGGCGCCCGCGATCACATCGTGAAACCGGAGTTCGCCAGATCGCTCCAACAAGGGCTGATCGCTTCGGGAAACCGGGCGGTTCTCCTGGAGCTGCCGTGGGCCGAACACGCCTTCGACGCCGTGTTTCAAGGGATCGGCAACCGGCTGGCGCTACGCTACGTGGAGGCGTTCCTGGTGCAGGCGATGGCGCCTCGGTGAACCCATCCAGTGCGGCGAACCCACGCAGAGTTGGCGAACCATCGGAGTAGGAAGAAACGAATTCTCACGGTGCTACATGGCCGTGCTACCGGACCGCTTCGAAGCCCAGGAACCAGCCCAGTTTATCGGCGTCAAACCACGAGATCTCGGCGCCGAACCAGCGGCTCTTCGATGCGGTTTTGTAATGACGCGGGTTTACCGCGCCCAGCACGAAGGCGCACGGGCCTTCGCCGTACTTCTCGATCCGGTTGTTGAGCCACGAGTGCGCATTTAGCGGCTGCGCCAGCACCACCGGAATGCCGCCCAGCAAAGCCAGATGCGCTTCGAAGCCCTCGTCCGCCTGCTTAATCGGCGGGGGCACGCCGTACGCCTGCTGGTAACGCTGGATGGCATCGCCCAGATTCTTCACCGCCACGACCACGCGAGCGACGCCCCGGAAATCCCTGGTCACCGGCTTGCCTTGCGGGAATGCGCGCTGATTGCGATCGGTGAAATCGTGGATGAGAAACGGGAAAAAAGTTCCCCGCGTCTCCGTTCCCAACTCGGAGGTTTCCCACTCCAGGCGAACGCCGTCGGGCCGCTGGCGTCCGCTCTTCACCGCAGCCGACACGGGGACACCGGCATCGGTCAACCGTTTGACCTCGCCCGTCAGATCCTTCACGCGCGCGGCCCAGGCACAGGGGACCGCATCGGACTTCAGGAACCTGGCCCATTCGTGCTTGTCGACGGCCGGCGGATCGGCGTTCGGCTGGATGGCGATCAGTTCCAGATAGGAGCCGTCGGGAAAGCTGACCAGCGCCATTTCGGTGGCGTGGTTGCTGTGGGGACCGCCGTACACCGTCTGAATCCCAACCGCGGCCAAGGCAGCCTGCATCTTCTTGAGATCGGTTCCGGCTACCGTGGCGTGGTCTATCTTCAGTTCGGCGGCGGGCAGCAGGGCGGGCAGCAGGGCGAGGGCGAAAACACGAACCACGTTTCTGATTGTACGTGTTATCGAACCGGCTGTTCGGTGGAGGTGGCGGAACGGCCAGCAAGCATTGCGTCGCGTGTGCAACAAAGTCACAATGGAGACATTCATGCAGGAGTACGATATTGCGTTGAAGCTGCTGCTGCGAGGGTCGGCCAAGCTCACGATGATTGAGCTGACCGGCGCCGCGGTTGAAAAGTGGCTGGACGTTGAACTGCCTAAAGTGCAAAGCCTCCGGGTTGACCTGCTCGGCGAAACTACCGGCGGTGGTCTCATACACCTGGAACTCCAGAGCGGAAATGATGCAACCATGCCGCAGCGCATGGCGGAATACTGCCTCGGAGTGCGGCGGCTCTTTGGAAGGTTTCCCCGGCAGATTTTACTCTACGTGGGGGAAGCCCCGTTTCGCATGGAAAGCGAACTCCGGGGCCCCGATTTGTGGTTTCGATACCGGGCTATCGATATTCGCGAACTGGACGGCGACCGGTTGCTGGAAAGCGAGGAGGTCGACGATAACGTAATTGCGATCCTGGCACGATTGCGGGATCATAAAGAGGCGGTCCGGAAGATAATGGAGAGGATCGCTAGTTTAGCAGCGGCCGAACGGGAGACAGCGTTGCGTCAGTTGCTGATCCTGGCCGGGCTGCGGCACTTGGAAGAAGTCGTGGATCAGGAGGCGCGAAAGATGCCTATTTATATCGATATCCGGGAAAACAAGGTCTTAGGGCCCGCGTATGAGAGGGGCCTCCAGGAAGGCGAACTGAGAGGCAAACTGGAAGGCGAACTGAAAGGCGAACTGAAAGGCGAACTAACCATCCTTCGCCGCCTGATCGAGAAACGCTTCGGCAAGATTCCAAATTGGGCGGAGGAACGGCTGACCGGCCGATCGACGGCCGAGTTGGAAGATCTGAGCGTTCACGTGCTTGACGCCCAGAGTATCGAAGATCTCCTGAAATAGATCGCTTATCGCACCGCCACATCCCAGATCTTTTCGCGCCGGGACGTGCCCTCGGGCCCTTCCACTTCCAGCACCACCGTGTAGTCTCCGCCCCGTGCATACTGATGCAACGGGTTCTGCTCCGTGGAGGTGGCGCCGTCGCCGAAAGTCCATTTCCACGAGGTGATCCTGGTATTCGCATGGGTATTCCCCGGTTGGTTCGGGCCGGTGGATTCGTCTTTGCGCGTGGATTCGTCCTCAAAAGCGACCATGCGCCGGTCCATGTCGGTCACCACGAATGACCAATTGGCTTCGAACTTGCGATATTGCGGCTCCAGCGGCATCAACCGGAAGGCCACCAGTTCGTCGGCCTTGCCGTACATGGTGTGCTGGCGGGAGAGGTTCCAGAAGGCGTGGGACTCGCTGGCGGCATCGTCGTAATCCAGCACGGCCCACGCCAGGCCGATCAGCTTGTTTTCATGCAGCACGGATTCCACCGCCCGCTGCGGTCCTTCGCAGCCCGCGTAATCGAACGGCGTGATCCAGAATTCCAGAATCAGCTTGCCGCTCTCGCCGGGCTTGAAATTGTAGTTGTAGGCGGCATTGGCGTAGGGAAGATTCTTGACGTAGGCATTGCAACCCCAGGCTAGCGCCCAGTCCTTGCCTGACGGCGGTGTCATGATGTGGTAGTTCTGCGCGTGTACGCCGTGCATGGAGAAATGCGCGTCGCGCTCGCTTAATTCCTTGGTGGGCTGGAATCTCTCAATCAGCGGACCGCCGGAGAGATCGCCATCCACCACCACTTCGAAGATGTCGTTGTGCAGGCCCGGCCTGGCGAAATCCCAATAGTTGTCGTAGGCCTCGTAGAGGAAGTAGAGGCGGTTGAGGCCCTTCACCCAGCCCACCTTCACCTTTACGTCGAGATCCTTCGGGTCGGGTTTGCGGTCTTTGTGGGTGTCGTCCACCAGTTGGTCCATGCCGATGGCGTAGTCGTCGGGAACCATCTTCCAATCGTCCGGGTTGCCATCCACACGCGGGATCCGGTCGGGTGGAAACTGGAAAATCTTGAACGTCGTGCCGGGCTGGTCCGCTGCCGGCGCGGGCAGGCAGAGAATTGCCGCCAGGACCGGGCTTGTCAAGACCAGTTTTGCCAGAACCGGGTTTGCCAGGACAATGATGCGTTTCATAGGCTGCTCGGCTACAGTGACCGGAGTTGGTTCGCGGGTGCGGGCTCTTGGCAACACTTCGCAGACCGCCAAGGAACGCGGCGCGGCGATTTTTTGTAACAACCGGGCCTGTGTGACTTAATTCATTCGCACAACATGTATACTTGGCCATTGATCGTGGGTTTGTGAAGATCGGTACTTTTAAAGAACAAGCCGCGCTGGCGAGCGTCCCGATGCCATGTGAACGATCCAGGAAGGCTGGTCACTTTGAAATCCCGGCAATCGTCCCCTCGCAGTCTCGTTGGACTCCTCTTGCTCGGCGGCCTGCTCGGGCCGCTATCGGCTCAGTTCACTCAACAGGGCCCCAAATTGGTGGGCACTGGTATTGTTGGCTTCGGCGCTCGCCAAGGCTTGGCCGTGGCGGTCTCGGCGGACGGCAACACAGCCATCGTAGGCGGACCTGAAGACAGCACTACTACCCTGATTCATTCCGGTGCGGCATGGGTCTTCACTCGCGGTGGCGGAGTGTGGAGTCAGCAGGGTCCCAAGCTCGTCGGCTTAGTTGCTCAGTTTTCCGCGAATGAAGGTGTTTCGGTCGCTATATCGGCCGACGGCAACACCGCCTTGGTTGGTGCGAATTACAACTCAAACTCCCTCAATGACGGAGCGTGGGTTTTCAATCGCTCTGGCGGAGTGTGGGCCCAGCAGGGTCCCAAACTGGTCGAACCCGGTACGCAAGTATCATACCAAGGCAGTTCGGTGGCGCTTTCCGCCGACGGCAATACAGCCGCAGTCGGTGCCCCCTTCGACAATAACGGTATCGGCGCTGTACGGATTTTTGTCCGGGCGGCTGGTGTGTGGACCCAGCGGGCCAAGCTGATTGGTGCAGATACGGCCGGAAGTCTGGTCATCTTCGGAGGGTCTGTCGCGTTCTCCGCGGACGGCAATACCGTGGCCATCGGCGGGCGCGCCGACAATAACGCCATCGGGGCGGTATGGGTCTTCACTAACAATGGCGGCCAATGGCTCCAGCAGGGCCCCAAGCTACCCGGCGCGGGGTACTCTCCGACGTTTTCGGCGGATGGCAACACATTGCTTTTTGGGGGAAGCGGCTCAGCGTCGGTTTTCACTCGTACGGGCGGTGTGTGGACCCGGACGGCAACGTTGACCTCTCCGATCGACCGAAATCCCGGTTTTGGCGCTTCGGCGGCTCTCTCGGGCGACGGCAACACCGCGCTAGTGGGATCGGTGTACGGGGTTGGAGCGACGCTGATTTTCAAGAAAATAGCCGGGGTATGGAATCAACAGAATACGCGACTGGTTGGCTCAGACGCTATTGGGGATTCCGAGCAAGGCTTTGCGCTTGCGCTCTCGGCCGATGGAAACACTCTTCTTATAGGTGGGTTGAATGACGATCCAGGTACGGCATACGGGAATCCAGCCGCCACCGGCGCAACCTGGGTCCTGGTTCGAACCGCCTTGGTACTTTCGACCAACGCGCCGCCGGTAGCCGGTGTCCCTTCCTCGTTTACAGTCAGCGCAGTCGGACCCGGTAACGTGGTCCAAAGCAGCTATACGGGAACAGTGTCCCTGGCCACTACGGACGCGCAGTCAGTCTTGCCCCATCAGTCCAAACTATTGAACGGGGTCGGCACGTTCTCAGTAACCTTTCAAACTCCGGGCACTCAAACCATTACCGCGAGCGACTCGGCGGTGGAACTGCTTGGGACTTCAAGCACGTTGCTGGTGCGATCCGCCGCCATCCAGGTCTCGCCGGGCAACCTTGCGCTTCAGTACTTCCAGGGCGCGGAAGCATCTTCGGCCACCTCGGCTACTCTGACGGTGTCGAGCGACGCCAGCATCTCCTTCACCGTGGCTTCGGCCAGTCCGTGGATTACGGCGGCTTCGGGTGTGGCACCCGCCGCCATCGTCGTGAAGGCGGATCCGACAGGTCTCAATCCAGGCACCTACAACTCCAGCATCACCGTCCGGTTTGCCGATGGCAGATCGATAGGCGTACCGATCTCGCTGGTGGTGTACGGTCTTCCGCAACTGACGTTGAGCACAGGAGCCTCAAGCGCCCTCACTTTTCTGGCGGAATCGGGCTCTGCCGCCGTACAGACGCGGGACCTCACAGTGGTGGCGCAGATCCGGAATGTGACGGTGCAGGTGTCGGCCGCGACTTTGTCGCCCGCAGGCCGCAATTGGCTCTTCGTAACCCCGGCCGGCGGAACGACCCCGGTGGCGCTGCAGTTACTGGTCAATCCCGCGGGCCTCTCGCCCGGCGATTACCATGGCTTCGTAACCGTTGTATCGTCGTCGGCCGGCAACAGTCCGCTCAGCCTGCCGGTGACGCTGTCCGTATCCGCGCCCGCGCCGGCTATATCGGTTTCCGTGTTTGCAAATGCCGCGAGTTATGCAGTGGGAGCAGGAGCGCCGAACACACTGCTGGCGGCATTTGGCGAATTCCCCGGCTGTTCCTCCGGCGCCAAGGTCTCGCTGGATGGCGCCGCGGCCAGCGTTTTTGCCAGCACCCCGAATCAGATCAACTTCCTGGTTCCGCCGGAAATTGCCGGCAAGAGCTCGACATTGGTGCAGGTTTCGTGCGCTGGCCTTACATCCCAGACGGTGCCGTTGGAAATTGCCGGTCAGGCTCCCGCCATCTTTACACTTGCCCAAAACGGCACTGGCCAAGCCGCCATCGTAAACCAGGATGGGAGCACGGCGCCACCATCGGCGGCCGGCACGATCGTCACGGTTTACGGAACGGGCTTTGGCCTGTTCAGCAGCCCCGAGACCGACGGACTGGCGCGAATTTCGCGCACAGTCACGGCGTCGACCGGCGGCGTGGAGGCAACCGTCGTTTATGCGGGCGAAGCCCCTGGATACACCTCCGGACTGCAACAGATCAACGTGCTCATCCCCGCGGCCAGTCCGCGCGGTCCTCAAGTGCCTCTTCGGCTGACTGTGGATGGCGTGGACACCCAGGCGGGTGTTACCTTGGCCATCCAGTGAAGCTGTCCCCATCCAAACCGCGGCGATTCGGAACGCTAGATCGCAAATGGGAAGATCGCGCATGAGATCATATCGGCCGGCAGACGCGACTCTCCGGGCCCGTGGTGGAAGCCGGCCTCGCCGCCGGAGTCCCGCTGGTGCTGTGGAGTAAGCGGTTCGCCGTGAGCGTGCGGGACGGCCTGCACATGGAGATCGCGACGCCCGATTCATTGGCGTGCCGGCAGCCGTGTACTTTTCCCAAGGAACCAGACGGTCCGCGCCGGTGTCCAAGCTGGTGTCCAATTTTGGGGGATTGCCGGAATGCTGGAAGCCCGGTCGCTCACGAAGTACTACAATCATACCCTTGCCGTCCGCCAGGTCAGCTTCACCATCCGGCCGGGCGAAATCCTGGGTTACCTCGGACCAAATGGCGCCGGGAAGAGCACCACGGTCAAAATGCTGACCGGGTTGATCGAGCCCTCCGACGGCCAGATCTTTTTCAACGGCCGCAGCGTGTACGAGGATTTCACTGCCTTTCAGCGGCGCATCGGTTACGTACCCGAGGAGGCGCACCTGTATCCGCATCTCTCGGGCCGCGAGTACCTGCAACTGATGGGGCGGTTGCGCGGCATGGAGCACCAGATTCTGGAACCGAAGATGGACGAGTTCCTGCGCTTGCTTGGGCTTTGGAACGACCGGCACGCGCCTCTCTCGTCCTACTCCAAGGGCATGCGTCAGAAGATTCTGCTTTCGGCCGCGCTGCTTCACGACCCGGACATTCTGATACTCGACGAGCCCTTCTCCGGGCTGGACGTCACCACCGCGCTCATGCTGCGCAGCCTGCTGCGCGGTCTGGCCGCGCGCGGCAAGATGATCCTGTACAGCTCGCACGTTTTGGAGGTGGTGGAAAAGATCTGCTCCAACGTCCTGATTCTGAGAAAAGGCGAGGTGGTGGCTTACGATTCCATCGACCACCTTCGGGAACTGATGAGCCAGCCCTCGCTCGAAGGCGTCTTCGCCCAACTGGCCGAAGTCGAAGACAGCGACTCACTGGCCGGCCACGTGCTGGATGCGATGAGTTCCGGTGCGCCACGCACGCCGAAACCGCTGGCTGACGCGCGCGGCTCTGAAAGCAACGCGCGCGGATCCGAAAGTGACGCGCGCGGATCCGAACCGAGCCACAACCGTGAGGGCGTGGGACCTGCCAACTACGCGGCCGAGGCCTGGCAGGATCTGCGGTACGGGCTTCGTATGCTGCGCCGCGCCCCGGGCTTCACCGCGGTGGCGCTGCTTTCGCTCACGCTTGGCATCGGCATCGCCACCTCGGCCTTCAGTGAGCTGAACGGCTTCGTGTTGCGCGATGTGCCCGCGGTCGCCAATCCCGCCGATCTGGCCGGGTTGCAGGCGCCGGTCTCCTATCCCGATTTTGCGCGGTACCGCGATCGCAGCGATCTCTTCTCCGCCAGCCTGGCTTACGCCGCTCCCGTGCCGTTCAGTGTGTCTTTAGGCGCTCGCACGGAACGGACCTGGGGGCACCTCGTCTCGCCCTCATACTTTTCGGCGTTGGGCGTGCGCCCCGTGATGGGGCGTGCGTTTGAAGGGCTACCGGAACATGCTGGGCTACAGGAGCATGCTGGTCAACAGGAGCACTTGGGCCAATCGCCAACGGTGGTGGTGAGCTACCGGTTCTGGCAGAACCAGCTTGGCTCCGACCCGTCTGTAATCGGCAAGGCGCTGCGCATCAATGGCCTGCCTTGCACGGTCATCGGCGTGGGGCCGCCAGATTTCCAGGGCGCATCGCCGATGGTCTTCGGCGCCGATTTGTGGCTGCCGGTGTGGGTGGAAGCGCTGGCGCCGGAACTGGCGGGCCACGTTTTGGAACGCCACGACGCCGCGGTTTTCCACATGGTGGGACGCCTGCAACCGGGGGTCTCGATGGCACGCGCCGAGTCCGAGTTGGACGCCGTGGCGCGCCAACTGGAGGTGGAGTACGCCGACCCCGACCGCGACCAGAAAGGCCGCCGCATCACCCTGCTGCCCGGCGGCAAACTGCTGCCGATCCGCCAGCAGGACCTCCCGCTGTTCACCACTTTCTTCATCGTGCTGGGCGGCATGATCCTGCTGATCGCCAGTTCCAACGTGGCCAACATGATGCTGGCCCGCTCGGCCGACCGACGCCGCGAAATTGCCGTCCGCCTGGCGTTGGGCGCAGGCCGCTGGCGGCTCATGCGCCAGTTGCTGACGGAGAGCATGCTGGTGGCGGTCGCCTCCGGGGTGCTCGGATTCCTGATGGCGATGGTGCTGATGCACGTCGCATCGCAGGAGAAGCTTCCCTTCCCGATGCCGCTGCATTTCCAGCTTGAGCCCGATTTGCGGGTTCTGCTATTCACCCTCGGCCTCACGGCATTCACCGGGCTGGCGTTCGGTTTCATTCCAGCATGGCGGGCCACCCGCACCGATCTGACGCCCGCGCTGAAGGAAGGCGGCAACGTGCAGCTTCGCCGTTTTCGGCGACTGAGCCTGCGTAACGCGCTGGTGCTCTCGCAAGTGGCAGGCTCGCTGGCGCTGCTGCTGCTCACGGGCTTTCTGGTGATCGGCCACCAACGCATGACCGGTGTCGAAGTTGGCTTCGATGCCCGGCGCCTCTACCTGATTTCGCTCGACCCGGTGCGCGACGGATACTCGCCCGCGCAGACGGCACGCTTATTCGAAAAGCTGCTGGACCGTGTGAAGCGGCTGCCTTCCGTCACCTCGGCTAGTCTGGCCGATTCCACGCCCATGGACATGATCGGCCGGCCCGGCGTGCGGTTTTTCGTGCCCGGCGCGCAAGGCACGAAGGCCGCTTTTGGCGCCCGCCGATTCTTCGTGGGCCGTGACTTCTTCGACACCATCGGTATTCCGGTGGTGCTGGGCCGCGGCTTCCGGAAGGATGACGAGGTCAACGGCGCCCACGCCGTGATGGTCAGCGAAAAGCTGGCGCAGGATTGCTGGAAGGGACAAGACCCGCTGGGCCGCCGCATCGAAATCGGCGAAGAGGATCTGCCGCGCTTCATCGTCGCCGGCGCCAGCCCCGGGCGCAGTCCCAGGGTCTCGGGCAAAACAGAAGTGTTCGAAGTGGTGGGCGTGGCCAAGAATGTTCGCGACGGCCTGGACATGGTGGCCAAGGATGCGCCCGCTATAATCTACCTGCCCATGCGCCCCGAGGAATTCGCCCGGCCGGCCCGCAACGGCCTCACCTTGATAGTTCGGGCCACGCCGGTGCGGGCAACTGGCGGCGTCGACGCCCTGGGCGCGGTGCGCCGCGAAATCTCCAACATAGACCCCAACATTACGCCGTTTAACGGCCGCAGCATGATAGATCAGATCGATGAGCTGATGTTCCCGGTAAAAGTGGCCCTCTACACGTACGGTTGCATCGGCATTTTCGGCCTGATCCTGGCCTCGGTGGGGCTGGCGGGCGTGACGGCCTATTCGGTGACGCAGCGCCGCCGCGAAATCGGCATCCGCGTAGCCCTGGGCGCGCAGCGTGGCGACGTGCTGGGCCTGGTGATGAAGGAGGGCGCGGTGCTGGTAACGCTCGGCACCGCCGCCGGCCTGGCTGCGGCTTGGGCCGCGATCCGCCTGATGTCCGCGGTGATGTCCCAGATCGCTCGCGCCGCCGGCACCAGCACCTCCGACCCCTGGCTGCTGGTTGGCGCCCCAGCGCTGCTGGCCACGCTGGCGATGGCGGCATGCTATGTGCCGGCGCGGAAATCCATGAACGTGGATCCGGCCGTGACGCTGCGCCAGGAATAGGCAGCCGACTCGCCGATTCGGCGATGTTCCGTCAACATGCGGGTTGCTTGTTTGGGAATCGGGGCAATCCGGCACCGGCTGTTTTACGAGTGCGCGCCACCGCGCAGGCGATACTATTGATAAGAACCCATGCGCCATTTTCGTTATTTTTTCCTGGCTGCGCTGAGTCTGACGGCGGCTGCAGCGCAGCAAGGAGCGACCCTGTTCGAAGGCGCCCGCCTCATCGTTGGCGATGGCAGCGCGCCCGTCGAGAACTCCGCCTTTCTTATCGAGAGCAACAAGGTATCCAAAATTGGCCAGAAGGGTGAGCTGCAAGCCCCTGCCGGGGCCGTCCGCATCAACTTGGACGGCAAAACCGTCATGCCCGCGCTCATCGACGCCCACACCCACCTCGGGTGGCAGGTGATCAAGACCAATCAGATCGGCGCGGATACTTACACGCGGGAGAACCTGGTCGACCACTTGCGGCGTATCGCCTACTACGGGATTGCGGCGGTCCAGAGCATGGGAATCGACAAGGGGGAGATTCCGTTTCAGGTGCGCGCAAACCCCTTCCCCGATGCCGCACTCTTTCGCACCGCAGGCCGCGGGATGGCCATGCCGAACGCCGGCCCAGGCGCCGGGTATTGGAGACCTGTGGCTTACGGCGTGAAGACCGAAGCCGAGGCGAGAGCGGCTGTCCGGGAACTCGCCGCGAAAAAGGTCGACCTGGTAAAAATCTGGGTCGACGATCGAAACGGCACGGTTCCGAAGCTAACGCCTCCCCTCTATCGCGCCCTCATCGATGAAGCGCACAAAAACAATCTCAGGGTCGCCGCCCATATCTTCTATTTGGCGGATGCCAAGGAGTTGTTGCGATCCGGAATCGACATCTTTGCTCATGGGATTCGGGATAAAGACGTCGATGACGAACTGATCGGGCTGTTTAAACAGCATCCCAACGTCTTCGTCATTCCAAACTTGCCGGACCGTGAAACCACCGAGGCGGACCTCAAGTTTGCCGCTGAAACCATTCCAAACGCGGTAATCAAGGATATGCGAGACGCGCTTGCCGCAGTCAAACCGGATGCCGCTCAGAAGGCGCGCGAGTTCTATGGGGTGCAGGCCCGCAATCTGGAGAAACTCAATGCGGCGGGCGTGCGGATTGGCTTCGGGACCGACTCCAGCGCGGCGGTCGGATGGAACGCGCATCAGGAACTGACCGACATGGTGGCGGGCAAAAGCGCCGATTTCATTGTGCTTGACGCCAATCCACTGGATAACATCAACAACACGCGACGGATCGTCGAGGTGTATCAGCGAGGCAGGAAGCTCGACCGCGCGGCGATGCGGGCGGGTTTTACAGGTAAGTAACGCGTCCGGATCCCGCGGTTCTGCGCGCCAGCGTCAACGCGACGCATGAGGCCGCTCATCTGCCGGCGCCCTGTTTCACTACCCGACCGTGATACCGTGGAAGATTAATGATCGCGAATCAGGAGCAGTTGATCGCCGCCATCGCCAGGGAAGTGCTGGCGCGGCTGGAGGAACGTTTGTCCGGGGGGACGCCGGGCGACGATGGCGTATTCCCCTCCGTCGATCAGGCTGTGCAGGCGGCAGCGGCGGCGCAGGAACGGGTTGCGGCCATGAGCCTGGAGGACCGCGGGCGCATGGTCACCATCATCCGCCGGCTGTGCCACGATAACGCCGAAGAATGGGCGCGGCTGGAACTGGCGGAAACCCGCATCGGCCGGGCGGACCACAAGGCGGACAAACTGCGCAATATCCGGCTGGTACCGGGGGCGGAAGCCATGGCGAGCGAAGCCCGGTCGGACGCCACGGGCCTTTGCGTGATCGAGCATGCTCCGTGGGGAGTGATCGGCATGGTGCTGCCGGCCACGCATTCGGCGCCCACCATGGCCAGCAATGCGATCAACATTCTGGCGGCGGGGAATACCGCGGTCTTCAGCCCGCACCCCACCGGTGTGCAGATAGCGGCGCGCGCGCTGCGCCACTTCAACCGCGAAATCCAGCGCGAACTGGGCGTGGGCAACGTGCTGACCATGGCGGCGGAAGCCACCATCAAGAATGTAGAGGAGATGTTCCAGCATCCCAAGGTTGCGCTGATCTGCGCCACCGGCGGACCGGCGATGGTCAACGCAGCCATGAAGTCCGGAAAGCGGGTGATCGCGGCGGGGCCGGGCAATCCGCCCGTGGTGGTGGACGAAACTGCGGACCTGGATGTGGCGGCGAAATCCATTATTGCGGGCGCGTCATTCGACAACAACCTGCTCTGCATCGGCGAGAAGGAAGTCTTCGTAGTGGCCTCCGTGGCCGATGGCTTCGTGGCGGCGATGCGGCGCGCGGGGGCGGTGCAACTGGATGCGCAGGCCATCGACAGGCTGACCAGCGCCGCCTTCCGCTTCGAGAACGGAGAGGCGCACGTGAAGCGGGAGTACATCGGCAAAGACGTGGCGTTTCTGGCGCAGGCCGCGGGTCTGGCGCAGGGCGCGCCGCCTGGAACCGACCTGCTGTTCGGTGAAACGCGCGAAGATCACCCGTTCGTGCAGGAAGAGCAAATGATGCCGTTCCTGCCCGTGGTGCGGGTGGCGAACGTGGACGCGGCCATCGCCGCCGCGGTGAAGGCCGAACATGGCCACCGCCACACGGCGGTGATTCATTCGCGCAACATCGAAAACGCCACCAGGATGGCCCGGGCCATGAATTGCACGCTTTTTGTGCAGAACGCGCCGTGCTTCGCCTCGCTGGGCGTGGGCGGCCCCAGCTATTTGAGCCACAGCATTGCCACCCCGACCGGCGAGGGAGTGACGACGCCGATGACCTTCACCCGGCAGCGCCGGATCGTGATCGGCGGTGGTGCGTTACGGATCGTTTAAGGGAACAGCGATGAAAGCGGTGGATCTGCAAGAGCGAGTGATTACCCTGGGCGACGTCGAAGCCGCCGTACGCGACGGGGCTACGGAGTTGGTGGTTGGCGAAACCGCCATTCTGACGCCCTCGGCGCGCGAAGCCGTGGAACTGCGGCGCCTTACGGTTCGGATAGGCTCGGCGCCCGCCGCCGGCGCCCCCGGTTCGGTGGAAGCGCTCTTCCACTGCGCCGAAGCCCAAGCCGCGAAGGAGGAAATCTGCGCGGTCGGCAAGAAGTTGTGGCTGCGCCAGTATGTGGACGGCAACGGCGGCAATATCTCATATCGCATCGGCCCCAACGAAGTGATTTGCACGCCCACGCTGACCAGCAAATACGACTTGAAGCCCGACGAGATGTGCATGGTGGACTTGACCGGCAAACAACTGGCCGGCGGCAAGCCGCGCACCAGCGAAATCCTCATGCACCTGGAGATCTATAAGGAAGTGCCGGAAGCGAAGGGGGTGGTGCACTGCCATCCGCCGCATGCTACAGCCTACGCGATTACCGGCCGGGTGCCGCCCAACTGCATCATTCCGGAGTATGAGGTGTTCATCGGCAAGGTGGCGCTCTCGCCCTACGAAACGCCGGGCTCGCAGAAGTTCGCCGAAACCGTGATTCCGTACGTGAAAACGCACAACACGGTACTGCTGGCCAACCACGGCATTGTGTGTTGGGGCGACACCGTGACGCACGCCGAATGGTATGCCGAAGTGGTGGATACTTACTGCTGGACGCTGATGCTGGCGGCGCAACTGGGGTCGCCGATTTCGCACATCACTAGCGACAAAGCGGCGGACCTGGTGGCGATCAAGAAGAGCCTGGGCCTGCCCGACCCGCGCCACGACAGCGCCGCCGACTGCGAAATGTGCGACCTGCCGCCCACGCCAGGAGCCATAGCCATGCCGCCGAAACTCTGCGGGACGACCGCCGGGGCCACCCTGGGAGCCATCAGCCGGGACGAGGTGGAGCAGATGGTGCGGACGATCACGGCGGAGGTGCTGGCGAGGGTTTCGGGTACCGGCGGGAAGGGCTGACGGTGAAGTTCGCCATCGCGGTGCAAAAACTGGCGCACCGACCAGCCGGGAATGCTCCGCTTTTCCGGCTTCTGGAACGTCACGGTTGACTCGGCGTGACCAGAGTGAGCGTGCACAGGGTGAGCGCGGCCAGGGTGAGCGACACGAGCACGAAGGCAGCGGGCAGGCGCACGTTAAAGCTTCTGCGCGCCGTCGATTTTTCCCAGCGCGCGGTCAAACGTGCCCAAGGGCAAATGTCCAGCCTTGCGGGCTAGTTGCAGCATCAGGCAATCGGAAAAGCCCAGGGCTGGACACAGGCGGAAAAGCTCGAGGGCGGCGGCCACAGTATCGGAATCCTGCAGTGTCAGGTTCCGGTGGTTCAGCAGCATTTCGACAGCGGTGGCAATGCCGGCCGCGTTACGTTGGTAATTGGATGAAAGGACCCAAGCGGCTTCTGCAAGCGCCAGAACTGAACCCAAGCCCCCTTCTCTACGAAGGCCTCGGCAGTCGCGGTCTGCCGGGCACCGTCTCCTGTGATCAGCCGAAGGATGACGTTGGTATCAACGGCGCGCATGACGCTTCCGGACGTACTGGCGGATACCCTCTTTCATATCATTAATCGTTCGTGGCTCCGGTGCGCCCTCCGGGAACAACGCCCGACGGATATCCTCAGACGTAAACCGGCCCACCCGCCGCACGACAATGTTTTCGCCCTCTTCATTCCACTCCAGGACAGACCCCGGGCCGATGCCGAGTTTTTGGCGAACTTCGGCGGGTACTGAAATCTGCCCTTGCGAGGTCACTTTCGAATGTGCCATGCTTCATATTACCACGGTAATGTAATGCGTCGGTCGGTTGTAAACCCCACGGCAAGAATGCTTATGCTACCGCCTACTGAAAGGCCACGGTAGCGGCCTGGCCGGTCAGGCTCAGGAACGTTCCGGAGTTGATCGAGCCGCCGGCCGTCAGGGGCGCCGTGAAGGTGGTCGGGCTCACCGCGGACGCGAACTCCACGATGCCGGAGCCCGCGGTCGCTGAGGCGGGTGACGCCGGCAGTTGCAGCAGGACCGAAGACGGTACCGTGAACGTTCCCGCTCCGGCGTTGGTGGTACAAACAAACTCCCCCGTATTGGTGACCAGGCTGGCGCCGGTACCGGTAGCGGCGCTCGAAACCCCGATGATCTCCACCAGATCTGAAGCGTTGTCGCCGGTCCAATTCAGCGTCAATCCCGCACTTCTGGTGACGCTGCCCGGCAGCCCCGTCCCAGTGAGGGTTAACGGCGCCCCGATAGTGAGCGACGTGTTGAACTTGCCCACGTCAGCGCCGCCCGCGCCGGCAACGCTGTACGTACCCGCGGCCAGTCCTTGCGTGCCGAGGTTCAGGGAGTACTGTAACGATGCCGGATCTTCCGTGAACGGCTGGTTGGTGAAACCGGAACCTGCCGGCCCGTTCAGCGTAACCGTACCGGCGTCCAGACCCCCGACGGAGGCAGTAATCAGACCTGGGCTCGAACCAGAACCCGCCGCAGCCGAACTCTGAACCTGGATGACGATACAGGATCCCGTGGATGTGAACTGGGCCTGGGTCTGCGTTAACCCAGCCAACTGGTTACCGGTGAATCGTATAAATCCGCCGGCCGCGCTGCCGAACTTCGAGGGGCCGGAGCCAGGCACGGTGATCGAGAACTGCGTGAGCTCGAAGAAGCCAAAGGTCTCGGAAGCGCCGTTGTCGAACTGCTGGAGTTGGGCGGTTGTGAAACCCGGCTGGAGGCAGGCGGTGGAATTGGCGTCCGGCGCGATCGCAATAAACGTGGTATTGCCGAGTTGGCCGTTGACGGAGATCTGAAAAGATACCACACAGCCGGTCGGCACATTGGCGGGGAGTTGGAAATTGATCTGATCTTCGCCCGCAAAGCCGGCTCGGCCCGCGTAGAGCACCGGGATCGTCACTCCGCCCACGATAGCCTCACGGTCACTCCGTTGGCGCTGAAGTCGAAGCTCGGCGAGGCTGAATTATCGCCGCCGGCCAACGGCCCCATGCCGGTTCCGTAGGCAATCATAAACTGTCCGGGATGGGCGGGTGAGATGGTGGTGGCCTTCCCGCTGCCGGAGGTAAAACTATTCAAATCCACTACCCCTTGTGAGATGAAGTTCTGAACCGAGGCAAGGCCGCTGCCGGAGCTGTCCTGGGTGAACAGTGCGAACTTGCTCTGGACTACCTTGGCGGCGAAGGGTGCGCTGGCGGATCCGTTGGTGACGGTGACGTTGTAGTTGCCCGGCGCCACCGTGGAGGGCAGAATAGCCGCAAGCTGGCACACACCGCTGGGGTTGAACGTGTAGACCAGAAGACTGTCCGTTCCGGCTCCACCCGCCGTCGGCGTGAACGTGATCTTCACACCGTCCGGAGAGACGGTCGGGCGTGGAACGCTGAAAAGCTTGGTCCCACTGGGACACAGGTTCGACCCCTTGACGATGAAAATACCTCCCTGCGCCACGTTGGCGGTGTTGCTGGCGGAATCCAACACGGCCGTGATCGTAGGCGCCGGAGGGCCGGTCGGACCGCCTCCACCGCCGGTGACGATGGTACCGGCGCCGCTGATAGTGAGACTAATGGTGCCGCTGGCATCGATGCCACCCGTGCCGCTGAGGGATGCGAAACTGCCGGTCGCGCCGGCGTAGGTGCCGGTGCCGCCGGTGATGGTAGCCGTCGCCGTGCCGGTGCCGGCCAGGATGGTAAATGGGACGGTGATGATTCCGGTGATCGTGCCGGTGGTGCCGCTGGTCAGCGTGATGGTAAACGGCGCGGTAAACTTAGCCAGATCCAGGGTTGCACTGATCGTTCCGCTGCCGATGCCGCCCGTCAGGCTGGCCGTACCGGTGAAGGAGGCCGACGTTGTTCCGATGGTTCCGGTCGCGGTCACGGTCAACGTCGTATTGATGGTTGCGGCGCGCGCTCCGGCACAAGCCAGCAGAGCCACAGCTAGATTCAAGAATGCTCGATTCATAGGGTCTTTCATGGTCCTTCTACTATAAGGAATCCTGGGAAATCGGCTCAATTCCGGCCGTTGCGAGATGTGTTTGACCGCACAGGCGACAGGCACCGCGTTGTGAGACGCCGCCAACAAACACCCGCGAGCGGGCTGACTTGGAGGGTACCCCGCGTCGAATGCCTGCCCCGCTCACACCGCTCATGGTGGCGCGGCGGTTCCGCCTGCGCGTTACGATCGACTGCACGGAGCCAAGGCGCGGCCGGAATGAACGGAATAGCCTATCGCAAACCGCGCCAGAACGTTATAAGATTGTTTTGACCCTTACGGGGAACAGCACATCTTGATGAGGAGAATCGAATGGCGAAGAAGAAACCCGCAAAAAAAGCCGCAAAGCCCGTAAAGAAAGGCGCGAAGACAGCGCCCATGAAGAAGGTTGCCAAGAAAGCGCCGGCAAAGAAGGCCGCCAAGAAAGCGCCTGCCAAGCCGGTTGCGAAAAAGCCGGCGGCAAAGAAGGCCGCTCCGATGAAACCGGCCGCCAAGAAACCCGCCCCCAGGAAGCCAGCGAAGAAGCCCGCCGCCGCTCCTCCGCCACCGCCGGTCGAGACCTCCGCGCCTCCGCCCGAGGCCCCGCCCGCAACCACAGACGAACCTGGTTTGATGTAATCGGCGTTTGATGTAAGCGGCGTTTGATGTAGACAGCGCTTGATGGACGCAGCACCTTGCAGTTGCCCCGAACGGAGCCCGGTGTTCCTACTGGGTTCCGTTTTTCATTTTGCGCGCAATCACGAACGCCAGTTCCAGGGATTGCTCATAGTTTAGCCGCGGATCCACTTGGCTTTCGTAGGCCCGCGTCAGGTCTTCTTCAGTCTGCCCGCGAGCCCCGCCGATGCATTCCGACACATTCTCGCCCGTCAATTCGAGGTGCACACCGCCCAGTTTTTGCCCCATGGCGGCGTGGATATCGAAAGCCTGCTCGATCTCCGACTGGATATCTGCGAAGTGGCGCGTCTTCACGCCGCCGGCCGTGGTCAGCGTGTTGCCGTGCATCGGGTCGCAAATGAACAGCGCCTGTCCAGCCGCCGCGCGGACGTATTCGATCAGCTTCGGCAGCGCATCCGCCACGCGTTGGGCGCCATAGCGGTGGATGAAGGTGATTCGCCCGGGTTGCCGGTCAGGGTCCAGCGACTCGATCCACCGCAGTACCTGGTCCCGTGTGGTTCCAGCGCCCACTTTGATGCCCACTGGGTTTTCGATGCCGCGAACGTACTCGATGTGCGCGCCCGCGGGATCGTTGGTGCGCAGCCCCACCCACGGAAAATGCGTGAGCAGGTTGAAGTACCCGGGCCGCCGCGGCACCGGCCGGGTCTGCGCCTCCTCGTAGCTCAGGTGGAGCGCTTCGTGGGCGGTGAAGAAGTCGATACGGTCGGTCTCTCCCACGCGCACGTCCAGAACGTTCTCCATGAAGCGCAGCGAGCCGCCGATGGTTTCCACGATGCGGTGGTATTCGCCGGCCAGCGGCGAATGCTGCACCCAGTCGAGATCGAAGTACTCGGGATGGTGCAGGTCGGCGAACCCGCCCTTAACCAGCGCGCGCACAAAATTCAACATCATGGCGGCGCGTTCGTACCCCTGCAACAGGAGCTGCGGATCGGCCTCTCGCCCCGCCGCCGTAAACTCCGTGCGATTGATGTTGTCGCCGCGATAACACGGCAGGCTGACGCCGTCGCGGGTCTCCTGGTTAGCCGAGCGCGGTTTGGCATACTGGCCCGCGAACCGGCCGATGCGGATGACCGGCCGTTTGGCCCCCACCACCAGCACCATGCTCATCTGCAGCAGTACCTTCAGGATGTTGGTGATGCGCACCGGCGTGCAGTCCAGGAAGCGCTCGGCGCAATCGCCGGCCTGCAGGACGAAGCGCTTGCCGGCCGCGGCTTCGGCAAGCTGCTGGCGCAACAGCATGATTTCCCAACTGGTGACCAGCGGTGGCAGCAGACGCAACTCCCCCAGCACGCGTTCCAGTGAGGCCTGGTCGGCGTATTCGGGTTGTTGCAAGGCTGGGCGTTGCCGCCAGGAGTCCGGCCTCCACATTGGGGATTTTCAGGTTAGCACGCGGCGGGCGGGGCGCCCCTGAACATTCATTACAGCCCCTTACAGCCGCTCCGTGACCAGAATCCTGCCCTTCGCCCCCAACGCCGTCTGGCCTTGCTGGTTCCGGATGCGCCCCCGCAACTCCACCACGTCGCCACCCAGTTTGACGTTGGGCGTCACCCGCACCACCAGCCACTCCAGGCGAATGGTTTCGTCAGCGAAGACAGGCCGGCGGAAACGCACCCAAAATTCCAGGCCCACCATGGCCACACTCCGCGAATAGTGGGATGCGGTAAGCCCCAGCAGCAGGGCCGTGGTGTGAGTTCCGCTGGCGATGGGCCGGCCATACCGCGTGGTGGCGGCAAACGCCGCATCGTGATGAACCGGGTTGGTATCGCCCACGCCTTGGGCATAAGTGGATACCATGGCGGGCGTCAGCGTGACGCCGGATGAAAAGCGTTCCCTCGGAAAGGCGCCCATGCTTACCTCACATCGCTAATTGACAGCGCTACTTGACGTCGCTACTTGACGTCGCTACTTGACGTCGCCATCGGGTTTGGCGAATCTGGCGTCGTCCACCGGCACGTTGACCTTGGCCTCCGCGATCTGAATCGTAAACCGCCCGTTGGGCCGCGACAGAGTCCAGCGGAACGGAATTTTGGCGCCGCCGGCGTCCCGATAGTCGGCATAGTCGATTTGCGTCTGGTTGCGCCCCACCGGCGTTTCGGCGTAGCGCACCATGCGCATCAGCAGGCCGGATTTCTGGTCAAAGTACAGCCGCACCGACGGGCGGCCCGGGCCCGAGCCGATCAGCGTTTCACACAACACACCGGCGATTTCTTCGGGACGGCCCCGGCGCAACTGCGGGAAAATTTCCTTCAGGCGCAGCGCCAGGTAAAACTCGGCATCCAGCGAAGACGCGCCGGATTCGGGCGCGGACATCTCCCGCGCCGGCCGCCCGGCATTACCCAGCCAGCCCCCGGCTCCGTCGAATGCCGTGTAGCTCTCGCCGCCGCCGGACATGTGCGTGATCGAGATGCGTTTGTTGGGGGCTTTCACGATCACGTCGATGGGCGTCTCAGCCCCGCCGGTGAGGATCTTGCCGGTCAGCACGCGGCTGGTCACTTTGCGGATGGCGTCGGCGCCGCCCAAAGCCGCCACGTACTTCTCCGCGATCTGGTCCACGGTGGCGCCGGCGCCGGCGGGCGGCATGGGCCTGGGCTCGGTCCTGGCAGGCATGTCGGATTCGAGCACCGGCGGCAGGTTCACTGGCCGGGCCGATCCGCGATGGCAGGTGTAGCACGTCACCTGCAACTGGCCGCGGAAACTGGCCTTGTTGATCTCCGCTGCCATGGCCATCATTTCACGCGCGGTCTTCTTGGGCCCTTTGTCGTCGGCCTCCATCTTGCCCTGCACGTGGCAGAACGTGCAATCCACGCCCAGAGACGACGCGATGAACTGCATCGCCGGCAGCAACTGGTCGGAAGGCATGCCTTTCAGTTGCGTGATGTTCTTGAAGACCTGCTCGGCGGTCTTAGACTCGGGGGTCTTAGACTCGCTGGCCTGGCCGACTGCGGCCTGCGGCGCCCAACCCGCGAATCCGGCCGCAATTACCGCGAAAATGACGGTTCTCCGATGCACTGAATTGCCCTCCTCGATCTCTGGATTGTATCCCATTATGCAAGGGGCCTAACCGTTTTGGGAATGGTGCCACGCTTCGGGGAGCAGCATCGGGCCGCCTGATCGTCGCTTGCTTCTCTCACTAACCAACCACCCGAATCTTGAGCTTTCCTGCTAACCGGCCATCGCCTTCCATAGTCTGACTATCGTATAGTTCAGCTATGGAAATGGAGACGCGAACCGAAATCCCACCCGGTACCCTGTACATGCTGGTCCT
>DATMNI010000051.1:0-9401 GCA_035570275.1 Candidatus Acidiferrales bacterium | reverse complement strand
AAATTTGCACGACGCCGCCAGCCAAACCCCATGGCGTACCCGGGCGTGATTGCTTCGCAGCGCCCGTGTCAGCAATGCCGCGAGTCCAGCAAACAGAGTCGATTGCCACAGGTGATTGGCAATCGCCGGGACGTATCCTGGATTCATTTTGGTTTCTCCTCTCCGGCGAGGTTTAGGAGGGCTTTCTCCGCCTCGCGCACATCGTCAAGGGTGAGCGCGCCCGATTCAACCAGGTGGGCCATGATGGGTCGGCTCCGGCCTCCGAACAAGCCCAGGAGGTCGTCAACAAGTCTGCGCTGTGCGGCTTCGCGGGACACCGCAGCCTCGAAAATGAATGCCGTGGCGATCTTCTTGGTCCGGCGCAGTGCTTTCTTGACTTCCAGGCGGTAGACCGTCGTCTGGACGGTGGTGTAAGCGGGCCTCTTTTTGGCCGGAAACGATTCCTGAATCTCCCTGACCGAACACGGCCCCCGGGTCCATAGGGCTTCCATGATCTGAAGCTCCAGCTTGCCTAGTTTTGGAAGTGTCATAGCGTTCGACTACCCATGTTCGTTAATCTACTACCTTCGTGGTTCTTATGCAAGCACTTTCTTGCGGGCGGAGACTGGCATCGTTCCCCGGTCTCTAAAGTTATTCGGATGGCCACCCGAGCCGAATGCCGGCATTCGGGACGTGTGGAGCGGCCCTTCCATTTCGTCGAGAGCAATTTTCTGGTGGGCCGCGCCTTCTCCAAGTTGGGAGGATCTGAATGATCGGGCGCGGGAGTGGTGCCATAAGGTCAACTCAACTTACAAAAAACACCTCCGTGCGGTTCCGCGTGGGCTGTTTGCGGTGGAGCGGAGTGATCCAACGATGACTGAAGAACTGGAACAACTGCTGAAGAATCTCAAGCTGCGGCGCATCCTGGTGATCCACGACCAAGAGTTGCGCGCCGTCGGCAAAGACGACATCAGCTACTCGGATTTCGTCACGCGCCTGGTGCGCGCACAGTCGCAGGCGAAGCCGGAGGGTGCCCTGGAGTGGCGCATCCGGCGCGCCAACCTGCCCGAGCGCTGGACCCTGTAGACGTTGCACTCCGCCACGTTCCCTTTCGCCCGCCAGCCAGGCGTGAACGCCAAAAAGAGAAAGAGGGTCCCTCACCTCACCCACATCTCGTTTCCGGGATTGGTCGTTTTCGGTCACACGATTTTTCAAGACGTTTTCTCAATCCCCTCAGCCACTTACGGCCCTTGATTTCAGACTCCAGCCCTCTCGCCTGCTATCCCTGGTGAGATGAGCACAAAACAAGTCGCGGCCAACCGCCTCAACGCGCAAAGATCCGCCGGTCGCTCCCAGGTCATCGCCGGCGAAGACCCCGCCGAACTCCGTGACCTTACCGGCAAATACTCCGCTGGAACTCGCCACCCCCGAACGGTGCTTCCTCGTCGCCACCCCTTCATCGACGCCAATTGGCTGCTTCGCCGCTATTCGCTCGCCGACGCCAAAGTCTTGGACTACTATGCCGGTGACCGCTGCGTGCGCGACGACCCAACGCCATGGGTTTGGCCATCCTTCTGCCGCGAACATCTCCGCATCCTACAGCGCCGCGCCGATTCGGCCCAGCCCACCTTCCGCCGTGCCTTGCACGACCTCCAACGACTGGAGGCCAAACGCCGGGCCGCCACCCCGCAGTCCACACCATACGCCGCCGATGCACCGCCCAAAGCCAAAGCCAATTTCGCCCAACTCCAATCGGCTCAGCAGAAATTGGGTTCGTTCTTTCATTTTGCCCTACCCAGGGACCCCGATAGCCCTGTGGCCGGTGGCCGGTGACAAACCGGTCCGGGGCCTTCACCGGCCACTGACCACCGGCCACCGGCCACTAGCCACCGACCACTGGCATCTCCCAAGCGTGCGATATAATAGAGGTTCTTCTTTCCAGTTACACAGGAGTTCTCTCAGAATGTTTGATCTGTTTCGTAGCCGAGATAAAGCTGTGCGCATCCTGCTCGGTGCGTTGCTGCTGATGGTCGCGATTTCCATGCTGGCCTACCTGATCCCCAACTATGGCAGTAGTTCGAGTTCGGCGGACATGGTCTTGGCGGAGGTTGGTAACGACGTCATCACCATTACCGAAGCCCAGAAAGTGGTACAGGGCGCCATGCGCAACCGCCAGTTGCCGCCGGAGGTGCTGCCGAACTACGTGCCGCAGATGGTGGAACAGATGATTATCGAGCGGGCCATGGCCTACGAGGCCGGGCGGCTGGGCTTCCAGGTGAGCGACGCCGACGTTGCCGACGCCATCCGGCAGATGGTGCCGAGCCTGTACCAGGATGGCAAGTTTGTGGGCAGGGAAGCCTATGCCAATATGCTGGCTGCGCAAAACATGACCATCGAGCAGTTCGAAAACGATCTGCGGCGGCAGGTGCTGATCACCCGGCTGCGCGATGTCGCCATCGAAGGCCAGGTGGTGAACCCGCTCGAAATCGAGCAGGTCTTCCGCAAGAAGAACGAGAAGATCAAAATCGAATACGTCAAGCTCACCGCCGACAAGTACAAGGGTGAATCGCAGCCCTCGGCCCCCGACATGCAGGCCTACTACAAGGCCAACATAGCGCGCTACCAGGTACCGGAGAAGCTGAACCTGACGATTCTGGTGGCGGATCAGGCCAGGCTGGAGCAGTCCGTGAATCCGACGGATGCCGAGTTGCAGCGGCTGTACAGCCAGAACCAGGACGCTTACCGGACCAAGGAACGGATCCGGGTGCGGCACATTTTGGTCATGACCCAGGGCAAGCCGCCCGCCGACGAGCCCAAACTCAAGGCTAAGGCGGAGGACCTGCTGAAGCAGGTTCGGGCTAAGGCCGATTTCGCCAAGCTGGCCAAGGAAAACTCCGAGGACCCGGGTTCCAAGGACAAGGGCGGCGAGTATTGGGTCCAGCATGACGGCCAGATGGCGAAAGAGTTCGAAGATGCCGCGTTCCGGCTGAAGCCGGGGCAGAGCGACCTGATCAAGACCAGCTACGGTTACCATGTTTTCGAAGTGATGGAACATCAGGACGCCGGGCTGCGCAGCTTCGCGGAAGTCAAGTCCGACCTGAGTGCCGAGGCGAAAAAGCAGAAGGTCAATGACCTGATGCAGGCGGCCTCGGACAAAGCGCAGGCGGCGCTGGCGAAAGACCCGGCAAATCCGGAAAAGGTCGCCGCCGATTTCAACCTGCAGATTGTGCGCGCGGCTTTTTCGCCGGGCGTGCCCATTCCCGAACTTGGTCCGAGTCCCGATTTCGACCAATCCGTGTCCGGCTTGAAGAAGGGGCAGGTATCGCCCCCGGTCGCGGTCACCAACAAGATCGCGTTTGCGGTGGTGACGGATGTGATCCCCGCGCGGCCCAGTACTTTCGAAGAAGTGCAGACCCAGATTCGCGACACCATTGTGCAGCAGCGGTCCTCGCTTGCCGCGCAGACCCACGCCAAGGAGTTGGTCGAGAAGGCGAACGCGGCGGGCGGCGACCTGGCCAAGGCCGCCAAGTCGATGGGGCTTGAAGTCAAGACCTCGAACGAAGTTGACCGCGCAGGAAATATCGAGGGCTTGGGCGGCGCCAGTTACGTGGCAGAAGGCTTTACGAAGCCCGATGGCACAGTCTTCGGTCCCGTCAGCCCGCCCGATGGAGCCACGGTGGTTTGCAGGGTGGTGGCGCACGTGCAGCCGGACCTGTCGAAGTTGCCGGAGCAGCGGGCCATAATTCGCGACGACATCAAAGGTCAGCGAGCCCGTGACCGGAATACGCTCTTCGAGAGCGGCGTGAAGGATGCGCTGACCAGGCAGGGGAAGGTCAAGGTCCACCAGGACGTCTTCAGCCGGCTGCTGGCGGGCTACATATCGGGCCGGGGATGATCCAGACAGTCCTTGATTTTCTCCACTCCCTGACTGACCCGGAGCGGCTGATCCACCTCCTGAGCACCATGCTTTCGGGATGGCTGGGATATGCGGCGCTATTTGCGATTGTTTATTCCGAAACGGGGTTGCTGGTGGGCTTTTTTCTTCCCGGCGATTCGCTGCTGTTCACCGTGGGGGTGGTGGCCGGCGCCGGCCAGTTGGATATCGTGCTGGTCAATGTCCTGCTGATGGCGGCAGCCATTCTGGGCGATTCCACCGGCTACCTGCTGGGCCGCCAGACGGGGCCGAAGATCTTCAGCCGTCCCGATTCGCGCCTTTTTAGGCAGGAGTACGTGACGCGTACCCACGCCTTCTACGAGCGCTACGGCGGCAAGACTATTATATTTGCGCGGTTCGTGCCGATTGTGCGGACCTTCGCGGCCTTCATCGCCGGTGTCGGCAGAATGCCCTACCTCAAGTTCCTGCCCTTCAGCGTCTGCGGCGGAATCGGCTGGATCTTCATGATGACCATGCTCGGCTACTGGTTGGGGAGATTTGACTTCATCAAGCACAACTTTGACAAGGTGATCCTTCTCATCGTTTTCGTGTCGCTGCTGCCGACCCTGATCGAAATCGTCAAGGCGCGGCGGACTTCAGTACACAAGGCCTCAGCCCGCAAGGCCTACGAGACCGGCGGCGAATAAGCGCTCGTCCACGCGGCCCAATCGCGGGATCAGCGGCGTCGCAGGTCCGTCCTGGAATCCGCGGCCCCCGAATTGCACCGCTCTCCGCGAAGCCGCTAGTCTGAACGTTAGCGCCCGATCCACCCATGAGCCTCCAAGCCGGCAGTTCCAGCTATTTCTTATTTGCCGCCGCCGTCTTCTTCCTCTACTGGGCGTCTGCCCAAATTCGCCCCTCCTCGCGCCTGCCGCGGCTCGCCGTCATCCTGCTGGCCAACTACTTCTTCTGCGCGCGCTACGGGCTCTTCTACCTCTACCTCATCCCCGCCTGCTCCACCGCGGACTTCCTGATCGGCCTCGGGCTCATGCGCTGGCGGCACGGCGGCGCAAGGCGGCTGCTGGTGGGCCTTAGCGTGGCGCTGAATCTGACCCTGCTCGTCGGCTCCCGCCACGCGGCGGCTACCTGGGACTGGGTCTTTCCGCTCGGCCTCTCCTTCTACACACTGCAATCCCTCACTTACACGCTGGACCTCTACCGCCGCGATGGCGAAGGCACCCATAGTCTGCTGGCCTATCTCTCGGCCGCCTCCTTTTTTCCAACCCTCCAGGCCGGCCCCATCACGCGCGTCACCGCGTTGCTGAGCCAGTTAGCCAAGCCGCGCGTATTCACCCGCGACGAAGGCGGGCGCGCCTTCTTCCTGATTGGCCTCGGCCTGCTCAAGAAGGCTCTCATTGCCGATTTCCTGGCGGAGAACCTGGTCAACCGCGTCTTCGACACGCCCAACCTTTACAGCGGCGCCGAGGCGCTGATCGCCGTCTACGCTTACTCGTTGCAGATCTACTTCGATTTTTCCGGCTACACCGATATCGCGCGCGGCACCGCGATGCTGCTGGGCATCCAGTTGCCCATCAACTTCGACCGGCCGTATCTTTCGGCCAACCTCAACGAATTCTGGCGGCGCTGGCATCTCAGCTTTTCCAACTGGCTGCGCGATTACCTGTATTTCTCGCTGCCCGGCAAGCGCACCAAAGTCATGCCCTACGTGAACCTGGCGATCACCATGCTTCTGGGCGGGCTGTGGCACGGGCTCACCTGGCCGTTCGCCGTCTGGGGTTTGCTGCACGGCACGGCGCTGGCGGCCACGCGTTTTTATCAGGTTCGCCGCGGCCGTTTGAAACAGCCGGCAAAACCCTGGCGCAGGGCGCTGGCGGTGATCGGCACCTATCACTTCGTCTGCCTGACGTGGATTTTCTTCCGCGCCGGCAGCCTGTCCAACGCCTGGCAATTACTGGGCCGGATAGCCTCGCTCACGCCGGGCTTGGAGAACGTCACGCCCCTGCTGGCGGGGGCGCTGCTGCTGGCCGCCGCCCTGATGTTCGTCCGCAAAACCTGGTACGCGCGCGCCATGGATGGTTTCGCGGCCACGCCGTTTTATGTGCATGGCGTAGCGCTGGCGCTGGTGGCGGTGACCATCCAGTTTCTGGGCGGCCGCGGCAGCGTGCCTTTCGTCTACTCGCGGTTCTAAGCCATGCCCCGGTTCTAAGTCATGAAAGGATTCCCAATCCAAACCGCTTTGAGCATCGCGATGTTGGCCCTGCTGCTCGCCATTGCCCAGCACTTCGCCCCTGCCATCCACGCGGTGGAAGCCTCCCAGCTCAGCGCGCTGCTGGAATTCACTCCGGCCACTACACCCGCCAGCCCTTTGACCCGCGCCGTCGAAACCGTACCTGAATCCCCCGTGGTTTTCCGCCCGCAAAGCACGCTTCCGGCGGTGCTCCCGGCTGTGCTTCCGGGGGCGTTTCCAGCGGCGCTGTTGGACGATTCCAATCACAGCCTGGACCACTTCCTGGAAGCCCTGTGTCGCACCGAGAACCGCACCCTGTCTGCCAACCAGGGCGCAGTCACGCGCATTGTCCACTACGGCGATTCGCCCACCACGGCCGACCTGATCACCGGCGACGTCCGCAGCCTGCTGCAGAAGCGTTTCGGCGACGCCGGCCACGGCTTCATCCTGATCGCGAAACCGTGGGCGTGGTATCAGCACAACGGCGTCGCGCTCACCGGTTCGGGTTGGCAATCCTCGCCCGCCAGCCACTTCGAGGCGCACGACGGCATGTTCGGCCTGGGCGGCGTGAGTTTCACCGGCGCGGGCAAGGCGCGCAGCCGCATTGTGCTGGAGACCGGCCCGCATTCCCACTTCGAAGTCTGGTTCCTGCGCCAGCCGGATGGGGGCACGCTGGGGTTCTCCGCCGACGGCAAGCCGCTCGGCAACATTGACACGGCGGCCGACACCAAGTCTCCCGGCTTCGCCAGTTTCGACGTGCCCGGCGGCGCGTCCGATCTGGAACTTCACGTGGAACAGGGGCGCGTGCGCGTTTTTGGAGTGAGTGCCGAGAAATCCGGAACTAATGGGACAGGCGGCGTAGTCTACGACAGCCTCGGCCTCAATGGCGCCTCCATCACCGTGCTCTCGCGCATGTTCAACGCCGCGCACTGGGCGGCCGAACTGCAGCACCGGAATCCACAGCTCGTGATCGTGAACTACGGCACCAACGAGGCTGACTTCGCAGCTTTCGTCGACAAAGGGTACGAGAAGGAACTGCGCGAAGCCATCCGCCGGCTGCGGGCGGCGCTGCCCGAAGCCTCCATTCTGGTGATGGGCCCGATGGACCGCGGCCACCGGACCGGCCCCGGCGAGATTGAAACCATGCCCACCATCCCGCGCATCGTGGCCCTCCAAAAACGTGTCGCGCAGGAGACAGGCTGCGGTTTCTTTGACACGTTCGCGGCCATGGGCGGGGCAGGCACCATGGCCCGCTGGTACGCCGCGCAGCCGCGCCTGGTCTCGGCCGATTTCATTCATCCCTATCCGGCGGGCGGCAAGATGATCGCCGTCGTCTTCACCAAAGAGATCGGCCTGGCGCTCAACCGCTACAAACGCAGGCACAACGTGAAGCCCACAACGGCGATACCCTAGAGTGGTGCATCGGGCGCTCATACTGTGTTTATTGACGGCCTTGGTCTGCGCCTTTTTTCTGACGCCGCCCGCGGCTCCGGGCGCCGCTCAGAAGCAGCTTCCGGCTGCCGCCAAGAAGAAAAACCGCACCCCGGTTGCCGTCCCGCCCAGAATCAGCGCGGCGTTGCGGGCCGCCTCGCTCGACAAGGTCTCGCAATACCTCCAGGACTCGGCGCCATCGCCGGTCGAACACCCGGGCGCGCTGGTGCCGGTCTTCGAGCAGATCTACCGCATGAGTTCGGCGCAGACGCGTATGCCCGTCCACATCATGCACTTCGGCGATTCGCACACCGCCGCCGATGAGTGGACCGGCGGCCTGCGCGACCACTTTCGCGAGCGCTTTGGCGATGGCGGCTCGGGCTTCTCGCTGGCCGGCCATCCGTTTCTGGGCTACCGGCGATTCGATGCCCACGGCGGCGGCACCACCGGCTGGCAGTCCGTTGGCGGGCGCGCCGCCACGGGCGATGGCCTGTTCGGCTTGGGCGGATTCGGCATCGTCAGTTGGCGCCCCGGCCAATCGGTCTTCCTGAATGCCGAATGCGACCGCCTGGAGATCCACTACCTGCAACAGCCGGGTGGCGGCCGCCTGGCGCTTTACGATGGCGACCAGCGCCTGGACGATTTCTCCACCGATGGCGAACCGGGCGCCGGTTTCGTTCGCTATGAAACCGGACCAGGCACGCACCGGTTCCTGCTCAGGACGTTGGACGCACAGCCCGTGCGCCTGTTCGGCTGGGTGGCCGACCGCGAGGCCGGCGTCACGTATGAAGCTCTCGGCCTGAACGGCGCCGAAGCCTCGGTGATCCTCAAGTGGGACCAAACCATGCTGGCCACTTACTTGCAACTACGGAATCCGGGGCTGATTGTGTTGGCATACGGCACCAACGAAGCGACCGATCCGTACTGGACCCACGAAGACTATCAAGTCATGTTCGGCAGCCTGCTGCGGCGGCTGCGCCAGGACGCACCCACCGCCTCCATCCTGGTGCTTGGCCCCGCCGACCGCTGGCAGCGTTACCAGGGCAGGTGGCGGGTGGTGCCGGGAATCGACCGCATCATCGCCGCCGAGCAGAATGCCTGCCGCGAAAATGGCTCCGCCTTCTGGGACACGCGCCAACGCATGGGCGGCGCGGGCGCGATGAAAGACTGGGTCTACGCCGGCCTGGCGCAGGGCGACTACGTTCATTTCACGGATGCCGGATACCGGCGTCTGGCCGATGTGCTCTTCGGCGACCTGATGCAGCAATACGACGCCTACAAAAAGACCCGCATCGAAACCGTGGGGCAGGACTAAAATGGAAAACCAAACTTTTGACCAAACCAGCAATCAAACCAGAATCGTTGAACTCATCCGGACCGTGGCCGGCAGACCGGTAAACCCAACACCCGACGAATCGCTATTCGAATCCGGCCTGCTGGATTCCTTCACCTTGACCGATCTGGTTGCCGCCATTGAGCGCGAGTTTTCGATCCGCATTCCGGACTCAGACCTCACGCCGCGGAAGTTCGATTCCGTCGCCCGCATCGATGCCTACATCGGGGCTTACATCCAGGCCCACATCCAGAGCAGGTCCTGAGCATGGCCGGGCGCATCGCCTATCTGCGCGCGTTCGGTTGCTATCTGCCGTCCCGGGTGGTGGACAACGCCGAGTTGGCGCCGCTGGTGGGCGTGGACCCGGCCTGGCTGTTGCGGGCCACCGGGATTGAGCAGCGGCGCTACGCGGCGCCCGAGGAAACCGTTGCCAGCCTGGGGGCGAAGGCCGCCGCCGATTGCCTGCAATCCGCCGGCTTGAATGCGCGCGAGGTGGGCCTGCTGATTGCCGCCAGCGGGTCGGGCGAGCGCCGCTT
>DATMNI010000050.1:0-28921 GCA_035570275.1 Candidatus Acidiferrales bacterium | reverse complement strand
TACGGTGGAACTGAACTCTCCCTGGGGCCGTCAACGCCTTCACGGCTGTCTGAGCAGTGCTACGGGGTCGGGGGAGAGATCTTGGGTTCGAACCCATAACATCGGGTGGTGTGCGGATAGCGTTCATTGTCGCCCCACTTGATAACAGAGGAAGAGCACCGAATCGGCAAGGATATGGTCGCCATTCAGCGGCCCTAGATCATCGAAGGTGCTCTCCAATCCATTGGGCGGCCGACACGCACGGCGATAAGTCCGAGGAGCTTGCTCCTAAGCCCGGCCGCTCGCAACGACTTTTCTGCCAACTCTCAATCCACAAGTGTCTCAGGCACGCGACCCAGAGGGTCGCAGCCACCTCCGCGCCTCCGCGTCCCAAAACTGGCTTCGTTCCGCACGTCACCCTTCACCCGGCGCACAATCTCCCACACCAGAACCACACAGCCAGGAATGGCCGTGCTACAAGGGAGCATGATCTCGTGCCGTAATCTCACGCGCCGCTTCGGTGACTCCACCGCCGTGAACGACCTGACTCTGGATATCCCTGCCGGCGCCATCTGCGCCTTTCTCGGACCCAACGGGGCCGGGAAATCCACCACCGTCAAGATGCTCACGGGGCTGCTGGCGCCCACTTCGGGCCAGGCCGAGGTGTGCGGCCTGGATGTGGCGGCCAACCTGCTTGAAATCAAACGGCGCATCGGCGTGCTGCCGGAAGACCTTGGCCTGTTTGACGATCTCACCGTCGAAGAGCACCTGCTGCTCACCGGCGCGGTCTACGGAGTGGAACGCAGCCAGACCCGCGCGCGAACCGATCAATTGCTGCACGCGCTCAGCCTGGAACATGGGCGCCACACTTTCGCCGCCGCCTGTTCCCACGGCATGCGCAAGAAGACGGCGTTCGCCATGGCGCTGCTGCCCAATCCGCAGGTGCTGTTTCTGGATGAGCCGTTCGAGGCCATCGACCCGGTCACGGCCAAAATCATGCGCGAGTTGCTGGCCTCGGTAGCGCGCCACGGCGTGACCGTGTTCCTGACCTCGCATATCCTCTCCATGGTGGAACGCATCGCTTCCCGGATCGTGATGATCCGCCAGGGGAGCATGGTGTGGAACTCCACGGTGGCCGAGTTGCCGCAGTCCCTCGAAGACCATTACTTCGATCTGGTGGAATCGCCGGTGGTTGAGGAACTGGAATGGCTCGGCTCGCCGCGATCGTAAGGGCGCTAGGCTTGGCATACCGGCGCGACTGGACGGCATTCCAATCGCTGGTTGGCAACAACTTCTTCCTGGCGACGGTTTTCTTCATGGGCAAGGCGGGCGGCTTCATTTACCTGATTCTGGGCCTGGTGCTATTGTTTCCGCTGAGCACGGACCCTATGCGCAAGATTCCGCGATCGCGGCTCGCCTTGTGGCCGCTGGAGCCTTGGGAGCACCGGCTGCTGCGCCTGGTGAGTCCGTGGATCAACCCGATGACGTGGGTGATCGCGGGCCTCGCCATTTGGACCGCGGGGCGCACCATCACGGTGGGGTTGTGGGGCCTGATCGCGGGGATATTCGCGGCCGGCTTCCTGCTCTCCGACCTGCCGTTTGCGCCCGCGCAAAGCCTGTGGCGGCCGATGCCGAACTTTCCCGGCCGGTTGAATCAGTTGGTCCGCAAGAATTTGCGCGAGATCCTCTCCACGCTGGATTTCTATTGCGCGCTGATCCTCAGCCTGTCCACCATCGGCTTCCGCATCGCCGGCGTGGCCATGCCCGGCGAGGCATTCATGGCGATGACCCTGCTGGTGGTGCTGGCGCTGGCCAGCTACGCGCAATGCCTGTTCGGCCTGGATGGCGCCGGCGGCCTGGCGCGCTACCGCCTGCTGCCGCTGCGGGGCTGGCAACTCCTGGCCGCCAAGGATGCCGCATTTCTCCTGGTGGCGATTCCGCTAACCCTGCCGATGGCGCCATTGGTGGGCGCCGGCGCGGCGTGCATGGCGCTGGCGATTGGCCATTCACCGGCCGTGCATCGTCCGCGCACCCAGACCCGTTGGCGGTTTACGACGGGCGCTTCGATCGGCAACGGCATGGTGCAGATTGTGGCGATGGCCATGGCGGCCTCGACCATTTGGAGCTACCCCGCGGTGGTCCTGGTCTGCGTGGCGGCCTGGTTGGGATCGCTGTGGTGGTACGGGCGGGAGTTGGAAAAAACCCGGGAAGAATGAGGCGCCGCGGCCGGCGCGACGGATCCGGAATCTGCTCCTTTCGCGTGCCCGCTCGGCCCGCCTGCACGGGTCACCGGGCCGTCCTCCCCCAAGTCAGCACGCGGCCATCGCTCGCGACCCAGACGGTCGCGGCCACTTACTCCACCCGCAACGTGTCCAGCGATCCGCTCATGCGCATTTCTTTTATGCCGTTGGTCAGCAGGATCACCAGGCGGCCGTCCTGCTGGGTGGCGCCGCGGCCGGTGTACGTGTCGTCCTCGGTGCGCAGGTTCAGGCTGGTGAGGCGGAGGCGCGGGTAGGATTGCCACCACGCCAGGTTATAAGTGCCCGAAAGGCTGCGCAACGGAACGAACGTTCCCAAATCCAGGCCGGCGCCGGTAAAGTTGCCTTCCGATGTGAGGTTGGTCAGCAGTTGGGCGCCGGTTCCGAAGGTTTCCAGACTCCCTTCGGCGTCGATCTTGCCCGACTGCCAGGCGGCGCCCTTCACTTTGGCAGTGAGCCGGTAGGATGGTCCGGATCCGCGCAAATTCACGTCGAGCCTGCCGGTGATGGCGGCGCCCTCCATTTCCGCCTGGAGCAGTTCCACTTCGACCCGCGTCACATCCCATTGCCAACGGGTGCGAACGTTGCCCAGACGTGCGCCGGCCAGCACCAGGCTGTCAATTTGCAGAGTGCCGTCCACCTGGCGCTCCTTGAGCCAGTTGGTAACCAAATCACGGCCCAGTGCGCGAACCAGCAGGTTATGGCTGCGGCGGAGCGTCGGCATCAGTTCGGTTTCGAGATCGGCGGCGTCCACCTCGGCGGCGCGCAGGCGCAGTTTGTGAGGCCGCGCAGCACCGGGTTCATACCGGTAGTCGCCGGTGAAGGCGATCTTGCCGGCGGTGGCGGCAATACGGTCCAGCGCCACGCGGTCGCCGTCGATTTGCGCGTGCGCCGAGTCAAGTTGCAGCGGATCGGCAAGGCCGGGCATCTGGATTTGCGCATCGGTGAGTTGCAAGCGGCCGGTCCAACCGTGCGCCAGCGCGTCACGATGGTAGTGCAGATCGCCGGTCCACTCGCCGCTCCGCACCTGTTCCAGCCACGGCACCGCGGCCAGCGCCGCCTGGGCTCGGAACGAAGCCACTTTCATGGCGTCGGCGGAGACCGTCAGGTCGAGCTTGCCGTCGTCCAGCCCGTAGTCGGCCTCAATGCGCGCCTGGTCCTCGCCGGACGTCTCGGCGTTTTTCAAGGTCACCAGGGCCGGGGAAAGGTGCGCATGTCCGTGGTCGAAAATCAGGTAGGCCTGTTCGAAGCGCACGGAGGGCGATTCGGGAATGGTGAGGGCCGCGTCGTGGAAAGCCAATTGGCCTTGAAAACTGCCCCGCCCGGAGTAACCGATCGCGCCATCCATGGCGCCGCTGAGCCGCAGTTTGGGCGGGAATTGCATGCCCATATGCTGCGCCAGTTCCATGATCGGCTCAACCGGAAAGTGGTTCCAATTGGCCCCCACGGCCCAGTGCGGCTGGGTCAGATAATCGGTGGCGCGGAAGTGTACGGAAAGCGGCAGGGGCGCATTGCCGGCCGTGCTGGAGTGGAGTTCGATCTGTTGCGCGATCAGGTCGACGCGGCCGCGGATATCCAGCGGCCACCCGGAACCGGAACCGGGCAGCATATCCCAGCGGTGCACGTCCTGGATATTGAGGCGTCCGGTGATGCCGATATTGTGGAGCGGTCCGGCCAGGTGCAACAGCGACGACAGCGTTCCATGGACGCCGCCCTCCTGCCCGCTCAGCAGGGCCGTCACTTCGCCCAAACCGGTGCGGTCCACCTGCAGATCGAGATCGACGCGTTCCAACTCGCCATACCATCGCCCCTTGAGCGTGAAGGAGCCCAGGCCCTGTTGCGACCGGTCGGTGCGCGCCGGTTTGGCCGAGCAGACGATGCGCCAATCGCGGCCCCCGGAGCCGGCGGGCGATATATCGAGATCTGTCTCGGTAAGATAAAACACCGACTTGGTGTCGCCGAACTTGAAATGTATGCGGCTGTTGCGAACGTGAATGGCCGGGGCGGTGCGGATGACCGACGGGTTGACGAAGGAGGCGAAATTCCAGCGGCCCCACTCCGATGCCGGGCCGGACTTGGTGAGATTGATGCTGGCGTCTTCCAGGTGGATGGAGCCGATGACGAACTTGCCGCCCAGCAGAGACCAGATGCTCGGGGCCACTTCCAGACTGCCGGGCGGCTCGATGTAGGCGACGGGTTCGATGCCAATTCCAGGGTCCTCATGAATGGTGACGCGATCCACCGAGAAGCCCGGCCCCTTGAAGACGCTGAAGCGCACGTTGCCCAGTTCGACGCGCCGCCCCAGCGCCCGCTCCAGCGAGGCCTTCAACTGCTTGCCGTACCGATCGGCAGTTACATAGGGAGCGCCCAGCCCGATCGCCAGCAGCAGCACGATGGCCGCGCCGGCGAGTCTGGCGGCTGTGTGGAGCGTTTTCTTCATACCGCGGACCCGGTGAGTTTCCGGTAGGCCTCGGCGTCGTCGATGTCGGCGAGAATTCCGGGGTCATCGGTATCGACAAACTCGGTTTCGACGGCGTGGCGGCGCACTACGTCGCGGGCAGTTGCTGTTTCGGCAAGCGCCAGGAATTCGGCAATGAGTTGCCTGGAAAACCAGATGGGGTGGCCGCGGCGGCCCTCGTAACGGGGCACGCGGATGAGCGTGAGCGGGGCGCTGAGCGGCGCGCTCGCTGAGCGTGGCGGCGACAGCAAAGCGTCCACGGTTGCCGGCGAAACCGCGGGATGATCGACCAATGTGAACAGCACGCCATCGGCTTCGGCAGGGACGGCACGCAGGCCGCACTGCAAGGAAGTGGTCATGCCGGCGAGCCAGTTGGGGTTCACCACGAAACGGGCCGGACGAACCACGCCGGCGCGGATGGCGCCCGCGCCGGCGCCCAGCACTACGATGACTTCGGGGCAGCGCGCCTGGAACCGGCCGATCAGGGTGTCCAGAAACGTCTCCTCGCGGTACCGCAAGAGCGCTTTGGGGGAACCCATGCGCCGCGATTCGCCGGCCGCGAGGATGAGTCCGGCGGTCACTTCGAGAGCACGGCCTGCAGCTCCCCGGCCGCGAACACCGACATGGAAAGCGAGCGCCAGTTGGACGCGGCGTTGCGGCGCACCGCGATCATTTCGGCCGTCACCGAAATGGCGATCTCCTCAGGCGAAATGGCGCCGATGTCCAACCCCATGGGCGCGTGGACGCGCTCGAACGCGGTGCGCGGCATGCCTTCCTTCTCCAGTTCGCGGATGACGTTCAGCACCTTGCGTTTGCTGCCGATCATGGCGATATAGCGCGCGGGGGTGGCGATGGCCATCTTGAGCACGCGCATATCGTCGCGATGGCCGCGGGTCACGATGATCACGTAGCTGGTCTCGTTGATGGGCAGGTTGGGGAAGACGTCTTCATACTCGGCGGCATGGACCGCGGCGGCTTCGGGAAAGCGTTCGCGGTTGGCGAAGCTCTCGCGGTTGTCCACCACCACGGAGGCGAAACCGGCTAAAGTCGCGACTTTGGATAAGCTCTTGGAAATGTGCCCGGCCCCGAAAATATAGGCGTGCGGCACCGGCAGCACAGGCTCCACAAAGACATCGAGCTGGCCTCCGCAGATGAGGCCGTTATCGTAGGCGGCGTCCTGCCCCAGGTTGAAAGTCAGGTGCTTGGGTTTTTCCGTTTCAATCACCTCCCGGGCGGCGTTCCAGACTTCGGCTTCCACGCAGCCCCCGCCGATGGTGCCAGCCATGGAGCCATCCTCGCGCACCAGGAGTTTGGCGCTTTGGTAGCTGGGGATGGAACCGCGCACGGCGACGATGGTGGCCAGGGCACACTTCTGTCCCAGGTTGCGAAGCCGTACCAACTCCTCGTAAACGTCCATACCGTTGACGATTATAACGTGCGGAGCCGTGGGGCAGACTGTGCGACAGGCGGATTGCCAACCTGCCGCACGTTGCCACCCGGTTGCCAACCTGCCCCACCAGGCGGCGGACCCCCGAAGGAAAAGGCCCCGCGTTCGAACTGAGAACCGGAATTTGATGGCCCTTCGAATGCATGTGCGAACGCGATCATGAGACTCGCAGTGATGCTCATATCCGCGGCTTCCCTGGCAGCTTCCTTAGCAGCTTCCTTAACAGCCCAGGCGCCACGTTTCGACGTCCGTTCGCGCTTGGTAATAGTTCCCGTAACCGTAACTGATCTAAAAGGCCGATCCATAGACAGCCTGGAATCCTTGGACTTCCTGCTGTTCGATAACGGCCGGCCGCAGAAAGCCACCTTCGACACGTTTGACACAGGTGTTGCTCCCATCGCACTGGTCGTCGCCGTACAGTCCTCGGGCATTTCTGCCGCGGTTCTTGAAAAAGTGCGGAAAATCGAAGCCATGATCGAGCCGCTGATTACTGGCGAGCACGGCTGTGCGGCCGTGGTTTCCTTCGCTGAGCGCGTCGCGTGGCTGCAGGATTGCACCAAGGACCCGGACGCGCTCGAACGTGCGTTCCACCAACTCCAACCGGTACTCCGGCCCGGTGAGGAAAAGGAGGCGCGCATGCTCGACGCCGTGCAATCTGCCGTGGAGCATCTGCGCCTCCGGCCGAATGCGCGCCGCGTATTGCTGCTGATTTCCGAATCGCGCGACCGGGGCAGCGAAACCGCCCTGAATGCGGCCATCGCCGCCGCCCAATCGGCAGGGGTAACCGTATACGCGGCAACCTACTCCGCCTTCAAAACGGCGTTCACCTCCAAGCTTCCGGTCAGTCAACCCCGGCGCCCGCTAAAGCCTAAGACACCCAACGATGCCTTGGGAACTGTGAACGCGAATCCGCCGGGAAGAAACAACCCTTGGCCTAAGATTCCTCCTCCGGAACAGCAGGTGGATGCGCTTGGCGGAATTGGCGAACTGGCGCGTCTTACTCACACCAATGACACGGAGGCGCTGACGAAAAGCACCGGAGGTACCACATTTCCGTTCACCAGGCAGAAGGCGCTGGAGGAGGCGATCGAAAAACTAGGAGCCGAACTGCACACGCAATATGTGCTCAGCTTTGCGCCGGAGGCATCGGCCCCGGGGTATCACACGCTCGAAGTGCGGCTGGCTCGGGCCGGCGAGTTTCACATACGCGCACGGCCGGGATACTGGTCGACGGAAGAATCACGATGAGGCGCCGGCGAATTCGTGGCATTCAGATGATTGGCCTCTGCTGATACCATAATGTGGTGGCTCACCCCGTGTTCCATGGCGTCGTCCCCGCGCTGGTGACTCCGTTCCGCGACGACGAGCGCATCGATTGTAACGCCTGGAATCTCATTATCGACACCTTGATCGCGGCCGGAGTGGATGGCCTGTTCGCGGCTGGCTCCCACGGCGAGGCGTACGCGCTCGACCCGGAAGAGCGGCTGGTGGCACTGCGTTTCTGCAAGCAGACGGTGGCGGGGCGGGTCACGCTCTACGGTAACGTCGGCTGCGCCACCACTGCCGCCACCGTGCAACTTGCCGTCCAGGCGGAAGCCCTGGGAATCGACGCCCTGGTGGTGGTCACACCCTACTACGTGCAGCCGACCCAGGAGGAACTGGAGGAGCATTTCGTGGAGGTCTGCCGCGCGGTGCAGGCGCCGGTGCTGGCCTACAACTTCCCGCCGCACGGTGGCGTCGCGTTGCACGCGGCCACCCTGGGGCGAATCGCGGCGCGCTGCGAAAACCTGGCAGGGGTTAAGGATTCCAGCGGCAGCCTGGAACAGGCGCTGGCGTACACCAACGCCTCGCCGGGCCGCCCGCTGGCGGTTCTGGTGAGCGCCGATAACCTGGTGCTGGCGGCGCTCGAACGGGGCTGCGCCGGCACCGTCAGCGCCTCCGCCAACGTGGCGCCAAAACTGTACGTGGATTTGTACCGGGCGTTCCGCGAAGGCCGGCTCGACGAGGCCGTCCGGCTGCAGGCCCTGGCCACTGAACTCGGCGCCACGGTTGGGCTGCATACCTTCCCCAGCATGGTGAAGGAAGCCATGAAGATCGTTGGTCTGCCCGCCGGACCGTGCCGCAAGCCCGTGGGACCGGTTCCACCCGAGGCGCGGGCCCGGCTGGTGCGGGTGCTGGAACGGCTCGGCAACGAAAATTTCCTGGTGAAACCGGCCGGGGTTACAACCGTATAACCGCGCATCACGTCCTTAAATATGCATACCAACCGGCTGGCTAACGAAAAGAGTCCCTATCTGTTGCAGCACGCCCACAATCCGGTGGACTGGTACGCCTGGGGACCGGAAGCATTTGAAAAGGCCCGGGCCGAGAACAAGCCCATCTTTCTTTCCATCGGCTACTCCACGTGCCACTGGTGCCATGTGATGGAGCGCGAGTCGTTCGAGAATGACCAGATCGCGGCGGTGCTGAACCGGGAGTACGTGGCCATCAAGGTGGACCGCGAGGAGCGGCCGGACGTGGACCGCATCTACATGACCTTCGTGCAGGCTACTACCGGCGGCGGCGGCTGGCCCATGTCGGTCTGGCTCACGCCCGCGCTGCAGCCCTTTTTCGGCGGCACTTATTTCCCGCCCGAAAACCGTTGGGGCCATCCCGGGTTCGGGTCGGTCCTGACCCAGGTGGCCGACGCCTGGCGCAACGATCGGGACAAGGTCGCCGAATCGGCCGCCGATGTGGTGGAACAGCTCAAGAAACACGTTGCCGTGGCGCCCGCGCACTCGGGCGCTGTGGCGTTCGACCAGGCCACGCTGGAGAGCGGCTTCAGCGTGTTCCGCCGCACCTTCGACACCAGGCTGGGGGGCTTCGGCGGCGCGCCGAAATTCCCGCGCCCTTCGGTTTTCAACTTTCTGCTCCGCTATTACGCGCGCACCCGGAACCAGGAAGCGCTGGACATGGTGCTGCTGACGCTGCGGGAAATGGCCAAGGGCGGCATGCACGACCAGTTGGGCGGCGGATTCCACCGCTACGCCGTGGACGAGCGCTGGTTCGTACCGCACTTCGAGAAGATGCTCTACGACCAGGCGCAACTGGCCATCTCGTACCTGGAGGCATTTCAGATCACGGGCGACGGGCAGTACGCGGCCACCGCGCGCCGCATTTTCGATTATGTGCTGCGCGACATGACCGATGCCGATGGCGGCTTCTACTCGGCCGAGGACGCCGACAGCGCGACCAGCCCCGAGCATCCCGATCGCAAGAGCGAAGGCGCTTTCTACATCTGGAGCAGGGCGGAAATCCAGGAGGCGCTGGGCCAGGGGACGCCGGTCGAGGCATCGGGCGAGGCACCGGACGAGGCATCGGGCGAAGCAGCCGAGTGGTTCTGCTACCGCTACGGCGTGGAGGCCGATGGCAACGTAGAGCACGACCCCCACGGCGAATTCACGGGCAGGAACATCCTGTACCAGGCGCATACGGAAGAGCAAACCGCCGCCCGGTTTGGCCGGCCGCTGGAGGCCGTGAGCGCGGCGCTGCGGCTGGCGGAGGCGACGCAGTTCCAGGCACGGACGAAGCGCGTGCGGCCTCATCTGGACGACAAAGTTCTGACTTCCTGGAACGGGCTGATGATTTCGGCGCTGGCGATGGGTGGCGCCATTCTGGTTGAGCCGCGCTACGCCGAGGGCGCACGGCGCGCCGCGGAATTCATCATCGCCAGGCTATACAACGCTGAAACGGGCGTGCTGCTGCGACGCTACCGCCAGGGCGACTCAGCCATCCCCGGCTTTCTCGACGACTACGCGCTGTTCGTGCAGGGGCTGCTGGATCTCTACGAATCGCAATTCGATCTGCGGCATCTGCAGCTCGCCCGCCGCCTGACGGAAAAGCAGCGGGAGCTGTTCGAAGACGCGGAAAACGGCGGGTTCTTCAGCTCGGCTGCGGGCGATACCAGCCTGGTGCTGCGCGTGAAGGAGGATTACGATGGCGCGGAGCCCTCGGGCAATTCGGTGGCGGCGATGAACCTGTTGCGGCTGGCGCGGATGGCCAACGACGCGGGGTTCCGCGAATCGGCGGAAAAGGCTTTCGCGGCCTTCGCGCCGCGGCTTGCGCATGTCCCCATGGCGGTGCCGCAGATGCTGGCCGCCTGCGAGTGGGTCATGGCCCAGCCGAGGGAAATCATCCTGGCGGGCGAAAAGGACGGCGCGGATACGCTGGAGCTGCTGCGCACGCTGCGGTCGCACTTCGTCCCGAGCAAGGTGGTGCTGCTGGTGGATTCCGCGGAGGCCCAGGCAGTACTGGCGGCATGGATTCCCGGCATCGCTTCCATGACCAGACTCCACCAGCGTGCCGCCGCTTACGTCTGCAGGAATTACACTTGCCAACTGCCGGTTTCCGAGGCGGATCAGTTGGCCAAGTTGATACAATAGAAAATTCACTTATCGGAGGAGAGAAGGCATGGAAAGACCAGGAGCAACAACTATGAGGGGCAATCCCCTGACCTTGATTGGCCCGGAGTTGAAGGCCGGCGACACCGCCCCGGATTTCACCCTGGTGGATATCGGATTGAAGCCCGTCACCTTGCAGGACACGGGCAGCGCCGTGCGGATTATCAGCGTGATCCCTTCGCTCGATACGCCGGTCTGCGACGCGCAAACCAAGCGGTTCAACGAGGAGGCGGCCAAGCTTCCCGGCGTGGACATCCTGACTGTCAGTATGGACCTGCCGTTCGCACAGAAGCGCTGGTGCGGCCAATTCGGCGTGGACAAATTGAAGATGCTTTCCGATCACAAGGACGGATCGTTCGGCTCCCACTACGGAACCTTAATCAAAGAACTGCGCATCGAAAGCCGCGCCATTTTCGTCCTGGACGCGAATAACAAACTGAAGCACGCGGAGTACGTCAAAGAGGTCGCCGACCATCCCGATTACGAGGCGGCTCTTTCCGCGGCCCGCGGCGCGCTAGAGGCGCCGCTTACGAGTCAGGCGGGTAAGTAGCGGCAGACCGGGGCACCCTCCTGGTCCGCCTGCCAATGTATGGAGACTGTGTTTCAACGAGCACGGGCAGGCCTGGAGGCCCACCCCAACGCGAGCCCATTGGTGCGCGGCGGGCTGACGCTGGTGGCGGGGGTACTAACCGGCAATATTCTGGGCTTCGCGCGGGTGGCGATTATCGCCTACCTGCTGGGCACCCATAGCCACGCCGATTCGCTGGCGGTGGCGATGGGGCCGCTGGACACGCTGAATTCGGTGGTCCTGAACTCGGTGGTGTTTGCCTTCGTCCCCATGCTCACCGCCGTCACAGCCGGCGAGCGTACGGCGTTATTCCAAAAGCTGACTCGCGCGGTGGCATGGGTTCTGGCCGGGATCGCCGCGGCGGTGATCCTGACCGCGCCGTGGCTGATGCGCGCGCTGGCCCCCGGTCTGGACCCGGCTTACTTCGGCAACGCGGTGACCATTCTCCGGATTCTGGCGCTTTCCACACTGGCCGCGGGAGTAGCGGCGGTGCACTGTGCCCTGCTCTATACCGACCGCCGGTTCGCGCCGACCGCATTCTACCAGGCCACGCTGAACGTGTTCATCATTGCCGGTGCGCTCAGCCTGTGGAAGTTCGTGGGGGTCTACTCGTTTGCCATCGGATACACGGTGGGGGCGTGGGCACAACTGGGTGTGGTCTGGTTCGCCTCGCGATCGGGCCTCGCTCCGGTGGCGGGCGCGCGCTGCGAAATCCACTGGCGGGAGATTCTGTCGAAGCCGGCCTGCTTCGTGGTCTACGCCGCGGGGCTGGGGTTGAACATCACGTTCACGCGAGCTTATGCCACCCACGCCGGTCCTGGAATGGCGGCGGCGCTGGACTACTGCATGCGCGGCGTGGGCGTGCCGATGGCGCTGCTGGTGAACCCGATTTCGAATTCGCTGTTGCCCGAGATCGCCCGGCTGCGCAGCCATTTCAAATTGAAGGAAGCGCTGCGGCTGATCGATAAGACCCTGGCACTGGCGGCGCTGGCGGCCGTGGCCGGGTGCGGTTTCGCGCTGCTGTTCCGCAAGCCGGCCATCGCGCTGCTGTTCGAGCACGGCGAGTTCAAGGCTGAATCCACGCGGCTGGTCGCGGCGGCCTTCCTGGCGCTGGGGCCGAGTTTCGTGGGCTGGAGCCTGATCGAAATCACCGGCCGTTCCCTGTTCGCCATTGACCGGCCGTGGCCGCCGGTGATCGCGGCCATGCTGCCCGTGCTGATCAACGTATCGCTGACGCTGGGGCTGCACTCCATGCGGCCCGATCTAATCGGCCTGGGCGCTTCGGTCGGGTTGATGACCGGGTTCCTGGCGTTGTTCGTGATGGCGCACGCCAGCCGGCGGCGATGGCTGCAGGAAGGCTGAGGCGGTATGCGGCTGTTCGGTCCGTTGCATCTGGGGTTGCTGACCCTCACGGTGGTGAGCGCGGCGGTGCTCTCGCGGCTCTGCCGTCGGCGGCCGGCCTGGCGGCAAACGGTGCGGCTGACCATAGGCTGCGGCCTGATAGTGAATGAGCTGATCTGGTGGCGCTTCCGCTACGCGCACGAAGGCGTGCACCTGTGGAACCTGCCGATCCAGCTTTGTGACGTGACGCTGTGGATGGCGGCGCTGGGCTGCCTCACGACGGCCGCGAAGGTGGTGGAGTTCGCTTACTTCGCTGGGCTGGCCGGGGCCGGGATGGCGCTGCTGACGCCGGACCTCTGGTCGCCGTGGCCCACCTATCCGGCCGTCTATTTTTTCGTGGCGCATGGCGGCATCGTGATCGCAGTCTGCGTGTTGGTCTTCGGCGGCATGGCGCCGTTGCGCGCGGGCGCGGTGTGGCGGGCGTTCGGCATGCTGCTGGGCTTCGCGGCCGCGATCGGCGCGGTGAACGCCGTGGCCGGGACCAACTTCATGTACCTGTGCCGGAAGCCGAAGAACGCGTCGCTGCTGGACGCGCTGGGGCCATGGCCGATGTACCTGGTGGCCAGCGCGGCGGTGGCTTTCGGGTTGTTCTGGCTGTTGTGGCTGCCGGCGCGGGAGGAGTGGCAGCGACCCTCCGGGTCGCTGCAGGGTTAAAATCCGCGCCAGGCGGCCTGTGACACCGCCGGACGCGGCGTGAATCTGACCGAGGGTCAGCTCCCACAGGCACTGGAGACCGGGCGCGTGTCCGCGGACTACTTCCCATTGTTCGGCGCAGGCGTCGTCATGGGCCGCACTTTTTCAAATCCGGATCACCAGGCCGGCGCCGCCCGGGTCGTGGTCATTGGCGAAAATCTATGGCGCGGCCGTTTCAGGGGCAACCCCGCGCTGGGCGGCAACACTATTTCGTTGAATCACGAACCGTGCCAGGTGATCGGCGTGCTGGCTTCCGGATTTGCAGCGGACCGAACGATCGATGGGCTGCCGCTGCAAGCTTATCTGTCTCTCGCCGGCCACATGAACCGTGTCCGGGTGGCGGCACGCCTTCGGCCGGGTATGACGGTTGAGAATCAGTTGTCGAACATGCTCGGCACAAAAAAAAAAACGGCCGTGGCGCAACTGAGCGCCACGGCCGAAACGGAGGAAGAGACTCGAAACGCGTGCGACTTTACATATCCATGCCAATTCCCAGCATCGGCACCAGATCGTGCAGCAGCGTTCCGTATTTCGTGCCGGGAGCCGGCGTGATCAGCTCCTTGGGAAATGCCGTGACATAATCGCGGATTTCGGCGCGCAGGAACACCCTCTTGGAAAGCAAGAGCTTGGCGCCGATGGCCACGGTGGCCATCGGTTTTAGCGCCTGGGCCTTGGTGAAGTATCCGAATTGGCTCAGCGGCTGGTAGGCCGCCTCGGTCCCGGTGCCGCGGAACACCTTCAGGCCGCCGCCAACGGCCGCAAAGAACTGCGTCCTGGTTTCGCTGGCGCTGGTGTGGAACGTTACGTCGTAGTGCACCGCGTGGGACATTCCCGAGAACGAGGCGTCCGAGCCGCCGCTCGAGAGCTTCAGGTTGCTCTGCATGTATTCGTAGTGCAGTTCGCCGCCGATATGCTTGTAAGAGTTGTATCCGACGTAGCCGCCGAATGTGGCGCCTGGCTGAAAGCCGGCCGTGGCTGACCCTGCCGTGCCGCTCACCGCGACGGTGTTCAGAAAGCCGACACCGCCCATTCCCCCGAACTCCCACTGTTGGCCGAAGCTTGTGGCCGCCGCGGCGGTTAAAGCCAGAATCGATAGTCTAAGCGTTTTCATCATGAAATCTCCTCTGCGTATCCGACCCTGGCGCGGGCCTAATTGACCACCCGCATGTTCAGCGTGGTGGAACTGCCTCCCTGGTTTACGACCAGGGGAATCTCCAACCCGTTCGGCACCTTGGCGGGCACCGTCGCATTAATCTGGTAAAGCCCAACCGACCCGGGTACCAGGCCGGCGTAAGTAACGTTGAGGGCGGTTCCGCCCAGGCTCACCACCGGCACGATTACGGCGCTCGGAAGCGGGTCCGAAGGCGCCGGCATGCCGGAATCGATCGGCGGCGAGGTGCGGCCCAAACCAGTTGCCCAAATGACGATGGTGTCGTTCGGGTGGATCGGGTTGGTGGGCGTGACCAGTTCGCCGTTGTCGGCGCGGGTGACCGTCGCCAGGCCCGTGTCCGGCCCCGCGCTGCCGCTGCGGAAGATGGAGGGCGCCGCCTGCAGAATCGTGAAATTGAAGTTGTCGCTGATGCCGCCCGGGGTGCGTAGTGTCATGGTGGCGTTGCCGTCCACGTTAATCGGAAGCTGGCCGTTCATCTGCTGGCTCGAAACGAACAGCAGCGGAACCGCCACGCCGTTGACTGTGAGGCACGACTCGTTGAGAGCCGTCGGCAACGGAAGTTCCTGCGTCGCCATGTTGACCGGGCTCATCTGCTGGCCATAAATACTGATCAGCCCGCCGGGCGCAACCGGCAGCTTGCCATCGGCCGCATTCACCACCGAAGTGATCTGGGGAGGCGCCACTGCCGCGTCATAGTTCCACGGCAGAACCGTAAAGCCGGAAACGGTCAGTGCGATCACCGCGCTGCGGTCGTTAGTGGGCGCCAGCGTCCGCATGAATGACATGATGCCCGATGGAACCAGCGGCGCTTCCACCAGGCGCGTGGGCTTTCCGGTGCTGGTGCTCTGGCTGGCGTCGAAGCGTTCGATCACCCCCGGAGTGGATACGGCCGAAGCCGTCGTCCGGAAGCCGCTCTGATCCACGAAAGCAAATCCCGAAGGCGCGCCGGAGGACGTTTCCAGCGTACTCTGGGGTACCAGGGAAGAGTTCAGCAAGTTACTGCCGACTACATAAGTGTTGTAACTCGAAGCCGCATACGCGCCGCCCAGTGTCTTGACATCCTGCCTGGACACGGTGAAGGTGTCGGCGTTGGCATCATACAACATCACATTGCCGTCGGGGCTGGCCGCCAGAATGGTGCCGCCGTTCGGGGCCGGAGCCAGCACGCCAGCGGGATTCACGCTGTTGGTATAGATTCCCAGGCTCGGCAACTGCACCGCCCGGCGCGCCGCCAGGTCGATGCGATCGATCACGCCAGCGCCGCCCGTGGCAACGTTGCGCACCAGCGCCAGGATCGATTTGCCGGACTCCGCGATCGATCTCGGATAGTGTCCCGGCGGGAACTGAATGGGAATCTGCGCTTGCAAGGTGTCCAGATCGTAAACGTACGCGAACTGCGAGTTGTCATGGCCCACGATGAGGTATTTCCGGTCGAAGCTGAATGCCATCTGGGTGGGCGTCGCCGAAGTCTTCAGGGCCGCCACCTGCGTGTAAGTGGTGCTGTCGAACACCAGCACCTGGTCGCGATCCTGCTGCACTACATAGAACCGGTTGCGCACCGGATCCGCCAGGATGTCGGTAAGGTTGCCTGGAATATCCACGAACGTGCCCCGTTGATCCGGGTTGCGATTGTTGATCAGCAGACGGACCGGCAATGGAAGATTCACGGCGGTAGCGGAGGCCATGGTCAGTTGCGCCGTCACCGTGCCGTTCTGGTTCTGGAACATGGTCGGGTCCACGCGCACCTGCACGGTGGCCGGCGTGATGCCGGACGACGGTGAGACGGTGACGCCGCTGGTGTTGGCCGAGATTACGAAATCGGTGTGATTGCCGCCCGGATCGCTGATGGTGAGGGTCTGCAGGATCACGTTGCGATTGCAGAAACTGCCGCGCGCCACCATGCTGCTCTGCGCGGCCGCCAGGCGATGCTGCTGGTTCAGTTTGCCGACCGGGAACACCATCACTCCGCTGTCGGACACCGTGTAGAGTACGTCGGCCGCCGCCGTCAATATGGATCTGCCGGTGATGTTTTCCGGCATCAGCAGGCTCTCCTTCACGAACAGGTTGTCGGCGTCCAGGATGTTCAGCGTCGGCGGGCCGAGGGGCACCGCGGGCGCTGCGGGCACTGCCGGCGCTCCGGTAGCCCCCGCCGGTCCGGTAGCTCCGGCCGGTCCGGTAACTGGCGCTGGTGTTGCGCTGCCGGTGAGAATCTGCGAGTAAATGATGTTGTTTTTCGAATCCACCGCTACGCCGCCGATGTTGGTGGAAGCGATCGAATTGGGGAATTGGGCCAGGTTGAAAGCCTGCGGATCGAGCTTGTATTGGCCGACGATCGCCCACGAGCCGTCCGCGGCTACGCTCACGCGCGGCAGCGGTTTCGGTGCTGCCACAATGCCGATGGCGTAGATCTGACCCTTGCGCAGATCGAAGCGATAAAACGCCTGCGTGGTGCCGTTGTCGGCAATTCCGTAGGCAATGGTGCGGTCGGCATTAGTCGAGAGCGCCGCCAGGATCACCTGCGAGGGAAATGTGTTCAGGGTCACCGGCAGTTGCTTGCCCAGGTTGGCGAAAGTGTCGATGACGGTCATCGCGCCGGAGATGGGGTCGAACTGCATCAGGCTGGTGGTGGTCACGATCAGGGCGGTGTTATCGGCCATGAAGGCCAGCGCCAGCGGCGTGTCGCCCGTGGAGAAGGTTTGCCGCGTGTTGTCGCCCAGGCCGATGAGCGTCACGGCATTCTTGCTTGAGTCCGACGGTGTGACGTTGCCGTAGTGCGCTACCAGCAGGAACTTCGAGTCGGGCGAAATCGAAAGGGCGCCCGGTTGTGAGGCCACGTTCATCGAAGTGTGGATTGCGTAGTCGCCGGTCGACATGACCTCAATCCGGTTAGCCGTGAAGTTGGCGATGTACAGCAGGCCTCTCGATTCATCGAGGGCAATATCGGAGGCTTGGCCGCCGATCGGAACCACGGTCCCGAAGGTAGCTGCCATGCAGGGCGCCGCGGTGCTCATAAGAGCCGCGAGCGCAATCGAGAAAAGAGTTCCGTTGGTGCGCATAGTATGGGTCTTCAGACGTAACGATTAAATGCCCCTGGAACGCCGGAATCAATGATCGAAATGGCTAATAAAACCCGCATTACCAAAGTTAGTCGTGCATTTCCGCGGGCCGGCACATATACTTCACGCGTCGGGGAAGGGCTGCCTTTTTGCGAGCAACTGTATAAAAGTCAACTGTGTACAAAAGTCAACTGTGAGTGAAAGTCAACTGTGTATTAAAGCTGGCCTCGGACATGCTGCCATGACAAAATCATTCTCAAAATTCGTAACCATTCTTTCAGCGATCGCCATCCAGGTTGCGGTCGTTCCCGTTTCGCGCGCGCAAAACCAAGGTTCGGTTACGCACGTCACCCCGGTTCCGGACGGAGCCTATTTCAAAGTGGATGGGCAGACCTATAATCACGCCGCCGCCGCCGTGTGGCCCGCCGGCAGCAAGCACATTCTGTGGGTCGACAGTACGATTCAAAATTCCCCTCTGACCAAAACCCGGCTGACCTTTCAAGGTTGGAGTTTCGGCGGCCAGGTCTTGCCGACTAATCCTATTGCCGTCACCGCCGACCCTTCCATCGGCGACTTTCAAGCGCTCTTCGGCGTCGAGTATGCATTGAGCGTTGTGTTCTTCAATTGCCCGGATCCAACCTCTTGTCAGAGTCCCGGAATCGTCTACGTAAACGGCGCGCCAGTCAACTCGACCACGGACGTGTTCGTGGCGGCCGGTGGCACGGCGACGCTGCAAGCCATCCCTAATCCCGGATGGGTCTTCGTCGGCTGGCAACCTGGGCCGGGACAAGTGATCACTGGCTTTCAGGACATCGTCACCCTAAGTGTTGCCACGGAGGTCTATCCCAGATTCCAGCCTGCTCTCAGGGTCAATCTGGCGACGGTGCCGCCAAACCTTCTGGTGCTGGCTGACCGGATCCAGGTGCCGACGCCCAATTCGGTGGATTGGGGATATGGCACGGTGCACAGCGTCGGTCCGGTTTCGCCGCAGCAGGACGCCCAGGGAAAATGGTGGGCATTCTCATCCTGGAGCGATGGCGGGGTGGCCAACCATGCCTACACGGCTGCAGGACAGAGCGGGCCGGCCACATTGACGGCCACCTATGTTCCCGCCGCTTTGGTTTCGCTGCGAACCTCGCCCGCCGGGTTGACGCTCAAAATCGACGGCCGCGGCAACTTGCTGCAACCTTACAACATGAATTGGGGCGTCAACGAAGTCCACCACCTGGAGGCCCCGGCGCAACAGACCGACGCCCAGGGGCGGATCTGGGCCTTCGGTTCCTGGTCGAACGGCGCCCCCGCCGTGCAGGATTTCACCGTTCCGCCCGATGCGGACACCGGTGGTGTAGTGTTGACCGCCATCTACAATCAACTCGGGAAGCTGACCGTGACCAGCTCGCTTTCCGGCTTGAGCGTGAGTGTGGACGGCGCCGCCTGCGCCACGCCGTGTGACGTGGTGCGGCCCTTGGGCACGCCGGTGCACCTGAGCGTGCCGGCCTCGGTTCCTCAGGGCGACGGATCGCGCGCCGATTTCACCGGGTGGGCCGGCCGTGGCGTCGGCGATCTGACATTGACCATGGGCGCCGACGCGCAAACTGCCGGCGCAACCTATCATGTGATGAACCGTCTTTCGGCGGCATCGGACCCGCCCAACGGCGCGTCCTGGAACGTTCAACCGGCTTCGCAAGACGGGTTCTACGACACTCAAACCACGGTCGCCGTGAGTTTGACCACTTTGCCGGGGTACCACTTCCGCCGCTGGGATGGCGATTTGAGCGGCACCATCCCCTCGGGAATGGTCGCCATGAGCGCTCCCCGCAGCGTGCGTGCGCTGCTCGATCCCATCCCCTACATCGCGCCCACCGGTATGACCAACGGCGCCGGCATCACCCCGCAGACCGGTGTGGCTGCCGGCTCCGTGGCTTCGATTTTTGGAGCCAACCTGGCGACTGCGGTGATGGTGGCCCCGGATGGCGTCGTGCCGCAAACCCTAGGCGGGGTAACCGTGGCGGCTGGAGACAGGATTCTGCCGCTGTTTTTCGTGTCGCCCAATCAGATCAACGTTCAATTGCCCGATGACCTGGCGCCGGGACCGCAGAGCGTGACGGTGGCTTCGCCGGGCCAGCCGAATGTACAAGCCGGCTTTTCGGTGGTGCGCAACGCCCCCGGTCTGTTCCCGCAGGTCGTCAACGGACAGTCGTTCGCCGTTGTACTGCACGAGGACGGTACCCAGGTTACGGGCGATTCTCCGGCGCAGCACGGGGAATTGCTCACGGTTTACGGTACCGGTCTGGGACCGGTCGACCATCCCCGGCCGGAGGGCTTTGCCATTCCCCAATCGCCGCCCTACCTGCTGCTGGACAGCGTTACCGTGCAGGTGGGCAACGCCGCTATCGCCGCCGATAAGGCTTTCGCGGCGCCCGGCCAGGTTGGCATCGACGCCGTCCAGTTCCGGCTGGGCGATGACGCGCCCACCGCCACCACCGCCACCCTGAACGTCACTATTAATGGTCAGGACAGCAATACGGTTTTAATTCAAATTCAGTAGTGTTGATAAGCGAATTAAAAGCAGGAAAAACCTAAGGAACGAACGAACGGAAATGGGGCAGCCCTTTGGCTCGGCTACCGGTTCAACCGGGTAAGCGCAAACTGAGCCGCGGGGCTGCCCCCAATTTTGCGAATGGTGGGCACGAGCCTTTGTGGGGCAGGTTGTTAACCTGCGGCGGATTGTTAATCCGCCTGCGCGATGCGCAGCGAGCCAGTCCGCGTTGACCGCGTTGCTGCAAGGGTTCGACCAGGCGGATTGCCAATCCGCCGCACTCTCGAAAGTCGCTTGTGGAAGTTCGGCTGCGCGCCCACTCCCGGCGGGCGGATTGCCAATCCGCCGCAGGTTAACAACCTGCCCCACAGCCTGATCTAAATTGAAAAAGGGCAGCCGTTTGGCTGCCCCTAAGTTCTTGGTTGGACGGCTTGAATGGGCCGCCCCGGAATCCAGTGCTGGTGCTAGTAGCGCGACGCCAAGGGGCGCAGCGGGGTGCTGAACCGAACCGGTTCCTGCACGCGCTGCTCCGACGGCCGGTCCAGAACCAGCGACCGCAGACCAGGCATGAGGCTGGGGTTGGCCCGCTGGCCCTTTTCCCCGACCGGCAGTTGCCCGGTGGTGAGGTTCTTCAGCCCGAACAAGGCCAGCTCGAAGCGGTCCTTCACGCCCACTTTCTGGAACAGGCGGGAGAGATAAACTTTGACCGTCCCCTCGGAAATCATGAGGGTTGTGGCGATCTCCTTGTTCTTCAAGCCCTGCGAGAGCAGGCTTACCAGTTGCCCTTCGCGCTGGGTTAGAGCTACGCGGCGGGCGCAAAGAAAACTGTCCGTCAGCGCTTTCTCAAACCATAACTCACCAGCCTGAACCTTTTGCAGGCACTTGACCTGGAGGTCGGTGGGCAGCGTCTTCCGAAGGATTCCCCGAACTCCGAGGCCCATCGCTTGAAAGGCGAGTTCCGTGGAAATTGAATTCACCCAAAGCACGATTCGCGAATTTGCCATCGCGTGCTTCATTTCGCTGAGGACGGCAAAGGTAATCTCCGGAGTCAGATCCATGAGGACCAGGTCCGGGGAACTGTGATTGATCTGTTCCATAAGGCATGCCAACGTGCCGGCCGTTGGCAGAAGGTCGAAACCCTCCACTTGGCGCAATACCGATTCCAGGCCCTTGGCAAGGATGGGTTCGTCGCTATATAGAAGAATACGCGTCATAATTTCTGTAAACCTCTTAAAAAAACGTCCGCTAATTTTCTACTCGACGGCGCGTCGCCCGTCAGCCCTTTTCTGTCTTTCGACGCCTGCTGTTCTTTATTGATTGTCTGATTACTCACTTCGGTTGTCAATAACAATTTCCAAGAAAATACTCCAAAATGATCTTGATTTATCAAATTAAACATGAGCAGCTTGATAGGCAACCATGTATATGTAAAGGTAACTAAACCAAAAATTATGAACATGTTAGGCTGAGTCTGCGGCCACCGGAAACGTCCTTAAAAATGTCCGGTATATTCACGATAATATCCGGTTAATAACTTCATATACCCCCAAAAGAGTATGTCCGGCCCCGCCTGTGCGCCTGGCTCCCGGGGCCGTATTCCATCAAACGCCATTTCTGGAGTGAAGTTTCTCCGGGTCTCCCGGGCGGCTGCCTCCGGTTGATGCCCTTCTCGGTTGATGGCGTTTAGATTGATGGCATTTTCAATTGATAACGTTGGGGAGCAGTTAGCTATAGCCCATTTACGATATTGCTGAGAAGGCACTTGCAGCGCTAAATTCGCGGATGGTCGAAGCAGGGAAATGAAAAATATAAACAGGCGAGAGAGCCCGCGGATCGAGATCAAGCTGCGGTGCCACGTGGCATCGCCGGCGGTCTGGGTGCAAGGCTCGATGTACACCGAAAACATTAGCCGCAGTGGAGTTCTGGTCGCCTGGCGCGGCATCGACGACGCCACCCTCCCGGTGCCGGCGTTCGGCCAAATCATCACCGTAGAGATCGAGTTGCCCGCCAACCACGGCTTTGGCCAGAAGTGCATCCACTGCCAGGGCACGGTGGCGCGGGTGATGACGAACGGGGAATTCCCGCAGGTGGCACTGCGCGTGAACTACATGGATTTTCGTTCGTTCCACGACCGGATTCGCGCCTTGGAAGCGCTGCAGCCGGTCGCCAACACATGGATGGCCTGAACCTCAACCTCAATGGAAACCCGCCGGTCACAATTCGCGATCAAGCTGCTGCCATCCCTGACGGACTTCGCCTTCCTCATGCCCATCGTGTTTCTCTTCGGGCGCATGGACGGCGTCAAGACGCTGCTTGGCGATTGCGACACCGGTTGGCACATCCGCACCGGCGAGTGGATTCTGGCCCACGGCTGGGTACCTGCGCGCGACATTTTTTCGTTTTCCAAACCCGGCGCGCCCTGGTTTGCCTGGGAGTGGCTGTCGGACGTGGTATTCGCCAAACTGAACGCCTGGGGCGGCCTGCAGGCAGTGGTGCTCTTCAGCATCCTGCTTCTGTCCGTCACTTTCACCGCGCTGTTTCTGCAACTGCGGCGCCAGGCCAACCCCATCGTGGCTATTTCCGTCACCATGCTGGCCGCGGCGGCGTCCTCCATCCACTGGCTGGCGCGGCCCCACCTGTTCACGCTATTCTTTCTGGTCCTGTTCTATGCGGCTCTGGAGCGCGTGCGCGCAGGCCGCCCGCGGCTGGCCGGAATTCCCTACCTGGTCATTCTGCCCGCAGTGACGGTCCTGTGGACCAACCTGCACGGCGGGTTCTTTGTGGGCGCCCTGATGATCGCGGCCTTCGGCGCCGGCGAATTGCTGACCATCGCATTTTCCGCCGATACCAGCCTGCACGTGCCGGCATGGCGCCATGCCCGGGCGTACTTTCTGAGCTCGTTTGCCTGTATGGCGGCGAGCCTGCTCAATCCGTATACTTATCACCTGCACGCGCACATGGCGCAATACCTGCGCGATCCGTTCAACTCCCAGCACATCGCGGAGTTCCTGTCGCCGACCTTCCACCATCCGATGGCGATGTTCTTCGAGGCCATGCTGGTGCTGTCGGTGGCGACAGCTATCTGGAGCGCCTCCCGCGGCCGGTTTGCCGAGCCGCTGCTGATGCTGGTTTGGGCCCATGGCAGCCTGCTGGCAGCCCGCAATATTCCGATTTTCATGATTGCGGCGGCTCCCCCGGTGGCCGCGGCCATTCAGGAATGGCTGCTGCTGCTGCCCGGGATTGGCGTGGCGGCCTGGCTGCGCAACGCGGGCCGGAAGTTCAACGGACTGGCGGCGGATATGGGCGAGACCGAGCGCCTGGGCCGTTGGCACCTGCTCAGCGCGGCCGGCGTTCTGCTGGTGGCGGCGATGCTGTATGCTCCGCATCCGCCCAAGAAGTTCCGTTCCGAATTCGACCCCAGTTCCTATCCGGCGGGCGCTCTGGCCACGCTGCGGCAAGATCCCAACGCCCGCATCTTCACCCACGACGAATGGGGAGACTATCTGATCTGGACCGGCCACAAAGTGTTCGTGGACGGCCGCAGCGATTTCTACGGCGACGATTTTGAAGAGCGCTACATCGACGTCCTCAACGTGAAGTACGGCTGGGAAAAAACCCTGGACGGCTTCGGCGTCGATACTATTTTGATGCCGCCCGCGGCGCCGCTAACCGGCGCGCTGAAAGAATCCAGCCGCTGGCAGGTAGCGTATGACGACGGCATCGCGGTGGTATTCCGGGCTACGCAGAAGGCCGGGAGCGCGGCCGCTTCGGTAACCGCGGCCGGTAACGGAGACGGTGTTGGCCGCGAGACTGGAAAGAGTCAGGCTCGCGAATTGCCAGTCATCCGTACAGACCTGACACTTAGGGGTACAGGCCTGAAACTTAGGGGCAGTAACCCCAAAATCGGTATTTGACCCAGAACTTAGCAGTACTTAATTCAAACTTAGGAGCGAACATTATGACCTTTTTACGCAATCTCTGGAACGACGAACAAGGCCAGGACCTCATCGAGTATACGTTGCTCATGGCCTTTGTGGCGCTGGCTTCCGCGGCGCTGTTTATTGGCGCGGGCGGCAGCGTCAAGGGCATCTGGACCACCACCAACACCCAGCTTACGGCCGCCAACACGGCAGCCAGTTAACCATCCGGGAAGGGGGCGGTGCCGGCGCATTTCGCGGCCGTTGTCCGGCACGCCCCCAACCCAGGATTGGAATTTTTCGCCTTCAGGCGAAGCATACGGCCGCGGTGGAAGAATCGTTCCTGGCTGGCTCTTAGTTAGCCATGCCGGAATAGCAGTTGGGCGGGACGGGAGCCAGCATGAATAAGAGATTTATCGGCGTTTTGACCTTCGCATTTATCGTAGCCTTGGGCGCTAGCGTGGTGCTGTACAAGGTCTTGCAGAGCCGGCCCCAGACGGCCAAGGCGGCGACGGCCAGCGTGAGCATCGCGGTGGCGGCCCACGATCTGGAAGTTGGCGCCCTCTTAAAGGACGACGACATTGTATTGACCGAGTGGTCGAGCGCCCTGCCGGCCGGGGCCACATCGAAGCTCGAGGATTTGAAAGGCCGTGGCGTCATCACTCCGATCTATGCCAAGGAGCCGTTGATCGATTCGCGGCTGGCGCCGAAGGGCGCCGGGGGCGGCCTGGCGTCGATGATACCGCCTGGTCAGCGCGCCGTCGCCGTGCGCGTCAACGAAGTGGTCGGCGTGGCTGGGTTCGTGGTGCCGGGCATGAGGGTGGACGTGCTGATTTCGGGTAACGCCCCCGGCGGCAACAACAGCGCGGGAACGCTCACCAGAACCATGTTGCAATACATCGAAGTGCTCTCGGCTGGCCAGGATTTCAAAAAGGACAATGAAGGCAAGCCGATCACGGTCCAGGTTGTCACGCTGCTGGTGACGCCGGAGCAGGCCGAGCAGCTCAGCCTGGCTTCAGCCCAAACCAGCATTCAATTGATTTTGCGGAACAAGCTGGACAGCGACATGACCAAGACGCCCGGAACGGCGCTGGCGAACCTGTTCTCCGGCGCCAGGGGAATCGCCTTGCCGCGCCCGGCCGCCAGCAGCGACGCGGCGCCAGTGCGGCGTCCGGCCCAGCGGACCGCGCCGGTAGCAGCCCCGGGGCACGACGTGGCACCGCCCGCGAAGAAGGAAAGCTTCACCATGGAAATCATCAACGGTTCAGCCAAGACGGAAAAGAAATTCGACAACAGCGGGGAGGCGAAATAGATGACCATTATCCAGCGAGTCATGAGCGTTTTGTTATCGGTGGCGTGCTTTTGCTCGCTTCCCACGCGGGCCCAGACCGCGGCGGAACCGCCAGCCGTAACGGCGGAACCACCGGCCGCCGCGGCGGAACCGACGGCCGCCAAGGCGGAACCACCGGCCGTCGCCGCGGAATCACAGGAGCCCGCGGCCGCCCAGAATTCGCCTGCCGGCGCCGCGCCCGGCAAGCTCATAGTCACGGTGGGCAAGTCGCTGATCATCGACAGCCCGCTGAAGATCCAGCGCATCTCCGTGGCCAACGGCGATTTGATGGAGGCCGTTGCGGTCAACCCCAAGGAAGTCTTGATCAACGGGAAGGCGCCCGGTGAGACCTCGCTTATTATCTGGCAGGAGAACGGCACCCGCCTGCTCTACGATCTGACGGTGCGCATGAGCCCGATCCGTCTGGAGAGCGTTCGCCAGCAGTTGGCCAGAGATTTTCCGGGCGACACAATCAACGTCACTTACGAAAACGACACGGCCTTCGTGCGCGGCCGGGTCAAGGACGTGATTTCCGCCGACCGGGTGATGGCGGTGGCGGCGACGCTCAGCCTGGTCAACAAGCCCGTGAACTTTCTTCAGGTGGACGTGCCGCCGGTGGAGACGCAGATTCTCTTGAAGGTGCGCTTCGCCAATGTGGACCGCGGCATCGGCACCGATCTCGGCTTTAACTTCGCCACCGGAGCCTTGAACCAGAGCACCTCGGTCGGCACCGGACAGTATCCCGGACCCTCTGTCTCCACCGGCGGCACGGTCAGCCTGTCGGACGCGCTCAACGTGTTCCTGTTCCGCAAGGATTTGAACCTGGGCGTCACGATCAAGGCGCTCGAAAGCAAGCGTCTGTTGGAAACGCTGGCCGAGCCCAACGTGCTGGCGATGAATGGCAAGCCCGCCAGCTTCCTCTCCGGCGGCGAGTTCCCCTACCCCATGGTGCAAGGGGGCTCGGGCCTGGGCACCGTCAGCATCGCGTTCCGCGAATTCGGCATCCGCATCAATTTTCTGCCCGTGATCACGCCTCGCGGCACGATACAGATGAGTGTGGCCCCGGAAGTAAGCGCGCTGGATTTCGCCAACGCCGTCACCTTTCAGGGCTTCACCATCCCCGCGCTCTCTACCCGCCGCGTCGAGACCAGCGTGGAATTGGAAAGCGGCCAGAGCTTCGTAATTGCCGGACTGCTTGACAACACGATGACCGAGACCTTGAACAAGATTCCGGGCCTCTCCAACATCCCGTTGCTCGGCAAGCTCTTCCAGAGCCGGGCGCAAAACCGCAACAACACCGAACTGCTGGTGATCGTGACGCCCGAAATCGTGCGGCCTCTGGCCGCCGATCAGACCGTGCCCTCGCTCACCATGAGCCAACCGTTCATGCATCCCAACAGCGGCATTGCCATGGCGCAACCGGGCATGGACAAGACCGGCCCGGTGCCGGTAAAACCTCCGCAAGACACCATGCCTTTGGAACAGTTGGTGCAGCAGAGGAAGCAGGGCCAGGCGGCGCCGCCCGCCACCGCGCCGCAGTTCCTGATCATACCGACCGGAAACGCCCAACCGCCGAGTCCCGGCCTTCCCCCCGCCGCATCGGCTGGGCCGGCTGGGCCGGCCGGTAAGTGAACCGCAGGCCCGGTAAAACATCATGTATCCGCTGACCATTGGACTGGCGATTGAAAATCGGGAGTTGTGGGACCAGGCGCAGACCTCGTTGTCTGAGCTGCCGTTCCGCATCATCGTGGAGCACCAGGACGTCGGCGATGTGACGAACTTTCTCGACCGGCTGGAACGCATGCGGCCCGACGTGGTGCTGGTCGATATCAGCGGCTGGAAGGAGCCGTTGGAGGGGCTGGTCTCTTCGATTCGCAGCGCCGCCGGCGACCCCATGATCATCGCCCTCAATACGACGGCGGATCCGGACGCCATCTTGTCGTCGCTGCGGGCTGGAATCAACGAGTACCTGTATCCTCCGCTCAAGGAACCGCTGCGCAAAGCCCTGGAGCGGCGCTCCGTGGAACGCAGCCGCAAGCGCGATGGCGGCACCAAGAGCAGCGCCAAGGCCTTGGGGTTCCTCTCCGCCAAAGGCGGATGCGGCGCCACCACGCTGGTCTGCCACGTGGCCCAGGAGTTGGGCCGGTTGGGCCAAAGAGTGCTGCTCACCGATCTGGATATCGACGCCGGCATGGTCGCCTTCATTACCAAGACCAAGTCCGTCTACTCCATCCTGGACGCGGTGAATAACCTCCACCGTCTGGATATTCACTATTGGCGGGCGCTGGTTTCCAACGGCATTCCAGGCGTGGAGATCATCTCTTCGCCGCTGGCGCTGGCTTCGAAGACGCCGCCCAAGGATGAACAGGTAAGGCAGGTTCTGGCCTTTGCCAAACCGCATTATGACTGGACCCTGGTAGATCTGGGGCGCAGTCTGACCCGGCTGGGAATGGCGGCCCTGGAAGAGATCGAAGAGGCTTGCCTGGTGACCACCCTCGAAGTGCCGGCGCTGCATCAGTCCAAGCAGATTATACAGACCCTGTTGGACAGCGGCTACCCGAAGGCCCGGATCAAACTGATTCTGAACCGTTCTCCCAAGCGGCTGGATATTACGCCGGGCGAACTCGAGAAGATGCTAGGCGTGCCCATCTTTTTCATGGTTCCAAACGATTATCCGGAACTGTACGAAACCTACGCCGAAGGCCGCATGCTGAACCGCAATTCGGAACTCGGCAAACAAATCGCCAAGCTGGCCGCCAAGCTCGCCAACCTGGAAGAAGAAGAGAAGCCGGTAAGCACCGGCAAGCGTTTTTCACTGTTCCGATAAGGAGTAAATCAAAATGGGCGCTGTCTTAGATTCGTTAACGCGACCGGGCGAGAAGGCGGAGACGGGCTGGGTAAACCGCCTCTTCACCAGGGAAGGGTCCACTCCGGAATACCAGGAGCTGAAGTTCACGCTGCACCGCAAACTTCTGGACCGGATCAATCTGGAAGCGCTCTCTTCCATGGCGGGGGAGCGCGTGCGCGCCGAAATCCGCGCCGCCGTCGCCAAACTGGTGGAAGAAGAGAAGACGCCGCTCAGCCTGGTGGAGAAGGATCGGGTCATTGAGGAAATCCTCGATGAAGTTTTCGGCCTTGGGCCGCTCGAGCCGCTGCTGCAAGATCCGACCGTCTCCGACATCCTGGTGACCACGCCGCACCTGGTATACGTGGAACGCGCCGGCAAACTGTACCGCACGCCGGTGGAATTCAAGGACGACGCTCACCTGCTGCGCATCATCGAGAAAATCGTGTCCCGCGTGGGCCGCCGCGTCGACGAATCGTCGCCGATGGTAGACGCCCGCCTGCCCGATGGATCGCGCGTCAATGCCGCCATTCCTCCGGTGGCCGTGGATGGCCCGCTGCTTTGCATCCGCCGTTTCGGCCGTTATGCCATGAAGGGCGAAGACCTGGTGGCCAAACTGGCCCTGACCGAAGGCATGCTGGAGTTGCTCAAAGGCTGCGTCAAGGCCCGCCTGAACATTCTGATCTGCGGCGGCACCGGCTCCGGTAAAACCACGCTGTTGAACGCGCTTTCCTCCTACATCCCGGAAGACGAACGCATTGTCACCATTGAGGACGCGGCCGAATTGCGGCTGCAGCAAACTCACGTGGCGCGTATGGAA
>DATMNI010000049.1:0-3761 GCA_035570275.1 Candidatus Acidiferrales bacterium | reverse complement strand
GTATCGCTGATTCTTCTGGGCGTGGCAGCACTCGCGTCTCTGGCTCCCGCGCGTCGCGCATCGCGAGTCGATCCAGTGATGGCTCTACGGAGTGAATAGAAGAGGCCGGGCGGGTCGTTCCGCTCTTTGTGGAACGCCGAGCGGCTTGTCCGCCGCTGAAGCGCCTGGATGCGTGAGATCAAGGGCCCATCGCTGCTCGCTGTTTGGAGTGTGAGGCGCAATTCAACGTAATGCGTTCAGGGCCTCAAGCTGATGAATGACTGCCATGAGGTCTGGCTTTGGACGAAGATCCGCCCTAACGCCGTAGCGTTTACGTTCGTGGCAGCAGGCATTTGGGCCGGGAAGACGATCACCCCCGGGCTTAAGGCTGGCAGTGCACAAAGCGGTGCTGTAAGCCTCGCTATTGTCAATGACAGATCGGGCCGATCAGCATGACAGAGGGCATGGGGACATGACAGAACCGGGCAAACCGAAGCCCTGTTTCGTGTGGGCTCGGAACGGCCCCTGACGGCTGAGCCGCACGTCCCCTTCCGCGGTGATAAACTTGGCTCGCTATGACACGACGTAGCATTCTGAAAACCGCCCTGCTGGGAACGCCCGCGGGTCTCCTGGCCGACACGCCCGCCGATGACCGGCCCCGCGGCATGACCAAGCCGATCAAGATTACCAAGGTGGAAGCCCTCCACCTGGAAAAACCGCTGAAAGAGCGCTTCTGGATGGCCAATTCTCCCATCGGAGGGTACCAGCCAAAAGCCTCGCGTCTCATCGTGACAGTGCATACCGATGCGGGAATCTCGGGAACGGGTGAAGGCTCCGGAGGCGGCGCCACCATCCTGGGCAAAGGGTTTGCCGATCTCGTCATCGGCGAGGACCCGTTCATGGTGGGCAAGATCTGGGAGAAGATGTTCGCCGTCACTTATGGACGCGAACCATCGTCGCGCGGCTGGTCCCAGAGTGAAGTCATCAGCGTGATGGCGCCCATCGACGCCGCCATCTACGACGTCATGGCCAAGGCCAGCGGTTTACCGGTGTACAAATTCCTCGGCGGCTATCGCAATACGGTGCCGGTCTACGTGACCGGTGGCTACTACCGCGAAGGCAAGGGCGTCCCGGAACTGGTCGAGGAGATCCGCGGCTACGTCGGGCAGGGCTTCAACGCCATCAAGCTCAAGGTGGGCGGTATCAGCGGCGGCTTCTCCGTGGACGACGATTACAACCGCGTCAAGGCCGTGCGCCAGGCAGTCGGGCCCGGGGTCATGTTGATGCTCGATGCCAACCAGGGGTGGGATGTCCCCACGGCTATTCGCGCCTCGAATAAGATGTACGATCTGGACATCGCGTGGCTGGAAGAACCGCTGCACTGGTACGACGACGTGGAGCCGCTCAAGCAGGTGAAGCTGAACACTCGCATCCCGCTGGCGTCGGGCGAGCATGAACTGACGCGCTGGGGCGCACGGCGTCTGATGGAGACCGGCGCCATTGACGTGATGCAGTTCGATTGCAACGCCCACGCCGGCATCACCGAATGGCGCAAGGTGGCGGGCATGGCTAGCATGTCCTATATCAAGATGGCGCCGCATCACGAACCGGTTCTGCACGGCCACCTGCTGGCATCCATCCCCAACGGCTACGTTCTGGAATCCTTCGCCAATCCGGATCGCGATCCTTTCTGGTTCGAGCTATACGACCGCCGGCCGCGCATCGAAAAGAGCATGCTCTACCTCGACGACACGCCGGGCTTCGGGGTTGAGTTCAACCAGAAGGCCCTGCGGCAGTATGGCACCAAGGTGCTGTAGCGGCTACCGCTTGCTGACGAGCGCGGCTCCGCTTGCTTCGGAGCCATGACCGTAAGGGAGTGGTATTCGCGCCTACACCGTGCAGAGCGTCACCGCCTGCTTCAGCGACGCCATCGGGTCTTTCACGGGCACGAACTCGTGCGCGAAGAAGCCCTGGTAGTTCAGATCGGCAATCGCCTTGGCGACGGTGCGCCACTGCAGTTCCTGGGTGTCATCCAATTCGTGCCGGTCGGGGACGCCGCCGGTATGAAAGTGCGCGATGGACTGGATGTTGTCCCGGATGGTGCGGATGATATCGCCCTCCATAATCTGCATGTGGTAGATGTCGTACAGCAGCTTCACGCGCGGCGAATCGACGGCTTTGATCACCTCCACGCCCCACCTGGTGTGGTCGCACATGTAATCCTTGTGATTGACCTTGCTGTTGAGCAGCTCCAGGCAGATGGTCACACCCGCGTCCTCGGCCACTTTCTTGACGCGCTGCAGACCGGCGATGCAGTTGTCTTTGCCCTCGTCGTCGGACATGCCGCGGCGATTGCCGGAGAACGTGATGACGTTCGGCACCTTGGCCTCGGCCGCCTTGGCGATGTTCTCGCGCATCTCCTTTTCGAGCCGCTCGTGATTCTCTTTGCGGTTCCAGGCCACCGGGATGGTTCCGGCGCCCGGCGTCATCGCGGGCGTCAAGCCGTACTTGCGCAGCGTGGGCCATTCGTCCGCGTTCACCAGGTCGATGCCGCTGAGGCCCATCTCGGCGCCCTGGCGGCATAAATCATCCAGCGGGATCTTGGCGTAGCACCATCGCGCCGCCGATTGCTTCAGCCTTCCCGCCGAAGCAGCCCCGGCCTGGCGCGCGGCCGGCGCCAGCGCCAGCCCAGTGGTCATCATCAACGCGGATCGTCTGGTCATGGTGAGCACATCGTATCACAGGGGTGAGCGCGGAATGGATGGAACGGCACACTAACAGGCGCCGAAACACCCTTACCATTTCGGTATGAACTGGAGAATTGTTTTACTGCTGGCTATTCTGACTCAGCCCTTCCCGGTTGACGCGGCCAACGATGCGCCGCTGGAACGCGCCACCTTAAAGGGACTCACGGCGGTCGGCGTGGTGATCGATACGCTGGATCAGGAACTCGCCCACGAAAATCTCACCCAGGACGCGCTCCAGTCGCGCATGGAGCGCCGGCTGCAGAATGCGGGGATTCCGCTCGTCAAGGATGGGCGTGAGTTCCTGGGCCTGAGGGTCACCCAGGTGCGCTCCAAGAGGGGGCCGGTGGCTGTGTCTATTTCCATCGGCCTCTATCAACCCGTTCTACTGAGCCGCGACAGGAACATCAGGACAGTGACTCAAACGTGGGAAGTGGTAACCACTCTGATGGCCGAACCGAAGGTCCTCTATGAAGCATCCATGACCAGCGTGGACGAATTGATCGACCGCTTCGTGGCCGCGTATCAATCCATGAACCCGAAATGATTCCGTGTGGAGCCGGATCAAGGCAGATTACCCAGGCCGGCGCGGCCCGCGCTCGGTTCCGCCGCGTGTGCCAGCGGAATGGCGCGCGCCAAGACCACGGGGCTTGTGAACGTTAGGGCACTGGAGAATCGTATCGAAGGCCGTCAACTACCGGATGCGCCGTTATTCAGGAGCTGAGGCCTCGCGGCAATGTACGAGTAGGCGCGCCAACGCACTTGGCGAGAGAATCGAATTACCCAAACTGTAATGCAATATTGATGGTCAGCATCCCGCCGTGCATGATATCGTAGCAATTCCAAATTCTTTAGGTATCGGTAACAAGGGGAGGATCCTGGATGAAGAAAATCGTATGGGTGTGGCTACTTTGGAACGACGGCCCAGGCGACTGGGTATAGGCGGCGCTGGTCCTGCTCGATGTGGAATTGCCAGTAGCGATCAAAATCTCCCGAGAGATAAATGGCCCGGAGTTGCACAATGGCCTCTGCCATTTG
>DATMNI010000048.1:0-48638 GCA_035570275.1 Candidatus Acidiferrales bacterium | reverse complement strand
TTGTTGTTATCGGGATCCGGCCACCGGCATCCGTGCCAGGGACTTGGCTACAATCGGACGTGCCGCGCCAGGAATCCGAACCGGACGAGTTCCAGCCCGCCAGCTTTGACGAGGAAGAAGCGGCGGATCTGCGCCGCCATTTCGGGCGCCAGGCCATCCGGCTGGCGCTGGCGTTTGGGCTGCTCTTCGCCGTGGTGTGGGCCGCGTTCTGGTGGTCGGGGTCGGCGATCCGGTTCGGCGCCTCCCGGGTGGCGGAGCGGGCCGAAACCACCTGGCGGATTATCGGGACCGTGCGCGATGGCGTAACGCGGAAGCCCGTTCCATGGGCTGCCGTTGCCGATGACCCAGGGGGCTTGCCCCCATTTTTTCATACAGATGCCGACCAGTCCGGGGTCTTCGAGTTGCTCACGCTGCCGGAGCCCCATCAGATCCGCGTTTCGGCTTCCGGATACAAGACCTTGACGGTCCGGGTTGGCCGGGCTTGGTTTCTCTGGCTGCCACAGGGGCGTGAGAAGCGGGACATCGAAATCTATCCCGAGTGATTCCCTCAGACGAGGGCGATACCCGCAGTGGGGGCAATACCCTCAAATGAGGGCATATAGATACCCGCAAAAGAGTCGAGGAATCTAATCGAATCTATTCGCAGAGAGGTCTTGCATCACACGGACCTGAGTGGTAGACTCGTCATGGTTGGACTAGTACTATTCGTTAACGGAATCGTACGGAGCACTAGGGGAGCAAGATGTTGGCAAGCATATTAATTATCGGTTTCTCCTTGGTTCTATTTGTTTACTGGTTCCGCTATTGCTGTAGTTTGGTGTTGCGAAATTCGCAGGAACAGTTGGCTGCCCTGCCCGCTGTGGCAGACACCCGTTTTGGGGTGGCGGATGTGATTGAGCGCCTTCGGACCGAAGAGGAATTGGACCCGATTCACCGGGCTTTGCGTCGGGACTACGAGGTTTTCACTTATCTCGTACAGCACGCAGCCGGGCTGGAGTTGTCCTCGATCGAAGACCGCGTGCTTCTGCTCGACTACCAGTTGATGCAGGTGTGGTATCGGATGACTTTGGCGGCCGCCCCGCGGCAGGCTCGCGAAGCACTGTCGCAAATGGCCTCGATTTTGAGCGTGCTGGTTCGCAAGATGGGTCAGCAAGCTGGTCTCTACGTCGAAGCGTAGTCCTGGTACCGCCGCCGATAGAAGCCCGCTTCAATAAAAGCCGGCCATCAATCGAAGCCATCAATAGAATTTAATCCCACCATTTGCGCCCACGTACGTCCTGATCTTTGGACGTTCCTGCTCTACAATGATTAACGTGGGATCCCAAGCGACACTCCAATTAGCCGTTGACCGCTTGAACGCAGTCCGGACAGAAATTGCCAAGGTCATCGTCGGGCAGGACGACGTAGTAGAAGGTGTGCTGATCTGCCTGCTGGCCGCCGGCCACGTCCTCCTGGAGGGCGTTCCGGGCTTGGGCAAGACCACGCTGCTGCGCACTCTGGCACGCGCGCTGCAGCTCAAATACTCCCGTATCCAGTTCACACCCGACCTGATGCCGGCCGACATTGTGGGCAGCATGATCATGGAGACTGGAGAGTTTGGGGGAAAGACGCTGCGTTTCCAGCACGGCCCGATCTTCGCCAACCTGGTGCTGGCCGATGAAATCAATCGGGCCACGCCGAAGACACAGTCCGCGCTGCTCGAAGCCATGCAGGAGCGCACGGTCACCAGCGGCACCACCACGCACCATCTGGAATCGCCCTTTCTGGTAATGGCCACGCAGAATCCCATCGAAATGGAAGGCACGTATCCATTGCCCGAAGCGCAACTGGACCGGTTCCTGATGAAGATCCTGGTGACATATCCAAGCCGCGAGGAGCTGGGCCGCATCGTGGAGCGCACCATCCAGCGTGAAGAACAGATCCCGGAGGCGGTGATGGACCGGGACGCCATTCTGCAAGTCCGTTCCGTGTGCCGCGAGGTGCTGGCGGCGCCGCACGTCCGGGAATACGCTATCCAGATGGTGATGGCTACCCAGCCGGACCAGAAGGAGGCGCACGAACTGGCTAAGAAGTATGTCCGCTACGGCAGCTCGCCGCGCGGCGCGCAGGCGCTGGTGGAGTGCGGGCGCGTGCATGCGCTGATGCGCGGGCGTTTTCACCTGGCCATTGAGGATGTGCTCCATGTGGCGCCCTCGGTGCTGCGCCACCGGATCATTCTCAACTTCGACGCCCACGCCGACGGCCAGACGCCGGAAACCATCCTCCAGGCGGTGATCAAGAGCGTAACCGCACAGGCTTCGGTCGCGTAGGAACCATATGGCGTCCGCCCCGCTGCTGGACCGCGAGTTTCTCGAAAAACTCGAACGGCTCACCATTCATTGGCAGAAATCCTTCGCCGGCCTGGTGGGCGGGCATAACCGGTCGCGCTTCCCCGGCGCGGGGCAGGAATTCCTCGACCACCGGAATTTCCACCATGGAGACGACCTGCGGTCGGTGAACTGGCGCGCCTATCTGCGGCTGGAGAAGATGTTTCTGAAAATGTTCCAGGTGGAGCCGCGCGTTCCGGTTCGCCTGCTGCTGGATCTGAGCGCTTCCATGGCGGCCCACGGCGGGGAGAAATTCGAGTATGCGCGCAAACTGGCGGGCGCTCTTTGTTACGTGGGGCTGGTGCGTCTGGACACCATCGAGATTCACGGCTTCACCAACCACCTTTCCCAGCGCATTTTTTCCAGCGGCGGCCGGCACCGTTTTTCGGGCGTGACCAACAGCCTGATGGCGCTGGAGCCTGGCGGCGCCACCGATTATCTGGCGGTGGTTCGGGACTTCATCGGCAGCTATTCGCAGCGCGGGCTGGTGATCGTAATCTCCGATTTTTTGGACGATAACGGCTGCGAGCGCGCTCTACAGTACCTGACCGATTTCGGCCACGAGCTGATGCTGCTGCAGATTTGGGCCGAGGAGGACCGCACGCCTCCCTGGGTGGGCGAGTTGGAATTACGCGATGCCGAAACCGGCGCCGGGGTGAAGCTGGATTTTGACCAGTCCGCGCGCGAACGCTACACCCGCGCCTTTGACGAATACTGCGCCGGCATTCAGACGATGGCGGTGCGCAGCAACGGCCGGTATGCCGGCATCGCTACGTCCCAGTCGCTGGAGTCGGTGATTTTTGGCGATCTGATCCGGGTAAGGGGGATAGCTTGAACGGGGGCCAGGGGCCGGTGGCCGGAAGAACGGTGGCCGGTGGCCGGTGGCCGGTGGCCGGTTATTGGATCTCGCGCCCGTGGTTCAGTGTTTTCAGGCCCGACGTGAGAGGGCTTTCGAGTTTGAGCGAGAGGCCGAAGCACCGGCCGCTGGCCACCGGCCACCGGCCACCATCTCTAGCACCGGCCACCGGCCACCGGCCACCGGCCACCGCATTCATATGTATTTCCTAAACCTTTCCCTCCTCCAGTTCGTGACGGTGTTTGGGTCCATATCGGCGATCTCGGTGGCGCTGTATTTGCTGGACCGGTCGCGGCGGCGGCAGGTGGTGTCCACACTGCGGTTCTGGGTGGCCGCCGAGCAGCCCACCGCTGCCGCGCGGCGGCGGCGGATTCAACAGCCTTGGTCGCTGCTGTTGCAACTGATCGGCATGGGGCTGCTGGTGCTGGCGATCGCGCAGTTGCGCGTGGGGAGTCCGGCGCTGGCGGGGCGCGACCACGTTATCGTTCTTGACACTTCGGCATGGATGTTGGCCCGTACCGGGCCCGCGCGTACCGGGTCCGAGCGTACGGGGCCAACCCGTTCCGCCAGCCGTACCCTGATGGACGTCGGGCGCGAGCGGGCGCGCCAATATCTGCGCGCGCTGCCGGCCCGCGACCGCGTGATGTTGGTGAGGGCGGACGCGCTGGCCACTCCGGCCACGGCGTTCGAACCGGACCACCGGAAAGTGGAAGCGGCAATTCAGGCTTCGGAGGCCGGGTCCACGGCGCTCAACCTGGACCAGGCGCTGGCCTTCGCGCGCCATATGCAGGGGCAGGACGGCCGCCGCGTAGGCGAGATCGCGTTCATAGGACCGGGCCGCACGGCGCCGCGCGATCCGGGCACGGCGGCGGCGCCGCCCAAAAACCTGCGCGTAATTGGGGTTCCGGACAATATCGAAAACGTCGGCTTGCGCAAGATCGGCATGCGGCGTTCTCCCACCGATAGCAACGTCTGGGAGATTTACGTCGCGGTGCACAACTATGGGACGCGCGCGCACGCGGTGACGCTGCTGCTGGATTTCGGTCCGCCCGGCAAGGCGGGCCGGGTGGCTGCAGGTTCGCGGCCCATCACGCTGCAGCCGGGGGCCGAAGTGGAGTCCTCGTTTGAATACCGGACAGTGGCGGCGGGAGTCCTGGGTGTGACCCTCACCCCGCACGACAGTTTTCCCGCCGACGACCATGTGGAACTCGAACTGACCGCGCAGCCGACGCTGGCGGTCACCGTCTATTCCAACCAGCCCGAGTTATTGCGCCCGTTACTGGCCGCCAATCCGAGGGTGACGGCGGTTTACCGCAAGCCCCGGGAATACCGGGCCAACGACCGCGCTAACGAAACGGGGCTGGTGATTCTGGACCGGTTCATTCCGCCGCAGCGCCCAACCGCCGATTCCATGTGGATCGATCCGCCGGCCACGGGTTCGCCTGTGCCGATTCGCACCACTGCCGAACAAGTGGCGTTCGCACGATGGGATTCCAGCCATCCGGCGGCCGCCGGCTTGCGGACCAGGGATTTCAAACTGGACCGGGTCTCCGTGTTCGAAGCTGGGGCCGCGGATGGCCGCATTGGTGAAGTCGAAGCAGGGCCCGTGATTGTGGCGCGGCCGGGCAAACCCAAGATTGTGGTGCTGGGCTTTCATCCAGTGCTTTCCGGCATGCGCTACGAACTGGCGACGCCGCTGCTATTCGCCAACCTGCTGCGCTGGTTTTCGCCGGAGATCTTCCGGCAGCGCGAAATCACCGGGGGCAGCGTGGGGACCGTCAAGCTGGTGATGGAGCAGGAAACGGCCCCGGCCGATGTTAAGGTGACGGGCGAAGACGGCGCGGCGGTGCCCTTCACGCTGCACGACCGCACGCTGAACTTTTTTGCCGGAACGCCGGGCAGCGTGCGGGTGGTGGCGGGGGACCGCGAGTACCAGTATTCACTGACACTGCCTGAGCTTTGGGATTCCAAATGGGAACCGCCTGCCGACGCGCACCAGGGCGTACCGCGGTTCCAGCAGATATTGGAATCGTCAAGCGATCTGTGGCCATGGCTAGCGATCGCCGGAGGGCTGGGATTGCTGGCCGAATGGCTGCTGTACGGCCGTTTCCGGCGCGGACTGGGGCGCGGGCGTACGCTCACCATGCGATCCCGGGCGCCAGACGCCGCGGAGGTGCGGCGATGAATGAGGTGCGGCGGTGAATTTCGATCATCCCTGGCTGCTTCTGTTTCTGCTGGCGCCGGTGGCTTGGGCCGCCTGGGACTGGCGCGATAGCGGACGGCACGTGGCACTGCTGCTCAAGGCCGCCTCCTTCGTGGCGATCGTCCTGGCGCTGGCCGGGCCTCACATCGTGGTCTACGAAAGCAAAGTGGCGGTGGCTATGCTGGCCGACACCTCAGCCAGTGTGACCGCCGCCGATCTGGTCAGGGAGAGCGACCTGGCCAACCAGTTAGAACGCGCCCGCGGACGCCACTGGACGCGCATCGTTCCGTTCGCCCGCGGTACCCGCCCCGCCGCCAGCGACGAACACCTGAAGAAAGCCTGGGAGCTTCACCACACGGCCGGGGCAGCCGGGCGCGGTACCGATCTGGAAGCGGCTCTCCGCGACGGGGCGGCTTCTTTGCCGGCCGGCACGGTGCCGCGCCTGCTGCTGGTTTCGGACGGCAATGAAAACCTGGGCAGCGTGGCGCGCGGCATCTGGCAGGCCCGGCAACTCGGCATTCCGGTGGACACGATTCCGCTGGCCGGCCATCCCAAACCCGGGCTGCGCCTGGAATCAGTAGCCGCGCCGGGCCAGGTCTTCAGCGGGGAGCGCTTCCCGATCGATGTGACGGTGGAAGCTCCGGGCCCCGCCCACGCCACCGTGGAACTGACCGCGGAAGGCAAGACCATTGGCAACAGCGAGGTGGAACTCACGCAGGGGACGAACCATCTGCGGCTGCAGGCCAGCGTGAACGCGGTGGGGGCGATCGCGTTGGCGGGCAAGATATCCGCCGCCGGCCTGGGCGATGCGCGCTTCGAGGATTCGGTGACGCTGCGCAGCCCGCGGGTGCTGCTGGTGTCGCGGGACCCGGCCGCCAGCGAGGAGCACATTCTGCGCGCGCTGGCTGCCAATCAGTTCGAAGTACAGCAGGCGCCGGGCGGCATCCCGCCAAAGCTCGACGACTTCCAACTGATCATCATCAATAACTGGGACATGGAATCGATTCCGGCGGCGTCCAAAGCGGCGCTGGAAGATTACCAGCAGAAGGGCGGCGGGCTGATCTGGATCGCGGGGGAGCACAACACATACGTCGACAAGAAGGGCGCGCCAGAAGATCCTCTGGAGCGTTCGCTGCCGGCCAAACTGGCGCCGCCGCGGTCGCCAGAGGGCACGGCGGTGGTGTTGATCATCGACAAGTCGTCGTCGATGGAAGGCCGCAAAATCGAACTGGCGCGGCTGGCCGCCATCGGCGTGGTGGAGAATCTGCGCGCCATCGATTCGGTGGGCGTGCTGATCTTCGATAATTCTTTTCAGTGGACCGTGCCTATCCGCAAGGCCGAAGACCGCGCCTCCATCAAGCGGCTGATCTCAGGCATCACGCCCGATGGCGGCACGCAAATCGCGCCGGCGCTCACCGAGGCTTACCAGCGCATCCTTCCGCAAACCGCGGTGTACAAGCATATTGTGCTGCTGACCGACGGCATTTCCGAGGAAGGCGACAGCATGGCGCTGACCAAGGAGGCGGTGGCCAACCACGTCACCATTTCCACCGTGGGCCTGGGCCAGGACGTGAACCGGGCGTTTCTGGAGAAAGTGGCCGGCAACGCCGAGGGCAAATCGTACTTTCTGAATGACCCATCGGGGCTGGAGCAGATCCTGCTGCGCGACGTGGAGGAGCACACGGGCGTGACCGCGGTGGAGAAGACCATCACCCCGCGCGTGGTGAAGCAGGCGGAGATTCTGGACGGCGTAGGGATGGAGAACGTTCCCGTACTGCACGGTTACGTGCGGTTTCAGCCGCGCCCTACGTCCGATGTGATCCTGACCGCCGACCGCGACGACCCGCTGCTGGTGCGCTGGCAATACGGACTGGGACGCTCGGCGGTGTTCACCTCCGATGCCAAGAACCGCTGGGCCGCCAACTGGGTCACGTGGCCCGGATTCGACCATCTCTGGGCCAACATCTTCCGCGACCTGCTGCCGCACGCGCCGCCGAGCGAGACAACGGCCGATTTCGACCGCGCCAGCAATGAGCTGGTGGTGGACTATCGGCTGTCGCGCAGCGTGGAGGAACCGGGCGCAACGGGCGCGCCGATTCCCGATGTCTTCGCGTTCGGCCCCAACGGGTTTCAGGTGCCGCTCAAGGTGACGAAGGTGGCCGCCGGTCACTACCGGGGGCGGCTTGCGATCGGCCAGAACCAGGGCTTGTTCCGGGTGCGGCCGCTGGCGGAATCGCGGGCCTTCCCCGAGGTTGGCTTCTACCGGCAGGAAGACGAGATGCAGGAATACGGCAACAACGAGCAGCTACTACGCCAGATTGCGGCCTCGACGGGCGGCCGCTACAATCCCCGGCCGGCCGATGTTTTCGATGCCGCGGGCCGCACGATTCGGACCACCATGGAGTTGTGGCCGGGCCTGCTGGCGCTGGCGCTGTTGCTGAACCTGGTGGAACTGGTGCTGCGGAAGTGGAAGGGACTGCTGGAGGCGCTGCACTTGAGGGAGCAGACGGCGGGGGCGTAGGGGGACGGGGGCGAGCATAGGCGTCAGATTGACGGCGTCGCCCAAGTGACGCTTGGCTCGGGTGCCCCCGTTGGTTGCCGCTTCCCAGTTTCGGGTCCGCGAGCGGCACAGGTGCGGTATGGCGGCGATCCGGCCACCTGAAATGCGATCCCCTGACGCAAGCGCGTTTATCGGGAGTAATCGCTGCGGCCCCCTGTTCAAACCTTTCTCGGAGTAGCGCGTGATCACAAAATTAACCCCGCAAAGGCATCACTTCGACGACACGGCGACAAACCGTCAACATGGATTTGTCAAAGCTACCGCCTCTCAAGACAATTGTCCCAGGTCCCGGAACATGAGGAAACGTGCAATCCTTTCTCGAAGTCGGCGTCCCTTTGGAGTTCACACTCTAAACAACCGTCGATGGCTTTCAGTGGATGGGGAACCGGGACCTAATTGCAATCGGGCGTGCTTCTTACCAGTAAAGGCGCAAAGCAAGTTGAATTTGTCTTGATGTCGTCGCTGTCGAGGTAATCACCCCGGCTGTCGCGAGGGGGGCGCCCGTGTTGTTGTAAAGTGAATTGTTCGGCAACGGCGGTTCGAAATTGGTTCGGTTGGTCAGGTTGAACACCTCGGCGCGGAACTGGATGCTGGCTGTCTCCGAAAACAACTTCACCGGGAAACTGCGATGTACCGAGTAATCCAGTTCAACGAGCCCAGGCCCCATGAGGGAGTTCCGGCCTGCATTCCCCAAAAGATTGTTAGGGGCCGGAAAGCTGTAGCAAGCCAGATTGATGTATCGTGAGGGATCGCCGGGGTTCGTGAGATGGGTACACGCTGAGCCGACTACCCGGTTCGGGACATCATAGCTACCCGAACTGTTCTCACCCACGGCATCCCCCGAAATCAGAGGCGTGAACGGCAGTCCGTCGCTTACAGTGAAAATACCAGACATTTCCCATCCGTTAGCCAACAGTTTCAAGAATCGCGGAGTTTTGGTGAGTTTGGGCACTGCCCACAACCCATAAATCACAGCCACGCGACCGACATTAAAGTCCGAAGGTCCGCGGTTGAGATGGCGATTGACGAACAGCGTGGAGGTAGAGTTCTGGAACTGGGTCGGAAAGACGCTGGACGAGTACCCATCGATACTCTTCTCCCATGTAAACGATCCTTGCACCTGGAAGCCCTTGCTGAGTTTCTTCTGCAACCGAATCTGTAGAGAGTTATAGTTCGAGCTATCACCCCAGGTGAGTTGGCGGATCGCCCCAACATTCGGATTCAACCTCGTTCCGCTCCCCACCGGCGACGGGAACAAGTAGCCCTGCGCCGTGTAAGTCGGTAGCACGATGTCGGCATCGTTGGAGACGCTGAACATGTGGACCCCGCGGGAACCCGCATAGGCGATCAACAGCGCGAGATTTGAGTTGAGCGACCGCACGACGCTCGCATTCCATTGCATCACATAGTTGCGCGGCGGATTGTATTGTATACTCGCTTCGCGCACTGGCGCGCTGGAAACGTTCAACTTCAGAATGCTCTGGTATCCTCCCAGGGGAAAAGAGCCGGAAGGAGGGTTGATCAGCGTCACAAGGCTGGCAAACGGCCCACTATACGCTTCAAGCATGCTGAATTCGTAGGTCAGCGGAAGTACATCGAATACACCGAACCCGACTCGGACGGAAGTCTTTCCGTTCTTGAATGGATCCAAGGCCAGGCCTAAGCGCGTCTCGAAGTTTAGCCGGGTTGGATTCCGAAAAAGCGGCTTGCCGACATTCAGATCAGTGCTATAGATGTCGCGCAAGTTCGACACGAGGCCATTCACTTCGGTAGGCACCGAGACGGTCTCATAGCGCAGGCCCGCGTCGAATGTGAGATTCGGTTTCAATCGAACGTTGTTCTGGAAATATGAGCCGAAGAGGTTCTGCCTGAAGCCTCGCTCCGGAAAGCCCGTCCCCGCCAGTGTCCCTTGCTGGGCGGCATAGAAGACGTCCGCAAAGAACTCAGCCAGTTTTTGATTTGTCAGGAAGTCAGTCAATGTGGAAAAGTCATACTCTCCGTTAGGCTCGGCCGCGACCTGTGTGTTGTAGCGGTAGCGAATGTATTCGGCGCCGATTCTGATGAGGGATCTCCCCTTCTGAATACTGAGATCGTCATGGCACTGCAGATTCGTAAACCAGAAACTCGTGGTCGCGAGACCATCCTTCCCGCCTGCAAATCTGGTAAGGCCTGGAACCGAGAGAGCCGGTGCGTCTCGTCCCGGGAAGATTCCCAGACTTGGATCAGAGGCTGCAGAATTATTACCGGGCGATGTGGACAGACTCTGCGCAGTCACGCGATTCATGCCGATTCGAAAGACATTGATAATTTGCGCATCAAAGATATGAGCTTCACTTAGGGATGCGCTGTTCCGCCAGAGGCGATTATTGGCGAAAATCGCATTCAGTTGGTCCGGTGACTCCGTCTGACCTTGATCGGCGGACCATGACATAGCCAAGCTGTCCTTCGCCGAAATCAGATGGTCGGCCCTCGCCAGGCCGAAATTCTCGGCGGCCGGACTTTTCGCGCTGAAGATGTACTGGCCGGTATCGCCGCTGCCGAGCAAAGGCCCGTTGGAAAGCGGCCACAAGGCAAGATAGGGAACAATGGCCGGACTGATGGAGATCTTTCCCGTTGAGACATCGCCGGCACGGGCCGCTGCGGACGGCACTGTGGCAATCGATGTATTGGTCAATGCCTGCCGTAGGCCCTCGTAGTTAAAGAAGAAGAAGGTCTTATCTCGCCGAATTGGCCCGCCGGCGGCCGCTCCGAATTGATTCCGGCGAAAAGGCGGCTTCGGCCCATCGAAGAAGTTGCGCGCGTCGAGTTTGTCGTTCCGCAGAAATTCGTACGCATCCCCGTGGAGCGCATTGGTACCGGATCGAGACAGCGCATTGACTACACCTCCGGACGCACCGCCGTAGCTGGCATCGTAGTTGTTCGTCAGCACCGAGAACTCTTGTATGGCATCGGCGCCGAGTGCAAGCCCGAGCGCACTGCCCGGAACGCCGTTCGTGTAGTCGTTCAGGCTGAGACCGTCAAGAAAATAGTTGTTCTGCGTAGGACGCCCGCCCCCGATGCTCACTGCCGAACCGAAACCGCGGCTACCGCGGTTTGACGAACTTCCGTTGAGAGAGTTCTGTGTGCGGATCGCTGACACACCCGGTTGAAGCAGCGCTAACTGGGTCCAATCCCGACCATTTAAAGGCAGTTCCCGGAGCGTGCTTGCGGCCTCTACACCGCTCAGAGCCGAACTCTCCAGGTCCACGCCGGCTGGTTCCCCCCGCACGTCGATACTCGATTGGAGTTGTGAGGGGCCGAGGGTGCAGTCCATAACCCTTTCCGAACCGATGGTCAATTCGATGCCCGTCCGGTGATGGACCGCAAAGTTCAGGGCTATGACGGTCATTTCGTAGGTTGAAGGCGGCAAGTCGAGGAAGCTGTAGGTACCAGCGTTATCGGATCGTGTGGAACGCTGGGTTCCGGTGGCAAGATTCTTGACCGTTACAACAGCATTGGGAATTGCGGCTTCGGTCGCGTCACGAATGGTGCCTCGAAGGGTTGCGAACGTAGTCTGGGCACAAATGAGGTTGCCCGCGACCACGAAGATCACAAGAAAGGTGCAGACCATCAGATACCAGGGTTTCACAGTGGTAGTATAGGCAAAATAGCCGCACAGTTTTCGCTCGTCGGGGCGAACTCAGTTTGCGAGGCCAAGAACTTGCGAAGGCGATTCGGTCACCTCAGTTTCGCGTGGTGGATTGCCGGGGTTGCGTGCGTTCCGTTTATCCCCACTCCGCTGTCGGCGTTGAATCCTGCGTATCAAATCTCCCAATACGTTCATACGTCATGGAGGAACGATGCCGGCGTCCAGGCGGTACGCCGGCTCAAGCAGACTCCGGACGGCTATCTCTGGCTGGCCACCCGCACCGGCCTCCTGCGCTTCGATGGGGTCCGATTTTCGGCTTTCAAGGCTGGGGCTGAAGAGGGCCTGGAAAGCAGCACGATGCAGGACCTGGTGGTAGATCCGGACGGCTCCATCTGGATTGCCACGCTTGGCGGCGGGTTGTCCCACTATGTGGCCGGCAAGTTCCACACCTACACAGTAAAAGATGGCCTACCAGCCGACGACATCAATTCACTGTATCGGGACTCGCGCGGCACTCTCTGGGTGGGAACGCGCGGCGGGGGGATCGCTCGAATGGTCGGCGGCCAATTCGAGAAAGTGGCTCTTGCAATTCCTCCGAGCAGTCCCATCTCTGCGTTTGCTGAGGGGCCGGACGATTCGCTCTGGTTTTCAACGGCCCGCTCTGGCGTCTTTCGGCTGCAAAAAAATGTAACCCTCACGTCCTTCACAGTAAAAGATGGACTTCCGGACAACCGCGTCACGGCCCTTTACCGCGATCGTTCAGGAATTATTTGGACAGCCGGCTGGAAAGGGATTAGTTCCTGGAACGGAACCCGGTTCGTCGGGTATACAGCCCTCAATCGAGTGGTGAGCTATGCCATCTCCTGCACTCAGGATCGCGACGGAAACTTCTGGGTCGCATCGTCTTCTGGTGTGTATCGGGCGCATGGCGGCGAGGTGACCAGGATGGGTCGCAGCCAGGGTCTCAGCGGAGATTTCGTCTCCGACGTCTTTGAAGATCGGGAAGGGAATCTCTGGGCAGGCACTCGCGGCGGTTTAGATCGATTGCGGGATGGCCCGATCCGTATCTTCGCCGACCCGCAAGGCAATGGGCATCCTATCGTCGCTGGCAACCGGAGTGTGTGGACGGTGTCAAACCGGCAGGTCAGCCAGTTTGCCGCCAACGCCATCCGGGCCTGGCCAAATTCTCTCCCCACAGGCAGCACTCCAATCTCTCTGTTGGCGAGGTCTGACGCGAACTTTTTAATCGGCTTCGATCACGGAGTCATAAGTTGGACCAGCGCGCACTCCGATTCCGTAACAGAATTGTCAGGCGTGGACGTGCGCTCCCTGCTCCAAGCGCATGACGGAAGCATTTGGATCGGCACTGCAAATCGGGGGCTGCTCCGCTGGAAACCGTCCGCAGGAGAGCGGACTGTGATGCAGACCGGCGTTCCTGACAAACTTATTAGCACCCTCGCCGAGGATCGTACTGGAGCTATGTGGGCCGGCAGCAACAACGGCGCGGGTCTCTATCGTTTAACCGGCGGACGTGTCCAGCACTTCGGCAGCGACGAAGGGTTTCGATCCTCCGATGTCTATACACTCTTTGTGGATGGAAGGGGCGAGCTGTGGATCGGTTCCACGATCGGCCTGAGTTGGTTTCAGGACGGCCGTATTCGCACGGCGAACTCTCAACAGGGCTTGCCGGCCGATCAGGTTTTCGCAATTCTCGACGATTCTTACGACCGGCTCTGGGTCCTCGGATTCGGCGGTGTTGCGGCGATCGATAAGAAGAGCCTCATGGAATGGGCCTCGGGACGGCGCTCGAAACTCAACCCGATTGTCTATCGAAACTCCGGGGGGGTTCAACTTCGCGGAACCGACACCGTCTTCCCGAATGCTGTACGGAGTACCGACGGCCATTTGTGGTTCTCGACCGCGGATGGATTTCTCGAAGTGATCGTGGCCGACCCCGCCACCCGAAAGGCCACCCACGTCCCGGTTCTCCTGGAAGACGTCATTATCGATCGCATTTCTCATGCAGCGACTGGCGCTATCCGAATCCCCCCGGGGTCGCGCTCCATTGAAATCCGCTATACCGCGCTCACACTGTCGGATCCGGAAGCCGTTCGATTCCGCTACCGGCTGGAAGGATTCGACGATGGCTGGGTCGACGCGGATACACGCCGGGTCGCGTTCTACAACAATCTGAAACCCGGTGATTACAAGTTCCGCGTTGCGGCAAGCGCTGATGGGGAACGATGGCAGGAAGCGTCCACGCTGGCAGTGGACCAACTCCCGTACTTTTACCAGACCAACTGGTTTTTGACGCTTGTGTCGGCGGCAGGGTTCTCGTTGGTCTATTTTCTGTATCGCCTTCGACTCCAGCAGACTGTAAATCGCGTACAAGCCGCTTTTCAGGAACGAATGCAGGAGCGCACCCGCATCGCTCGCGATTTGCACGATACCCTGTTGCAGAGTTTTCAAGGCACAATGATGAAGTTCGGGGCCTTGTCGTACTTGCTTCCGGATCACTCGGAAGCCAAGGAGAAACTGGAGAGCTGCATCGAGCAAGCCCGCGCGGCGGTCGCTGAATGCCGGGATGCCGTGCAGGGGCTGCGTTCCTCCACAGTGGTGTCCAACGACCTTGCGCGGGCGATCACTACGTTCGCTGGAGGACTCGCGGCCGATCAACCCGAGCAGACTCGTCCCGAGTTTCGTGTGCACGTCGAAGGAAAGTCCAGGGACCTGCCTCCACTGGTCCGGGACGAAGTCTATCGTATTGCCTGTGAGTCGCTGCGCAATTCGTTTCGCCATTCACGGGCGCGGCGGATCGAAGTGGGATTCTGGTATGACTCGCGACAGTTCCGGTTACGCGTCGTGGACAACGGAATCGGAATCGACCCGGCGGTTTTGAGCGTCGGCGGACGTGCGGGACACCACGGCCTGCCGGGCATCAGCGAACGAGCCCAACTAGCAGGGGGGAAGATATCCGTCTGGAGCCAACACAATTCCGGCACGGAGATTGAGCTGGCCATTCCCGCTGCGATCGCCTACCTGAAGTCGTCGCCCCGGGGCATGGTCGGCGTCGCTGGTAAGGAAAAGATGAATCATCGAGCTGAACGGCAATAATCTCTTGAGCACCCCAGGCCGAAAATCACAAGCGTTCATTGTGCCAAACGCGGCGACTCATCCAAGCGAGGCCGGTCATCAGCGGCCGAACGCCAAGTGTCAAGGTGGCTTTGGGGTCATAACAACCTCCGTGCGTCAAATTCGAACCAATGTTGTGGGCAATCTCGCGCCGCCGCAGTAAAGCCCTGTCAACGACGGCGAGTATCAATCGAAATCAGCAAGGCCGCCCAAAAGGTTCATCCCGAAGCGCACATCGTGGGTCGCAGGGGATATGTTGTACCCAGGTAGGATGTAACATTTTGGTTTCTAGCCGATTCCGTTTCGACTGGTCTCCCAATGCGTGTCAGGCACAGGTGCGCCGTCATCCGCCACTCGGACAAGGCTTCGGATTACTCCCCGCAAGTCGGCTTGGCGACGGTAATGAGCCGAGTCGTGGGAAGCCGACGAAGAACCAGCGAACCCGCTGAAAGGAGCCAAAGGAACGCGAAGTCCTTGGAGGAAGTCAGCCCTGCGCACACTGGCCGGGGAGGTGGTCTCTCAGAAGGCCGTTTCGGACCAATAACGAGGTCACCGGGGGTGGGATTGATCTGAGCTTTAACGAGTGGCCGATCCGCTCGGAGCGCTGTTTGCCTGGAGAGTGGAGTCGCCGGCAGATCCGCGGGTTGGTTTTCGCACGGGACAGATTCGGTTGATCAGACCAGCACGCCTCTTTCTACAAGGAGATCGACGAAGGATCCGAGATGTGTCGACGGGCGGCGCGACTTCATGGTCACGGCATACCATTTCCGGTGGAAGCCGCGGCGGCCCAGTGGAAGCACCTTGAGGGTCGCGGCGTTCAGGTGACGGGCGATCGCCCAACGCGCAAGGATTGCGATCCCCAGATTCGCCTTGACCATTTCGACGATGGCCTCGGTGAGATCCACGCGCGAAATCCGCGTGGGAGTGACGCCGGCGGGATGCAGGAATTGCTTGTAAATACCAAGTTGCTGAAGGGGCAGGGAGTACGTAATGAGCCGCTCGGCGACGAAATCCTGAGGACTCAGACTGCGCCGCGGCGCCAGGTGATGTTCGGGACTGAGGATCGCGACCATTTCGTCTTCGAAGAGCGGGCGGCTGGTGATCGCCGCCTGAGTGGGCAGGTCGGAGACGATGGCGAGATCTAGTTCGCCCGCGAGAAGCGCTTCGATGGGGCGGCGCGTAGCCTCGACGACGATCTCCACTTCCACACGCGGGAAGCTCGCCTGGAACGCTTTGAGCCGCGACGGAAGCCAATGGTAGCAGGTGTAGCACTCGGTGGAGATGCGCAGCGTGCCCTGAGCTTCGGATTCGGCGGCAGTCACGGACTCGAGCGCTTCACGGACCATGGGCAACACCGATCGCGCGCAATCCAGGAGTTTTTCGCCGGCCGGGGTCAGGATCATGCCGCGGGGCACTCGCCGGAAGAGACTGATTCCAAGCGCTTCCTCGAGACCGGCGAGCTGGTGGCTCAACGCCGATTGTGTCATGTAGAGGTGCGCGGCGGCACGGGTCATGGCGCCTTCGGTGGCGATGGTTTCCACCAGCTTCAGATGACGAATTTCGAGTTCCATATCAACCATTATTATTCCGCATGGTTGCTATGTACACAATTAATTTGACTCATGGCGTATGCTGGGCGCACGATCATTGCTTGCGGCTTCCCCGGTGAAGCGGAGGTGTCATTTATGAACCACCTGCGATACGCTTTTCGTGCTCTCTGGAAAGACCCCGGCTTTACGATCCCCGCCGTCCTGGCATTGGCGCTGAGCATCGGCGCCAACACCAGCGTGTTCACGGTAGTGAAGTCCGTGCTGCTGGAACCGCTGGCGCTGCGGCGGCCCGAGCAACTGGCGGCCTTGTACCAAATCCGTCCGGATGGACAGAAATGGCCTTTCAATATTCCGTTTTACCGGGATGTGCGCGAGCGGAACCGCGTCTTCGAGGACGTCTCCGCGCAAGGATTCTGGAACGCAAACCTGACCGGCGAAGCCAATCCGGAGCGCCTGCTGGGCGTGCGCGCCTCCGGCAACTTCTTCACCATGCTGGGCGTGGAGGCGGCGGTGGGCCGCACGATCGTGCCGGAGGACGCCCGGCCGGAGAATCCCAAGGTGGTGGTCTTCACGTGGAAGCTGTGGCAGCGGCGCTACGGAGGGCGCCGGGACGTGGTCGGCAGCATGGTGCGACTCAACGGCGAGCCCTACACCGTGGTAGGCGTGCTGCCGCAGAGCTTCACTTTCCGCAGTGTAGCGAACGAGTTCGCGGTGCCGCTTGTGATCGAGACCGACCCCTTCCGCGACGCACGTCGCTCCACGGCGTTTCTTCGCGTCTTCGCCCGGTTGAAGCCGGGTGTCAGCGCGGCGCAGGCGAGCGGCGACCTGGACCGAATCGCGGCGGACCTGCGGCGCGAGTATCCAACTTTTACGGCAGGCATGGTGACGATCGTACCCGTTTCGATGCGGGAAGATCTGACAGGTCCGAGCCGGCAGACGCTGTTAACGCTGATGTTCGCGGTCGTGCTGGTGCTGCTGATTGCGTGCGCCAACGTCTCCAGCCTGCTGGTGGCGAAAGCGTCGGCGCGGCGGCAAGAGATGGCAATCCGCGCCGCTTTGGGCGGAACGCGCTGGCAGATGGCGCGACAACTGCTGATCGAGAGCGTTGTGTTGAGCCTGGGGGGCGGCTTACTCGGCATGGTTCTGGGGGCGTGGGGCGTACCGCTGTTGCTTGCGCTGAGTCCCGTGGAGTTGCCGCGGGCGCAAGAGGTGCGGCTGGATTCCACCGTGCTCGCCTGTGCTCTGGGCGCGACATCGATCTGCGGGCTGCTGCTGGGGGTGTTTCCTGCGTGGCAAGCGAGCCATGGCAATCTCGCCGATTCATTGCGCGGCGAGGGACGAGCCAGCACAGCGACGCGATCGCGCAGCAATCTGCGCAGGTTGCTGGTAGTGCTGGAGGTCGCGTTTTCGCTGGTGCTGCTCACGGGCGCGGGGCTAATGCTGAAGAGCTTCCACCGGTTGATAACGCTGAATCCGGGGTTTCAACCGGAGGGTCTGCTCACCCTGCGCCTGGCGCTGCCTTCCACGCGATACCGCACGCCGGAGTCGATCGCGGTGTTTCACGACAAGCTGTACGCGCGAATCCGGTCGATGGGGGGCGTGAGCGAGGTGGGCGCTACGTCGATTCTGCCCCTGAGCGGGCCGATCGCGAGCAGCGACTTCACGATCGTGGGGCAGCCCCCAGCCACTGAAAAAGAAAAGCCCACTGCACAATATCGCATGATCGATGGGTCCTTTTTCCGTGCAATGGGCGTGCCGATGATGCGCGGGCGCGAATTCACGGATCGCGACGGCCAGAACCAAACTCACGTGGCGATCATTTCCGAAGCGCTGGCCAAGCTTTACTGGAAGGATCGCGACCCGGTGGGTACGCACATCCTGTTGGAAGACAACCCGGACGGACCGCGGGAAGTCGAAGTAGTGGGCGTGGCGGCGAGCATGCGGGAATCGGCGCTGGATGAACCCGCCACTCCGTGCGTCTATGTGCCTATCTGGCAGCTTCGGCCCCAGTTGGCGCGATTCCTAGCCAGCAATTTCTTCTGGACGGTGCGAACGAAGGGCTTGACCGGTGGGCAACTGCGCCAGCAGGTCGCGGCGGTAGACGCGGATGTGGCGGTGGCCGAATCCACTATGAACCAGTACATGGAGAAAGCGCTGGGGCGCCAGCGATTCAGTCTGCGGATCATGGGGGCGTTCGCGCTGGCGGGGATACTGCTGGCGGGGAGTGGGCTTTACGCGCTGATCGCCTACTCGACCAGACACCGGACGCGCGAGATGGGAATCCGTCTGGCGATGGGAGCCCAGTTACTCAACGTAACGGTGCTGGTGGTGCGGCAGGCTCTGGAATTGGCGGTCGCAGGGGTGATCCTCGGAGTAGTGGGTGCGTGGGCAGGAGCCCGGCTCATCGCGCCGCTTCTGTTCGAAGTCAGCCCGCACGATGCCTGGACGCTGATCGCCGCGGGGGTTGCCATGGTGGCGGTTGCGGCGGTCGCGGCTTTTGTGCCGGCCCGGCGAGTGGGACGCGTGGATCTGGCGACGGCATTGAGGAGCGAGTGACGAATTCCGATTGGGCCAAACGGAATTCTCAACCGTGTGAGCCGCGCCGTCGGTTCGGCCAAATGAAGAACGCCAGACATCTAATCGGTTGAGAGTTCCCCCGGCTCTGCCGGAGGATGGTTACTGCGGGTCAGAGATCCAATTCCGATAAGCTCCGGTCGCATCACACGCCACTCGGAGAGAGCGGCTCCCGCGGCTATCGCGCACCAAATGGTTAGCGGCCGAACACGAGCCCGCGACGGGATCTCGCGAACCGAAGTCGTCTTGGCTACGGCTTTGTTTTGACGCCTATAGTACAGGCGAGGGGTGCTCCGCCCGCAGTGAATCCCGCTATGCTTGTAGTCAGACGCGATGTCTTTGGTGTTTGAATGGCACCCACGGAAGGCACAAGCCAACATCCGGAAGCACAATGTGAGCTTTGCCGAGGCGGTTTTGGTGTTCAGCGATCCACTGGCGCGCATCTTCTTGGACGAAGAACACTCCGCCGACGAGCAGCGCGAGATCATCATCGGCCATTCGACGGCCCGGCGGCTATTGTTGGTCAGTTTTGCGGAGCAAGGGAGCGAGCGCGTTGGGATCATCAGCGCCCGGCCGGTCACAAAGAGGGAGCGTCAAGATTATGAAGAGTACACCACAAACTAAGGTCAAGCCGAAACGGGCCGATGCACTTCGGCCCCAGTACCGTTTCGATTACGCAACCTCCAAGCCGAATCGATTCGCGGAGCGGGTAACCCCTGGAGCGGTGGCCGTGTTGCTGGACCCTGACGTGGCCCGGGTTTTCAAGAATGCAGAATCGGTGAACGCCGTGTTGCGGGCATTGATGACGACAATGCCGGGCCGCCGCGCTCCTGGGAATCGCTGAATTCATTATGCTGATTGCGGCGCTTCAACGGACCCCAAGAAACTGACCTCCGATGTGATCTTGACCGCCGACCGCGACGACCCGCTGCTGGTACGCTGGCAATACGGACTGGGACGCCCGGCCGTGTGTCCTGTGCGGCGCCTGCGGCCGTTCATCCGAGGACTACCAGTTGTTGTGCAGTTGCCGGCATCGCGTCGTAGGTTCTTCCATCCAGGCTGCGGCCGGTGCGCTTCTTCTGAACGCCGCCCCACTGCTTGAAGAAAAACGGGACGTGGGCGTTATCGCACTGCTCAAGTATCTCGCTCACCCATTCCTTCAGCATGGGCCTGGCGCCCGGACCCGATTCTCCACCCACAATCACCCAGTCGATGTTCCGAAGATCCAGCGTTCCTAATGGACCAAGCACCGGTTCCAAAGACAGGAATTTGACGGCGGCATTGGTTCTTCTCAAATGGTCGATCCTCGTCTTGAACGGTGCGCTTTCCACGCTCACCCCCATCCAGACGTTGGGCGGCCAGTCGAGTTCCTCATGCAAAGCCAGCAGTCTGCCGGAGCGTTTGGTGAGCACCTGGAACTGGTGCCAGTGCGCGCGCCGCATGGTTGAGAAGACCTGCCGGATGTAAGTCAAGGGCACATCCTGATGGAACAGATCGCTCATGGAGTTGACGAAAATCCGTTGCGGCTTCTTCCAGCGAAGCGGCAGTTCCAGTGTGTCTGGATGGACGGTGAGCTGGAACCCGTTGGCGTATTTCTTTTGGCCCATTGCCTTCAACCGCAGAGCCAATCTCTCCGCGTAGCAGTGATCGCAGCCAGGGCTAATCGCGTCACACCCGGTGGATGGGTTCCACGTAGACTCGGTCCACTCAATTGTCGTGACGGCCATTTGGGCTCCTCATTTCTGACGGGTGAGTCTCCCGCTCTCAGTCCCGCATCTCTACTCGAAAACGATCCGGCACAGTTGTATGATATCGAGATCGGCCGTCACCCGCATAAGCACGACTAAGGTCACGCCGAAACGGTCCGATGGGCTCCGGCCGAAATACCGTTTCGAGTACGCAAACTCCAAGCCGAATCGACTCGCCGAGCGAGTACATCGCGGAGCGCCGGCCGTGTTGCCAGACCCTGACGTGGCGCGCGCCTTTAAGAATGCGGAATCAGTGAACGCAGTGTGGCTTGCCCTCATGAGGACTATGCCATCGCCCCGGCAGGCGGATTGCCAATCCGCCGCAGGTTCACAACCTGCCCCACAGAAGCCCGCTAGCGCGGGCGTGTTAAACTATCAAACAGTTATGGCAATTCCGAATGTAAAGCGGTTCCGGCCCTTCTGCCCAACCTGCAATGACAATTTTACGCTGATGGTCGTCCTGCCCCAAAAGGCGGACGTGAACAAGTACCTGGCGGACGCGGTGGCGCGCCACGATCATAAAGGATTCCAGGAAGCCAAGACGCTGCACGTCAAGGTGCGCGTCGGTCAGCAGAAACAGAAGAAGGCGAAGTAGGTTCTGTTTAGGAAGGCCGGACAGGCCGCCAAACTAGACAGACCACCGAAGGCGATGGTCTGTCCTACATTACAGCCTTGCCTGCAGGCTCCGCAACGCCCGCAATCCCTCTTGAGCCACTTCGCCGTCGGCGTCGTTGCTGAGCTTCTGCAGCACGGCGACGCTGTCCTTGTCGCCGCTTCGTGCCAGCACCCGCGCCAAGCCGATCTTTTCGTCTTTCGTGCCAGCTTGCGCGGCTCCGACGATTGACTTGCGAACCTGGTCATCGCGCGCCAGTTCCACCAGAAACGGCTGCGCTTCGCCCTTGTACGCGGCTGAATTCAGGTTGTCGATCAGGTAGCGGAGCGGGCTGAACTCGCTCAATTCGGACTTGCCGAGCATCACCTGAGCGAAAGCCAGGGAGAGGCGCGGCGGCGTCTTTCCTTCATCCTGCCAGGCCTTCTCCAGCATGGGCAGGTCGGCCGGGTTGCGCAGGCGCGCGAAGCCTTCAGCCGCGGCGGCGCGCAGTTTTTCGTCCTTATCCTGCAGGTACGTCGTGTAAACCGGGCGGCTGTTGTCGGTGGGCAGCATGGCCATGGCCGTCAGGGCGGCGCGCCGCACCTTGATATCCTTGGCGCGGTTGAGCGTCTCAGTCAGGTCGGGCACGGCTTCTTTATTGCGCAACAAGCCGGTGGTTTCGATGGCCGCAATCCGCACCTTCAGGTTAAGATCGTGGAGCAGGAACACGATCTGCGGGCCGGCCGATTCGTCGCGAATCTTCTGCAGAGCCACCAACGATTCGTACAGCAGGCCGGTATCCTTCGAGCGCAAGGCCTGCACCAGATCGGGGACCGCGGCCTGGCCGCGCAGCACGCCCACGGCGCGGGCGGCATTCGCGCGCACGTCCATGGCGCCACCGCCCCGGACCAGGGCGCCCAGGGCCGAGATCACATCGGGCCGCACCGTGATGAAGGGGTCGATCACCTGGTCGTTGGTGTCGGTGAATTTACTCTTGATGTTGGAACCCACGCGCCGCACGGACGCGGCGAAGCCCGTTTGAACATAGCCCGGCAGGAAGAAATTCACCAGGCCATCGGTAGCGCGCATCTGGACTTCCGGTTCGTTGTCATGGGTAGCCAGGATCAGCGGATCCAGGCTACGCAGCGTACCGATTTCGGCGATCTGTTTCACGGCCTCAATGCGGACGTCGGTGCTGGGGTCCTTGAGAAGCTCAACCAGCCGGGGAAGGGCCCCGGAGCCACCCTTGCCGATCTCCCGAACGTCCTTGGGGCGGACATCCTGGGCGGGCAGAATGGCAACGCAAAAGAGAAGTAGAACGGCTCCGCGATAAGGGCGCATATTGTCATTATCGCGGAGCCGCACATGGTTTGCCTATCGATTGTTTGCCTATCGAATGGTTACGGCGACGCCCAGAAGCGAACTTCCCGAGCTGGTCCTGATGCTGATGTTGTTCGTGGCATCCGGAGGACGCGCCGAATTGGTCAGCAACAGGCTAAAGCTTCCATTGTTGGACACGATTGTGGTGCCCAGGATTTTCGCCGCGTTAATAGTGTTGCCGATGCAGACGGTGACGGTTTCACCCGTTAGAGGGGCATTGGTGGAACCATCGATGCGCCAGCTAGCGCCGGCGGCCGTGAACTGCACCCGGGACGTGGTGACGGCTTCCGCGACTTGCACGGTTACCTTGGCCGTATTGGACAGACGTCCCTGGTCATCCGAAAAGCGGTAAGTGAACGTTACCGATCCAGCCAATCCAGCCGGCGGCGTATATGTAATGACGCCAGTCGCCGGGTTGACCGCCGCCGAGCCGTTTGCCGGCGCTGCGACCACCGTGACGGAAGCGGGGTTGATGTTGTTTCCCGTGTCGTTGGCGAGCACGTTGATGTCAACCGCGGTCGCCACGGGGGTGGATGCCGAATCGTTGACCGCCACAGGCGCGTTGGTGGCGGCGCCGATGGTTATCGTAACGGTCGCCGGCTTCGAAACTCCACCGAAGATGTCCGCTACCGTGTACGTGAAGGTGGTGCTGGCCGTGCCCGTGAAGACGATCGTTCCATTTCCATTGGGGTTCACGGTAGCCGTACCGCTGGCCGGCTGAGACAGAATGGCGACACTGGCCGGGTTGATCGGGCTGTCCGGATCGGTGTCGTTGGCCAGGACGTTGATGGTGACCGGCTGCCCGGCGATGGCGGTGGCGGTGTCGTTATTGGCGGTGGGCGGAATACTGCCGACCACCACGGTAACGATCCCCGCGTTGGATACGCCCCCCAGGTTATCGCTCACCCGATATTGGAAGGTGACCGTCCCGGCGAAGAGGGCGGCCGATCTGTAGGTGATGGTGCCATTCAGGTTGTTGACGGCGGTTCCATTTGCCGGCTGCGTGAGCAGCGCAACCGTGGCCTGCGCAATGGTTCCGTCCGGATCGGTGTCATTCGCAGTGACATTGATGACGACCGGCACGCCGGTGGTGGTGGCGGCGGAATCGGGATTGGCGGTCGGCAGTTGGTTGGTGATCGACACCAGAACGGTAGCGATGTTTGAGACGGCGCCGAGGTTGTCCCGCACCGTGTAGGTAAAGGTGTCGGAGAGAACCGCTCCAATTGCGGGCGTATACAGTACGGTACCGGTGGCGGTGTTCACTACCGCGGTGCCGGTGGCCGGCGGCGATACGATGGCTACGCTGGCAGCATTGAGAGTGCCGTCGCTATCGGTATCGTTGGCCAGCACCGCTATGGTGACAGCCGTGGCGGCCGAGGTAGCCGGGAAGTCATTGTGCGCGACTGGAGGGGCATTGACGGCAACAGTTACCGTCGCATCATTGGAAACTGCACCCTGAGTGTCTTTCACGTTGTAAGTGAAGGTGGAGTTACCGCTAGATCCCGCGTTAGCCGTGAAAGTGACGGTACCGGCAGCATTGGCGTTGGCGGTTCCGTTCCCCGGCTGAGTGACTATAACTACCGTGGCCGGGTTGAGGGTGCGGGCCGGCGCGGCCGCATCATTGGCGAGGACGCTGATGGCGGCAGCGATGCCGGCGGTGGCGGACGCCGCGTCGTTTCGGGCGGTGGGCGCTAGCGCGGCCGCCGGAGCCGTCACCGTGATGGTGACCGCGGCCGTATTCGAAACGGCGCTCGGGGTTCCGGTGTCCCGCACGGTGTAGTGGAAAGTGTCCGTGCCGGCGAAACCCGCGGCGGAGGTGTAAGTGACGCCGCCGGCGCCATTCAGGACGGCAGCGCCGTGGGCGGGCGCGCCTACGATGGTGACGCTGGCCGGATTGAGGCTGCCATCCAGGTCGAAATCGTTACCCAGCAGACTGACTGTCGTCGCCGTCGCCTGTACGGCGGTGGCAGTATCGTCATTGGCGATGGGAGAGATGTTGACGATCACGGGGCAAAATGCGAGCAGCGGGGGCGTCGCCAGAATGGGCGTGGCCCCCGGGTCCGTGGGCGGCCATGCCAGCACCGTAGCGTTGCCGTCGAAGTTGCCTTTGACGCCGGAGACGTAGGATAGGATGCGGTCCTGCACCAGACCCAGCGAGGTCGCGGTGAAGAGCGGGTCGAAGTAGGAAACGGCCGGAAAACTGATCTGGACGCGCGGGTCGAGACCTTCAAACGGGAACGGATCGAGAGGCTGCGGAGTGGACTCGCACCCGCTGGCGAGGCACCCGGCGGGGCTGAGACGCCGGTCGAGGTTCCATGGGATGCCGGAAAAGAGGTAGGGCGTCGAAACCTTATCGAGATTAACCTCGAAGAAGTCGGGGATTTCGATGCCGCCCAATCCGATGCCGAACGGAAACAGGTATTGGCCCCAGGTTGCATCCTGTCCCTGGACGTCCAGCGTGAACAGGGACGGTTGAGCCATGTCGGTATATTTCTTGCCGGTGCGCGCCTGGATCTCGTGCGGTATCGGGCTGAGGATGGCAAACTGCTCCGCAATCGAGCCGTTCAGCGGGCATGGGTTCAGAGCCAGGAATCGCGGGTCCGCGCGCAGATGGGCGCAGGGGTCGAGTTTGCCCTTGGTGTTGATCGCCAGGTCGACATCGTGGCGTACCCGGAAGATCGGGTTGACTCCGCCGGCCGCTCCCTGGCTGGTGCAGGTTCCGGCGCCGTCGGCGATATCGCAGCCGACCGTGGTGGCGAGGGGGAATTCGTGGGCGTCGTTGGTCTTGGGATCGTAGTGCAGCGACCAGATCAGGATATCCGCGGGCGCGATGGTGGCAAAGCCGATGAAGAGCGTGCGGGCACGCTTGTTCTGAAACCCGGGCGCATCGATGAAGACCTCATCCAGCAACATGTAATCGGGCTGACTGGCGGTTGTCTTGGTAGTTAGCGCGCGCGACACCTTGAAGGTGTGGGAGGAGAGGAAGCGGACGCCGTTGATGGTTTCGAAATTGCCTTCGGCGGTAATGTGGTCGTTCAGCATGACGGGGGCGAAGCGTCGCGAATCGTCCACGGGCTGGCCGTTGTTGATGGTGCGGTTCGTGGCGGGACAGAGAGCGTCGCCGGTGCCGTCGAAGGCTGCCTGGGCCGTGCGGAGTCCGCCGCCCAGAATGCCGTGCGTGTCGTTGAACGTGCGTGGCCTGGTGCTGGGCAGGCAAAGGGGATAGCCGGTGGTGAATACGTGGGTGTAGTTGTCCGCGTCCAGAGTGAAGCGCGGATCGGGACTGCAATTCGGCCCGCCGGAGCAGCCGAGGCCCTGCTGAAACGTGTGCCGCCCAGCCGGGTCGTTCATGCGAATCATGACGCCGGTGGTGGGGCTTCCGGGCGCGCCGGCTACGCGAAGGTAGCCATCCGTGTAGTTGATGTAGGTCACCACTCCGGTGACGATCTCGCGGCCCTTCTCGATGTAGATATCGCCGGCGATGACGTTGCCGCCGCTGGTGCGGTTGGCGGCGATGGCGGCAAATCCGCCGGACGTCCGGTTGTTGCAGGTGTCGGACTTGGCAAGGCCGCTTTCGCCAACGGCGGCACAACCCGCGGGCGCCCCGGTGAAAATTTGTACCAGCGTGAGGCGGTTCGCCGGAAGGTCAAAGAGCAGATTGCGTGGAATCATCACGGTCTGGCCGCCCACCACGATGGTTCCGCCAGACCAGGGGTCGGACACATTGTTTACCGCCATCCGTTCGATCTCCCCGCTGATGAGGGCTTGCGTGGAGGCCGCGTGCGCCGTAGTTGCGGCCAAAGCCGCGATGCCGAATGTGATGAGGGCCAATGAGACCCACCTTCGGGTATCGGTGTTGTAAGTGCGAATAACGTTTGAGGTGGACACCTTCGTTTCTCCTGATTGAGTGTGTAAGTCAGCGCCAGTCGCGGCGCCGGCAGTAATCCTGAATGAATAGTAGAACGATGCAAGAAAAGAGGAAGATAGTAGATACACCCACTGGAAACTGGGGAATTCACTGTATCTGGCTTAGAGCCGCGTATCTAAAGACAGCCGCTTATCAAAAGATATACCGGGAGCAAATCCACTTTGCGAAGTTTCAGCTTTACGGCGACTGCGTGGACGATTCCGGAGATGATGCCCGCGGTGGAAACCGCGATGCGGCGCAGCCAGGGCGAACCCGCCGGAGCCGGGAAAAATGCGCGTGGCCTTCACCACGTCAGCCGGGTTGATCCGCGGCCGGGATCACAGCGGGCCGGGTGATGAAGGGGCAGATTCGGCCGATGGTTGGTGCCGGTGAACTTACCCTGGATACACCTGGATACTGGTGACATAAGAGATACAGGCGCCCCCGCGCCGAACGGGCGGCGAACCATGTTTGGCTTTAGCCCGGCTGGAAGGAGTTCTTGCGAACGTAATTGGGGCGAACGTCTCTGGGCGCTCCCCGGTGAGGGCGCATATTGTTGTTTTGGCGTGTCAACACCAGAAGTTCTGGATAGGGAATGGTAAGGTGCAAAGCCTTCGTTGGCTGAACTGGCAGGGTGGGGAGGACCAGGTGGAGCAGGCGATGGAGGGATCGCCTGCCCGGCCTGGTTTGCTTACTGGATGGCTATGGCAAGGTTAGAGTAGCACCTCCTAAGAAAGGTTCCGCCGTTGCCGGCGGAGACGGTTACGGCCCCACCCGATCGCTCGTTGATTTTTACTCACCTGCCGATCTCCCGATTGAAAGTGTAGGACCTTACTAAGTGCGGCCGACGTGATCCTGAATGAATGGTAAAACGTTTCGGAAAGTAGCGGGATCGTAAATACACCCACTGGAAACGGGGGAAAACACCGCCTCGCGGCTTAGAGCCGGTATCTAAAGACACCCGCCTATCTAAAGATACACTTGCGGCCGAGGGGACCCTGTGGGGCAGATTGTCGGCGGGTTGTTAATCCGCCTGCGCGATGCGAAGCGAGCAGTCGGTCTTGGCGGCCTTGCTCGAGGCGCGACAGGCGGATTGCCAATCCGCCGCACTCTCGCAAGTCGCTTGTGGAAGTTCGGCTAACCGCCAACTCCCGGCAGGCGGATTGCCAATCCGCCGCAGGTTAACAACCTGCCCCACATAGCGCCACGGGCGACTTTCATCCTTTCCACATACCGCCCTTACCCCAGCGCCGCCTTGACCCGGTCCGGCGTCAACGGCACGCAGCGCAACCGCACCCCCGTGGCATCGAAGATGGCGTTGTTGATGGCCGCGGGCGTCGGCCGCGAGGACGGCTCGCCCGCACCGCTCGGGGCGATTTCCGGATGGTTCAGCAGAATCACCTCCACCTCCGGGATATCCGACCAGCGCGCCACCGGGTACGTGTTCCAATCCACGCTGGTGACGTGGGTCTGGTCGAACGTCACTTCTTCTTTCAGCGTCCGGCCGAGGGATTGAATCAGGTTGGCCTGAATCGTGCCCCGCAGTGCGCCCGGGTTGACGATTAATCCGCAATCGTGCGCGCACACCAGGCGCTTCACGCGCACCACGCCGGTTCGGGTGTCCACCTCCACCTCGGCCACGGTCGCCACATAGGTTCCGGCGCGAAGGGCGAGCGCGATGCCTCGTCCTATGCTGACACTCGTGCCTGCACCCTTGTCTTCACGCGGGCCGCTCCCGCCCCGCTTGGGCGAGGGACGCGTATCCCACCTGGCCCGTTCCGCCGCCGCCCGAAGCACGGCGTGCGCCCGCGGGTCAGCCGTATGCCGCAAACGGAACTCGATGGGGTCGGCTCCGGCTGCCGCGGCCAGTTCGTCCATAAAGGATTCCGCCGCGAAGGTCCCCGCCGGTCCGTTGGGGTCGCGCAAGTGGGTGGTACGCAGCGGCGATTGCGATTCGTACAGCGGCGCGATGATGTGGCCGGTCACATGCACGTTGGGGATGGTGTAGGCGTAGGTGCTGCCGCCCCACTGCACATACTCCTCGCCCGGGTTGGTGTTCGGCATCCCGATCAATTGCGCCGCCAGCATGTTGCCGGCGGTATTCGGCTGCGGAATAATTTCGGTGCCGGAGAAGGCGCGCGAAGTAAGTTCGAGCGCCGTCACCGCGCCCTGGGCATCCAGCGCGGCCGCCAGATCGACGATCGCCGCCGGCCCCTTGCCGCCCCAAGCTGTCATGTCGGCGCGCGACCACTGCACGCGCACCGGCTTGCCGGCGGCTTGCGAAAGCAGCGCCGCATCGGCCGCCACATCTTCATCGCCGGCGCGGCCATAGGAACCGGCCGCCTCCACCCACACCACGCGCACCTGGTCTTCGGGCACGCGCAGCATCTGCGCCAGGCCCTTCTGCAGGGCGTGCGGTTTCTGCGCCCCGGTCCAGACGGTGGTCACACGGTCCGTCTTACCATCGGCGCCCTTCACATCGGCCACCGCGCATCCCGGCCCCATGGTGGCGTGCGATTGAAACGGCCACTCGTAGCTGGCTTCCAGTTTCTTCGCCGCGCCAGACAGAGCCGCGCGCGACAAGGCCGCCGCATCGCCCTGCGCCGTGAGTTGCCGCGTGGCGATGGGTTTGGCGGCGCGCATGTGTGCGTAGACGTCGGAGGGAAACGCCGCGGCCGGGCTGCCCCAGGTGACCTTCAACTCCTTGGCGGCGCGGATGGCGGCCCACTCGTTCTCCGCCAGCACGCCCACGAAATTTCCCTTGACCACCGTCTTGACGTAACCTGGAATCGCCTTCACGGCGCTCTCATCCACGCTCTGCAGCGCTGCGCCAGCGCCCGCCGGCCGGATTACGCGCCCGTGCAGCATGCCGGGAACCCGCACGTCGGTGGAATACACGGCGCGCCCCAGGATCTTCGGCGCCAGATCGACCCGCGGCAGAGACTGGCCGACGATGGTGTAGGTCGCCGGGTCCTTCGGCTTGCCGCTGCCTTCCACGTTGATGGCGAAACCGCCGCCCGAGACACGCAGCGTGTCGTTCAAATCCTGCGCTCCCGCCAGGCTTGCGTAAGAGACACTTGCGTATGTCGAACTGCCGGGCGCGGCGTCTTTCCGGCTGACGATTCCGTTCTTCACCTGAAGCTGTTCGACCGGCGCGCCCAGCCTGGTTGCAGCCAGTTGGAGCAGCAGCAGCCGGGCCGTGGCCGCGGCGTTGCGCAGCGGACGAGCGCCGGCGGAGATCGACGTGCTGCCGCCAACCCCTCCCTGGTCGGGCGTCGCCGCCGTGTCGCCCATGATGAGGTGCACGCGCTCGGGCGCCACGTCCAGTTCCTCGGCCACCACCTGCGTCAGGGCTGTCTGTACGCCCATGCCGATATCCACCTTGCCGGTAAAAACGCGCACCGTGCCATCGGCGCCGATGCGCAGCCACGCGTCCAGACGGCTGGGCGCCGGATTGGCGGCGGCTAATTGGGGAAGCACGCCGCTGCTGGTGAGGCTGAAGCCGATCAGCAGGCCGCCCCCGGCCTTGAAAAAATCTCTGCGGGATGCGGAAACGCGGGAAGTCAAAGCTCGGGAAGCCATGCCTATGCGCTCCTCTTCATTCCAGCCGCGCGGTGCACCGCCGCCGCGATCTGCACGTGGCTGCCGCACCGGCACACCAGGCCTTCGAAAGCCGCCTTCATCTGCACCGGGGTGGGATGCGGATGCTTATCCAGCAGCGCCTTGGTGGTGACCACCCAGCCGTTCAGGCAGTAGCCGCATTGGAAGGCCTGTTCCGCAATGAAGGCCTGCTGCACCGGATGCGGATGCTCGGGCGTGCCCAGCCCCTCCAGCGTCACGATCTCCTTGCCGGCCGCCTGTGCCACCGGCAGCAGGCACGACCGCACGGGCACCTGATTCACCAGCACCGTGCAAGCGCCGCATTGGCCCAGGCCGCAGCCAAATCGGGGATTGTTCAGGCCCACATTGTCGCGCAGCACGTACAAAAGCGGACACTGCGGATCGACCTCAAGCGCATGGGCCTTGCCGTTGACTCGGAGTGAAACGTGCGCCATTTCCTCACCTCACACAGACCGGAGTTCCTAGGAATAGTCTACATCCGCCGCGGGTGGGTGATGCGATAAGCTTGAGGGATGAAAACGATAGTGCTGGCCGTTCTCCTGAGCGGCATCGCCTTGCACGCGCAAGGGGACGACCCTCTCGAAGGCCTCTGGCAGGGCTACGACGGCGAATGGGTTCACGTTTCCAAACAACTGGTGGCGTTGGCCGACGCTACCCCGGCCGAGAAATTCTCCTTTCGTCCCACGCCCGGGGTGCGGTCCATGAGCGAAGTGTACATGCACATCGCCATCGCCAATTTCGGCCTGTTGAACATAACCGGCCCCAAACTTCCCGCCGATCTGAAGTCGCAAGACATGGAAAAAACCGTGACCGCCAAAGCCGACGTGATCGGTTGGCTCAAGCGCTCGCTCGAAGCCGTCAAAACCGCCCACGCCGCCGCGAAGCCCGCCGACCTGCGCCGCGCCGTCAAGGTCAACAAGCGCGACGCCACCGTGGACGGCATGTACCTCCGCATCATCGTCCACGCCAACGAGCACATGGGCCAGTTGATCGCGTATGCCCGAATGGCCGGCGTAGCGCCGCCCTGGTCGGAAGGCGGTAAGTAGCACCGCCATTCCTGGCTGGGTGTTTTCGAGCCCAAACTCACGCCCCCGCCGGCCGTGCGACGCCGCCCTGCGACACCACGCGCTGCGAATCAAGGCTGTGATATCCTTTCGGCTAAACAGAAGTCGGCTAAACAGGAGCATTGTCCATGGACCGAAAGAACGCGAGCGACTTCCCGCAAGAGTTGCTGAACCTTTTTGACCGGTACGTTCACGGCGATATCGAACGCCGCGATTTCCTGGAGGGCGCGAAGAAGTTCGCCACCGGCGGCCTCACCGCCATGGCGATTTGGGAGAGCCTGAGGCCCAACTATGCCTGGGCGCAGCAGGTGGCGAAAGACGATAGCCGCATCCATACGGAGCGGGCCACCGTCCCTTCTCCGCAGGGCAATGGCAGCATCAACGGGTACCTGGTGCGTCCGGCCAAGGCTGCCGGCAAATTGTCTGGCGTGCTGGTGGTGCACGAAAACCGCGGGCTCAATCCCTACATCGAAGACGTGGCGCGGCGCCTGGGCACGGAGAACTACATCGCTTTCGCCCCGGATGGCCTGACCAGTGTGGGCGGCTATCCCGGTGACGATGAGAAGGGAGCGGCGGCTTTCGGACCGGTGGACAAGCCGAAAATGACCGAGGACTTTGTGGCCGCGGCGCGCTGGCTGAAGGCCCGGTCAGACTGCACCGGCAAAATCGGCGTGGTCGGTTTCTGTTTCGGGGGCGGCATCGCCAACACGCTGGCCGTGCGGCTGGGCGCGGATCTCTCGGCGGCGGTTCCGTTCTACGGCGGCCAGCCGCCGGCCGCCGACGTGGCCAAGATCAAAGCACCGCTGCTGCTGCAATACGCCGGTCTGGACACGCGCATCAACGGCGGATGGCCGGCCTACGAAGAGGCGCTGAAGGCGAACCACGTGGCGTACACCGCGCACGTATACGAAGGCGCCAATCACGGATTCCACAACGATACAACGCCGCGGTACGATGCGGCCGCCGCCAAACTGGCCTGGCAGCGCACGCTCGATTTCTTCGCCAAGTATCTGAAGGCTTAGTTTTTGTGGGGCAGGTTGTCAACCTGTTCGCGATGTGCGCTGGGCGCACATCGCGAACAGTTTAGCAATCCAACGCGGCTTACCAATCCCCGGAAAGGCTCCTCACCGGCCCCACTTCAGAATCTCGCCGGCCAGCGTGTTGAGGCTGTTGGTGATCCGGTCGGTCTCGATGTTGACCATCGCGTAGCGTTCGGTTCGGGGGTCGCCGGCTTGGAGGAGGGCGTGATGGTCCTCGCGGAGATCTGGCAGGGTGGCAGGTTCGATGTGCGCGCCGCGCAGCCCGGCGGCCAGGAAGTAGAGCGTGGCATCCACATCGTTGGCGAAAGTGCGGAAGGCGGCGCGAGCGGGAACGGGGCGGCTCCGGTATAAGCCGGCTTCGAGTGACATTACGGCGTGAATCAGGCGGTGCGAGTTGGCCAGCATCGCGCTGAGCGCGGTGAGACGCGCGGGGTTGACGCCGGGCTCGGTGCCGAGGCGGGCGGCGGAAGCCTCCAGGTTCGACCGCGCCAGGCGGCAATTCTGGCGGGCGCGGTCCAGCTCACGGGCGAACTTGGTGGTCGGGTCCAGGTAGGCGTCGCGGATCGCCTGGAAGTAGCCGCGGTATGCGTCCAGCAGGCGGGCCAGCGCCTCTGGCACCTGGGTCCGCTCCCACGTGGGCCAAAGACGGTAGGCCAGCAACGCGATCATGCCGCCGGCGACGGTATTGAGGCCGCGGGCCGCCATGACGTCGGCAGGCGCGACGCCGGTAACGGCGAAAAGGAGCACGACCAGCGTGGTGATGGCGGTGGCCAGGATGCCGTAGTTGGCGGGCCCGAGCCAGCGCATGAGGAAGACGAAGGCGGCGATGAGGACGATCTGCAGGCCGAGTGGCGGGCCAAGGACGTGGAACAGCGCGGTGGCGAAGGCCAGTCCCACGAAGGTGCCGGCAAGGCGCAGCACGCCGCGGCTGAAGGTGGTGGTGAAGTCGGGCTTCAGGACAATGGCTACAGTCATGGGCGCCCAATAGGTGCGGCGCCAGCCCAGGCCGCGGGCCAGCAGGTCGGCTGCGGCCACGCAGACGGCCAGCCGCACGGCGTGCCGGAAGGCCGGCGACTCCAGCGTGAGGTTGGCGCGCAGCACGGCCCACACGCCGGCCAGGCGCAGGTGCCAGGGCTGCGCGGCTTCTTGACGGTCGAACTCTTCGCTTCCGGCCGGGGTGGTGTGGGCAGCCAGTTCCAGGGCGAACCGAAGTTGGCCGCCAAGCGCATCCAGTTGGGCGCGGGCGTCGCTGCGCAACGCTGCGAGATCGGGCGATCGGTTCGAGAGATTCGGCTGGCGCAGCTTCTCGGCGGCGGAGCGCATTTCCTGCAAGCAGCCGATATGCGGATTGCCCTTCACGCCGGCGGAGAGAGCCTGGGAGATGGAGGTCAGCATGTGCGAAGCCAGCGTCCCCGAAGCATCCAGAATCCCGGCTTCCGATTCGGTCGCCCTCTCGCGGCCGATGCGCACACGCAAACGGGCCAGCGCCAGCAGGGCCAGGCGGATGCGCTCGGCCAGGCTGAGCAGGGCCAGATAGCGTTCGCCTTCCACGGAGCGGTCGTTGCTTAGACCGGCCACTGCGTTGTGGGCTTCACTGCTTTGCATGCTGGCGGAGGGCGCCTGGGTGGCGAGCGGCGACCGCGTGGCGGCCGAGCCGGCGCCGGCGCCACGGGCGAGTTCGGCATAGAGCGCCGCCAGCGCGCGGCGTTCGGGAAAATAGGGCCGCACGGGCCAGAGCGCTACCGCCAGGACGGTCTGAATCAGCGCGCCGGCCAGGACCAGGAGCCCCGAAGAAAAGGCTTTGCCGAAGGATGTGGGTTGGGCGGAGAAGACCACCAGGGTGACCAGCGTGATGGTGCCGATATCGGCGGGAGTCTGGCCTATGGCCACCATCATTCCCGCGGCGAAGGCGCAGGCGGCGGCCAGCAGCACGGCCAGCATGTGGTCGCGCACGCCCGGCCCGGATGGGCGCATAAGCCTGCCGGCGAAGACCGCCAGCGCCACGAAGCACCCGGCGTAAAACATGCGCCGGGCACGGTGGAGATAAGGGTCGGAACCATCGGAGAAGGCCACGTTGAGCGCCCCGGTAGCGGCCACCAGACCGCCCGAAACGTTGCCCAACAGGACGCCGATCGCGAGCGGCAGAGCTACCCCGATGGAATTGCGCAGCGCCGGCCAAGGCAAAGTCTTGGTCGCGTCGAAGTATAGGACTGTACGCCAGAATGGGGCCCTCGCGCGGACCTCCGACAGTGCCATTGCTTCCAGAATATCGTACTTCACTTAATAAAGTACTCTACAAAGCTGGGGACTCCATGGCACCCCAGCCCCCAGGATGTTCGTCAAAATCCACTCTTCGCGCGCTCACCGAAGCCGCCAGCTCGCGGTTCCGGCCCATCAGGTACTCGCTATTTCCCCCGGCTCGGGTTGGCGACGCTGGGCGGGATACCTGACCGGAGGATCGCGCCGTCCTGACCGATGAGCACGTGGAGACGCTGCGACTGGACGACCAACTGGACTACCAGCGGGACCTGGTGGCCATTGAGGTGTGCATCACCAGCGCGCGGCGCTCCTGCCAGATCGCCGATGCCTACCGGCGCCGCGGCATCTTCGTGGCGTTGGGTGGATTGCACGTGACCTCGCTACCTGCGGAAGCGGCGCCACATGCCGACGCCATGTTCACAGGGGCCGGGGGAAGACACGTGGCCGCAGTTCCTGGCGGATTTACAGCGAGAGAACGAGAGGTCACAGCAGACCTTCTCGTCAAGAACGAACCCCGACTTGCTTCCGCACTTCAGTCTTCATTCCCTTCCCTTTTCATGGAGTGACCGGCTCCGCTGGCTCCTGGATTTTCAGGTATCAAGCTTCACGGCGCCCGCTCCTCGTTTAATTCATACCTTATACCTTGGTTGCCGGCCGGCGTGACACGGATCAGCGAGAATGCCCAGTCCTTTGTGAGGCGACCTTACTATCTTCCAGGCGTCCCGTAGCAATGTGCGAATCCGGCGGAAATTGCAGTAGACGAAGTGTGTGGGCAGTGCGCTGCCCGGAGGTTCTCCCTCACCGGCCCGGTTTTATGCCACCAAAAAGAGAATTCGCGAATCGTCACTGCGATCTCGAGGCCGATGCGCCGGGAACCCTGCCCGGTGTGCCCGCCCGCTAGGTTATGATGGAAACATACACTCCATGGCAGTATCCAGCCAAGCCGGAACCGACGAAACGATCCTGGTTGCGCAGTCGCGCCAGGGCGATACCCGTGCGTTCGGCGAACTGGTGAGGCGTTACGAAGGCAAGATTTTCCGTCTGGCGCAACACGTCACGCAGAACCGCGAGGATGCCGAGGACGTGCTGCAAGAGACCTTCATGAAGGCTTACGAGCACCTGGATCAGTTCAAGGGCGACTCGAAGTTCTACACCTGGATAGTCCGCATCGCGGTCAACCAGTCGCTGATGAAACTCCGCCGCCGCAAGACCGACAAATCGGTCTCACTGGATGAGACCATCGATACCGGCGAGGACACGGTGGTGCGCGAGATTGCCGCGTGGGACGAGGACCCCGAGCAGCAGTTTTCGCGGGAAGAACTCGGCGGGATTCTGGATACCGCGATTCAAAGCCTGGAGCCGCACTATCGCTCCGTGTTTGTGCTGCGCGATATCGAGGAGCTTTCGACCGAGGAAACGGCCGATGCCCTGGGCCTTTCCGTACCGGCGGTGAAGAGCAGGCTGTTGCGAGCCCGCCTGCAATTGCGGGAGAAGCTCACGCGCTTCTTCAAACGCAAGGGAGACGACGCCTTTGCTTACATGTAAGGACTTTCTCAACGAGTTGAGCGATTACCTGGACGAGAGCGCCGATGCGGATGTCCGCGCCAAACTGGAGCAGCACATCACCGAGTGCCCCAACTGCTGGGTGATCGCGGACACCACCAAGAAAACGATTCGCATTTACAAAGGCATGGAACCGCATCCGATCCCGGCGGATGTCGAGAGCCGGCTGATGGGCGCGCTGGAAAGGAAGATGGCGTCCCGCCGGAAGTAAGGGTTCCCCGTTTGGCACTCATGTCCGCCAACTCCGCCCGATGAGATTCGCAGCCGTAGCCCTGCTGTTGTCCCTCCCGTTCGCCGCCGCTGCACAGGACCCGTACACTGTCGCCGGCGACCACTACCACCGGCTCTTCGAAAATGCCTGGGTCCGGGCCACGCGCGTCACCTACGGGCGCACGAGAAGGCTCCGGTGCACAACCACCCAGCCACAAAGCCGGCGCCCTTCGCTTGCCCGGCGTGTGACGTCCGGCTGGCACCGGTCGTCATGGACCGATCGAAGGCAGCCGCATAAACGCAGTTCGAAAATGGGCAAGTCCGCATCGTGCATGTCGTGTGCCCCGCGGGCGGGGGCTGCTCCGCCACCGGGCATTCGTCGGAGATCATGAGGCCTGCCGAACCCGCCGTTGTCGTCACGCTGCCGGGCCCGCGCCGCTGGCAGGTGGAGTGGCGCCGGTCACAAAGCAACTGCCGCCGAATGGGGACTACTCGCAGCGAGTGTACTCCGGAAAAAGATCCTGGCTGCTAATCGACCGCACGGCTCGTCACCGCTCGTACGGAAGGGATTCGGCGGTTGTGCTTCGCCGCCATGCTCCATGCGCCTGGAGGCGCTGGCAGCCGCCCAGGTTCCTTACTTAACTGCCAACGTGACGCCAAGCTGGCTGCGCCGGGCACCAGTAGACGTTCCGATCGATACCGTTAATGGAATAGACGCACCGGTACGCGCGGTGGGAGGCACCACGGCGTTGATTTGCACCAGTCCGGCGACGGAACCTTGCGACGCGCCGGCATAACTCGTAACCGCGGGTTGTCCGTCAATATCCACCCGGTAGGTGTTGTCATTCAGGTAAACGGCGCCGAGAGAGACGGCCCCATCGATTAGCGGGAGAGAGACCTGCGTGAGCGGCACCCCACTCAATACTCCAGTGTTGCCCAAAACCAGGCCAGGCGGCAGTCCGAGTGCAGACCACTTGTACGGCGGAGTTCCGCCCGTCGCCTGTATGGCAAGGGACGGCAGAGCCTCGTATTGGTGCAGGGGCGACGGTAGCGCCACCGTCGTGATTTGGATAGCCGGAGCGATGTTGAACGGGTAGAGATAAATCGCGCTCATCCCCGCGCTGTCGGATACTGTAAACTGTACAAAACTCAATCCTGGTGCAGAGGGCTTACCGCTTACCACTCCTTTGGCGGTGTCCAGAGCCAGCCCGGCTGGCAGGCCGCCCGTGAACGACCAGAGGAAGGGTGCGGTTCCACCTTGATGGGCAAGGGTCGCGGTATAGGACACGCCGACCACGCCATCCGGCAGCGTTGGGGTTGTGATCGCTATTCCAGGGTTAACCGTCATTTGATAGTTTGGTGTTAGCGTCACTGGTGGGCTGGCGCTGTCAGTTACCTGGACAAAGAAGTTGTACGGGCCAGGGGTGGTGGGTGTGCCGCCCAGTTGTCCGGTGGCACTCAGGCTCAACCCGGGCGGGAGCGGCGAAGCGAGGCTCCACGTGTAAGGCGTTTTGCCGCCGGCCGCTACCAGCGTCGTCGGCATGTATGCCAGATTCTGCACGCCATCGGGCACCACGATTGGCGAAATGGTGATAAGTTCCGCCCCGATGGTCAGCGACAGGGGGGCGGAAGCGGTTTGTTTCGGTACTGAACTATCGGTCAGCGTGAACATGGGGTTGTAGGGACCGGCTACGCTGGGCGTGCCCGTCAATAATCCGGCCGCGTTCATGCTCATACCGGGCGGGAGCCCGGTTACGGCCCATATGTACGGTGGCGTTCCGGCAGTGCCAAGCAGCGTGAATGGCACATAGAGGCTGTTTTGTACACCGTTCTGCAGAGGCGACATCGCGACCGAAGGAGGGGTGATCGACGTTTGACTGGGATTGACGACCAGCGGGAATGTCATCGAGGCAGTCTGGGCCGTGCTCGAGCTGTCGGTTACCGTGACCACTACCCCGGCCATGAGATCGCCCATGCCGGTTGCATACAGACTGATAGTCGATCCCTTCGGCGCAGGGTTCTTGGTTGAGTTGATCGAGTAACCAGTCGTGGCGTCATAGTTCAGCACAGCTCCCTGTCCCTGGCCGAGACCGCCAAAGGTGAACACACCCGGGTCCTCCGGCAAGACCGTAATCGGAAACCAGTCCGTGACGATGACGATGCCAGTGACGGTGGCGGTCTCAGTGACCTGGACCCAACTGGGGAGACCGGTGACCGGCACGGTTACCGCGGGCGGCGGAAGAGGAACAATCGCATTGATCTGGTTGCTGGATGTCATGAGCAGCGGCGCTGCCACGGGCGCCACCGGCACGCAACCGGCGCCGGCGCACGTGGGGTCCACCCCGAACGAGAAGACGACCGTGTAAGAAGTCGTATTTGGGGCGGGGCCCGCGGTTGCAGACAACGGGTAAGAATTCGGGAAGTTGCCGGTGGTGGCGGGAATCTGGGTAACGCCGGCCGGTCCAAGATTCTGACCGAAAATGGCGATAATCTCGCGCGGCGAGGCTGAGGTACTGCCACTACCGCTGGCCGGTACCGGATTGGCTGCCGATCCGGTCTGCGTGGCCGTCCGCAAATAGCTGGCCGCATTCATGATGGACGAAATCAGGGGCACCGTCGGATCGGCCACTGTGAAGGTGATCGAAGCCTCCTGTGGCGTCGGATTGGCGAGAGTCTTGCCATTGGCAACCTTCAGCGTGAATGTGCCCGGAGCGGTGAGATAACTGGGGTCGATCGTGGCTTGCAGAACCTTACGGCTGAGCAGTGACTTCTTCAGGTTGGGATAGGGAACACCCCCATCCGGCGTCAGAGTGACTTCCGAGGTGGTGAAGAAGTTGTCACCGTAGATCGTGACCACGGGCGACACTCGGCCCGCGGCCGGTCCGGCTACCACGCTGGTCGGGAAGATGGTGCCGACGGTGGGGGCGCCCGCCGAGATGTTCAGATTGACGTTGACCACAACCGTGGCGCCGGTCGTGCTGTTGGTAAAGGTGACGGTCCCGGCATACGAGCCTACATCCAGCGTGGAAAGCGTTGTGAAGTCGATGGATACATAGATGGGAACATAGGAACCCAGGTTCACCACGCCGCCCGTCTGAATTTTGGGCACTTCACCCCCCGGCCCGTTGACCCGCAGCCATGCCGCCGACTTGCCGGCGGCCACAGCCGCCACAGTGAACGGAATAGTGCCGCCATTTGACGCCACGTCTATTTCTTCAAACGGAAAGTCGGTAGAGCTTGTCCCTGTCGTGTAATTGAAGGTGAGCGCGGCACTGGGGCCGGGCGTGAAGTAAGTCGGAAGCGGCGTGGGCGGCGACACAACCAGGGCCGGGGGCGGGTTGGAAATGGAGAGACTCACGGGTACCGTTGCGGTAGTGGATGCCGGGGAGGTACCCAGTGTTATGGTCCCGCTGTAACTTCCCGGATTGAGACTGGTGGTATTCACGGTAACAGTTATAGCCAGGGGTGAGGCTCCGGATTCCGGTGTAACAGTAAGCCAGCCCGTAGGCGATGAACTCGCGGATGCCGTCAGGGTATACCCACTGCCGAGAGACTTCGGCAAGGTCGCCGTGAGCTTTCCCGTCGGGTACGTCGAGGTGTTTACCTGGTACGTAAAGGTCAGAGATGCCGGGCTCGCGGTTGGCTGCGCATTGACCAGCAGCGCGCCTGCCAGCAGCAGCGCTGCCAGAACGATTGTCTTCAAACTATACTTCTTCATACTTGGCATATCGGCAGTCCCGGCGGAAACTTCATAGCCGCGGGTGGTTTCAAGCACCGGTGGCTCGGGGCGTTGGGGGTCAGGTGCGAGCGCGGGCGGCATGAGCTCGGGGCGTTGGGGGTCAGGTGCGAGCGCGGGCGGCATGGGCTCGGGGTTTTTCTGGGTGCCGGGTAGGGCAGGGCAGAATGAAAGAACGAACCCAATTCTTGCTGAGCCGATTGGAGTTGGGCGGAATTGGCCTTGGCTTTTGCCGGCGGTTTGGTGGCGAGGCCACGGAGTTCGGCGGGGTCTTCGCCGGCGATGAGTTGGGATCTGGCATAGAGGCCGGTTTTGAGTGACCTGGCGATAGCGGCGTTTTTGGCCTTCGGCGGAGCGTGGGTGGCCCAGAGGGCACCCCGAGTCTTGAACGTCGCGGCGATTGGCGGCGATTTGTTTCGGGGTGCTCATCCACCAGGGATAGCAGGCGAGAGGGCTGGAGTCTGAAATTGGGGTCTGTAACCCGTTGAGGGGATTGAGGAAATTCTTAAGAAAAACGAGAACTGGTGAGGAGGAGGGTGGTGCATTCCGAGGTGGTGAGGCAGCGGAATCGGGTGGGAGGGCTTCGTCCCGTCCTCCGAGTTGACATAAGCCCGGATTATTCGTAATCAGCAGGTCGCCGGTTCGATCCCGGCGGGTGGCTCCATATTTTCAATTATTTACATGGCGCGTGGTTCTGCAGAGTTCCGGCACAGTTTTGGCACAGGAGCCGTTTTGAGTTGTCCTGTGCCAAAACCAGATTCTGCTCAAACACGCTCAAAAGACAAGAGATAGTGATTTGTGAGCGGGCATCTCGACCGCCCTTGAAGCTCCCGCCATTAGCAAGCGCTAGGGGAGCCAAAATCACCGTATCTCATTGAAAGCACTGCTAAAATTGCTCCCTTGATGGTGGGGCTGAAAAGTGTCCGACCCCCTGACTGATTATCAGCGTCCCGCTGCACTCCGACGCTCCATTGAATCTGGAGCGGGTGCCGTTCACCGATGTTTGTTCGGCGAGGTGACGCAGCCATCATCGCAGGACATTGCTAGCTTCCGCCGTTCGCACATACTGCTCGGCATCCTCCAGCAGCAGGAACCGTCTTCTCAGGAGCTTCTGCGCCGCCTTCCGGACCGCGTTCACATATCCGTCGTGTTCTTGGTACCGTTCTTCAATCGCCGGCCGCGGATCACCTTTCGCGAGCCGCTCGGCCTGGGTCTGAGCAAAAGGGATCTGCTGGCCAAACTGGTCACACCCATCGTCTGCGGCAGGGCCATCCCGCAACGCCCAGCCCGTATACGTGGCCAGGGGCGCAGCGATGTCCGGCAGCCGGATTCCCGCCACATCGTTGCCGTCGGCATCGGTCCTTGGGACCAACACCGGATAAGCCGACTCCTTCATCACCGGCGGGATTGTAGTGAGAATCCCTTGATTCAACGACGGCCCGAAGTTCAAAAGATCTCCGGTGTGGAGAAGCCCGTTGTACTTGATCCCCGGTATAGATGGAAATCCGACCGACTCTTGCGGAAGCGATGACACAAGTGTACCGTTCCACCTCTGAGGCACCTGGCTGGGAGGTGGCTCCACACCCCAACTTACCCACTCGTCCAGAGCGACCAGCAGCGCGCGAAGTCCGGGACCCGCAACGACCGGATTTCTGGGCTGCTGACAAATTCCCGGGCCGGTAGCAGCGACGTGAGGTAGGCTGGAAAACAGATAGATCCTAGTGTTCGGAGCGGCATGCAGGTTGAGGTCGTAACCGAACGAATCCGTTTGCAGAAGCGATCCGGCTTTGGCCCAGAATTCATTCCCAGAGTTCGCTTCGAAAATCTTAGGACAGGTGTCCGTCACCTGACAACGACGAAGCCGTCCGTCTGTCTGCCCGGTAACCGGATCGGTGAAGATTTGGTTCGTAAACGGGAATTGGAGCTCCGGATAGAAACGGCCGATATGCTGGCGATGGGTTCTGGCAGGCTGCGCAAATCGGTAATTGAAGAATCCTCCGTCGCCTGCGCCCAGCCAGTCAAATATCCCATCGAAGACCCGTTGGCCTCGCTCGTCCTCGTTGAAGCCCAGGTACAGAAAGTCATGCATGAAGCGCGCGGGCTGCGAGACGCCGAAGGAGTAGATGAACCGGACATTGCCGGCTAGAGGGAAGGCCGTGCCGGGCCCATCCGCCTGCGCGCGGCGCATGTAGGACGCAAAATCGCGTGTTGCGGCGAAGCCGAGTCCGGCCACGAGCGGATCCTTGGCAAGGTAAGCGAATTCGTAGAGCGTGCCTGATTGGAACGGAGTGCCGGCCGGCAGGAGCCGGACGCTCTGCGCATTCACGAACTCCCAGTCCGTAGCGGCGACGGTCTTGGGTGGGTCCGAATAACGGTTGCGCACCGTGAGGCTGGCTTGGGACTTATCGAGCGTCGCCGCGGGATACGTAAGTACGCCTGCCATGGTCGTACTGTTGTCAATGACGAATTCTTCGAGGGCGGGCCCCACAATAGAAGAACCATCCGAATTTTTAGCCACAGGCACGTTGATTGCCAGGTTGTTATTCCCGGGCGCTACGGTCGCGTCCCACCCGGTCCACGCGATGACATAACCCTGGCGCATGAGAAACCCGATACCCGCATCGGCAGCCGTGGTCGGATCGTTCCCGCCGCTGGCGCTATCGTTCAGATACCGGAATGAGAGTTTGCTGCCGCCGTTGTTGATCTCAAAGAGCACCCTGCCACTTCTCTTCGACTGCTCAATTGGTCTCAGAATGTAGACGTCCATCGAGTATTCAACCATGCCGCGCAAGTTACGAGGCGCCCGGGCGACATCAGCAATGACTGTATTCCTGGGATCGTTCGGATCGATTTGGCCGAACGCCTTTCCAACCAGTTTTTCGTATTGTCCCGTATTGCCAAATGTGCTTCCGTCGAATGTTGGAGATTGAACACTGGCGATCTCGACGCGGAGGATCTCTCCCGTCGCGGTTTGTAACGGGCCGAGCAGCAGAATGCCGAGAATCGCGGAAAGGAGACTCTGCGGATGGCGTGAGTGCTTAATGATGCGGAGCAGGTTGGTCGGTAAAAGCATACTTCCTCCTAATGAGCGGGGCGGCTCCCCAGTTCCAGCCGGCGTAGCGGTCAAAGGGACCCGGGGCACCGGCGGGTTGATTGACATTGTGGATCTCGAAGAGCTCCGAAATCCATGAAACCGGGGCGAAAAAGCGGCGAAATTGTCATGAAACCGTGTATTTACGGAAGTGCTAGAATGCTGGGCATGGAAGCTGGTCCCCAGCCCCTGCCGAAGCGGAAACCACCGGCTGCCTTGACGTTTGCGGGGTTCAGGCTCGACCTGACGCGCGGCTCGCTCTTCCGCGAGGGCGAAGAGGTGAAACTCAGGCCGAAGTCTTACGAGACGCTCAAGTACTTGGCTGCCAATGCGGGCCGTCTAGTGCCAAAAACGGAGCTGGTGGCTGTGCTCTGGCCGGATATGTCTATGGTAAGCGACGACTCCCTGACCCATTGTGTTATGGACGTCCGCCGGGCTCTGGGCGATGAGGGCCAGCAGTTCATACGCACCGTTCCAGGCCGGGGCTATCTTTTTGCAGCTCCGGTCGAGGCAGGTCAAGAGCCCGGCCGGCCCATTGAAGCTCCGCGATCGAGCCATCAGTGGAGGACGTTCACGGTGGCAGCGAGCGCTGTAATCATCGTCCTGGCAGGACTGGCCTGGGTAATGAAGAACCGAGCGGACCGAGAATGGGCGCGCGCCTCTGTCCCCCGGATCGAACAACTGGCAGCAGCTGGCAGATACGCTGAGGGGTACGGGCTGACGTTGCAGGTCCTCGCTCATTTGCCGGCGGAACCAAGGGTAATTCGTTTGATATCAGAGCTCACCGATGACCTGTCGGTTTCTACAACGCCGAAAGGCGCCGAAGTCTATCTACGGCGTTTGGGTTCCGCGCAGTGGCAAGGGTTGGGTACAACGCCGATCCAGCACGCTCGCATTCCACGAGACGAGTACCTTCTGGCAATCCGAAAGGCGGGCTACGCCACATTTGAGCGTACGGTGTCGAGCGCTCTCGCACGCTCAATACCGTCAGACAGCCCTTCCTGGGACATTCAGATTGAACATCGCCTGAGTGAGGCTTCCAAGGTTCCGCCCGGCATGGTGGTCGTTCCTGGTGGCGAATACCAACTTCGCAGCCACTCCAGGCCGATTGAGGCGAGCGCGAAGCTGTCCGGCTTCTATATCGACAAGTTTGAGGTGAGTAACCGCGAATACAAAGACTTCATCGATCACGCCGGTTACGCGACGCGCCAATTCTGGGACCCTCACTTCTATGAATCCCAGGTCGCTCAAGGCGGGGGCCTCAGCGATAAGACTGGGTTGCCGGGACCACGCACATGGGTTGGAGGGATGATTCCGGAAGGAAAAGAGAACCATCCGGTTACCGGAGTTTCGTGGCATGAAGCGAGGGCCTATTGCCGGTTCCGAGCGAAGGATCTGCCCACACTGTTTCAGTGGGAAAAAGCTGCGCGAGGCACCGTTTGGACACCTTTTGGCGTGGTCTTTCCCTGGGGCATCATTAACCCCGCTGACGCCGCAAAACGCGCGAATGTCGATTCAACGGGAACGACACCGGTCGATTCGTTTGAATTCGGCATGAGCCCGTTCGGCGCCTACAACATGGCGGGGAACGTGGCCGAGTGGACTCGGAATCGGTACGACGACGGGTTTACAACGGCGGGCGGAGCGTGGCGCGATCCGATTTACCAGTTTTTGACCTACGGTAAGCGGCCGGTACTTTACTCCGCGGACACCTTGGGGTTCCGGTGTGCCGTGAGCAGCGATCCTACGGGCGGCGATGAGGCCGACATGCCTCTCGCATCGAAGGGCCCGAGTCTCGACTACCCGATTTCCACTGCCGCCGAATTCCGTACGCGAAAGGCTCGTTACGACTACAAGTGGACTCCGCTCCACGCTGAAGTGGTTGCCACCAAAGACTCAGAGTCATGGCGCCGCGAGGAGGTTGCCTTCGACGGTCACGATGGCGAGCGGGTTAAAGGATTCCTATATCTGCCGAAGCGCTCTGATCCGCCGCTTCATGCGATTCACTACCTTGGTGGGAGTGGATGGTGGTTTGGACTCCCTGCGACGGACGCCGTGGAGGGGAGGGCGGCGCGCCTGGCGCCGTACATTAAAGCTGGCAGAGCGGTATTCCTCGTCGTGCTGAGAGGCTCTGGCGGCAGAGAACCGGGATTCGTCTTGCGCCTCGGCCGGGCATCGCCTGAGTATCGCGACATGCTGGCGAAATGGGTGATTGATATGGAGCGGGGTATCGACTATCTGGAGACGCGATCCGAGATTGACCCCCGGAAGATCGCGTTTTGGAATGACAGCCCGGCGGAGCCGGCTGGCATACTGTCGGCGGCTATCCAGCATCGGTACGCGTCGGTGATTCTGATCGGTGGCGGCGTGCGGCCCGATTGGAAGGGCCTCGAGCCGGAGATGAATCCCCTTTTCTTCGCGCCTCACATCCGTGCGCCGAAATTGATGCTGAACGGCCTCTACGACGACCATACTCCCGAACGAACATCCATCGCGCCATTCTATCGCCTGCTGAGCGAGCCGAAGAAGCGTGCGAGTTTCCCCGCAGGCCATTTGCCTCCACTAGAGATCGCCGTTCCGCTCGTCAACGCCTGGTTAAACGAAACGCTTGGACCGGTTGCACGGAAATGAACCCAATTGAAACAGCGTGCGTTCAGGTGCCGTCGCCACGGCTAAGCTGTGCCAGAACTGTGCCAAAACCCTATCCGACTCGGTCCTTTGGAGTTGCCGCTTGAGCGAGAGCAGCTTCCCCAAGTTGTTGATATCAGGCACTTCCGTATGGAGTGAATGGAGATCTTAGAGCCGGAGCATATTTTTCGTAATCAGCAGGTCGCCGGTTCGACTCCGGCGGGTGGCTCCAGACCCCATTCATAATAAGCGGGTTACGCGGCTGTTTTCCTTCCAACGATCGCTTTCGATTCTGTCACCTGTGCCAAAACGCTGCGGGATCAGCGCCTTGGATGCATCGGCGACGCGAAGAACCGCAGCTCGACCTGCTGACTGTTTGGCAGCGGGTCCAGGTCGGAGAAGGACCGAAACTTAGCCGGCGAGACAAAGGAGATTCCCTTGGTCGAATTAGTCTGAGGCAGGTGTCTGAGTTACTTGTTCAACGAGCTTCTAAAACCTGGGAAAAACCGGCTCACTCGGGAGAGCCGATGAGTCCTCGTAAAGGCACAGACCGTATAGGCGGAGCGCTGCTGAGCGCGGGCTTAGACGGATAATCCGCAGGCGTTTGTTCCGCCGCCTGGTCCATCATGGATGCGCCCAGAAGAGTGTGGAGGTTCAAGTCCTCTCGACCGCACCAATCATCTACCGAAGATCTAACGGCACTATCGGATAGAGTCAATGAATACCTCCACCGCAGTGCCAAATCCGGAGGCCGTTCGGAGTTGGAGCCTTGCGCCGATCCGTTTTGCACGTTCCCGCATTCCCTGCAGGCCCCAATGTCCGGGCCGGCCAGATGCGAGTTCGCTCGGACCGATCCCGGAGCCATTGTCCTGTACGGTGAGGCGAAGTCCCTCGGGTTCGTACTGAATTGTCGCGTGAATTTCATCCGCGCCCGAGTGCCTGTAGGCATTGAGGATCGCTTCGCGTCCTATCCGGTAGACCTCGTGCCAAACCGCAGGCGGCAATTCAAATGCGACACCGCGAACAGAGACGTGCAGCCGAACGGCGGTGTTCAGCGCGAGATCCTGGGGGATTCTGCCAAAAGCTGCGTCTAGGGATTCCGTCAATTGCACCGACGCACGGAGGGTCTCCACGGCACGGCGTCCTTCCTCGACCGCACCGCGCGCCATTTCGACCAGTCGTTGTAAGCGAGCCCTCAAAACGTGGTTGCCCGAGCATTCAAACGCCGCGACTTGCAAGTGCAGCGATATAGCGAGGAAGCCCTGTAAGCAGGTGTCGTGCAATTCCTGAGCGATTCGCAAGCGCTCTTCCTCGCGAATCGCCATGATTCCTTGATCGATTCCTCGATCGCAATGTGACGAGAAACGCGTGTTGATGCCCCTTTCGTGAATCTGCATCGTGACCGCTGCGCTTTGAATACTCATTTTGTCGCCTCGCACTGTAATGACGAATGGCCAAGTCGCTTTTGCGTGTGCGAAGGAGAAAAACTTCTAATGAAGGAAGCGGACGGCGAACTGCACTACGCGTGGGCCGCCGATCTGGAAGAGCGGATTCAACTCGCCCGGAGTTAATGACGGTCCGAGCCCGTTTGCGAGTGTCTGTTTGGACAGGCCGAATCCGGGGTCCGGGAAGTACACCAGGCCAGGCGCACCGCCATAGTGGGGGTCTGCGAAGTTCGGGTGATTCAGAACATTGAAGGCTTCGGCGCGAAATTGGAGCCGGGACCTTTCCGATAACCTGATCTCGCGATGCAGAGCAAGGTCGATTTGCCAGGCTCCAAAGCCACGAAGCACGTTGCGGCCGAAATTTCCGTTCTTGCCATTTGGCGGTTCCACAAATGCGTCAGGGTTGTACCGCTTTCCACCCGGATATAGCGATCCGTAGAGGTAGAGCGGCGCACCGTAGACGTAGTTGGGCCGGCCATTCACAGAAAGGTTAGACACGACATCCGTGGGCAAGGCTGATCGAGCGAAGAAGATGCTCTCCGCGCTCCAATGGCCAAGGGCCGCGGCCCAGGCACCCTGGCGCGGTGACGGGAGTTGGGCGATAACCGCTCCCTTGAGGCTATGGCGTATGTCGAAATCGGATGGCCCGCGAGCTCCATTCGGATTTAGAGGGTTGTATTGCGTGAGCGACCGCACATCGTAATCGACGCCTATGTCGTTGGACAAGTTGTCGATCGAGTGAGACCACGTATAGGAGGCGAGCACCTGGAGCGTTCCGGGCAATCTGCGATTGAACTGTCCCTGCATCGAATGATACGAGGAACTCGCATCGCTTCCTACGGGGTAGATCAGCAGGCCGGCGCTATCGGTCAGGGGCGACAAAGCATAGTCGGCCAAGTGCCGTCCCAGTGCTCCGACGTACGCGGCGGACAGCGTTTGCGCTCCGAAAACCTGCTGGATCGTCACGTTCCACTGATAGGTAACAGGAAGCCGGTAGTGTGGAGCGGCTGCGACGCCGATCAGAGTCTGGGCCCCAATAGCGGAAGGCGTGGAACTGAATAGAGATTGGAGAGGCGGACTGGTGTAGAAGTTCGCAACCGAGGGGCCGATGATACTGTCCTGGAAGCCGGCTTGCGCCGAACCGAAAAATCGGCCCGCTCCTACGCGCAACACTGTGGCTTTCGAGGGCCCACCGAAGACTTGCCATGCGAGGCCAAGGCGCGGCGCAAAGTTTGAATATGTGGTGGGATAGAACGGTTTTCCTTGCGGGATGAAGTACAGATTGGAAGCGTCATTCAGATTCGTGAGTCCGCCGGCGACGAGAGCGGTTCCTGCGGTGACGCGCGATGCTGGCGCTACCTCCCACCGGACCCCGAACGTCATGGTGAGTGCGTGGGAGATGCGCCAAGTGTCTTGCGCATAGGCTGAAAACGACGGATCCAGGTAGGCGGTCCTGGGTTGGGCGTAGATCTCTTCGAACGCTGC
>DATMNI010000047.1:0-56832 GCA_035570275.1 Candidatus Acidiferrales bacterium | reverse complement strand
CAGGCCAAGATCAGCAGTGGCGACGTAACCAACGCGGACTATGAGGAATTAAAACGCGGGCTGGATAAGCTCGAAGAATTGGTGGCAGAGGAGGACCGCCGCCGCGCCGACGGTTCAACCATGGCTCACATGGTGCGAATGCAGGCGGAATTCGTGAAGGCTCTGACCGATGAGTTGGAGAAAGCCCGCGCGTGAGGAGAGTGTATCGAGAGCGATTCCCATGTCCGTCGACCTGGCCTGACCGGGTGAAGAAGTCGCTACCAGATGCTGCTGAGTTTGTGCGGCAAGCGACGGAGTTCGAAAAGCTCGGACTGAACTCGGATGAGCGACGAATAGGGTTTTCGAGCTATGCGCCCCAGGTACTGATCAAGAGATCGGGTAAGGCCGAGTTTCCGGCCATTTGGGGCCGGGAAAAGGAAATCATTGCGGCGATGTCGCATCGGAAGTGCGTGTATTGCGAGGGACCGATCAACGCACCCCGGGCGGCGCATGTAGAACATTTCCAGCCAAAATCGTTATTCCCATCGCTTGCCTATGATTGGACGAATTACTTTCTGGGCTGCCCAGGATGCAACGGCGCAAAGGGCGACAAGTGGCCAAAGCGTGGTGGGTACGTTCGGCCGGACCGTGGCGACCCGAGCCGTCATTTCATGTTCGTGGAGGACGGGACCGTTAGAGCGATGAGACCAGGCAGCGCGGCAGAACGGATGATTGGCGATTTCGATCTGAGGCGGATGTGGCTAGCGGATGAAAGAAAACAGAACATCCAGGAAATGCTCCGATTGCTGGATGATGTGGTGCGGCTTTATCGCGCCGGCAATGAGTCGCAAGCTAAGGTGCTTGCAGGAACTATTTTGCAGAACGTCAGCAACCCGGCGAGGGCGTACTCCGCTGCGCTCACACAGTGCTTTTGGCGCGCTTGGAAGAGCGCTTGCCCGGGCGTGAAGGTTTGAAATCGTCGCCCAGGATTTCCCCGAGGTCGAGGATTTGGAGAAACTCCTCCGATTGAGGTTTCGACAGGACCGAAGCTAGTGCGCGTTTCGCGCTCTCGGACGTTTTTGACATGTCGCTCAGCATGAAGATCGCAAACTCCCCTAGTGTTGGAAAGTAGTTATCGATGCCAATTGGACTCGGCTCGGTATCTAAGGCCAATTGGACAACTAGGGGAATGGCTGGTTCGTATTCAAAACCGTTAAAAAACACCAGCGAATTAACTTTCCCGATAGCGTTGTAGTTCAACAACCCCCGCGCGAGAATTGGCGCCACCGTTAGACCGATCTCCCTCAGTCTCTCAGCAAACTCCCAATCCTGCGGCGGAAGGATGCCTTCGAGCCCATCTTCCACATCTTTTCGCAGATCGAGAGGAATATGGATGGCCGTCTCTAAGCATTTCGCAGCCAGGATAACCGCATCCCGATCCTCCTCCTTCCGGACGAGTGCGCTAATAATTCTAACCGGATCACAGCCGGGGATACCGACCGCTAGAGCGATGACTTCGTGCCACCATGGGTCGTCCAAGTGCTCCAGCAGTTGCTCAGACCGGGAAGCGTAGTCGAGGGCAGTGAGGTATTCCTGAAATGTCAGATGGGAGAACGCGAATACGCCGGGACGGCGCTCCACGAGGACTCCCGTGCGATCTCGAATCTCGCGCACGATCCGAAGGGCGTCTTCCTGCGGCTTGCCCATCTGCGGGAGCATCGCGGCGAAGTGCCGTACAACTTCCGACTCCGGGATCTCAGCCTCGTGGTTCTCGTGAAGGGCACTGGCAACGCCACGCAACAAAGCGCGCTTCTGGTTCGCATCCAGGTTTCCGACTGCGGCGTCTTTAGGGAATTTGGCCCGGTCCCATTCGTAGAGCAGAGCATCCGTGCACTTCTCGTATAGAGTGACCCGGTGCTCGGGTATGGTACGTCCGAGGAATCGGTGAACCACGCAAAGAATCGTGGTGAGGAGCGGATTGACCGCGATCCGCTGCACTGGGCGGCTACGCTTGATGCGAGACTTCAGGTCCGCTGCGGCAGCGCTCGCTTGCTTCTCGGCTTCGGATGAGTCCGGTCGAGCTGAACGCTCGGCGGCCAGGCACCATCGGTCGATGAACTCACTCACCTCGTCGTTTGTCAGGTCCGCCAACCGGAAGCCCTGGAAACCAGGCAGGCAGGACTCGATTTCTCCGGGAGCCCCCGCGGGCCGGCTCGTCACAATGACCGGCGTCTTCGGGTGGTCCTTGGTGAACTCTGCAAGAGCCGCCACGAGTTGTTGTCGCAATTCATTCGGAGCTTCGTCGAGACCATCCACCAATAGAACTGCCCGTTCCTGAGACAGAGCAGCCGAGACCAGATCCGGCGCGATCTCCAATTGAGCAGCCAGCCATTTTGGACTGAGCTCGGCATCCTTCAGCTCGCGCACTGTGATGACGAACGGCAAGGCGCGATCCGGCCAACTTAGCCCGTGCCTGCCGACGGCGCAGCGGCTTGCAAGAAAGGACAACAGCGTCGATTTTCCGCTTCCCGGCGAGCCGATCAACAAGATCCTGGCGTTCTCTTCTATAATCTCGGCAATCGGCACACGACTCGGCGACTTAGAGAGTACGATTTGACGCTTGCCATCCTTGGTCCGGTTCCCCAACTTCTCGAAATGCAGCGGCACGTATACCTGGTCGAGATCCAGGATCACGCGATGATTAAGCTGGATGCCTCGCAATTCGATGAAGCCAAACCGAGCCGCGACCCTTCGCCGATATTCCGACTCCCGCACCTCAAGTACGCGGCGAGGATCGCCCGACTGCTCCGCCACCACCAGATCCCGTTCGCGCGCGCACTGAATCTCGAATTCCTGGATCGGCTGAAACGCGTCGTCGAAGGCTTGGGTGCTCCAGGTCTCGATCATCGATTCCAGGCGAGTGCGCAGACCCTTGGGAACGGTGGGCGCGCCGCGCGAGGTCAGGGCATCAAGAACACGCAAGTAAGCGCGGCTTCTCCGATTGTCGAAAACAACTTCTGGCAGCGATTGATCCCGCCGCCCGTTCGGGTGAACGCTGTCGAAGATCGGGCGGACAACGGTGGTGTCGAGTTTGGATTTGATGTCCGTCACGTAGCTCTCAACGACCAGTATATGACCTGCTACCATAAAATCTCAGCCCCCATTCAGCACTATGCCCGAAAAGCCCTACGACCATAGCCACATCGAGCTCAAGTGGCACGAGCGCTGGCAGGATGCCGCGTTCTACCAGGCCGAGGAGAACTCCGCTAAGCCGAAATTCTACGTCCTTGAAATGCTGCCCTACCCCAGCGGCACCCTGCACATCGGCCACATCCGCAATTATGCCATTGGCGACGCGCTGGCGCGCTACAAACGGATGCGCGGCTTCAACGTGCTGCATCCCATGGGCTGGGATGCGTTCGGGCTCCCCGCGGAAAACGCCGCCATCGCCAACCACCGGCATCCGCGCGAGTACACCCTGCAGAACATCGCGGCCATGAAGAAGACGTACCGGCGCTTCGCTTTCAGCTTCGATTGGGACCGCGAAATCTCCACCTGCGAACCCGAATACTACCGCTGGAACCAGTGGTTCTTCCTCAAGATGTTGGAGCGCGGCCTGGCCTACCGCAAGAAGGCCCTGGTCAACTGGTGCCCCAAGTGTGCCACCGTGCTCGCCAATGAACAGGTGGTGGAAGGCTGCTGCTGGCGTCATGAAGGTACCCCCGTGGAGCAGCGCGCGCTGGAACAGTGGTTCCTCAAGATCACCGACTACGCCGACGAACTCCTCAACGAAATGGGCCGCCTGGAAGGCGGCTGGCCCGAGCGCGTCCTCACCATGCAGCGCAACTGGATTGGCCGCTCCGAAGGCACCGAGGTCGATTTCCACCTTGCCGCCACCGGCCAGGCCATCCGCGTCTTCACCACCCGCGTCGACACCATCTACGGCGCCACCTGCGTCATCCTGGCGCCCGGCCACGAACTCAACCAAACGCTCCTCGATACCAGTCGCCAGGCGCAGGCCAAAGCCATGGTAGACGCCGCCGCCAGCAAGGACCCCGGCGACATCGACAAGGAAGGCTTCTTCACCGGCCACTACGCCATCAATCCATACAGCGGGGAGCAGGTGCCCATCTGGGTCGCCAATTTCGTCTTGATGGGGTACGGCACCGGCGCCATCATGGCCGTTCCCGCACACGATGAGCGCGACTTCGAATTCTGCCGTCAGTACGGCATCGCGGTGCGCCCCGTCATCCGCCCCGTCGATGGCGAACTTGCCGTCGAGCCCGGCATGAAGGAAGCCTTCGGCGATTACGGCATCGTGGAAAATTCGGGTCCCTGGTCCGGCCTCACCAGCGCCGAGGCCCGTCGCCGGATGAGCGCGCACGCCGAAGAGCATGGCTTCGGCAAGGCCGCGGTCACATTCCGCATTAAGGATTGGGGCATCTCGCGCCAGCGTTACTGGGGCACTCCGATCCCCGTCATCCATTGCCCGCGGGACGGCGCGGTGCCGGTGCCCGAAGACCAGCTCCCTGTCATCCTGCCAGACCGCGTCGATATCACCGGCACCGGCCGCTCGCCGCTCGAAAACGTTCCGGCTTTCGTCAATGTCACCTGCCCCAAGTGCGGCGGCGCCGCCAAACGCGAAACCGATACCATGGACACCTTCATCGACAGCTCCTGGTATTTTTACCGCTACTGCGACCCGCACAACGACCAAGCGCCATTCGACTCGGCCAAGATCGCCTACTGGTTCGAGATCGATCAGTACATCGGCGGCGTGGAGCACGCCATCCTGCACCTGATCTACTCGCGCTTTTTCACCAAGGTGATGCGCGATATCGGCCTCATCCAAAATAACGAGCCCGTCAAGCGCCTCTTCACCCAGGGCATGGTGATCGCCGAAGGCGCCAAGATGTCGAAGTCTAAGGGCAACGTGGTGAGCGCCGACGTGCTGGCGGAAAAATTCGGCGCCGATACCGCCCGTATGTTCGTGCTCTTCGCGGGTCCGCCCGAAAAAGAGGTTGACTGGCGCGCTGAGGGCGCCGAAGGTATCGCGCGTTTCCTGGGCCGCGTCTACCGCTTCGCCACGCGCAACATTCCCCAGGGGCAGGCAGGTGGCGCAGCGAGCCCGGGCGAGGCCGATCGAAACGTTCTCCGCAAGCTCCACCAGACCGTTAAGAAGGTGACGGGCGATTTCGAAACCCGATGGCACTTCAACACCTGCATCGCCTCGGTCATGGAGTTAGTCAACGTACTCTACATCGAAGAGCAGAACATCGGCGCCACCGCGATGGCCGAGATTCTGGAAAAGCTCGCCTTGCTCCTGGCGCCCTTCGCCGTCTATCTTTCGCAGGAGATTTGGGAAGAGCTTGGCCATCAGGGCCCCGTTTTCCGCCAGACCTGGCCGGGTTACGACCCCGAACTGGCCAAAGAGGACGAAGCCGAAATCATCGTGCAGGTCAATGGCAGGCTTCGGTCGCGATTCGCCGCCGCCTTCGGCACGCCCAAGGAGGAACTCGAAGCCCGCGCCCTGGCTGACGAGAAAGTGAAGCCCTTCCTCGAAGGCAAACAAATCGTCAAGCTAATCACCGTACCTGACAAGCTGGTGAACATCGTGGTGAAATAGCGATTTCCCCGCGGCGCCCGCGGCGGTTGAATCGAGGAAGGCATCGAGGAGGCCTGCAAGCAGCGAGCAGGTCGAGGATCGAGCGGACGATACGCCGTAGCGGAGTCAGGTCTCAAGCCAGGCTGCCGCCGGGACATGCAAGTCTCCAAGCGCTCTTGGCTCACTGAAAATAACCCAGCGGCTGCCCTTCTCCCCGGGTGCGAGTATGACGTCGCGCCCCTTGGTAAATTCCACGCGGTTCTCGTCATGCGCCCCAAAGAAATACGCGCGTCTTGAGGTCTTTCGCAGCTTCGGAGGCGTCCACCGGCACCCAACCGATTCCCTTGGCATAAAATTCGGCCCAGCAGTGGTAACCGGCGATTTTCCCCTCCCCGCGATCGGCTGGCAGCGGATTCCCTTATGCGCGTCAGCCGCCGTGAATCGGAAACAAGTGCGCACGTTTGCCGAACTGGAGTTCATGTAGCCGCGGAAGGTGAGCGTCCGCTCGATCGCGAGATTCAAAGCAAAGTAGACAAGCTCCGCGCGCGGCGAGGTGAGCAAACCTTCGCAGAACTTCGCCGGGAAGATCGCCGGTGAAGATCATTGCGGCCGGCAGCCCTATGTCGTATGATCGACGTCAGCGTGACGCATCCAAAATTGGAAGAGCCAACGTTCCTTTGCCCAAGAGGATCAGCCGCGGCCAGAAGAAAGCGTACACTTTGCTATTCAAGCCATAAATGAAGATCGATATTTTCTGTCACATTTTCCCGGAGTGTGCGTTCACGCGGTGGTTTGAGGCGGCGCCCAACCTCAAGGACATGGGGAAGCGGGTGAGGAATGTTCCGATGCTCTTCGATTTGGACCTTCGCTTTCGAGTGATGGACCGGTTCGGAGATTACCGGCAGGTGATCTCGATGGCTTCGCCGCCTCTGGAAGCCTTTGGCGGCCCGGACGTCACGCCCGGCCTGGCTCGCATCGCCAACGACTCGATGGCCGGGCTGGTGAACCGGTATCCGGACCGGTTTGCCGGTTTCATTGCCTGCCTCCCCATGAACCACGTGGCCGAAGCAGAGGGCGAGTTGCACCGCGCGGTGCGAGATCTTGGCGCCTGCGGCGTCCAGATCTTTTCCAATGTGAATGGCCTCCCACTCGACCGGAATGAGTTCCGCTTCCTGTTTGCGGTGATGAGCGCGTACGATCTGCCGATTTGGCTCCACCCCACCCGCGGCGCCAACTTCCCGGACTATCTCACGGAGGACCGCTCGCTTTACGAAATCTGGTGGACTTTCGGCTGGCCCTACGAAACCAGCGTAGCCATGGCTCGCCTGGTGTTTGCCGGTGTGTTCGACCAATGGCCCGCCATCAAGATCATTACCCACCACATGGGAGCGATGGCGCCTTATTGCGAAGGCCGGATCGGGCACGGATGGGACCAGCTAGGGACACGCACCAGTGACGCCGACTATAGCGGGCTCAGAGCGTCTATGAAGATGCGGCCGCTGGACTACTTCAAGAAATTCTACGCCGACACGGCGGTCTTCGGCGCTGCGGCGGCCACCCGATGCGGCCTCTCGTTCTTCGGCGTGGACCAGGTGCTGTTTGCCTCCGATACGCCCTTTGAACCCGAGCCGGGCACGTATATCCGCGAAACGATCGACGTCATCGATCACCTGGAGATCAGCGACGACGAACGCGACCGGATCTATTGGAAGAACGCGCAGCGGCTGTTGAAGCTGGATGTGCGGTAGCTTAAGCCCGCGTAAGACCGCTCCCTATCGGTCACGGCTCCGATGCGAAGTCCCTATTGTCAACGACATCATCAGAGCCACGACTTGTCGCTCGACCGTAAGGGAGTGGTTGCTCTCCTGTTTCTTTGAGCCGATGGCGAAGAGGTGTTTGCGGGCGCGGATATAGAGTACGCCGTCTGAGATCCCAGGTGTCGCCATCACGGTCTAGCCGAGTTCGTTCTGCGCCAACAGCTTGTACTCGCGGCCCGGAGCCAACACGTAGGTGTGTCCCTCCTCATTGGTGACATAAAGATGGTCTCCGGCCACCACCGGCGAACTGGTGATGATTGAGGTCAGCGATACGGATCGCCCGGTCCGCCCAGCCTGCCACTACATTAAGCGTTACACGAACGGTTATAGAACCCCTTAGGACTATAGTTTGCCAAAAAGGGAGCGAATTACAGGGCGCCGCATCGGTGGCTGCGACTGCGGGCAGGTGGTCCGGTGTTCCTGCGATTAGATAATCTGACTGCCCCACGCGTGCCTGTGCTACGATACAAAATTCTGCATTCATCCGGAGGGCGGTATTGCGGCTTCAACATTTCCTGGGACTCGCGGCGGTGCTTTGCGCGATCACCGCAATAGCTTTCGGTCAAGGAACTCCGTCTGTCGCGGGCCCCGGCGTCAACATGGCGGAAAAGACATGGCGAAGCACGCTGGTGCCGGGATACCCGCAGGACACCTCGGCCGAGGGCGTCGCACCTCCGCTCCACGGACTCCAGGCTCCGGCTGATGTCATCCGGCCGGGCACCAATGGGCTCTTCTTCTGATGTCGGGCACCTCCATCTGCGCGAAAGAGTGATATATTTTGCAAATTCTGGTACGTCAAAAATGCCGCTGAAACATCCCAAAACCTCCTCACGTGCGCCTCATATCTGTTCCGGCCGAGGCGTTACCCGGCTGTTGCTGGTTTGGGCGTTCATTATGCCATTGCAGGCACAGGTTCCCGGCCCGAATGTAAACATGGTTTCGGGAACGCAATGGCCCGGCGGAGACCCTTTCCTCCAGCGGCAGAACGAGCCTTCGATGGCCATTTCTTCGCGGAACCCGCTGCACATGCTGGCGGGCGCGAACGACTATCGCACGGTTGACCTGCCTGGCGTCTCGGGCGCTGCCGAACCAACCGGCGATTCCTGGCTAGGGTTGTTCAAGTCTTTCGATGGAGGCCAAACCTGGACGAGCACGTTGGTTCCCGGCTACCCGCAGGATACATCGTTAGCAGGTATTCTTTCTCCGCTAAAAGGCCTGGGAGCCGGGGCCGATCCGAGTGTCCGCGCCGGCACCAACGGCCTGTTCTACTACAGCGGGCTGGCATTTAACCGGCAGGCCGGAGGCGCGAGCAAAGTATTCGTTGCAACTTTCACCGATGACAACAACGTCCCAGGCGGCGATTCGATCCGGTTTCTTTGGACCATCCCGGTCAAAACCTCGACAGCTAACACGTTTGAGGATAAGCCCTCGCTCGCAGTCGATATCCCACGAGCCAATTCCACATCTTGCATCGTTCCCACCCTGCCCCTTCAAAATACGCAGATTTTCCGCGGAGGGAGCGTGTACGTGGCGTGGACGGAATTCGCGGGCACGGGCGAAGGCAGCCCGGCGCGAATCCTGTTTTCACGGTCCATGAATTGCGGTTTAACCTGGAGCGCTCCGAAGCAAATCAGTGACCCGGCAATTACATTCAATCAGGGCGCTACAGTAGCGATCGATCCAAATAACGGCAACCTCTATATTGCTTGGCGCGTCTTTGCCACGACGCAACCGGCGCAGGCCCACGCAATCATGTATGCAGCCTCCACCGATGGAGGAAACACATTTTCTAAAGCTACTCTGGTTACCAGCATTACCCCCTTCGATCAGGATGACTCGGCGGTAGCCTTCCGGACGAACGCTTTCCCGACGATGGCCGTTGACGCCGCCAGTCACGTGTACCTCGCCTGGTCGCAGCGCAATGCAGGCCCGACTGGTGTTGCTCGCATCATGGTTGTGACGGGAACCCCGACGCCGCGTCCGGGCACCAACCCTCTTTTGTGGAGCACTGCGGTAGCGGTCGACGCCAACACCTCCCCTGGACATCAGATCATGCCGGCCATGGCGTTCTCTGCCGGCAAACTGACGGTTGCCTGGTACGATCTCCGAAATGACGACCTTCTCACGCTCTATACTCCACAAGCTGGCGGGCAATACTCGACTTCGCCCGTGAATGACGGCGGCTTTCCGGATTTCCCGGCGTTTGGGCCGGGCATCCAGGACCCCCCAGGGCCAACCTATGCGACGGATGCGCGCCGGCAAACCCTCGACGTGCGTGCCGCCCAAGCCACGCCAGGCAATCCGCCCGGATTCCTGCCTTCGGTCCAGGTGTCGCAGTACGCGTTTGGTTCCACGGCGCAAAATCCGTTTGTGATTCAACAATTGGCGGTGAATCCTCCCAACCTGCCCATGTTCCTGTCGGGGACGCTAGCCTTTTTTGGGGATTACATCGACGTGGCGGGGCCGACCTTTATTGCGAATCATAACGGCACATGGCGCTATAACAACCAACCAGGGGACCCCGACTTTACCCATGTGGTGTGGACCGACAATCGCAACGTAGTTCCGCCCGCCGACGGAAATTGGGCCAATTACACGCCCCCCACCTATGGGACATCCACGACCAGCATTTTCGACCCCACGCAGCAGAGACCGGCGTGCAATCCGCTAGCGCCTCCGGGAAATACGGGCGACCGCAACCAGGACATTTACACGGCCCTGCTCAGCCCGGGCCTGGTGGTGAGTGCTCCAGGAAACGCTAAGCTGCTGGGAACGGGCTCGAACGGCAAATTGATCCAGCGCGAGTTCCCCATCACCGTCGCCAACACTACGCCGGTGGCCCGTCAATATCAGATCACCATGAGTTCGCAGCCGGTCGGCGGCGTGGCGTCTTTTCTCCAGGCTCCTGTCCAAACCAATCCGGCCACGCCCTACCCACTCACGACGATTACGGTTCAAGTACCCGGGCTTTCGAGCACGTCGCGAAGTGTCTTTGCCACCTCCACCGATGCGCATGCCACGGTAGTCGTGAACGTGGTGGAACTGAACCCGCCCAATGGAAATCCCCCCGAGGCGGGGTCCGCGACCATCAATAGCGATCCCGCTAATCCACCGGCTTCGAGCAGTTCCTCCAGCGAGACTTATAACACCACGATCTCCAGTCCGGCGCTGTCGCTCCCGAACACGGTGAACGGAAGCATCGTCACTCCGGACGTCAATGCGAATCTAAATCCCTACATTAACCCCAGTATTCCGAATCCGAGTATTCCGAATCCAAGCATTCCGAATCCCAGCATTCCGAACCCCAGTATTCCGAACCCAAGCATTCCGAACCCCAGTATTCCGAATGTGGCAATCGCCGACGCCACTTGGGTGAACACGGCAACCAGCAATACCCCAACCGTGGTCGGGGTGAATCTGGTGGGTCAGAGTCCGGACCCCCGGCTGGGCGTGAAACTGCAGTTGATCATCTACAAGAACTACACGACGCCCTTGGCACAAGGATGTACTCTAGGGGTGCAATCGCATTTCGTTCCCGTCGCGAATATTACTGACGTTTCATTCGCTACGGTGCAACAGTTAACTCAACCCGCGGCTCTGAATCCATCCATCCCGGGTGTAACGCTCGCGCCCGGCGAGACGGCGCTGATCACGCTACGCGCCTATATTCCCAGCCCCGGCGGCGATACTACACAGGCACTAGCCATTTACAACCCCGCCACGCAAGCGACTCCGGTCCCCGTTTCCCTGGCGGCGAACACCGGAACCAACCTGCCGCCCCCGAGTCCACTGACAATTCTGACGAAGTCATTACCCCCAGCGACATTGACCGTAAGCTATCCGGCGCAAACGCTCCAACTCTTTGGAGGCACCGGCCCCTATACCTGGTCGCTCGCTATCGGAAGCGGCCCCCTTCCGACCGGCATTACGCTGAGCACCAGCGGTGTGATCTCGGGGACACCAACCGGAACAGCCGGTACAGCTTCCTTTACCGTTCTGGTCACGGATGCGGCAAACAACAGTGCGCTGCAGCCGCTGCAGTTGGCGGTGAGTCCAAACCCGCCGTTGATCGCGTCTCCGGCTTCAGGGTTCAGCACAATCAGCCCGTTGCAACTGGCCGGAACATCGCTCGCCGGCGCGGCGATCACCGTGTTCGACTCGGGAACCCAAGTGGGAACGACCACGGCGATTGGGACAGCGTTTAGCGTGAGCGTGCCGCTGTCGCCAGGGGCGCATTCCCTGACCGCGACCCAAACCGTCAGCAGCCTCACCAGCACCGCCAGTGCGGTGGTGACTGTAACGATCGTGCCGCCCGCGCCGTTGATCGCGTCTCCGGCTTCGGGGTTCAGCACAACCAGTCCGTTGCAACTGGCCGGAACATCGCTCGCCGGCGCGGCTATCACCGTGTTCGACTTGGGAATCCAAGTGGGAACGACCACGGCGATTGGGACAGCGTTTAGCGTGAGCGTGCCGCTGTCGGTGGGGCTGCATTCGCTGACTGCGACACAGACCGTCAGCAGCCTCACAAGCGCCGCCAGTGCGGCGGTGACCGGAACGATCGTGCCGCCCGCGCCGTTGATCGCGTCTCCGGCATCGGGGTTCAGCACAACCAGTCCCTTGCAGGTGAGCGGAACATCGCTCGCCGGCGCGGCGATCACCGTGTTCGACGGGGCCACCCCAGTGGGAACGACCACGGCGATTGGGACAGCGTTTAGCGTGAGCGTGCCGCTTTCGCCAGGGGCGCATTCGCTGACTGCGACTCAGACTGTCAATAGCATCACCGGCGCGGCCAGCACTGCGGTGCCGGGAACAATCGTGAACACCTTTAATGTGAACACTGCGGAAACCGGCACGGTCACGATTACGCCGCTAGGAGGACCTTTCCAAACAACAAACGCCGCATTCGGGTTTTGTGTCGGACCCAATACTGACAACTGCGGGGGCTCCGGGCTCTCTAGCTCCGTGACCATCACCGCCACCCAGGTGATCTTCGGATTTTCCGGGAGTACCTTCTCGGCCACCGGCACCTTTGTCGTCCAGATAAGCGGCTTCACCTCTACCATCAATAGCGTGACGTTGAATTCGGGCGCTATGATTGCGGGCACAATCGGGGTCACGTCGTCGTTCCCTGCTAACTCCATCACATTCACTGGAACCGCGAATGGTGGGTTCAACTGTTTTGGAGGGTGCACCGTTGCATTCAACGTCCAATAAAGGTCAGGCGACTACGGTTCCGGTAAAAGGGGAAGGTTGAACAGGATCAACGAACCGCGGCTGCGCCGGCTGCGAGCGACCGCAGCCGCTTTTTCGCATCTGCCGCGAGCGGATCGTTCGCGCTCTTTTCACGAATCTTGAGGTAATTGCGGTAAGCTTCCGCTGCTCCCGGACTGCCGAGGCCTTCGCGCGAGCGGCCCAAATAGTAATTGACCGGCGCGAAATAGCGCCAGCTCGGCTCATCGTCCAGAAATACCGCGGTCGCCTCGCCTTTGCGCTTCATGCAAGCGTCAAACTCGGAGTCGGCTTCCGTATACGCGCCCGCTGCGAGATAGGCCCGGCCCAGACCGAAACGGCCGAGCCAGGTGTCGGCGATTTTCTGGGCGTCCTGGAAGGTTCGAACCGCATCGCGATAGTCCTTGCGCTTCATCTGCGCTTCGGCCTCGATCAGCTTGGCGTAAGCCCCTGCGTCCGGTTCCAGACGCTGATTCAGTGTCCGGCTCAGCTCCAACGCCTTGTCGCTCTTCCCGGCTTCTATATAAACCATGGCGGCCGGATAGAGGAGGCTTTCGTCCGTAGTCCCATTCGAGGCGAGTTCCGCCGCGGCAATCGCCTTAGCATCCTGGCCTTTCATGAGCCATACCTGAGCCTCCATCGCCCGCTTGGCTGCGACTCGCGAAGGGTCCTTCGCCGCCAGATCCGCGCTTACACCCTTTTCAAGGATCGAAAGCGCCTCATCGGGACGACCCTGGTACAGGGCCATATCCGCTAACGCGACCGCGGACGCGGAAGCACCCCACGTACTGAGCGGCGCCAGCTTGCGATAGGTTTCAGCCGCGGCGGTCTCGTCACCCTGCGCAAGCTGGGAAAGTCCGAGGCCGAGATAAACCTTCTCGAAGCCGGGGCTGAGTTTCAACAGCCGCTGGGACTCGCGAATAGCCGTACTAAAATCTCCGGCGTACATGGCATACAGAGTGGCGTTACTGCTCAACAGCACATTGTCCGGATAAATGGCGACCGCGCGCCGGCCTTCTTCGAGGGCGGCCGGCATGTTGCGCTTATAGAAATAGGCCAGCGCCAGGCCGGCGATGCCGGCGGAGTCGGCCGGAAACTGCGACTCGAGCGCTTTGTACTGTTCGATGGCCTTATCGTAGGCGCGTTCCATCAAGTAGTAACCGCCACGAGTGCGGTACTTCTCCCGGTCGCTCATGCGATCGATCTTCGACATAGCCAGCTTGAAGTTTCTCTCTGCTTCCTGCTTACGGCCCTGGTTGGCGAGAATCGCCGCCATTCCGGCGTAGGCGCGGCCAAGTCCTGCGTCCAAATCCGCGCTTCGGCTGTAAGCCTTCAGCGCCTCATCCCACTTTCCAGCCCATTGCAGTTCCTGCGCGCGCGCGTACTGTTGAGAGGCTTCGAGCGACTGTGAAGAAAAGGTCTCAGCAGCCGCGATCTGGGCGGATTGAGGTGTGATATCGCCCAGCGCTTTTCGGAACCCGGCCGCAATGCGCCCGACGGCGCGGTTCAGATCGTTTGGCGTCGCGGCCGTCGCTTTTTCCTCAGCGATGACTTTGTTGGTTCTGGCATCGAGAGCGCGAGCCGATAATGCGTATTGGTTCCCATTACGCCCAACCGAACCGGACACCACCACGCCTAATCCTTCGCGCTGCGCTATCAGCCGCGCCGCATTTTCATCCAGCGTGGATCCTCCGGAGAGGCTGGTAAGCGTCTTCCGCGCCTGGCCTCGATTGTAGGTCGTGATGAACGAGGCGCCCTCCAGGTCAGTCGTTAATAGCGGCTCGAGCGTTCCGTCCAGCACCTGGTTCCCCGACTGGTTTACAAAGTCGGAGACCAGAATCTTTACGGGATTGTGGGTTACCGGCCCCTTTGTCCGCAGAGTATAGATATAGACCAGGCTTCCGGCGAGCAGGACGATCGCCGCCGCCAGTCCGGCAGAAACCTTCCTGTTTAAGGAGTGGCGCTTCCGAATGCCCAGCCCGATCTCCAGATCGTGGCAGAGCGCCTCAGCCGACGGGTATCGTTTCTCCGGATCGAGTTGCACGCACCGGAAAATAATGTCGGCCAGGGCGCGCGGTATCTGCGGATTCGCTGGGATGGGGTGCGCAATTTGTTGCGTGCCCCTCTCCCGCAGCATGGCCTTCAGGGTAGGCGGCGAGGGCGGCAGGTCTCCGGTGACCAGTTCGTACAGGATCAAGCCCACCGTAAACAAGTCCGAACGGTTGGTTACGCTTTCGGCCCGGGCCTGCTCGGGCGACATATAGCGAGGCGTTCCGAGCAGCGACCCAACCCGGGTGAGACTGGCGGATTCGCCGGCCTCGGTTGTGCTGCTTTGATCCAGGATCGTCGCAGCTTCTATGGAGTGAGCGATACCGAAGTCCATCACCGCCACCCGGCCGTCCCTGGCGATCATGATGTTTTGCGGCTTCAGGTCGCGATGAACGACGCCTTCGGCGTGAGCCACTGCGAGCCCGTAACAGACCTGTAGAATGATCTGGCCCGCTTCCTGAGGGGGCAGCTTGCCGCGGTCTTGCAGGATTTCCGCGAGTTCCTGCCCCTCAATGAACTCCATGGTGATGAAGCGAATTCCATCCGCCACGCCGAGATCGAAAATACGCACGACGTTGCGATGCGTGATCTGCCGCGCCAGCACCAGCTCCTGGCGAAAACGCCGGAGAATATCTTCGCTGCCCGCCAGGTCCGGGCGAATCACCTTTAGCGCCACAATTCGATCCACCTCAGCATCGTGGGCTTGGAAGACTGCTCCCATCCCGCCCTCGCCCAGGGTTTTCAGAATCTCGTAGCGCCCGCCCAGTACCGAACCCACGCTAAGAGTGGCGCTCTGATAGGCAATAGCGTCAGAGGTCGTCATCGCCTTGGACCAATTCTGCCGGTCGATCACCTGCGTCTCCGCCTCAATTGCAGGTTCGTTCAAGATTTCCGTCTCGACCAGATCGACTGGCGTGGCCGTGCCACAAGCAGGGCAACGAGATGCCGCATAGGGGACCGCTTTTTTACACGCCGGGCAATCCATGGATACAGTCTGCTTTGTACAATTATGAACCAGCCGGCGGCTAATTTGGATGGGGATTGCCCGCACAGACCCGCCAGCAGGACTACCAGTACCAGCGCCGCGCTTGGGAAGGTCAGCTGCCCGCCGGAGACGGCGTGATGTCGCGCGCACCCACCTTCAAAACAGAATCTTCACTCCGAACTGGACTCTCCTTGGCGTCTGCGACGATTGAATGGACCCGAATGCCGGAGAGCCGAAAAAGATATTCGGCAAATCGAGGTTCGTGTGGTTCAGGAAATTGAATGCTTCGGCGCGGAATTGAAGGCTGGCCCGCTCGGTGATCCGGGCGTTTTTGACGATGGAGACATTGATGCTCTGATATCCGGGGCCGGTGAGGATGTTCCGGCCGGCATTGCCGAAGCTGCCGAATGGCGGGAGAGTGAACGCCTGGGTGTCAAACCAGCGTCCCGGAGTTGGGTTGGAGAGCCCCGCCGGTCGCAAGACATTAGGGCGCTCGTTGGAACCACCAAAGCCGAGGATGGATTGGCCGGTGTTGCTGTTGTCCAGGGTCGGGAGAAGGTCGACCGTGAAGGGCCGGCCCGTCTGAAACGTCCAGATGCCGAAGGTCTGCCAGCCCCCGAGCAGCCTTCCCTTGCCGAACGGCAGATCGTAGGAGTAGCTCAGCGAAAACCGGTGCCGCAGATCGAAATTAGAGAGGCCGCGATCGGCCCGCGTGTTATGGCTGTCCTGCGGAAAATTGGCGTCGCCCGCGCTCGAGAAAAAGCTGGAAGCGTCATCGATGGACTTCGACCACGTGTAGGAGGCCAGTGCCGTCAGTCCGCGGCTCAGGCTCTGCTGGAACCGCGCCTGCAGGCTGTGATAGGTGGAGTTCCCGCGCGATTCCAAAATGTCAATATCGGCGAACTGCTGCACCGGCCGCGGATTAGGCTGCTGCGGGCTGGGGAGCGGCTGGTTTTCATCGCGCGCGCCCAACAGCTTGGTGCCTTTCGACCCTGCGTACGCCACCTCGAGAATCCGGTCGCGGCCAAGTTCCTGCTGCAGGTTGACATTCCATTGCTGGGCATAGGCCGTGCGCAGATTTCTCTGGATCGCCAGCGCGGAGGAAGGCACCGGGATGGGGAAGTTCGCCGGGAACGGATCGGACAGACTGAGCGGGAGCTGCCCGAAAGGAAAGAAGACCTGGAAATTGAAGTACGGCGGGTTGAAATATAAGCCTTCCCCGGTGGCCAGCGACGACTGGTCGTAGTAAATACCGTAACCCGTGCGCACTACGGTGTGGCCGTGGCCGGGACGCCACGCCAGGCCGGCGCGCGGCGCGAAATTGTTTCGGTCGGGCTGGTTGCCTCCGCGCGGAGTGCCGCCCGCCCCTACCTGAACCAACGCCTGCGTAGCGGGGTCATACAGATTGGCTCGATTGGCCGCATCCACCGGCGGCGAGTTGTATTCGTACCGCAGGCCCAAGGTCAGCGTCAGGTCCGGACGAACGCGCCATGTGTCCTGCACGAAGCCATATTCGCTGTGGGTACGCAGGTGCTCCGGGTTGTCCAGACGCGCCACCCCCGTGAGAGAAGGCAGGCCCAGCAGCATCTCAGCGAGAGCGTTGCCAGTGAAGCCGAGGAAGCTCAGAAAGCCGCGGGACTCTTCATCGCGAAAGGCATTCTGCTGCAGCCAACGGAGGTCCACACCGGCCCTGACCAGGTGCTTGCCGTGCGCCCACGTGACGGCGTCGGATACCTGATAGATGCTGGTGGCGCTGTGCTGCGGGTTGTGAGGTTCATCGCCCAGGGTGGAATAACCGTTGATGGAAATCTGGCTGAGTCCGGAATCGCGCGGGTTGGAGGAGATCGAGGGGAGGCCTACCTGGAGGTTGAGGTTATTGGCCATGTTCTGCTGAAAAACGCCGGCCGCAATGCGATTGAAGCCGAGCCGAAGTTCGTTCAACAGGTTGGGGGTGAACGTGTGCGTATGGCTCGCCACGGCGTTCTGGGCCCGCCGCGGAACGTTGTTTCCGAAACCAGGGACCGCCACCAGCGAGGAAGCCGAGAACGGTTCGAACAGGGTGCGGTCGCCGAAGCTGTAGCGAACACTCAACTCATCCGACGCTCCCAGGTGGTGATCCAGACGCAAATCGAAGTGGTCGTCGCGATCGCGCTGGATGGGCGAGGATACGTAGTCCTGATTGAGCACCGTGCGGTCAGGCAGCGGATACAGGGCGGCGATGGCCAGCCCTACGGCGTTCAAGCGGTTCCTGGGAATGGCGTTTCCGGGGAACGGAAGCTGCGTGAACGGATCGATCGCCAGAACATTGCTGCGGGAAAAATCGCCCACCCGTTCGAGCGCGGTGGGGACGTTGGTCACTTGCGTGATGCCTTCGCGCAGGCGCCGCCCTTCGTAATCGGCAAACACGAATGTACGGTTGCGAACCAGGGGGCCTCCCAGCGACGCTCCGAACTGATTGCGCTGGTATTGCGGGCTCTTCTCGGTTGCGGGAGCGAAGAAGTTGCGGGCATCGGTGACGCGATTGCGGAAGAACTCGTAGGCGGTTCCGTGGATCTGGTTGGCGCCACTCTTCAGCACCACGTTCATCTGGCCGCCGGTATTGCGGCCGAACAGGGCGTCAGCGGTGCTGGTGGCCACCTCGAACTCGCGCACGGCGTCTACGGGAGGGGTTACGCCGATGCCGTTCAGCTTGGGGTCGCCGTTGAAAACCCCATCCAGGACGAAGTTGTTGGAGTCTTCGCGGGCGCCGTTGATGTTGATGGCGAAATCGCCGCGGGTCGAGCCAGCCGAGCCCGGGGCCGCAGGCACCACGCCCGGCAACAGCAGGCTAAGCTCGAAGAAATTGCGCCCGTCGAGCGGCAGTCCCGTGATTTGCCGGTTGTCGATCACGCTTCCGAGCGTGGCCGATTCGGTGCGCAGCAGACCGCGGGCGGCCGTCACCTCCACCGAGTCGGTGCGCTGGCCGGGCAGCAGCGGGATCTCGATTTGCATCTCCTGATCGATCTGCAGCGCCAGGCGCTGCACGTGCTTGCGATACCCGTCGCGCTCGGCGTCGATTCGATATTCGCCCGGGGGCAGGTTGGAGATGGTGAATCCACCCTGCGCGTCCGTGACGGCGCTGCGCTTGCGGTTGGTATCCTCCTGGGTGAGTTGGACGGCCGCGCCGGAGATGGGTTGATATGCCGCGTCCGTGACCACACCGGTGATGGTGCCGCCGATGGATTGGGCACGGGCCGCGGTCTGCAGCAGCAGGGCCGGGAGCAATAAGATAGTTAGCAACCACTCCCTAACGGTCGAGCGACAAGTCGTGGCTCTGATGGCCTTCGAATCCGAGCCGCGACCGTCAGGGGGTATTACGCGCGGAGACAGAGTTTTGCGATGGAGAATAGTTAGGAAAATCGCTCGGATATTCAAGAGTCCTCTCATAACGGATGTCTTAACGGATGCAAAACAGAGTGTTCTGTCCCCGCAGGTAGATCGCGCCGTCCAGAATCGCGGGAGTGCCTATAAACATCTGGTCCTTCAGAGTGTTGGTCGCCAGCACCTCGAACTTCTCGCCCATTCGCACCACGATGACATCGTCATTCTCGGAAGCGAGATAGAGTTTGCCGTTGGCGCCCACGGGTGACGATTTGAAGCTGTACGGTTTGGGCAGGCGCTCCTGCTGATAGTAGGGCTTGCCGGTCTTGGCATCGAAGCAGGAGAGCATGCCCGTATCGGTGAGCACGTAAAGCTTGCCGTCGTGCAATACGGGCGACGGTGTGTAGGAGTTGCCGCGCTGGTTCTGCCAGACGATGGCGTCGGTGCCGGTCAGGTCGCCCTCCCGCCCCAAGCGGATCGCCATCAGATTCGGATTGCGGTAGCCGCTCATCACGAATACCATGCCGTCCCCAGCCACCGGCGCCGGGATGGTGTTCTGCCCCAGGCCCCTGGCTTTCCAGAGCGGCTTGCCGGTTTCCAGGTCGTAGCCGCAGACTTCCCGCGACGCCGACACCACCACCAGTTTGCGGCCGTTGTGCGACGTGATATAGGGGCCCGACCAGTTGGTGTTGCCCTGGCGCGGCGTCCGCCACAGCTCGCGCCCGGTACCGGTGTCGAGCGCGATCAGGTACGAGTCGCTTTCGTGATCGAGCACCACCAGGAGCTTGTCGCCGTCAAGCGCCGTCCACGCACCCTCGCCGAAACTGTTGAACATTCGTAACGCGTCGAAATCCTTCTGCCAGACCAGTTCGCCGGCGAGGGTATAGCAGTAGAGGCCGCGCGACCCGAAGAACGCGAAGACATGCTTGCCGTCGGTGATGGGCGAGTTCGACGCGAAGCTTCCGTATTGGGGGTGGGCTGGCTGGTGGGGTGTGGCCACGCGCGCCACGCGTTCCCACAGCAGTTTGCCGGCATTGCGGTCGTAGCAGAGCACCATGAACTTGTGCTCGGTCAGGCCGCGGCTGGACCCGCCGCCGCTATTGCCTGTGGGTATGACTGTGGGCACGGCGGTGGTGACAAAGATCCGGTCGCCCCAAAACACCGGCGAGGAGTGACCACGTCCCGGAACCGTGGCTTTCCACGCGATGTGCGCTTCATCGCTCCAGCGCAGGGGCGCATCGCCGCGGGCCATTCCATCGTCGTTGGGACCGCGCCAATGCGGCCAGTCTCCGTCGCCGGCGACTGCCACCGCGGCCACCAGCACAAACGCCGACAAGCCTCCCAAGCGATGCATGAGGTTAATGATACTATGACGTGCCCGAACACCGCGCCGTAACGCCAGGTGCTTAACCGTTTTGGGGAAGACACTTGAAGGTGAGAAGAGCTTCTCGACGTCGAGGCGCCCGGCACGGATAAACTCCGCCAGTTCTTGACGGGTAACTCCGGCTATTGCGGAAAAGAGGCGAGGGGCGGGATTTGAGGTTTCCGAGACTTCATTTGTACACACCCACGAAGGTTCAAGCACCTGGGGCTCGGGGCCTTCCGGGTCAGGATCGGGCACTGGTGGCACAGACTCGGGGCTATGGGGGTCCGCAGTAGGGCAAAATGAAAGAACGAACCCAATTCTTGTTGAGCTCATTGGAGTTGGGCGGAATCGGCTTTGGCTTTGGGCGGGGGTGCCGGCCTTTTGGGTGGACTTCCGAGCGGCGGCGCAGCGTTTGACCTGAAGCCGTTCGAGGTCGTGCAGGGTGCGGTTGGGTAGTGCCCTGGGCGGGGTCGGCGCGGCGCTGGAGACGCCGAAATGTTGGCGGCCGCGGAGGAAGGTTGGGTCGATTGGCAGCGATTTGTTTAGGGTGCTCATCCACCAGGGATAGCAGGCGAGGGGGCTGGAGTCTGAAATCGGGAGCTGTAAGTGGTTGAGGGGATGGAGAGAATTCAGCGAAAAAACGTGTCACCGGTGAGTAGGAGGGGTGTATTTCGGGGTAGTGAGGGAGCGGAATCCGGTGGGGATGGGGCGACCGATCCGTCACGGCAGGCGCGCAATTCCCTGGTAGGTGTAGGTCAGTGGACGCGGTCCGGGAAGATAGCAAGTCGTCAGTTCAGGAATGTGAAAGCCTGCGCCGGTGATGATCTCGTCAACCTTCCGATCAAGGTGACAACCCCCTCCAATCCGCTTCCAGATCGGGTTTAACCGATCCTGCCAGAGAGCCACCCGAGAATCGGGAGCCCGGCCGTGCTCCAGGAAAATAATGGACCCGTTCGGCTTCAAAACTCGCTTGACCTCGCCAAGCGCTTTTGAAGGGTCCGGGATGGAACAGAGCGTCCATGTGAGGACGACGGTGTCGATACTTGCATTGGAAAGCGGCAGTTGTTCCTCAGCAGACTGCAGGAAGAACTCGACGTTAAATGGTCCGCCGGCAGCTCTCTTGCGTGCGATTCGCTGCAACTCGAGGGAAGGGTCCACGCCGGAGACACGCTGCACCTGCGAGGAATAAAAGGGCAAATTCAGGCCCGAGCCGATGCCGACTTCCAGTACTTCGCCGCGGGCCTGGGGAATCCAAACTGCACGGAGACGAGCCGTCTCCTTATTCCTCATCGCCAGATCAATGACGCGGGGCAGAACGTACTTCGCGTAAAAGCTCATGTGGGCTATATTTTACATGGGGCGTCGCGCCGAAGCCCGTTGATATTGCTCTCGTGTGGCGTCATACACTTTTGCGGAGGCCAATGCCGAGGCCGAATCTGGTTGAGCACCGGCGTGGCCCGGCTTAGCTGGTTGCGCGGCAATCAAATACTTGATGAGCGAGCCGTCGAGGAGGAGCGGTTCCTGGCGGCTCACTACCTCAAATCCGGACTCTTGCAGTTCAGCAGCCAGGAGGTCTGGGGAGAACTCGTGCTTCTTCGTCTGTTCATCTCGGGGGAGGTGGCGGCGACTCTCCACATAAGCTTCAATTACGACTAGCCGGCCAGTGGGCTTGAGCGCCTGGCGGATGTGCGCCAGCATCTCAGCGTGCTCAGTCATTTCGTGATAGGCGTTCGAAATCAGCACCGAATCGAAAGAAGCAGATGGCAGTAGAGGGTCATTGGCCCTTCCCAAATGGATCTCGATGTTAGTGGTGTCTGCCGGCAGGCTTTTCCTGAGTTTGTCAAGAGCCTTTTGATCGATATCGACGCATACGACCCGGCCGCCTGGTCCGACGGCGTTCGCAATACGGAGTGGGTGCAACGGATCATCGCCAGTGCCAACGTCAGCCACGACAGCGCCCGGTTTCAGGGCGAGCGCCTGATGAACGTCCGAGAAGAACTTGCGCTGTATGGCCTCGTCCTGCCCAATCAGGGCGCTACATGCAAGAAGTAAAACGGCTAATACGTTGACTTTCATGCTGCAACCTTTCAAGGCGACTCCTTCGCCCTCACTGGAAGTGTCTCATCCATAACGAATGCTACTATGGCGCCCGAGAGCAACGTGATCGTCCCTATGGCCCCGATCGAGAACCTCATTCCCAGACGGTCTGCAAGCGCTCCGGCGAGCAGTGCTCCAAAGGCGTAACCAGCATCGCGCCACAAACGGTAAACCCCCACCGATGATGCTCGCCAGCTCGGGTGCGCTACGTCTCCGATAGCGGCAAGGAGAGTTGGGTAGACCATGGCAGTTCCGACTCCGAGTAGAGCAGCGCAGAGAGCCCATGATGAAAACCCGGCCCAGAGAACGAACCCGATGATGCTGGCGCCTTGTAGAAGCATTCCGCCGGCGATTAGACCTTTTCGGCCAAGCCGGTCGGAGAGTGCGCCGGTGCCAAGCTGCGTAATACCCCAAACGGCCGGATATAGTGCGCCAAGCACACTTATCTTGGTGAGCGAAAGTCCGCGGGAAGCAAAGTAGAGAGGGAAAAGCCCCCAAACCATGCCGTCATTGAGATTGTTTATCATTCCAGCCTGGCTCACAGAGAAAAGCTTCCGGTCTTTCCAACTCGTGAGCCAAAAGATGCTCCAAAACGAACGCGTCTCCGCCCCCCTCAGCTGCACCGTGGCTTCGTGGCGGGCGTGGCCAAGAGACTCGTGAACAAACGCAGCGGACAGGAAAAGACCAGCCAGCGCGGAGACCCCGCCGATATAGAGAGGAGCGCTGCGGAGCCCGAAGGCTGCTGCGATATAGCCTGAAACCAGAGCCGCCAGGGAGACCGCAAAGTATCCCGAGGCTTCGTTAAGCCCCATCGCGAGACCGCGGTTGTTGGGTCCCACAAGGTCAATCTTCATGATCACCGTGGTGGACCAGCACAGCCCCTGATTGAGCCCGAGGAGAACATTTGCAAAGACAATCCACTGCCAGGACGGCGCGTAGAAAATGAGCAGCGGTATCGGAAGGGCAAACAGCCATCCAAAAACGAGGACCCGTTTACGGCCCAGGCGATCGCTCATGCGCCCGGCAAACAAGTTGGCGAAAGCCTTGGTGAATCCGAAGCTCACCAGGAAAGAGAGAATCGCGGCACGGGAGACCAGGCCAAACTCGTGCTCGGCAAGAAGTGGGAGCACAACCCGCTCCATGCCGACCATGGACCCGACAAAGGCATTGACGACAACCAGAAGGGAAAACTGCTGCCAGTTTTCGCGAAGCCCAAGTGCGACTTCGTCTTCATTGCCGATCGGGATCGCCTTATGAGGAGACAGCACAACGGTTCGCCCCTGCCTCAAGATCAGTCGGATCACCCTCAGGCAACACCCCTGCCTCGTTCAACTCGACAATGTGCGTATAGTTCGGGGGTGTTGGTGGGATTCGTTTCAGGATGCGCTCAACAAAACCTTCCTCGGAAGAGAGCCACTCATGAAGCCTCTCGGCGACATCGCCTAAGCGCGCACATAGAGGCACCGCGTCAAAGGCGATCGGTTCGCTTGCATGTCCAGGAAGGACGAGCACATCCGGGCCGATGGCAAGAAGTTGATTGAGCGTCTGATAGAGAAGCCGGGCACGTTCCCGCGCCGTATCGGAATCGGCGTGCAGGTCCGGCCTTCCCACACCCGATAAGAAGAGTGTGTCACCGGTGAAAAGCGCTTCACCGTTTATGATGTATGAGGTGCTCTCCAACGTGTGACCTGGGCTCCGAATGGCCCTAAGGGTCGCCTTACCAAGAGTGACGGTATCGCCGTGAGCAATGGGAGTGAATGGAAAATGAACCCGCCCTTGTGGGGGAAGGCAAAGTGCGGCACCGGCCTTATTTGCCAAACTCCGTGAACGTGAAAGATGATCCGCGTGAATATGGGTGTCCAGCACATACCGAATTTGTAAGCCGTGATGGGCGGCAAGGTCCAGGTAGATTTGAGCCGGCAAGGAAGCGTCAATTACGAATGCGTCCTGCATAGAGCAGACCAAATAGGAAAGACATCCTTTCCCAGTCCGCCGTATCTGGATAATGCGAGTGCGCTTATCTTTGACGGGAACCTCTGCCATGTTCCAGGCAAGGCTCCACGACTTCATCCCGCCTTCCAGGAAGTGCGCCTCGAAGCCGCGCTGCTGGAGCACCTGAGCGGCGGTCCGGCTTACACGCCCCATGTTGCAGATGGTCACAACCGGGACGTCGGCGGGAAGGGCGGCGTCTGCAAGCGCACCCGGCCTTCCGGCCTTAAGTTCGGTGTAAGCGTCGATGTGGATGCTCCCCGGTATCGACCATTGCGCCCGGTCTTCTTGAGTGCGGATATCGAGCACGGTAACGGGCCTGCCGCTAGAGAGCCATTGCCGCAGAGTTTCGGTTTCCATTGGTTGGCTCATTGCGGTGCTCCGAGCCCCGTGGCGATCGGTAAGCCCTGAATCTTCCACTCGGGGAACCCGGTCTGCAGCCGGAGGGCTTCGTAACCATGCTTGCGGAGCAAGGACACCGCCTCGTCGGCAAACACGCAGTACGGCCCCCGGCAGTAGGCGACCACAGTGCTCCGTTTCGGAATCTCCTTGAGGCGTCTTTGCAGCTCTGCGATCGGCATGGACTGGGCCGCGGCGATGTGTCCCGCGCTAAATTCCTCCTCCGGCCGGACATCGAGAACGACAACATCCCGTTTTCCAAGGCGGGCGATCAGCTCTTCGTTCGTTATCGCTTGAAGCGCCTGCCGATCTTTCAGATAGGTTTCAACAACTCGCCGCACCTCAGCGAGCCGTGCTTCGCCAAGCTGACGGAACGACAGCCAAAGGCTCAGCACCTGTTCGTCAGCCAATCGGTAGCGGGCATAAAGCCCTTCACGGCGAACCTCGACAAGTTGCGCACCGCGAAGCACCTGGAGGTGCCGCGAGCAGTTCGCAACGGACATTGCCGACTCAGCCGCAAGCTCCTCGACGGTGCGCTCCCGCTGAGCAAGCAATTCCAACAGTTCAAGCCGGCGCCCGTTGGAAAGCGCCTTGCCGATACGCGCGAACTGCTCAAAGAGCTGGTCTTTGAACTGCCGCTTCAGGGCCGGTTTCACTATTCAACTATTCAACCACATACTTGAATAGCAATCAATCATGCAAAGGATTCGGGAGTTTCCCCGCGACGTGTGGTCAAGCGGAATAACAGCGAGACTTCTCTGACGAACGGGATTCTCGCGGGGCGCCGCAGAGGGCTATGCGAGTAAGGCGATCGGCACCCTGCCGTATCTCACCCTGCCGTATTTCTCAAACAGCGCAGTCTCGCCGGATTTGATATACTTAAGCCCCATCTTTTATGGGAGGTGCCTGGATGATTTGGTTAGCGGCTCTGTTTTTTCTCCAACTGCCGCAGATGGCGGATGTACAGGTTGGAGACCAGAACCCCTACACAACTCCGGCGGATCTCACGCAAGGGAAAAAACTGTATGGCGGCCGTTGTGCCGGATGCCACGGGCCGGAGGGCGACGGCGGGAAGGGCGCGAATCTGGCCGTACCAGTCCTGCCACGCGCCGCGCAGAATAGCAGTCTTTATCTGGTGATTCGTTACGGTATTCCGGAAACCGAAATGCCGGCATCCAACATGACGCCTCGTGAAATCTGGCAGCTTGCCGCCTTCGTGCGGACCCTCGGCCGGCTGTCCGCGGAAGTGGTGCGCGGCGATGCGGCGCGCGGATCTCAGCTTGTGCATGGGAAGGGCGGTTGTCTGCAGTGCCACGCGATCGGTTTGGAGGGCGGACGGACTGGCCCCGCGCTTACCGACATCGGCGTACGCAGAGGTGCGTCTCACCTCCGGGCCAAATTGCTCGATCCGGCCCGCGATATTCCCGACCAATTCCGCATAGTCGAACTGAAGACCCGCGCGGGGGAGGCAGTTTCAGGTGTCCGGCTCAATGAAGACTCCTGGTCGATTCAGGTACGCGGTTTCGACGACAAGATGCATTCGTTCTGGAAGCAGGATGTGGCTGAATTAAAGGTGGAGCGGCGCACGGTCATGCCGTCCTATCGACAGAAATTTGACGATGGGGAACTCAATGACATCATCGCGTATCTGGCCGGACTGAGAGGCGGCCAATGAGAATGAGGCCCCCAATGAAAATGAGGCCCAGAATGAGATTCCTGTTAGTAATAGCGGCGGCAATGCCGCTGATGGGACAGTTGACTAATGAACGCATCTTGAGTTCTGAAAAGGAGCCGGGTAACTGGCTTACTTACTCGGGTAATTACTCGGGCCACCGGTATTCCCCTCTGGATCGGATCAACGATCGGAACGTGGCGGGATTGCGGCCCATCTGGGTGCATCAGGTAAACTCGCTCCAGAGATTCGAGACCACGCCATTGGTTGCCGATGGCGTGATGTACATCACCGAGCCTCCCAGCCATGTGACGGCGCTCGATACGCGCACGGGCAAGCCGCTGTGGAAGTACCGCCGCGTTTTCCCGAACGATATAAGAGTCTGCTGCGGCGAAGTCAATCGCGGCGTCGCGATCCTAGGCGATCTGATTTATGTGGGCACGGTGGACGCGCATCTGGTTGCGCTGGATGCCAAGACCGGCGCGGTTCGCTGGGACACTGCCGTAGCCAATCACAAGGCGGGATACTCGATCACCGTGGCCCCGCTCGCCATCAAGGACAAAATCGTGATCGGCATGGCGGGCGGCGAGTACGGTGTGCGAGGCTTTCTGGATGCGTATGACGCCAAGACGGGAAAGCGCGCCTGGCGATTCTGGACGGTGCCGGGACCGGGAGAACCGGGGCATGACTCCTGGGCGGGCGATACCTGGAAAACCGGCTCCGCGACCACCTGGACGACGGGCGCCTACGATCCGGCTACCAACCTGATTTTCTGGGGTACGGGCAATCCGGGGCCGGATTGGAACGGTGACACTCGAGGCGGAGCCAACCTGTACTCCGATTGCATCGTGGCGCTTAATGCCGATACCGGCGTGCTGAAGTGGCACTTCCAATTCACCCCGCACGACGTTCACGACTGGGACTCCACCCAGATTCCCATATTGGTGGAGCGCGAAGTTCGCGGCGCTATGCGCAAGCTGGTGGTTTTGCCGAATCGCAACGGCTTCTATTACGCGCTGGACCGCAACACGGGCGAGTTTCTTCTGGGGAAACCGTACGTGAAGCAGACGTGGGCCAAAGGTCTGGACGATAGCGGACGCCCCATCCTGCAACCCAACATAACTCCGACTCTGGAAGGCGCGCCGGTGTGGCCGTCGGTATCGGGCGGGAATAACTGGTACAGCCCGACTTATAGCCCTAAAACGGGGTTGTTATATGTGGCGGCGCGCGAGGCCGGCTCCGTGTATTTCACGGGAGACCCGGACTACAAAGAGGGCGAGCAGTTCAATGGCGGGGGATTCCGAAGTATCCCGGGCGAGGAGGAATGGGGCGCGGTTCGCGCGCTGAACCCGGCGACGGCGGAGGTGGTTTGGGAACACCGCCTGTTTTCGCCGCCATGGGCGGGGCTGCTCTCCACGGCCGGAAATATCGTATTCGGGGCCACTAACGAAGGTCAGTTCTACGCGCTGGATGCGGCGACGGGGAAACCCCTATGGCGCTTTCAGGCCGGCGGCCAATCACGCAGCAATCCGATGAGTTATATGAGCGATGGGAAGCAGTACATAGCCATGTCGATTGGCAATGCGCTGTACGTGTTCGGTCTGGAGTGAAATAATCCTATTTGCCGAAGCAGTAGAGTGCGGAGCGGGTGCGGACGTACAAGCGCGAATCGCCGATCGCAGGGGTGCTGAAACAGGTATCCTCCAGGTCGTTTTGGGCCAGAATTTGCCAATCGGCGTCGGCCCTGAGCACGGTGAGCTTGCCGCTTTCGCTTAAGACGTAGATCTTGCCGTCGCCGGCCACGGGCGAGGACCAGTAGCGGTCCAGCGCCCCTCGCAGGCGGTCTATTTTGTACGGTTCGCCGGTTCGCGGATCCAGGCTGGTCATGACGCCGCCATCTCTCACCAGGTACAGCACACCTTCATAAAGCAGGGGCGAGGGCACGTTGGGCAGCGATTTGCGATAACGCCACAATACCCGTTTATTGGTCACATCCCCGCGTCCGCCGGCGCGGATCGCCACGAAGATATTCTGCGAGGCTTTGCGCGCGCGATAGAAATTCCACTCCCGTTCATTGATCGTTTGATCGCGATCCAGATCGTATTCGCCGAAGTTGCGGAATTCCGGCATGACTTCGGTAGGCGTGAGCTTGCCATCGTGATCCGTGTCATAGCGCGCCAGCGCTTCTTCCCAGGTTGGCGATTCGGCCGGCGTCGCGCTGTCGCCGCCCGACTCCCATCCGCAGACATAAACCACATCGCCATCCACCACGGCGGCGGACTTCTGTTGCCAGGACATGCCGCGCACCCACCACAACTTCTCGCCGGTCGCCAGATTGTAGGCGATCACCAGATAAGAGCCGGGGATGATCAACTCGGCGGGGCCGCTCTTCGGCCGATAGACCGTTGGGATCGAATAGCTGCGTGTCACCTCGGGCCGTTCGATGCGGTAACGGACCTGCCCGGTGGCTTTATCCAGCGCCAGGACATAGGAATCCGTGTCCTGATCGCAGATCAGGATGAGCATGTCGTCGATCAGGACGGGCGACGTGCCGTGGCCGTTGGCGTTATTGAACGGGCCCAGAGGGACGCGCCAACGGTCTTCCCCGTCCACTCCGTAACAGAGAATCCCGAAGTCGCCGAAGAACACATAGACGTTGCGGCCGTCGCTGACTGGCGAACCGGAAGCGGGACTGTTGGTCGACTGCATGAACTCCTGGCGCGGCCGCGGCGCTTCACGCTTCCAGAGGATCTTGCCGGTCGAGCGGTCGAGCGCGATCGTGAGGAGCTTCTGACCTTCGTAGGCGGTGACGAAGATGCGCGGGCCGGCGAGGATAGGGGAAGAATGGCCGGGTGGCAGCCCGGTCTTCCAGACGACGTTCTTTTCCGGGCCGAACTGGACGGGCAAATGCTTGTCGGCGGACACGCCGAGGCCATTGGGACCGCGGAACTGCGGCCAGTCGGCGGCCACGGCCGCGGTGGCGGTGAGCAGGGCAAGCGGAAGAAATTGCCGCATTTCCTACAGCCTATCAGCTAACCGGTCAGCGGTGATTGTGGCCGCCTCTGGAGTTTCTACATTCTGGTCGGACCAAAGTGGGACGATCGGGTTTTGTCGTCTGTCACCCAGCTCGCTTGACCATCGCTATGGTTCTCTCTTTCAGCCATCGCATGATGGTGGGCATTTGCGGCATGGGGTGCGGTGATCGCGTGGACGTGAGGCGGCGAACCGCCTCCCCATCCAGGCCCGCGTTTAAAACTACACCGGCGAGTGTCTGGCGAGGCATGACAGACCACGAAAGGCGATGGTCTGTCCCACCTTCTACACCGGCGAGTGTCTGGCGAGGCATGACAGACCACGAAAGACGATGGTCTGTCCCACCTTCTCCCGGAAATGTACAAACGTTGTGTCATGATGAGGCAATGCGAATGGTGTGGTTCTTCGTCCTGTGTTCGGCAGCCTGGGGGCAGTGGGACCGGTTCCGTGGTCCCAACGGAACGGGAGTCTCGGAGGGCGCTGGGTTGCCGTCGGAGTTCGGAGCGGGCAAGAATCTCATCTGGCGCACCCCATTGCCTCCCGGCCACTCGTCGCCCGTGATTGGCGGCGGGCGTATCTATTTGACGGCGGTTGAGCATGATCGGCTCTTCACCCTTTGTCTGGAACCGGGCACCGGGCGGACTCTGTGGAGGAGGGAGGCTCCGCGGCCGCGGCGCGAGAAACTGCATTCCTTGAATAACCCGGCGTCACCCACTCCAGTGACGGATGGTGAATCTGTCTATGCGTTCTTTCCCGACTTCGGGCTATTGAGCTACACACGGGATGGGAAGGAGCGGTGGAGGCTGCCGCTGGGCCCCTTCACGAATGTGTATGGCGTCGGCGTTTCCCCGGTTCTGGCGGATGACGTGGTGGTGCTGTCGATCGACCAGGACAAGAACTCGTTCATCGTGGCGGTGGGACGGAACGATGGGAAAGTTCGCTGGCAGAAGCCGCGGCCTGAGGCGCTGAGCGGGGCTTCTACTCCCGTGGTGGTAACGCGGACCGGCAGTCCTTCTTTGATCCTGGCTCCGGCAAGTTTCCGGATGGATGTTTATTCCGCGCGGGATGGTGAAGCGATGTGGTGGGTGCGCGGATTGCCTAGCGAGATGAAATCGGTGGCCGTAGTGGTCGGGGACCTGGTTTACGTCTCCGGATTCAACACTCCGGAGAACGACCCCGGCAAGCAGGTTTCGCTCCCCACCTGGCAGGAACTGCTCGCCCGCGATGATGCCAACAAAGACGGCGCTATTCAGAAGGAAGAGGTATCCGACGAGCGGACGAAAAAGTATTGGCCGTTTATCGACACTGGCGGGCGCGGGCAGATCGTGGAAAGTGAGTGGAACCTGTATCGGGCGGTTATGGCGGCGGAGAACGGTTTGTATGTATTCCGGATGGGCTCGCGGGGAGATGCGACTGCCAGGCTGGTGTGGAAATATCAGCGGTCGGTGCCGCAGTTGCCTTCGCTTGTGGTGTACCGGGATGTGGTCTACATGGTGAACGATCGCGGCGTGCTGACCACGCTCGACGCGGGGACGGGGCAGATGCTGCGCCAGGACCGGGTGCGCGGAGTGTCCGACAACTACTATGCGTCGCCGGTGGCGGGGGACGGCAAGATTTTTCTGGCCTCGCACAACGGGGTGGTTGCGGTGTTGCGCGCTGGCGGGCAGCAGGAGCTGCTGGCCGCGAACGCACTGGATGAGGAGATCTTCGCCACGCCCGCAATTGCCGATGGCCGGTTATACGTGCGAACCGTAGCGGCGCTGTATTGCTTCGGGATGCGGTAAGGGGATTTTTCGTTCAGATGACCGCCGTTTGTTCGTTGCGAATATGGATTCGCCCACTCGCGATGCGCCCACCTGGCCGAGTACCGACTGGTGCTATCTGCCGGTTGGAACGAAAGATCCAGACAGGATAGCGGACGGAACGACCGATTGAAAGGTCGTCACGCAGAATCCCAGGGATTGAAAACCGTAACGCCAAGACCGGCGAAATCCTTCACGTTCCGCGTGACCAACGTCAAGCCGTGTTCAAGCGCGGTCGCGGCGATCAGGCCATCGGGTACATTGAGAGGCCGCCCCGCAAGTTGCCCCTGGGCCTCCAAAACGCCCCACCGCTCGGCAATAGATCGTGTGACCGACAGAATTACGGCCGGAAAACAGGATCGATAGATCGGTTTCAATCCAAGCTTCGAGCTCCGCTCGCCGCTTCCCGGGCGACCGCAGGATGATCCCTTTACGGAGCTCGCCGAGACTCACGGAGCTAATGAACAACGTGTCGAGGCCCTGTGCGGCAACCCACGTCTTAACTTTCGGCTCAGGCTGGGGTCGTACCAAGTCGGATGGAACGTTGGTATCCAACAGGAAGCCGCTCATTCGAAATCGACCGGGCGAGCAAAGGACGGGCTTCGGCTAAAGAGCGTGTCAACTTCTTCGTCCGTGAGCAGTCCCCGCACCTTGGCGCATGCATCGATCAATTCCTGACCGGTGTGCCGGGGCAGTGATTCGGGGGAAACATGCGCTTCGCGCGTCACGATCTCTTGCACATAATCGCTGAGCGAGACACCACGGGCCTGGGCCAGGGCGAGGAGTCCTCGTTCGATCTCGGGTTGAAGAACAAGGGTGATGGTCATGGGCGTCTCGTTCGCAGTCTGTATTTTTCTTTTCCTATTGCCCACCGTACCCCGCCGTCCCTGCCGGCGTCAACCATTTCCTACAACGTTGCAAATGTCTTGTGCAAGATGGAGGGCATGAAATAGCGATCACGCACGCGTCTCGGCGGAAGACTAGACTCCGCCCTGCATCTCACGGCCTTGACCAAGGCCGGATGCCACCGCCGCTGATCATTGTAAGGTCTCACGGGAAGGTATACGACGTTGCTCTTAAAGGCTCCCTGTATGACTTGTAATGGAGAATCATAGGACGCAGGAGTGAAGCACTGTGAGTCGAAGCACAAGACCCCGAGTTTGAAATTAATTTGCTGCAACCCAGGAATATACGACGGTCCGGCATACAATACAGTCATAACAGTTTCGGGATAATTCTGGGCTGACAGAACCGGCTGGTCTGCGGTCTGGTTATACCCAGTGATCCAAAGTGTGTAAGTACCACCTGAACGCGCAGGGTTTTTCTCGGTCAGTAAATTGCCTTGTAGGTCGGTTACCGCGCCACGCATGAACTCGTCCCAGGAACTTTGAGAATCAAGTCATGCATCATGCCACCACGATCAGCGCCCAGTCTCCCTTCCGTCTGACCTCGGTCGCGGCCGGCAGTGTAGCCTGCACCAACTCCACTTCGTGACGCTCAAAGCCGCTGGCCAGCAGCACACCGCCGGGGCGGCGCAGGACCCGGAGCAGGTCGGGCGCGAGACCGGCGATCGCCTCCGGGCTGATATTGACCACCACCAGATCGACCGCGGCAGAGGTCACGGCATCCACCGACCCGACAAAGCCGTTGCCGGCGATCTGCACGGCCACCGGGTCGACATCGCAGGCGTAAACGGTCTGAGCTCCGAGCAAACGCGCGGCCTCGGCCAGGATGCCGGAACCGGTGCCGACATCCAGCACGCTCATGCCGGGCGTCAGATAATCCTCCAGCGCCTCCAGGCAGAGTTGCGTGGTTTCGTGGACGCCGGTGCCGAATGCCATTCCGGGATTCACCGTGATGCGGAAACGGCCGGCGGGCGCAGGGTCGTCGCGCCAGGCGGGTACCAGGAAAAACCGCGAGCCCACCTCCCTTGGCTGCAGCAGGTCGCGGGCCGATTGGACCCAGTCGCGCTGCTCCTCCACCCGCTTTCGGGCGCCCGGAAACAGGCGCAGCAATAGGGCGCAGTCGGCGGCGTCATCAAAGAAGGCGCGCACGCTGGCGGCGCTCAGTTCGACAATGCCGGCCGAGCCCTGCTCCCAGAGTTCGGCGATCAGCAGGTCGCGGTCTTCCGGATCGCATTCGATTTCGAGAGAAAACATGGTGCCATCATCCCCGGCCGCTGCTTAACCGAATTGTCCGCCTGCCCGAAGCACCCACATGAGTCCAGCAGGCGGATTGCCAATCCGCCGCAGGTTCACAACCTGCCCCACAATGTTATGGTGGAATTTCTCAGACAAATGAAGCTACAAGGTATTTTCCCACCAATTGCAACTCCGTTCGATTACAACGGAAACATTTATCTCTCGAAGATCCAGCACAACGTGGAGAAGTGGAACCTGACGTCGCTGGCCGGCTACGTAGTGATGGGGTCCACCGGCGAAAGCGTGATGCTGACAGCCGAAGAAAAGTACACCGTGTGGGAGGAGGTGGCCAAACACGCGGCGCCGGACAAACTGCTGATCGCGGGTACCGGAATGGAGAGCGTGCGCGAGACCGTGGCGCTTACCAACCGCGCCGCCGAAATGGGCTACAAGGCCGCCATGGTGCGCACCCCGCACTACTACAAGAACCTGGTGAACGGTGCCGCCGCGCAGGCGCTGTACTTCCGCGCCGTGGCCGACCAGGCGCGCCTGCCGCTGATCATTTACAACTGGCCGCAGGCCACGGGCGTCGATATTCCGGTGGAAGCCGTGGTGGCGATCTCCGAACACCCCAACGCGATCGCCATCAAGGAGAGCTCGGGCAACCTGGAAAAGGTGATGCAACTGATCCGCGAGGTGAAGCACGGTTTTCAGGTGCTGGTGGGGTCGGCGCCCACGCTGTGGCCATCGCTGCTGATGGGGGCATCGGGCGCGATTCTGGCCTATGCCAACGCCGCGCCCTATTCGACGATCGCAATCTGGGAGGCGTATCGCACCCGCGAAGAGGCGGCCGGACTCGATTGGCAGAACCGCATTGGCCGCGCGGCAGCGCTGGTCACGACGAAGTATGGAATACCGGGGCTGAAGTACGCGATGGACCTGAATGGCTATTATGGGGGGCCACCCAGATTGCCGCTGACCGTGCCCACGGCGGAGGCGAAGAAGGAAATCGAAGAGGCGTTTCGCGATCTGAAGGGGTGAGTGGTCCGCTTGCTAACGCGCGCGGCTCCGATTCAGCCGCCGCAGCATTCCGGCGCTCTCTTCGACTCGCATCAGGTAGGTCGCCACGAAATAGAGTACGCCATAGACGCCGAGAATCAGCAGGCCCGCGGCAATGGGATCGACCAGGCCGATGGCTAACTTGACGGCCCAGCCAGCGCCGGCTGCGATGAGTGCCGCGGTCCAGAGGCGCACCACCAACGGGGCCGGCAGTCCTGTCGAACCGATGCGGCGGTTCAGCGTGCGCCGCAACAGGGTAAACTCCACCCAACCGGCCACGCCCGCCGACGCCGTCAAACCGGCGGCGCCCCACTGCGGATCCAGACCGATCCAGCGGCGCAGCGGAAAGGCGCAGAGGTAACCGAGCGCGATGGTGAGGGCCACCCGCAGCACGGCGAATCGCAGCGGGGTGCGGGTATCGCGGAGCGCGTAGTAAGTGGACGCGTAGAGGCGGCCCATGGTGGAGGCGAGGAGACCGATGGCGGAGCCGGCCACGATGCCCCAAACGTAAGCCGCATCAGCCCGCGTGAATCTGCCCCCAACGTAAAGCATCGCGGTGATCACATCGCCCAGTGCCAGGAAGGCCATCGCCGAGGGGACGATGAAGAACGCAATCTGCCGCAGGCCGCGGTTCAAACGCTGGCGCAGCGCGGCGGCGATCTCGGTTTCGTTGCCCAGCGCGCTCGACATGGCGGGCAACTCGGCCGCCGAGACCGACATCCCGAACAGGCTGACGGGCAGCGTGTAGAGCGATTGGGCCGTCGTCATCGCCGCCATCGCTCCAGTGCCTAGAAGGGAGGCCAGCGCCTGGTCCACGTACGCGCTGATTTGCACCACGCCGCGGCTGATGGACACCGGCGCGAAATTTCGAATCACCTCGCGAACGTGCGCGGTCCGGGTATCCGGATGCAGGCGCAGTTTGCGGACCAACCGCAGCACCGTGGGCAATTGAACGCCGAACTGCAGCGCGCTGCCGGCAACCGTGCCCCACGCCAGCTTGACGGCCAGCGTGCTGAGATCGGCGCGCCGGTACGCCAGCATGGTGACGATCATCGCCAGGTTCCAGATTACCGGCGCCGAGTAGGACAGGAAAAACTTCCGGTGGCTGTTCAGAATGCCCAGGCACCAGGCCGAACAGACCAGCAGACCGGCACCGGGAAACAGAATGCGCACTAAAAGGATGGTCAGCTCCCGCTTCGGGCCGTGGTAGCCGGGTGCGATGGCCCACATGAGATAGGGCGTTCCCAGCACGCCCAGCAGCACGATCAAAGAGGTAGAGAGAGCCAGGATGGCAAAAATCGCCCCCGCCACGCGGCCCGATTCCTCGTCATCGCCTTCAGCCAGCAAACGCGCATAGACCGGGATGAACGACGCCGAGAGCACGCCTTCGCCAAACAGGTTCTGCAGGAAATTGGGCACGCGCAGCGCCGAAGAAAAAGCGTCCGCCTGGTCGGTAAAAACTCCGAAAGAGTGGCTGAAGATGCGCTGCCGCACCAGCCCCATGATGCGGCTGAGCAGAATCCCGGCGCCCACCAGGAAGGCGTGCCGGCCCGTGCTGTCGCGGTGCGAAGCCCGCGCCACTTAACCCAGTTTCTCCAGCACTGCGTTGGTCACTTCTTCGGTGCTGCTGGCGCCGCCCAGGTCGGGCGTGCGCACCTTGCCTTCGGCCAATACCGCCGCCACCGCGGCTTCCACCTGGGCCGCCGCCTCCGCCATTTGCAGGTGTTCCAGCATCATGGCCCCGCTCAGGATTTGCGCCAGCGGATTGACGATTCCCTTCCCGGCGATATCGGGCGCCGAACCATGCACCGGCTCAAACATCGAGGGGTATCGGCGCAGCGGGTCCAGGTTGGCGCTGGCAGCCAGGCCCATGCTGCCGATGATGATGGCCGCGATGTCGCTGAGGATGTCGGCGAAAAGGTTGGAGCCCACCACCACGTCAAAGCTCTCCGGGCGGCGAATAAAATTCATGGCGGCGGCGTCCACCAGCAGCGATTCGGTCTGCACCCCGGGAAACTCGGCCGCGACCAGGTCGAAGGTGCGGTCCCACAGGGTCATGCTGTAACCCTGGGCGTTCGATTTCGTGATCGAAGTGACGCGCCTCTTCTTGTTGCGCTTGACCGCCAGTTCGAAAGCGAAGCGTACGATGCGCTCAATGCCCCGTCGCGTGAAGACCGAGGTCTGAATGGCGACCTCCTCCGGCTGCTGATGATAAACGAAGCCGCCCACCTGGGCGTACTCACCCTCGGTGTTCTCGCGCACCACCACGAAATCGATGTCGCCGCCCTTGGGCCGGGCCAGCGGCGATTGAACGCCGGGGTACAGGTACGCCGGCCGCACGTTGGCGTACTGGTCGAAGGCGCGGCGGATGGGAAGCAGCAGGCCGTTCAGCGTGGTGTGGTCGGGAATCTCCGGGTGGCCCACAGCGCCCAGGAAAATGGCGTCGCAGGGTTGCAACAGGTCGATAGCCCCGGCCGGCATCATGCGGCCCCACCGGAAGAAATGCTCGGCCCCCCATGCGAAATCCTGAAACGCAAAGGTCACATCGTGTTTTTTCGCGATCTTTTCCAGAACGCGCTTACCTTGAGGGATGACCTCGGTACCGACGCCGTCGCCGGCAATCACCGCAATCGTAAAAGTCTTCATGGGCTGAAGACAATTCTAACGCGCGGCCGGCGTTTATAACTGAAGACAGGGAGCGGGAATCTCCGCTGGTGCCGCTCGCCGGGGCTCTGCACAGCGGGCTCTGCACAGCGGGCTCGACACCGCAGGCTCGACAAGCCAGTCCGCCGGATCGTCTGCCTGGCTTTACGAAAGTCCGGCGAGGGTGTACATCATTTGAGGATGCGCCGGTAGGCGCGGCGGACGTTGCCGGGGATCTGGTACCGGTCGAAATCGGCGGGCGTGCACCACGTAACGGCGTGGGATTCGGAGGAGACCCGCAGTTCGTCGGCAATTGCGTGGAATTGAAAGAGGAGGTCGTGGTGTAAGTGGTAGGGTTCGCGGCCATTGGTTGGGATGGCGTGGACGTCGGCGCCGATCAGGGGTGCGGCGCCCGGAAGCAGCACCGCGCCAGTCTCCTCGACCACTTCGCGGCGGGCGGCGTCGGCGACCGAGGCATCGTCCGGCTCGACGTGCCCTCCGGGCAGCAGCCAGCGATGGAGCCGCCGATGGTGGACCAGGAGGATTCGCTCCGCGCCGGGCGCCAGCACGAGACCGGTGCAGGTAATGTGGCCGGGCGTAAAGTGATTCCGATGGAACGGCTCCGGGGAGCCTTCGAGCAGCCGCAGGATCAGTTCGCAACTCTTGAGCGCCTGGCCGTCGGTAGCGTCATCGAAGCCGCCGACCAGGTCCGCAACCGTTTGAGCTTGGATCATAAGAAGCCCCTGGCCCCGGCCCCTGGCCCCTGGCCCCCATCCGTCACTTCGCCGGCATCGGCCGCGGCGTGGTGTCTCCGTCGGTCATCCCCATCGCCCACTTCACTCCTTCGATCCACATCTTCTGGATATCCGGCAGATCCCAGACCTCGTCCCGGTGCCCGAGCGACGAATGGAAAACCCGCCCCTTGCCATACTGATGCACCCAGGTCACCGGGAAATCTTTGTCGGTGCGGTGGATGCGCGGATTTGCCAGGTCCACCGACGCCGGGTCGACGCTCATCAGCACCCGCACCTTGTCGCGCGAATATGGCTCCTTGAACTGGTAGATCTCGTCATAGAACGGGAAGGATGCCGGGAAGTGCGCCGTCGCCGGAAACTTCTGGTCCTCGGTGCGGATGGTGCAGTGCACCTGCCCCCACGGATGCTCGTTGAAATAGCCGCCGATCAGCTCGCCGTATTCCGGCCAGTTGAAATACGTATCGGTGGCGGTGTGCGTCCCCAGAAATCCCTTGCCGTCGTCCTTCACGAACGAGAGCAGGTCCTTCTTCTGCTGATCGCTCAGCCCCAGATCGCCCGTCGTATAGAATATGACGGCGTCGAAGTAATCCAGGTTCTTGGCGTTGTTCGGCAGTTTCGCCTTGGTCAGCAGTTCGTTGTCGGTGCGGATATACGTATCCCACAGACCGGTCTGCCGGCCCAGTTTCTCGAGCGTTGCCAGGCCGTGCGACACCGAATCGTGCTCGAAGCCCTTCACCTCGCCGATCGCCAGCAGCTTTTTCTTGGGTGGCTGAACTTGCGCCCACCCGCAGACCGCCAGCGACAAAACCATCCCAAACACCGCACTTGCTTTCATGCCAGGAATCATCTCACAATTCGGTATCCTCAGAGACAGTGCGAGAAACCATGCCAGTAACAGCGCCGCGGGTTCCCAAACCGAGAGCCGAATACCTCACGTTCCTTTCGCCGTTTCCGCCGGCCGTTCAAAAGCTGGCGCTGGCCACCCGCGCCCTGGTTCTGTCCGAATGTCCTGGCGCCATCGAACTCATTTACGACGCCTACAACGCTGTGAGCAGCGGTTACGGCTTCACCGGCCGCCCCAGTGAGTGCTTCATCCACGTGGCGGTGTACGCCCGCTGGGTCAATCTCGGATTCAACCGGGGCTCGCAAATCCCGGACATCCACGGCATCCTTCAGGGCACCGGCAACTGGGTTCGCCACATCCGGATCGCCAGCCTCGAAGACCTGGAGCGACCCGAAATCCGCGCCTTCGTCAAAGCCGCCATCGAACGCGCCGTGTTGCCCGATCCGCAGAAGCCCGCCGCGCCCGGCGGCAGCGGCGGCAGTATAGTCCGCGCCATCTACCCGCGCAAACGCCGCCCCGGCCCCCGGCCCCTGGCCCCAGCGAGTCCTAAATGACACCACCGAAACTGATTCTGCCCGCCGCCCTCGCCGCCCTCGCCACCTTGACCGCGTTCGGGCTCGCTGCCCAGACACCCGTTTTGATGAACCGGTACGATGCCTTCACCACCGGCGCCAATACCCGCGAAACCACGCTGACCGCCGCCAACGTGGGCGGCGCCCGGTTCGGCAAGCTCTACAGCTATTACGTGGATGGCGCCGTCTACGCGCAGCCGCTCTACATGCCGGGCCTCCGCGTCGCAGGCCAGCCGCCGCGCAACGAGGTCTTCATCGCCACCATGACCGACAAGGTCTACGCCTTCGATGCCGATCAACCCGGCCCGCCGCTCTGGCTGCGCGATCTCACCAACGAACTGGCCAGCGTGACGCCCGTGCCCGTCATCGATATCACCAACCGCAACGACCTGAATGTGGTCGGCACCGCCGGCATCCTGGGGACTCCGGTGATCGACCCCGCGGCCAACGCGCTGTTCCTGGTAGCTCGAACCAAGGAAGTAGCTCGCACCAAAGAGGCCGCTCGCAACAAAGAAGCCGCCCGCTACGTGCAGCGCCTGCACCGGCTCGATCTCCGCACCGGGAAGGACCAGTTGCCGCCTGTCGAGATCGAGGCGGCCGTGCCCGGTTCCGCCAAGGACGCCGTCAACGGTTTGGTCCGCTTCGATCCCAAGCTCGGCAACCAGCGCCCGGCACTGGCCCTGGTTTTCGACCAACGAGCCCGCGGCATGGTGATCGTCGCCTGGGCATCGCACGAAGATATCCAGCCCTACCACGGCTGGGTGATGGCGTACGATGCCGCCACTCTCAAGCAGGCCGCGGTGTTTTGCGTGACACCCGATGGCCCCATGGGCGGCATCTGGCAATCCGGCCGCGGCCCCGCCGTCGATGCCGCCGGCAACATCTACTTCGAAACCGGCAACGGCCACTTTGACGGCAAGCGCAACTTCGGCACGTCGCTCATCAAACTGAGTCTCGGCGAGCTTGGTCCCGGCAAAACCGGCTTCTCCGTGGTCGATTTTTTCACGCCGCACGATTTCGAAGCGCTCAACGACCGCGACGCGGACCTCGGTTCCACCGGCCCGCTTCTGATTCCCGGAACCACGCTGCTGCTATGCGGAAACAAGAAGGGCATTCTGTACCTGATCGACAGCCGCAACCTGGGCCGCATCACGCCCGACGACAAAGGCGTCCTGCAGTCGGTCGAAGTAAAGGGTGGCCGCGACCTGGCCGGCCCGGCCTACTGGGATGGCGACGGCGGCCCGGCCATCTACCTTTGGACCGAAGCCGATGTGCTGAAGGCTTTCCGGTTCGATGGCAAGCGTCTGGACCCCACGCCCTTCGCCAAAGGCACTACACCCTCGAAGGGTTCGCCTGGCGGCGCCCTCACCATTTCGTCCGATGGCAAAAAGGCGGGAACCGGAATCGTCTGGGCCATGCTGACCAACGGCAAGAGCGCCGACGCCGGCAACGCGCCCGGCATCCTCTACGCCTACGATGCGGCCGCTCTGCACCCACTTTGGAACAGTGAGCAAAAACCCAAACGCGATCGCCTGGGCACGCTGGTCAAATTCGTTCCGCCGCTGGTAGTCGGCGGCAAGGTCTACGCGCCCAACTACGATAACGCGGTCAACGTCTATGGGATCCCGTAACCGGGTGTGTTATTGTCTACCCATGAATCGTAGAGAGTTCGCCAGCGTAGGGCTTGGTCTGGGCATCCAGGCTCACAGACTGTGGGGCGATGCCGGCATCGCCAATCCGGGCAAGATCGATGAGACCTTGCGCTCCGGAATCGCCCGCCGCAAGATCCCCGCCGCGGTCGGGATGGCCGCGACCGCCGGCAAGACCCTGTACACCGGCGCGTTCGGTGAACGCGATTCGCAGGGAACGCCGGTGACCGCGGACGGAGTCTTCGCCATCGCATCCATGACCAAGGCCGTCACCACGGTGGCGGCGCTGCAACTGGTCGAGCAGGGCAAGGTAACGCTCGACGAACCGGTGGCGAAACATCTTCCGCAACTCGAAAAGCTCGACGTTCTGGACGGATTCGACGCGGCGGGCAAGCCGATTCTCCGGCCGGCGAAGACTCCGATCACGCTGAAGCACCTGCTGACCCACACGTCCGGGCTCTGTTACGACACTTGGGATGGAAATATGTTCCGTCACGCGTCGCAGGCCGGAGTGGCGGCGCCGGCAGGAACCGCCGGACCCCTGATGTTTGAGCCGGGCGCCCGCTGGCAGTATGGTCAGGGATGCGATTGGGCCGGCCGCCTGGTGGAAAAGATCAGCGGCATGAGCCTGGAGGACTATTTTCAGGCCAGGATTCTGGGCCCCCTGGAAATGCACGACACCAGCTACATTCTGCCCGCATCGAAGTTCGACCGCATGGTGACCGGGTGGACCCGGGACAACGGCAGCCCGCTAAAACAGAACGCGCGCGCGCTGCCGGCGCCCCCGAAAACGTTCAACGGCGGCGGCGGCCTCTACTCAACCGCGGCCGACTACACCAAGTTCATGCAGATGATTCTGCGCAAGGGCCGCGGCCCCAACGGCGGCCCCAAGGATGCGGTGATCCTGCAACCGAAGACGGTGGAGAGCATGGCGATCAACCAGATTGGCGAGCTTACGGCCGGCAAGATGCGCAGCTCCCGCCCCAACTCTTCGAGCGACGTGGATATCCAACCGGGCGCCACCGAAAAGTGGGGCCTGGGTTTCCTGATCAATACCACGGCGTATCAAGGCGGGCGCGCCGCCGGGAGCCTGGCCTGGGCCGGCCTCTACAACACGTTCTACTGGATCGACCCGAAAAATGGCCTCTGCGCCGTGTTGTTGATGCAATTCCTGCCGTTCGTGGACAAAGAAGCCGTGGGGATGCTGGGCGATTTCGAACGGGCAGTTTACGCCAGTTTGAAAGGGTGATATGTGGGGCAGGTTGTTAACCTGCGGCGGATTGGCAATCCGCCTGCCGCGATTTGACGCGCCCCTACCGGCAAGGCCCAAACCCCTGATTTTTTCACGTAACGTTCCTGGATTGCATGGATCGTCGAGGCGGAGTCCTGCGGAGGGCAGCGAGGTCGTTTGGATCCCCGGGAAAGAACCTGTTTGGCGATCCCACTGACGAAGCGGTCGCATCTCCAGACATTTTCATCCTTGTCTGGGCTGGGAAACGAGGGTGTTGGCCCCGTCCCAGGTGCGGTTGCCACCCCACACCTTCCGTGCCATCACTGCCGGCCGAATGGCCCGCCCGGCCCGATTGTTGGTCCCTTCCAGACCCGGGCAATGCAGCAAGGCGAACAGGTACTCCCGTTGCTGGCGCAGATGGTTTAGCTCAGGGAGGGCGGGTGCCCGGTGTACGCGTGAAACCGCGCCGACGCTTGTTTTTTTGTTGACAAACAGCCGCGAACCGGCTCAAACTGAGACAGACTCTTAATTCCTTAGTTGTGGAGGCTGCTTGGCTCGAAAGAAGTCGCCGAACCTCACCGAGGCCGAACTCCGGCTGATGGATGTGATTTGGGAAAAGAGGCAGGCCACCGTGGGCGAAGTGGCGGAAGCCCTGCCGCCGGACCTCGGTCTGGCCTACAACACGGTGCTGACTACGCTGCGGATTCTGGAGGAGAAGGGCTACCTGCGGCACACCAAAGCCAAGGAAGGGCGGGCCTTCGTGTACCAGGCGGTGGTGGGGCGCGATGAGGCCAGCCGCAGCGCCGTGCGCTATCTGGTGAGCCGGTTCTTTCGAAACTCGCCGGAACTGCTGGTGCTCAATCTGCTGGAAGACGAGGAACTGAGCGCCAAGGAATTGCGGCGGATCCGGGCCCTGATCGCGGAGGACGGGCAATGAACGAAATCCTCGAAGCGGTATTGAATAGCCTGTGGCAGGCGGCGGCCGTGGCCGCGGTGGTATGGCTGCTGCTCAAGTGGACGCCGCGCATCAATGCGGCCACGCGCTACGCGGTGTGGTGGGCGGTGCTGGCGGTGGTGGTGTTGCTGCCGATGGCGACCGAATACCGCTTGCTGACGCGCGCGGCTCCGAATAAGGCGGCGACGCGTGAATCGTCGACGCGCGAATCGTCGACGCGCGAATCGGCGACGCCCGAGGCGCCCTTCCCAGCCGCGACCGTCAGGGAGTGGTCTCCCCCGCCGGCGGTCCTTATGCCACACACCGTCGATGCAGGCAACTGGCCGGTTGCAGTCTTCGCTCTCTGGGCGCTGGTTTGCCTGGTTCTGATGGCCCGAATCGGCTGGAGTTATCGCCATCTGCGGCGGATCAAAGGCCGCGCGCGCCCGGCCCCGCGCGAACTGCAGTCCCGTTTCGATGCCCGGTTGCTCGCCTGCGCGATCCCGCGCCAGGTGCGGCTGCTGGTTTCGCGCGAGATCGGGTCGCCCATGGCGGCCGGGTTCCGGCATCCCGCGGTGTTGCTGCCGGAGCCGCTGGTAGACCAGTTCACCGAGGCTGAGTTGGACCACGTGCTGCTCCACGAACTGGCGCACGTCGCGCGCCGCGACGATTGGACCAATCTGTGGGCGCGCCTGGCGGGCGCTCTGCTGGCGCTTCATCCGGTGGCGGCCTGGGTGGTGCACCGCATCGACCGCGAACGCGAAATCGCCTGTGACGACTGGGTGGTGGCGCAAACCGGGGATGCCCGTCCCTATGCCGCCAGTCTGGCGCGCCTGTTTGAGTTGTGTTGCGTCGGGCGCCGCACGCTGCTGGCTTCAGGCATGGCCGAAAGCGGCAGCCACCTGGGAGACCGCATCGAAATGCTGCTGCGCCGCGGCCGTGAATTTACGCCGCGCACTTCGGTCCTGAGGGTTGCCGGTATGGTGGTTGTGCTGGCGGCATGCGCGGCCGCGGGCGCCCGCATGCCGCGATGGATTATCTTTTCGCCCCGCTCAGCGCAGACCGCGCGGGCGTTGGCGGGAATGCCAGTGGCCCTGGCGGCGGAGACGAAAGGTTCATTCCTGGCGGCGTTGGTCGCCTCGGGCTACGGCGACTTGACGGTCGACGAAATTGTCGAACTGAAGGATCAGGGCATCTCGGGCGCCTACCTCATGGGGATGAGCCAGGCGGGATGGGGCAAGATTCCTCCGAAGGAACTGATTGACCTGCATGCGCAGGGAGTCGATCCCGGCTATGTGCGGACCATGCGTGAAGCCGGCCTGCGGGACTTGAGGCTTGCCGATGTGATCCGCCTGAAGCAGCACGGCGTGCCGCCCGATTACGTTCGCGAAATCCATGCCTGCGGCCTGGGTCCATACACTGCCGCCGAAGCGATCGACTTCGCCGCGCAGGGCGTGCCGGCGGACCTGTTCTGCGCGTTGCAGGCTGCCGGCTTTCAGCAAGCCAGCACGCGCGAAATCATCGATGCCAAGAACCAGGGCTTGCGCCCGCAGCATTTGCGGGAAGCCGAAAAGTTCGGCAGCAAGCTCACGCTGCGGCAAGTCGTCAAACTGAAACAGGCGGGAGTGATCTAAGAGGGGATATGAAAGACTCGGACATCATGATCGTGGTGGGCGCGCTGCTGGGCGCCGCCATTTTGGCCACCGGCCAGGAAACCAGCCGTGAGTGGAAATTGCGGTACGCCAGTTCCGCGAATCAAGTTCATTTCACGGTGGAGCGCTACTATCGGAACGGCCATTCGGTATTTAACCAGGATGTGCCGCTGTCCCGTTTTCGCGGCCTCTCCCTGGACACGGTGAATCGCGGCGGCTCGGCGAAATTCGAATACGTGCAGGACGCCGGCAGCCTGGTCTGCAAAGGCGCATTTTCGTGGAGCCGCGGTTCCGGGAGCTTTACCTTCGTGCCGAACCCCGCGTTCCCGGCGGAACTGTCTAAGCTGGGCTACGACGCCCCCAACGAAGACCAACTCTTATCCATGCTGATGCACGACGTGGGGCTGGAGTTCGCCCGCGCGGTGCGCGATGCGGGCCTGAATGCTTCCACCAACCAACTCGTGGACTTGCGCATCCATGGCGTGACGCTGGACTACATCCGCGAAACGCAGCGGGCCGGATACCGCAGCTTCCGCGCCAAGGACTACATTGACATCAAGATCCACGGAGTCCCCAGCGAGTTCCTGCGCGACCTGAGAACGGCCGGGTACGACCTCTCGGCCCAGCAGGTGATCGAACTGCGCATTCACGGCGTAGACTCCGAGTTCATGGACGACCTGAAGCAGGCCGGCTACGAACTCTCGCCCGCCCAGATCACCGAACTGAAAATCCACGGAGTGGATTCCGGGTTCATCCGCGACCTGAAGGGTTACGGGCTGCAGCCGAAGGCGTCCGACCTGGTGCAGTTCAAGATTCACGGCGTGACGCCCGACTTTCTCAAAGAGCTCAAGGACACTGGCTACGGCGGACTCTCCGAAAGCCAGATCACGGAACTCAAAATCCACGGCATCTCCACCGGGTTCATCCGGAAGGCCGGCGACCTGGGCTACCATTTCAGCCCGCATGACCTCACCGAGTTGCAAATGCACGGCGTCGACGCGCAATATCTTCGAAGGCTAAAGGACTCCGGAATGCGCAACCTGGACGCCCAACAAATCGCCAAACTGAAGATGCACGGCGTGGATTAGGAAGTTTTGTAAGCTTTTTGTCGGCTGTGTAAGCTTTTTGTCGCCGCAGCAGGTTTTTCCAAACTGACTGTTATACTCGGGTTGCTGGGAATCGAGCGGCCTGCCATGGCTCACTGGGCTCCTGGGGTGCGGCCTTACGCACCACAAATCAGCGGAGACGCCGTGGGCACCAACCAAACCATTATCCATAACCGAGCACGCCTGAACTGGTCCGCAGGTGTGACCCTTGCGGGATTTCATATCGCCGCCATTGTGGCCCTGTTTCATTTTCAGTGGCGTTACTTAGCCATCGCCTGCGTCCTGCACTGGGTGGCGACCGGCCTGGGAATCAGCATGGGCTATCACAGGCTGCACACGCACCGGTCGTATAAAGTGCCGAAAGCGCTGGAGTATTTCTTCGCCTTGTGCGGCACCTTGACGCTGCAGGGCGGGCCGATCTACTGGACCGCCACGCACCGCCTGCATCACCAGAAATCGGATCAGCCTGGCGATCCGCACTCGCCGATGGATGGCGCCTGGTGGTCGCATATCGGCTGGATTGTGTTCAGCGAGCGCAACGACGAAGAGAACAAGATGGTCTCCCGATACGCGCCGGATTTGTCCAAAGACCGGTTCTACATGTGGTTGAACGTCTATCATTGGGTTCCGCTGGCTGTGCTGTCCGTCCTGCTGCTGGCGATGGGCGGAATGCCGCTGGTGTTGTGGGCCATCGCCTTCCGCATTGTGTTCGGCCTGCATTCCACCTGGCTGGTGAATTCGGCCACTCACATGTGGGGCGGCCGCCGCTTCGCCACGCGGGACGATTCGCGCAACACCTGGTGGGTGGCGCTGCTGACCTTCGGCGAGGGCTGGCACAACAACCATCACGCGCACCCCACATCGGCGCGCCACGGGCTGGCGTGGTACGAGTTCGACCCGAGTTGGATTCAAATCCGGATCTTGAAGTTCCTCGGCGTGGCGAAGGCAATTCGCGTAGTGAGCGTCAACACGGCTTTCTCGGAACGCCCCACCTTCTCCGAACGGGAAGCCGCGTAATTTTCTTTTGTGGGGCAGGTTGCTAACCTGCGGCGGATTGGCAATCCGCCTGCCCGCCACGTTGAAGCGCCGGCCGAGTGGAAGACGCAAAGGCTCGCAGCGCAAACACTCGCTGCCGCAAACGCTCGCTGCCGCATCGCGCTGGCGGATTAACAATCCGCTCCAGATTGACAATCTGCCCCACAAACTGGCTATCCTGCTTGGTATGCGATTGGCTCAGAGTCTGCTGCTGCTGTCGGTTCCGTTGTTCGCGCAAATCAACCCCCTCGACTTTCTGAATCACAACCACCCGGTTCTGGACGCGCACAATTGCTATCCCTACGAGGGCAAGTGGGCCGATCGGGTGGACCGTGCGCTGGCCACCGGTTTCCCGGTGGGTATCGAGCAGGACATGGCCTGGTACGTCGATCCGGCAACCGGTAAGGGACGGGCAGTAGTTTCGCACGACGACAAAACCAAAGGTTCGGAGCCGCTGTTGCGCGATTACTTCTTCGAACGGGTGCGGCCGATTGTGGAAAAGGCGCTGGCGGACAACGATCGCGCCCATTGGCCGCTGATCGTGCTGCACTTCGATTTCAAGAGCGTGCAACCGCCGCTGCTGCACGCCGTGTGGGACGTGCTGGGCGAATACCAGGCCTGGATCACCACCGCTACCAAATCCGCCGATCCGCACCAACTCATGCCCTTCGACCCAAAACCGCTGCTGGTTCTGACCGAGGATTCCGACGAGCAGGAGGAGGTCTTCTTCAATCAGGTGCCGGTGGGCGCCAGGCTGCGCGTCTTCGGCTCAGCACACACCAGGGCCATTCCGGCGAAGCCGAAGACGGAGCACGACCACCTGCTGGCGACTTTGCCGCCCGAGCAATTGCTGCCCGCGCCACCGACCAACTACCGCCGCTGGTGGAACAATTCATGGTTCGCCGTGGAAGAGGGCGGCCAGCACCAGGCCGGCGCCTGGACCGCGGAGGACAACCGCCGCTTACGCGCGCTGGTGGACCACGCCCACCGGTTGGGTTACTGGATCCGCTTCTACACCCTGGATGGCTTCGGCGCCGGTGATGACAAAGGCTGGGGCGACGGATACAACTTCGGCTCGCGCGCAGCGGTGCGGTCGCGCTGGAAAGCGGCGGTAGCCGCGGGCGTGAACCTGATTGCCAGCGACCAGTACGAGGATTTGCGGGCGGCGATGAAGTAGGGCCGGGGCCATTAGCGCTTAAGCAGGACGGAGGTCTGGGTGTCTTCGTTGCCGATCGATCTTGTTTCCAATTTCAAGCAAGCGGTGTTCAACGCTGATGCGGCGCAACTGGGCCAGCTCCTGCAAAGCCACCCCGAGTTGAAATCTCAAATGAACGAACCGCTGTTTCACTTCGATGCGCCGGCCATCGTGCAAGCCGCGGGCCGGGGCAGCCGGCCGCTGATTAATGTGCTGATCGGCGCGGGCGCCGATATCAACGGGCGCAGCCGATGGTGGGCGGGTGGCTTTGGCGTCCTGGATCTGGCGAATCCCGAACTGGCCGCGTACCTGATCCAAAGGGGCGCGACGGTGGATGTTCACGCCGCGGCTCGTCTGGCCATGCCGGAAAAGCTCCGGGAACTGATCTCGGCCCAACCCGAACTGGTTCACGCCCGTGGCGGGGATGGGCAGACGCCGCTGCACTTCGCCGGCACGGTGGAGATCGCGGAATACTTGTTGGCGCAGGGGGCGGATATCGATGCCCGCGATATAGACCACGAGTCGACGGCGGCGCAGTATCTGGTCAAATCCCACCCGGAGGTCGTACGTTTTCTGATCCGGCGCGGATGCCGCACCGATATCCTCATGGCTGCCGCCGTCGGCGATGCCGCGCTGGCCGGTAAACATCTCGACGCCGACCCCGAAACCATCCGCATGCGGGTCAACGAGCAGTTTTTCCCGAAACAGAATCCGCACAGCGGGGGCACGATTTACATCTGGACGCTGGGGGCGAATCTGTCAGCGCATCAGGTCACCCACAAATTCGGGCACCAGGATGTGCTTCGGTTGCTGACGGACCGAAGCCCGGCGGAAGTCCGGTTGGTCAACCAGTTCGCCGTGGGCGACGAGGCCGCCGTCAAGGCTCTGCTGGCGAGCCGGCCTGGCCTGATGCAGAGCCTCTCCGCCGCGGATCGGCGCCAGATCTGTTATACGGCACAGGACAACGATGCCGAAATCGTGCGGCTCATGCTGGAGTACCAATGGCCGGTGGATGGTGGTCAAGCTGAAACTCCGTTGCATTGGGCAGCCTTCCATGGCAACGCCGAAATGGCCCGGGCCATCCTAAAGCACAACCCGCCGCTGGAGGGGCGCGACTCCACGCATCAAGATACGCCGCTGGGCTGGGCGATCTACGGTTCGGAAAACGGGTGGCATCGCGAAACGGGCGACTACGCGGGCGTTGTGGAACTGCTGCTCCAGGCTGGCGCCAAGCCTTTGCCGCGAACCGGGGGGGCGATGCGGTCAAGGAAGTGCTGCGGCGGTTCCTGTGATGTGGCCGTTGCGGATCAGTCCCGAGGCCTCCGTGGCGTCCACCTCAACCTTGCCGCCGTCGAACCGCAGCTTCAGGGTGTAGTGGTTGATATTGGCGATGAAGTTCAGGTCCAGCAGAAACTCGCTCTCCGATGTCCATTGGCCCTTGGCGCCGGCCAGCAGGTGCAGCGGGCCGTACGGTCCCAGCTTGTAGCGGCCATCCAGGCCTAGCGGGAACGTCAGTTCCTGGCCCAGGTACTTCACGTTGAGCTGTGCCTCGCGGCCAAACGTCAGCGACAGGCTGTCCAACCGCGAGGGGTTCAGCGGAAACTCGTAACGCACGCCGGAGACCTTAGCCGCCATCGCCGGCAAACTCGGCGCCGCACCCGCGTCGGGCACCTTTGCGGCCTCCGCAACCTTCGCCTGAAGCTGACGATCCCCGTCGGCATTCGCCGGCAGCGCCGCCTCGGATTTGACCGCCTGCCGAATCAGCGGGGCGATCTGCCCGGCGTTGCCGCCGGCGTTGATCACCACGATCATGTCGAGATCCGGCCAGACAATCAGACTTTGCCCACCGCGGCCGTTGCCTCCGTACTGGCGGCCATTCGGTCCGTTGGAAGCGTTCCACTCGATGCCGAGCGCACCGGGACCGCCGCGCTCAGCCGCCGCGGGCGTCGTAGCCATGGCCACCCAATCGGCGGGCACGATCTGTTTTCCATCCCACTGGCCGCCGTGCAGGTAGAGGTAACCGATCTTCGCCAGGTCCTGCGGAAACAGATGGCTGTCGCCCCAGCCGTGGTTGCGGCCCTGCGGGTCGTCGGCCCAGACCACATTGCCAATGCCCAGCGGCCCGAACAGATTCTTGCGGCCAAACTCCAACTCGCTTTGGTGCGCCGCGGAAGCGATCACCGACCCCAGCAGATGATACCCCGGGCTGCAGTACGAAGAGTGTGTGCCCGGTTCGTACTTCATGGGCAGCGCCAGCGCGAACTGCACCCAGTTCGCCGACCGCTTCATCTGTTCCAATTCCTGCTCGCCCGGCAGGTAGCCGCAATCCAGGCCCGATTCCATGTGGAGCAGGTTGCCCACCGTGATCCGCTGCTTGAGTTCGTCGGGTTTTTCGGGCCGCTCCTTCGGGAAAAACGCGAGCAGCTTCTGGTCGGTCTTGACCAACCCCTGTCCGACGGCGATGCCCGTGAGCACTGACGTCAGGCTCTTGGTCACCGATGCCAGATCGTGCGGCACGCTCGAGTTATAGGGGTAGAAGTAGGCGTCCAGCACCGTGTAGCCGTGGCGGATTACCAGGAGGCTGTGAACGCCCAGTTGTTTCTGCAGCACCTGATCCACGGCCGATGCCAGGGCCTGCGAGTCCAGCCCCTGCGATTCCGGCTGAGCCGTCCGCCAATGGGCTGCCGGCCAATAGGCAGCCGCCGCGTGCAGGGCCACGCACGTAGCCGCGAGCATCGCCAGGTATTTCGGTGCCGGACATTTCAGCCGCACAGTTAAGCCTTCCTGCCCTTCGCCTGCTCGATCAGGTGGTCGCAGCCGCGGGCGCTGAGCGCCATCATGGTCAGCGTCGGATGCTTGTCGCCAGTGGAGGGGAAGGCGTTGCCGCCGAACACGTACAGGTTGGGGACATCGTGCGTCTGGCAGAAGGAATTCAGCACGCCATCCTTCGGGCTGGCGCTCATGCGCGCCGTGCCCACTTCGTGGATGGAGCCTCCCAGGGCGCGCCCGCCGCCCGCCGCTCCACGTCCGCCGCGCCCGCCACGCCCTCCGCCCTGGCCGCCGGCGCCCACATCGGGCGACCCGGGCGCGCCCGGAAAGCCCGTCGGCCCGCCGCGCCCCATGCCGGGCATGGCTTCACCGCCGGCCCTCTTGAAAAGCTCGTCGGCTTTTTCCTGGAAATCCGCGATGAGCTTCCGATCGTTGTCGCTGTGGGTGAAGTGGATCTTGAGCACCGGAATGCCCCAGCGGTCTTTCACTTCGGGGTCGAGCTCGACGCGGTTTTCCTTCTGCGACAGCATCTCGCCGCCCGCGATCCACACGCGCGCCTGCGCCACATAGCGGCTCTTCACTTCCTTCTTCCACTCCGAACCGTAACCGGGCAGCGCGGCCGCGAACTGCGGATACTCGCTCTGCCCGCCGGTGGCATTGATCACGTAGCCGCGGATGAAATCCTTGCGCGCCGTCTTCTTGTCGATGTTCTGGAAATTCGGGATGGAGATACCGGCCGATTTGCCGTCGTCCAGGCGGCTCGGCCCGCCTTTCAGTTTCGGCAGAATGCCGGTGACGCCGCCGCCCCCCACCTGGTCCATCATGTAGTGGCCCAGGGTATCGCTGGAATTGGCCAGCCCGCCCTTCGCCGAAAGCAACATCAGCCGCGTGTTTTCGAGCGTGGAAGCCGCCAGCACCACGTACCTGGCGTCCACGTCCACGGACTTCATGGTGTTGCGTTCGATGTAAGTCACGCCCTGCGCGCGGTTCTCGTTATTCATGCGCACCCGGGCCACCACGGTATCGGTTCGGACCTCCAGGTTACCGGTCTTGAGAGCGGGCGGCAACGTCACCGCCACCGTATTGAACATGGCGCCCACATCACATCCGTTCACGCAGTTACCGCAGTAGTGGCAAGGCGGGCGGTTGTTGTGCATGCGGGTCAACTGCGCCAGGCGGCGATGGGTGGAGCGCCAGCCCAGGCTCTTGCAGGCGGCGGTGAAGATGGTCTCGGCACAATTGAGGGGCATCGGCGGCAGGAAGACGCCATCGGGAAATTGCGGCAGCCCTTCCTTGGCGGCGCTGACGCCGATGAAGCCTTCCACACGGTCGTAATAGGGCTTCATGTCGGCGTAAGAGACGGCCCAATCCAAGCCGTAACCGTCGCGCGAGGCGGCCTTGAACTCATAATCGGCCATGCGGTCGCTGGCGCGGGCCCAGTGCAGCGTGCGTCCGCCCAACACCCGCGAACGGCCCCAGTTGTACACCGTGTCCGGCCCGGTGGTGTACGGATTCTCGGAGCTGTCGAGCATGATGCGGTAGTTGCGCTCGCTCCCGGCGTATCGCCGCAAGGCGCCCGGCTTAGCCTGGCCGCGGTACTCCATTTGATAGAGGAACGTGTGGTGAAAGTCTTTCGCGGGATCGATGTGGCTGCCGGCTTCGAGCATCAGCACCTTCATCCCGGCTTTGGAAAGTTCCATCGCCGCCCAACCGCCGCAGGCGCCGGAGCCGATTACGATCGCGTCATATGTGGTCGCCATGAGCGTCTCCTAAACGATGTGGTGCTCCGGTTAGACCGTGTGGTGTTCCGGATGAGTGCAGGCCGGGAAACTCGCGTTGTACGAGTTGCCCTTGTATTCCAGCGCGCCGATCATGCCCGCCCGCGAAGTGTAAAACGCGAACGTAGTCTGCTGTTTGATCAGGCGGTATGCATTGTAGGCCGGGTGCGTGGCCGAGCGGTCGCGCTCGGGCTTGGACATGGCCTCCACCAGGGCTGCGCGCCCCTTGGCATCGGCGGCGTGGAAACCGGTTTCTTTCACGGCCTTCAAAGCGTCGCGCCAGGCGTTCTGGGTTTGCGGAACGTCGCCCGAGGCCTGCATCAGGAAGTCGATGTAGTGGGCGCAGCGGGCTTGGCGCGCGCCGGGAGTGTCGTCGGTGGGGATGAGGATTTCGGTGAAGGCCTGGAGCGCTTCGAAATCGTCCGCCGCGAAGAATTTCGGCACGTAATCGAGCAGCAGCGGCGGTTCGGGCGGCGCGTTGGAACCGGTCGAACCGGCGTCGTGCTGGTGTTCCTGTGCGGCCCTGAGCCAGGTAGCGAAGAACTCCGCGGCGCCCGGCAAGGCGGCGGCGCGCACGGCAAGATCCACAAGGTCGCGGCGAGTTGGCAGCATGCCCAATACTATATACCCGGCGGGCGCTGGTTCGGGCGGCGCTGGAAAAGCACGACACCATCATCAGCTATCAGATTGTGCAGGAATTCCTGAATTTGGCAACCCGCAAGCCCCATTACCACATGAACCAGGCTGAGGCGCAACTCTACCTGGCGACAAGGTGCAAGCAAGGTTTGACTTCGCCCTTGGAAAAGCGTTAAATTGGCCAAGATCGCCAGGGGGGCGCATCCAGCCGACAGAGTCCATCCAGAAGAAGTTCACCGAGGCGCTCGACGAACTGGTCGCGCAGGTGAAACAAGACCGCTCCATCCTGGCCGCCATCCTCTGCGGCAGTCTCTCGCACGATACCGTCTGGGCGAAGTCCGATATCGACCTGGCGCTGGTGACCATCGACGACAAGAAGGTGGAGACGGCCAGCCTGGCGCTCTACGCGGACGGGGTGAATGTCCACGCGTTCCTGATGCCGCGGGCGGAGTTCCGCAAGACGGTGGAAGGCGCCGTCCGCAACTCGTTCATGCATTCGCTGCTGGCCAAAGGGCGGCTGCTCTACACCCATGACGAGACGATTACCGCGCTCTGCGCCCGGCTGCACGAAATCGGCGAGCGCGACACGCAGGTGCAACTCCTGGCCGCGGCAACGTGGGCGCTGAGCTCCATCGACAAGGCCCACAAATGGTTCGTAACCCGCGGCGACCTGGACTACTCCGCGCTTTGGATTCTCTACGCGGCCACGCCCCTGGCGCGGATCGAGGTGATCGGCGCCCGCCTGCTGGCCGACCGCGAGGTGATTCCGCAGGCTATGAAGCTGAACCCGGCGTTCTTCAAGACGATCTATGCCGGCCTGCTCAACGCGAAAAAGACGCGTAAGAGCGTGCAGGAGGCGCTGGATGCGATCGACGGTTACATGGTAGAGCGCGCGCCTGAGCTGTTCGGTGAGGTGCTGGATCATCTGAAGGAAGTGGGCGAAGCACGTTCGTCCACCGAAATTGAGAACCACTTCAAACGAAACTTCAACGTGGAGGGAGTGACCACGGCTTGCGAGTACCTGGCCGACCGCGGTCTCATCGGCAAGGTCTCGACCCCCGTCCAACTTACCAGGAAGAGCAACGTCCTGGTGCAGGAACTGGCCTTCGTGCACCTTGGGGAAGCGGTGGGGGAAGCGCCGGATGAGTTCTAGGCCCGCCAGGAAGCCTGTCCCACAGGCGGCGCGCACCACTATCTCCGTGCAGGGCGCGCGCGTGCATAACCTTAAGAACGTGTCGGTGGAGATACCGCGCGACAAGCTCATCGTAGTCACCGGCCTCTCGGGCTCGGGTAAGTCAAGCCTGGCCTTCGACACCATCTATGCCGAGGGACAGCGCCGCTACATGGAATCGCTGTCCAGTTACGCCAAGCGGTTCGTGGCGCAGGTGGCCAAGCCCGACGTCGATTTTGTGTACGGCCTGTCTCCGGTGATCTCCATCGAACAGAAGACCATCGCCAACAACCCGCGATCCACCGTCGGCACCATGACCGACATCTCCAGTTACCTCAACCTGCTGTACGCCACCATCGGCCATCCGCACTGCCCGCGCACCGGCGAGCCCGCGCCCAGCCGCACGGCAAGTCAGATTCTGGAGGCCATCCTGGCGCTGCCCCAAGGCGCGGAGATCGAGCTGCGGGCGCCGGTATTCAAGCAGTACGGCGAGGAGCTGGACTTCGTTCTGACCGAGGTTCGCAAGAAAGGCTGCCGGCTATTGATCATCGATGGCAAGCCGGTGGACATATCCGCCGAGGTGGAGCTTGACGAATCGAAGATCCAGGACATGGACGCCGTAGTGGACCGGTTCGTGGTGGGCCGCCAGCACGAGAAGGCGATCAAGGCGGGAGTCGCGGCTACTTTGCTGGTGGGCGATGGGCTGCTTCAGGTTCACATCGTCAAAGGCGCGGGCAAGGCGCAAGGGGTCAACCAGGCGGAAGCCGAGCGCTTTTACCGCGGCCTGTGCACCCCGACGCACCATTTCGTCTACGGAGACATCCAGCCGGAGTTCTTCATGTTCAACAATCCGGAGAGCGCCTGCCGCACCTGCGGGGGCCTTGGCGTGCACAAGCTGACGCACCCGGAGTTGCTGGTTCCCGACCCACGGCGCAGCATCGTGGGCGGATGCTTCGTGCGCGAGGCGTTCAAGTACAACCCCGACACCTGGGATGGACGGGTGATGTACAGCCTGTCCAAGGAGCTCGGTTTTTCGCTTGAAACGCCGTGGACCAAGCTGCCCGAGAAGGTGCGGCACGCGATCCTGGAAGGGCTCGACGGCAAGAAAATCGTGATGAGGGTGCCGCCGGATGCCAAGGTCAAGCGCGAGGACTCGGAAGGCAAGGAGATCGGCTTCGGCGGGATCGCGCGCCGCATCGAGCGCCAGTACCGCCGCTACCGTCAGCGCGGCGAAGCCAGTTCCGGCATGGAGGCCTGGCTCGACAAGGTGATGGTGGAGCACACCTGCCCCGATTGCAAAGGCGCGCGCGTCCGCGCCACCAGGCTGCTGTTCACCATCGAAGGCAAGACGGTCCACGATATGGGCCAGCTACACTTCGACGAGTTGCACGCGTTCCTGGGCACGATCAAGCCCACGGGCCGCGGCGCCGATGCCGGCCGGCAGGTGCTGGGTGAGATCCGCGCCCGGCTGGAACTGCTGCTCGGGATCGGGCTGGACTATCTGAGTTTCAACCGCCGCTCCGGCACGCTTTCGGGAGGCGAGGCGCAGCGCATCCGCTTGTCCACGCAGATTGGCTCCGGACTGATGGGCATGCTCTACGTGCTCGATGAGCCCAGCATCGGCCTTCACCCCAAGGACAACGTGAAGATGATCGCCACGCTGGAAAGCCTGCGCGATATCGGCAACACGGTGATCGTGGTGGAGCATGACGAGGACACCATCCGCGCCGCCGACCACATTGTGGAGATGGGGCCCGGGCCCGGCGTCCACGGCGGCCAGGTAGTGGTGCAGGGGACTATCGACGATGTGCTGGCGTGCAAGGCGTCGCCGACGGGCCAGTTCCTCTCGGGCAAGCGTGAGATCGCCACGCCCGCGCGACGCCGTAAAGGCAACGGCAAGACGCTCACGGTGCGTGGGGCGCGCGAGAACAACCTTAAAGGCGTGGACGTGACTTTTCCGCTGGGCACGATGGTGGCGATCACTGGCGCTTCGGGCTCGGGCAAGAGCACGCTGATCAACGAGATCCTCTACAAGGCGCTATGGAAGCGGCTGGTGGACACGCGCACGCTGCCGGGCGAGCACGATGGCGTGGAGGGCGCCGAGCATGTGCACAAAGTGGTCAGCATCGACCAATCGGCGATCGGGCGCAACAGCCGCTCGAACCCCGCCACTTACATCGGTTTCTACGACAACATTCGCGACCTGTTCACACAGGCGCCGCTGTCGCTCGAGCGCGGCTACAAAGCGGGCCGGTTCAGCTTCAACGTCAAGGGCGGCCG
>DATMNI010000046.1:0-27770 GCA_035570275.1 Candidatus Acidiferrales bacterium | reverse complement strand
CTTGGACGGAATGAGCCGACTACGGAGTGATCCGCCGTCTGTCCCGACATCCCCGAGCGTGAATGAACGTCCCGAAGACTGGACCTCCGAAATCCCGAAAACGTGTAAAGCACCCAGGGCGAACGCATTCCTTGGGTAGATGAACCGTAGCGATTGAGATCTGCCGAACCAACTTCGCCGCTCGGGTTTCTCAAGCAACACCACGACAAGTCCACGTCAGGGGAGCGGCCTCGGCTTCGGTTAATCGCCAAGGCCCTTCAGATCCCCTATCCTTCCAAGGTCTAGAAACCTTTCATCGCAGCTTTCAGACACCGCACTCTCTTCCCCGGCCCGCGCCAGCACATGTGATACGCTTTCTGCTGGCATCGCACGTCACATGAAAATCAACGCATACCTGGCCAAAAGCTCGGTGGTTGCGGCTCTGGGTGGACTGCTCTTCGGGTTCGACACGGCCGTGATCGCCGGCGCAACCTCCGATCTGAAGACCCTCTTTTCGCTGACGCCCACAACCCTCGGGCTCACCGTGGCCGCGGCGCTTTACGGCACTATCCTGGGTTCCATGTTCGGCGGCATTCCCGGCGATCGCTACGGCCGCCGCAACAGCCTGCGGATTACCGCCGTGCTCTACCTGGTCTCGGCCCTGGGCTGCGCTTTCGCCTTTGACTGGAACTCGTTCGTGTTGGCCCGCTTCATCGGCGGTCTGGGCATCGGCGCCTCTTCCGTGCTGGGGCCGATGTACATTGCCGAGATCGCGCCGGCCAATGCGCGCGGCCGCCTGGTGGGTTTCTTCCAATTCAATATCGTGTTCGGCATCCTGGCGGCGTACTTCTCCAATTACGTGATCGGCACCATGGGTTTCGGCGATACCGAGTGGCGCTGGAAACTCGGAATTCCGGCCATCCCCGCGGCTTTCTTCCTGCTGCTGCTGTTCACCATTCCCGAGAGCCCGCGCTGGCTGGCCAGACGGGGCCGCGTGGCGGAAGCCGAAGAAGTACTGCGCACGTCGGGCGACCCGGACTACCGCAAGGACCTGGCCGAGATCGTGGAGTCGCTCCACGAAAGGCACGGCGCCGTCAACGAGCCGCTCTTCCAGGCCAAGTACCGTTTCCCCATCTTCCTGGCGGTCTCGATCGGCATGTTCAACCAGTTCTCAGGCATCAACGCGGTGCTGTATTACCTCAACGACATTTTCACCAAGGCCGGCTTCACCAAAGTTTCGGGCGACCTGCAGGCGGTGGCTGTGGGCGCCACCAACCTGCTCTTCACCATGGTGGCGATGTCGGTGATCGACCGCGTCGGCCGCCGGACGCTGCTGCTGATCGGCTCCATAGGCACCGCGGCCGCGCTGGCCGGCGTGGCTGCCATCTTCTTCGCCGGCACCCACCAGGATCTGCTGGTGTGGTGCCTGGTGGGCTTCATCGCGTTCTTCGCCTTCTCACAAGGGGCGGTGATCTGGGTATATCTCAGCGAAGTCTTCCCCACCCGGGTACGGGCCAAGGGCCAAAGCCTGGGCAGTTTCACCCACTGGATCATGAACGCGATCATCTCGGGCATCTTTCCGGTGCTGGCAGCCTCCTCGGGTGGCGCACCCTTCGTCTTTTTCGCCATCATGATGGTGGTGCAGTTCTTCGTGGTGCTCACCACGTACCCGGAAACCAAGGGCGTCACGTTGGAAGAGATGCAGAAGAAGCTCGGGATCGAATAGATGCCGGAAGACCTGACGATTGGGGTGGACATCGGCGGCACCAAGGTGGCTGCGGCGCTGGTCGGTTCCACCGGCGAGATCGCGGAAAAGATCCGAGGGCCCATGAACGCCGCGGGAACGGCCGCCGAGGGTTTCGCCGCCGTGGCCGACGTCATCCGTGCCGTCCTTTCCGCCGTACCCGAAGCCCGCGCGGCCGTGAAAGGCATTGGGCTCTGCGCACCTGGTCCGCTCGATCCCAAAACCGGGATCGTGCTCAACCCGCCAAACCTGCCGTGCTGGCGCAATTTCCCGCTGGCCGCCGAAACCGAGCGCGCCTTCGGCGTACCAGCGCGCGTGGACAACGACGCCAATGCGGCCGGCCTCGCCGAAGCGCTGTGGGGGGCGGGCGCCGGTTACACCAACGTCTTTTACGCCACGCTCGGCACCGGGATCGGCACCGGGATCGTATTCGACCGCAAGATCTATCACGGCCGTACCGGCAGCGCGGCCGAGGGCGGCCACGTGACCATCGACTACAACGGCCCCAAGTGCGGCTGCGGCAAACCGGGATGCATTGAGGCGCTGGCCTCAGGCCCGGCCATCGCTCGCCGGGCCCAAGACAAACTCGCCGTCGGCGCCGGAGTCCGGGTTACAGACCAGAACGTCACTCCGTATCGGGATTCGCTCATCCTCCAGCTTGCCGGCAGCCTGGACGGAGTGCGCGCCGAACATGTGGGCCAGGCGTTTCACGAAGGCGACCGGGCGGCCCGCGAAGTCCTCGAGGAAACCGCGCACCTGCTGACGGTCTGGCTGGGCAATATCGTGGACCTTCTGGAGCCCGACGTTATGGTTGTGGGTGGCGGCATTGCCGGACTGATGAGTGGATTCTTCCCCGGCATTTCGCGGAATCTGCCGCGCTGGGCCATCAATCAGCGTGCCGCCGAAATCCCTCTGGTGATGGCGCGGTACGGCGCCGATGCGGGGATTGCGGGCGCAGGCGCACTGTGCCGGTAAGAGACGAAACGGCCATGGCTTCGCCAATCCTTGGCGGCGCAAACACGTAGCCCCCCTTTGATTTGCGTCGCCGGAATAAATGGATTCCGCCAATGATTGGTGACGGCGATGGATCATCGAATTCTTCGAGCGCCTTGGCGAGGGGTTGGGGCTGTACGTTGAAATTGCGGAAAGGGCCACTTGGGCAAACACTTCTACTGGATGGGCGCTTTCGCCCACGTGAACTCGCCAAGTCCTCCGAACCGCCAGTTTCCGCTAACACTTTACGACCGCTTCTCGGAAACTGGCCTAAAGGAGCCGCATCGCTGATCGGACTCAATCGTATTTTGCTTGCTCAATCAGCGTCCGGCGAGCGAACTGCCTCAGAAAGTCCTCAAGGTTGGCTGCCACGGGCAGACGATATCGTTCGACATCTTCTTGCGATGCACCTTCCTCAATCACGTCGTGCGGAAACAGCACAACAGGCAATTCGCCTGACTGGCCGACGTGGACCGTATCGATGCAGTACGCATCACCAAACATGTTGCTCGCAAATACTACGTACCCCAAAGGAAAGAGTTCAGTGCCCGGCACATAGTCTCGGTTCTCTCTGATGGCGTTCTGGACGGACCAGATCCGCTGACCCGAAGCGGGCCGACTCTTCCACAACTCGACTCGCCCATCGGCTACATCAGGTGCATTCTCGCGGTAAAGTTCGAGAAGGCCGTTAGGAAAACCAAATTGCCTTGCTTCTTCCAGATCCTCATCAGTCGCCGGGAGCAGACGACCGCCGTCTGCCTTCTCTAGTTCTTGCTTAAGCGCCTCGATTGCATCACTGAGCATTTGAGACCAGCTTACACAATTCCAGAGCCATTGGGGGAGAAAGAGGGCGTTTTCTCTGATAGCCGCCGTGAAACGACGTTAGCGGACTTCGTCCGGGCAAGCGTGAGGTCCGGCTAAGCGACGCGGGCGGTCGCTGAGAGTGTTTTTCATCAGGTTATCGTCAACACAGCCAGACTTGCGCTTTTCACGTTGGCCTCGATTTCATCGAGGCACTCCTCGCTGGTGCCGAGACCGCGAAGGTACTCCTTCGCGGTACCCCACGTTTGGAAACGCAGAGTCGGCACGGCCTGCGGCTTTCCCTCAGGAGGGTAGATCTTAGCGGGCAAGCCAATTGCGGTGATATCGACCAGCAGAACCGTGTGGTTCAACGAGTGGACGAGAAACCGGTGCTTCATGATCCTTTGAGTATGCCAGGACGCGGGGACATCCCGGCGGAGATGTTCGGGGCAGAAAAACGACGTTACCGGAAACTGGCGAGGGCCACCTGAGCGGAAGGAACGCCTAATCGCCCATTGCGTCAGATGTCGGGTCCGACCTTAGACGTGGAAAACCCGGCGATTACGCGGCCACTTCGACGTAATCGACAGAAGTGTGCGGCTCCGGGATCGGCTCACCAACTTCACGCATGGCCTCGAAATGCGCAGTCAGGGCATCCTGAAAATTCCGGCGCGTCTCTTCTTCGCTGTCGCCAACGGCCACGCATCCCAAAACATCCGGCGAATAGGCGGAGTAGCCCGTCCCTGTTTGTTCGATGACTATTAGGTACCGTCTCGCGATCATTTCAGCCCTGCCTTCTTGGTTATAACGTTTAACGTGCCTGGTGCGAGTTCCTTCCCGTCGTTACCCCGTCGTTACCGGGCACCGTGATCACGAACGCTTCGTCGGGATGTTTGAAGTGCCGATGGCTTCCCCGCGATCGCATCTCCACCCATCCGTGCTTCTCAAGCAAACGGATCACCTCGCGCACCTTCATGGGCATCGGCTAATGGTACTCTATCGAGCTGGCGGCGATGGCAACCTGTATGACGATTCCGGTGGCGGCCGGCACGCTTCTGCCTACCCTTTGGAGTCCAAAATGAACGTGGGCACGATCCCCGCCGCCGATGAGAAGCCGGACTTGCCGGCGGAGAGCCAGCTCGAACAACCCTGCACTTTGCCGAGATAGGCGTGCGGATGCACGTCCACCTGCATCTCGCGGAATTCCAGGTGGCCGAAGCTCAGCAGCGGAAAGATCGACCGCACCGGTTCCACGCGTTCCTGCACTACGTACGGCGACCGCATGGCCTGCTTCAGCGCACGATCCCAGCCGGCGGAATCCATCTCCCAGCCGAGGTACGTATGCTGGTCGCTGTAATCGTCGTTGGGCTTGAGCGTCAACTTTTCCCGGTTCTGGGTGATAAACTCCGGCAAGTCGATGGTCTGTTCGGCGTAAGTCGTCTTGGAGGCGGCCACCAGGCGGGTCCATGGCACGTGGTCGCGAATGGCTTTACGTTCCGCGGCCGGAAACTTGGACGTCACCGATTCATCGGTCAGCAACCCGAACATGGCCTTCTTGTGCGCCAATTCCGAACGGAAGCTGTTGACCACGCAAACCGCGCGGTCGCGGTAAGCCTGCACCAAAGGATGCGTCAGGTCGAAGCGGATCAGGAATTCCTGCACGCCCAGACGGCGATACACCACGTTGATCGCGAAGTTGCCCTTGCACAACACGCCCTTGCGGTATTCCAGTTGTTCCGGCGAAACGATCTCCACCGCGTAGCCTTCCTCACGGAAGAAATCGCGGAACAACTCGTACTCGCTTTGGCCCGAATGGTAGGCCGGGCGGAACTCCACAATCGCGATATTGGGTTTCTTCGTGCCGCCGAACTGTTTGTACGATTTCAGCAGCGCCTGCAACAGATACTTCCGGCTGCCCACGCGGGCCAGGGCGTACTTCTTGCGGAATTCCTTGACGGGCGGCGCGTCATAGAAAAGGTCGGACAACGCATCGGCATAGCCCGCGCCGGTCGGCGAATCGGCGTTGTATTGAACGAAATGCAGGTGCCCGTTCGACAGGTGCGAATCCAGCCTGGCCGCCACTTCCAGCGCCTGATACCCTGGGTCGATTGACGCCAGCATCTTCTCGGCAGGCAGGAGTTCCAGCCGGGCCAGCAGGGCCGGAGTGCCGAGCACCATCTGCTCCATGCGGTCGATGGCGCCAATCAATGCTTCTCCGGTCTTTACCAGCGATTCATACTGGCGGCGCGAAATAAAGTTCGGGCGCAGGAATGGACAAATCAGCCTGCCGCCCGCCGAAAGCCCGCTGCTTTCCATGCGCTCATGCAGGGCTTCGGCCCACGCGAGATCGCGGTAAGGGCCGTTCTCCAGTAACTTGTTGTATCGGGCTACAGCCTCGTCCAACTGGGACATGCTCGGTTGATGACCTACTCTATAAGTGAGTATCCCACACAAGCGTGCAAAACGATAGATTCGCAAGCTCGTTATTCGGTAGTAACCAACCTATTTTCAGTTGGTTAAAGGAATTTTAGAAGATCTCGCGGAGGTTACGGAAATTCCCCGGCAGACCCGGTTTGCGGCCTCCCGGAGGCTTTTCGGGGAGGTTTTCGGAGACAGCCATTCGGGGGAAAGCCGTTCGGGGAACCCTGTGGCCCGTTCCGGCGGAAGCGCCGCCACAGTCCCTCCCCCCAAGTCCCTCCCGCGAAGATGGTTCGCGGGTTGCCCGCTGGTTTGCTCAGCTTAAGCCCACCAGCCTCAGCAACTGCCCACCACTACTGCTGCTTGCCGGTCTCTTTCGCCAGTCGCACTCTGGCGGCGTCCAGTTTCTTGGTGACCTTCGCCAGGTCGTCCGGGTCGACGTCCGTCTGCGTGCCGGCCTGGAACCCCTTCACCGAAAGTTGCCACTGCGAAATGGCTTCCTTGGTCTTGCCGAGCTTGAAATAAACATCGCCCAAGTGGTCGTGGACCGTCGGGTCGGCGCCCGTGAGCTCGACCGCCTTAATCAGCATGGACTCCGCTTCTTCCAGCTTGTCCTGCCGGTAGTGTACCCAGCCCATGCTGTCCAGGAAGGCCCCGTTGTCGGGTTCCTGGTCCAGCGCCTTCTTGATCATTTGGGAAGCTTCGTCCAGCTTCACCCCGCGGTCGGCCAGCATGTACCCGAGATAGTTGAGCGCGCTGGCGCTGTCCGGATTGAGAGCCAGCGCTTTGCGGAACTCGGCCTCGGCGGTGTCGAACTTCTTGGTGCGCTCACACATGGCGCCCCGCGAGAAGTGCACGGTGAATTTTTCCTCGTCGGAGGCGGCAATCTTTTCCATCTCGTCCAGTGTTTTGGCCATCTCGGCCCAACGCTTGCCCTTCTCGTACAACTGCGTCAAAGCCAGTTGCATCTGGAAATCGTTCTGGTCCCCCAGCCGCGCCTTCACTTCCGCCGCGGCCTCGTCCACTTTGCCCATATCGGCCAGCAGCAAAGCGTGGGTCATCAGCGCCGTGCGGTCTTTGGGATACTTTTTGAGAGCCGAATCGGCTTCCTTCCGCGCGCTCTCCATGTCCTTGGCCGCACGGTAAGTGTCCACAATATGGGCCGAATAGCGGGCCGCAGCGGGGCTGTTGAGCAGAGCCGCCTGGCGGAAAGCTTCCACGGCATCAGGATACCTGGCGGCTGTTCGGTACAGTATTCCCAGCTCTTCCAGCAGGATCGCCCGGTTGGCGCTCTCGGCGGCCGAGTAGGTCTTCTTGGCTGTTTGATCCACCAGGCCCTTCAAAACCGTGATCGCCTCGGCGGTCTTGCCTTCGCCTTCGAGCAGCTTCACCTCTTCGTCCTTCACGTCCAGGCTGTCCGCATCCACTGCCCTAGCCTTGTTCAGGGCTTCACGAGCTTTGGTGAAATCGTGCTTGAACCGGTAGATCATGGCGATGCGCAACTGCAGGGCGGGGTCGCGGGGCTCCTCGCCCGAAAGTTCCTGGTAGATCTTGAGGGCTTCGTCAGGCTGGTCGGATTGCAAAAGATCCTCGGCCAGGCCGCGCCGGAGGCGCACGTTGTCGGGCGCCAGGTCCACAGCTTTCCTCAGCGCTTCGGAGGCGCTTTTGTAGTCGTGCACCTGCTCGTAAAAAGTGGCCAGCGTGGCCAGCGTGTGTTCGTTGGGATTCTTCTCCGAAGCCGCCTTCAGCATGTCGATGGCGCGCTTGTTATCGCCCAGGTCCGAGTACATCATCCCAAGCCCCGTGAGCGCATCTTCGTTATCGGGCTCGGCCTGGAGCGCCTGCTTGTAAGCATTCTCGGCTTCGGGCGACTTGGCGGAGGCGCGATACAGGCGGCCCAGCACCACCCAGCTCTCGGCGTCCTTCGGCTCCTTCGCGGTGATCTTCTCGTACTGCTCGATGGCCTTCTTCAGGTAGTCTTCATTGATGCGGCCATCCTGCGTGTTGGTGGGGATCATCCGGAAGTAGATCTTGGCCAGCATCCGCCGCGCATCCAGGTTGTCGGGATTCTGTTTGAGCAGATCCTCGGCCAGGGTGATGGCGTCGCGCAAGTGGTTGGTCTGGATGTAGAGGTCGGTGAGCTCTTCGAAAATGATACTCGCCGATGGGTCCAGCTTCAGCGCTTCGTGGTAATGATCAATGGCCTTGCTGAGGTAGTCGGGCTTATTCCCGGTGGCCTGCGCCAGTTCCGCATACACCCGGCCCATGGCAAAGTTGTAGTACGCACCGGCCCTGTTATCGAGCTCTTTGGCATCCAGAGTTTTGTCATCCGGAGCTTTGGCATCCGGACCTTTGGTCGTACGCGCGGGGGTTTGACGCACGGGGGTTTGAGCGAATGCCGCACAACCCAGGAAAATCACGACGAGAAGCGCTTTAGCCGATCGAATCATGAAGTTTAACTCTCTTTCGAGACCGCTGAAGGAACCCAGTCCGGACCGAAGATCACACTTTTATTGTATAACGGGGTTTCGCCGCCAGTTTTCCGGGTCCACCATAGGTGCCTAATCAAGCCTACCAAGACAACACGCATCCTGTGAAACCTGACGCGCCAAAGCTCCCTTTGGTTGCAGTCGCCGGTCCAACCGGCTCGGGAAAGAGCGCCATCGCCCTGGATCTGGCGGAAGCCTTCGACGGCGAAATCGTCAACTGCGACTCCTTGCAGGTATATCGCCATTTCGACATCGGCACCGCCAAGCTCCCCATGGCGGAGCGGCGCGCCATTCCACACCACCTGATCGATATCATCAACCCGGATGAACTCTTCACCGCCGGAGAATTCGCGCGGTTGGCGCGGGAGACCCTCGCCGATATTTCGCGCCGCGGCAAGCTGCCGATTCTTGCCGGCGGCACCGGGTTCTATTTGCGGGCGCTGCTGGACGGCCTGTTCGAAGGCCCGGTCCGGGACCAGCCGCTACGCGACCGTTTGGCGGCCCGCGAACGGCGGCGCCCGGGCAGCCTCCACCGTTTGCTCAGCCGGTTCGATTTCGCGGGCGCCCAGAAGATTCACGCCAACGACGTGCCTAAAGTTACCCGCGCGCTGGAGGTCTGTCTGCTCACGGGCCGGCCGGTCACCGAATGGTTCCGCACCGGGCGCGATGCGCTCACGGGCTACCGGACCCTGAAGCTTGGTCTTGTGCCCGATCGCGGCGAGCTGTATTCCAGGCTCAATGTCCGTTGCGCGCAAATGTTCGAGGCCGGACTGGTGGATGAGGCGCGGCACATTCTCTCCCTCGGATTTGCCGGCACCTGCAAACCGTTCGAATCGCATGGCTACAAACAGGCGCTGCAGCAGATCCGCGGAGAACTCAGCCCGCCGGACGCCGTATTCTATGCGCAGCGCAACACCCGCAACTATGCCAAGCGTCAGCTCACCTGGTTCCGCCGGGAGCCGGGACTGGTTTGGCTGCAGGGTTTCGGCGATGCGGTGGAGATGCGCCAAATCGCCATCCAACGCGTACGCACGTTTTTAACACCTGCCGGCGATTTCTAACCGGAACGTTTTCCAGTCTCGTTCGTATCTTACTTTGTAAGTCGGGATTTGTTAGTCAAGATCTCGAAGACAACAATCGCAAAATCTATTCTGAGGGGTGTTCCAATGATGAGGAAAGTTCTGCTCTCTTTCGGTCTGATCGCACTGGCCGCGGTGGCCGGAGTGAAGTCGTACACGGTCAGTCTTTTCGTGCCCACCATGATCGGCAGCGAGGCATTCGCGCCGGGCGAGTACCAGGTGGCGGTCGTCGACCAGAAAGCGGTCATTCGTAACGGTAAATTGCATGGTGAATTTCCCGTAAAAGTGGAAGAAAACGGATCCAGGTACGGCGCCACCACCGTCCGCTACAGCAATGGCGACGGCAAAATGCACGTGCAGGAGATCCACTTGGGCGGGACCAAAACGAAGCTCGTATTTAACGAGTAACTTTGTGGGGCAGATTGTTAATCTTTGCGGGGCAGATTGTTGATCTGCGGCGGATTGGCAATCCGCCTCTTGCGGGCACCCGCCCTGCCGGGCGCGGCCGTGTTGGCGGCAATCAGCACCCATGGTCAACAATCCTGAACCGTTCCTCTCTACCGGACTGAAACTGTCACTCCGGACTGGCTTCCGATTGGGTTGCCTTCGGCCCCAAACGTTACGACCACTGGCAGATTTCCCGATCTGGCATTGGATGGGATCTGCACGTTAAGCTGCATCACTCCGGCGACCAGGTAGGGTGCTTCGCCATAAAACTGCACGGAGGCGGGTTGCCCGTCGATCGCGACCGACACGCGAAGCAGGGGCTGAGGCGTCAGCGGGCCGATCGCCGAAACACCGGTGATCCTGCCCGATACACCAGCCGGTGCCGTCTGCCCCTCTCCGGTCATGAAGATCTGCACGATATCGCCGCTAAGTGCCGGATTCAGGGTTGAATTGGCAGAGTAATCCGAATTGAGGATCGCGCCCTGCCCGCTACCGGATGAGTTGGCTGTGAAGATGGCAGGCGCGGCGCCCGCCTGCGTCATTTGCATCCCGCCAGAACTCTGGCCGAGATATTTCACCACCAGGGTGGGATTAACCAGAAATGGCGTGCCGATCTCATACGGCGCTACCGCCGATACCTGTCCGCTGGAGGCGTAAATCAGCGGCGCCGGATATGCGCTTACCAACACCTGCACGCCGCCCAGCGTGGTTGCAACCTTGCCCGACGGATCGAGAGCCAGCGGCAGGCCCGTGGCCGGACCGAGGTGCGTTCCGAAAATGGTGAGCAATTCACCGGCTGCTATGGGGCTATCGAGGTAACTGGCGGCGTTCACCACCCTGGTGATACTGGGCAGCGGCGGCGCCACGGTCAGGCTGACATTGACAGTGGCCGGGCCGGCTGCGCCATTGGACCCGGCCACGGTAACCGTGCCGTTGTAAGTACCAGCGCTCAGATTTGTTGGATCCACTGCTAACGTCACGATCGAGTTATTCGCCGAGACGGTACCCGCGGATGTCGTTACGGAGAGCCAGTTCGTGGCGCTGGAGGCCTGTACCGTGAACGCTAATCCAGGGGTGCCGCCGACCTGCACAGTCTGCGAAGCCGGAACTTCATCACCCAAACGATAGTCGAAGGTTACGGTCGCCGGAAAAACCGAGACCGTCGGTGATGGCTGAACTGTCAACGTAACCGGAATCGTGACCGGTGGAGCGCCGCTCGGCGTCAGAACAATGCTGCCCTGGTAAGTCCCTGGCCCGAGATTCTCGGGAATCACACTGGCGCTGAGCGTCGATCCGGAGTTGACCATTCCGTTGGGAGCACCGGCCGAAAGCCAATTGCCGCCTCTCTGCGTCTGGACGGCCACATTAACAATAACCGGCGCCGGGCCAGCGGGTCCCGTGATTGTGTATGACTGAGGTGCCGGCACGGACCCTCCCGGCTGATAGGAGAAATTCAACAGATTCGGGGTCACCGTGAAAATGGGAGCTGCAATCCCCTGGGTTACCACAAATGTAACGGCAATCGTCTGTTGGATGAAGAGCGTCGTCAGGGAGATGTTCCCCGTATAGGTGCCCGCGCTCAACCCGGCCGGATCCGCCGTGACGGTCAGAACACGGTCGGCCGTCGTGCTCAACGGGCCCGCAGACGAAATCTTGAGCCAGGTGCTGTTGCCACTGCCGGTGTTCACCTTCGCCACGTAGCTGGCCACCTCCCAGTCACTGATGTACAGCGCCTGCGATGCCGCCGGCGACCCATTCGCCGCCGAACTAAAAAGCAGAGAGGATGCGCTTCTGCCGCCCGGCACGCTGCTGCCGCTGACAAACACCGATACGGGAATGATCAGCGGGCTATTCGCCGCACCCGGTGAATTCACCGCAATGGCGGCCGTATTGAGGCCGTTCGGCAACGCGGCCGCATTCACCGCAAGTCCGTAAAAGGCCTCCGTGGTCTGGGTCTTGGGAGAAGTGATGGTGATCCAATTGGCCGATGACGTGACGCTCAGGGGTATCGGTGTACTATCGCTCGACGACACTGCAAAACTGGTATTGGGAGCCGGCAGGCCGGACTGATAATTGAAACTCATGTTTGGTTGCGAAACCGTCAATAATGGGGGTATGCCGAAAGAGGCAGGGCCCACGAAGTTCACCTGTACCAATTCTGTCCCGGCGCTGGTTTCGATGTACACCAGGCCCTTACGGTGCGCCCCGACATCGACCCCCAATTCACTGGCATCTACACTCACGAAGACCTTGCCCGATATGTCGGATGCGACGGCGACGAAGGGGTGGTCTGTCGGGAATTCGCTTGGGTAAGTGACTGCCACATTGAAGTCCCCCGGTGTATTCACGCTGATCGTCTGGGCTGGCGGATTGCCGAAGCCGCTAGAGTTAGGGATGAACGTGAGTGAAACCGGAGCCGCGATTCCGTGGGACGAGATGGCGAGACCGCCGTTTCCGAGGTTCAGGGTTACCGGCAACGTGCCGATGATCGCGCCATCCGAGGTGACCTGGATGTTGCAGGTGGTAGTGCCCGGTGTGCCAAGGAGGGGGTTGACCTCAACCACGAGATTCTTACCAACGCTGCTTCCGCGGGGAATGGTCACCCATGGACAAATGCCCGGCGTGGCGGTCGCGTTGTCAGAACCGGTGTAGTTCCTCAGGACGGCGACTTGCACCTGCATCGGACCGCCTATTTCGGCGTCAAAAATCAGGAGCCCCGGGCTGAATGGCCGGTTTGGCTGCGCAAGCACCGGTGTCGAAAACGCAAGAGCCAAAAGGAAGAACGAAAGCAGGACCGGCTCGCGGCCAATCGTTTTGGAGGAATCGAATTTGTAGTTCATGGTCAGTATTAGAAGACGTGATTGTAGCCCACAATGAGCCGGGCCGGCCTGGAGGCCCGTCCCACCTTCCCAGCATGCAGGCTAAACTGGAAGTTTCATGGTGAAGTTCCTGGCTCTCGCAATCCTCGTGTGTACGTCCCTTCGCGCCGAAACGGCTCTGGTGCTTCCGTTTTTCAATCACTCCAAGACCGCGAATCTGGATTGGGTGGGCGAAAGCATTGCGGAATCCATAGGCGATTCACTGGCATCGCAGGGACTGCTCGTGCTCGATCGCGAAGACCGGCTGGAGGCCTATCGCCGGATGTCGCTGCGGCCCGGGGCCGAGCTCACCCATGCTTCCATCATCAAGATCGGCGACTCTCTGGACGCCTCCAAGGTCGTCTACGGATGGTACGAGTTGCTGCCCTCTGAGCGGGAGGCAGAGGGCGCAGGCAATTCGCAATCCAAAGGCTCGTTGCGCATCACCGCGCGCATCCTGGATCTCAAACGGACCGAGCAAAGCGGCGAATTGGGCGAATTGGGCGCCGTCGAAGATCTGGGCGCGTTGCAGGTGCATCTGGGCTGGCGGGTTTTGCAAACGGTGAGCCCCAAGACCGCGCCATCCGAGCCGGAATTCCTCAAAGCCCGGCCCGCCGTGCGGTTGGACGCGGTGGAGAGTTATGTGCGAGGGCTTCTGTCTACATCGCCCGAGCAGCGCCACCGTTTCTTCACCCAAGCCGCGCGCCTGGACCCGCACTACTCCCAACCCTGCTTTCGACTCGGCAAGACCTATTGGGGCAAGAAGGATTACAAAGTAGCCTCTGGTTGGTTCGAGCGAGTCCTGAGCTGGGATCCGCACTACCTGGAGGCGCAGTATTACCTTGGGCTGTGCCGCTTCCACGACGGCGAATTCAAAGGCGCCGAGGAGTGCTTCCAGTTGGTCGCGGCGGCCATGCCGCTGAACGAAGTCTTCAACGACCTGGGAGTGGTGCAGGCCCAGCGCAACGACAACGCGGCCGCGGCCGCCAGCTTCCAGAAAGCGCTGGAAGGCGACAGCGCCGACCCGGATTACCACTTCAACCTCGGCTATGTCATGTGGCGTGCGGGCCAATACGCCGCGGCCGTGGAGAGCCTGCGCGCCGCCGTGGCGCGCGACCCCAGCGACGCGGAGGCCACCACGATGTTGGGCCGCGCCTTGAAACGCGAAGGCCCGCGCCCCGGAGACCCCAGGGCCGAACCGCGGCCCCGGTTGAAGACCACCTACGAGGAGGCCGCCTACCGGCAGTTGCAAGCGGAGTTGGCCAAGTAGCCGTGACCCTCCGGGTCGCGACCGCGCCGCCTTCCTCACCGGCATCCGGCCACCGGCATCCGGCCACCGGCATCCGGCCACCGGCATCCGGCCACCGGCATCCGGCCACCGGCATCCGGCATCCGTTCATGCCCCTTGTGCTAACCTGAGCTTTAACCCACAAACCCATGCGAGATGTAGTGATCATCGGCTCCGGTTGTGCCGGAAACACCGCCGCCATTTACGCCGCCCGCGCCAACTTGAAACCTCTGGTGATCGCCGGGCACGAAGCCGGCGGCCAACTCTCTCTTACCACCCTGGTGGAGAATTTCCCAGGGTTCCCGGAGGGCATCAACGGCCCCGACCTGGTGGAAAACATGAAGCTGCAGGCGCAGAATTTCGGCGCCGAGTTTGTGCACGGCTCGGTGATCGATACCGATTTTTCCACCCGCCCCTTCCGTCTGAATATCGAAGGCGAATGGATGGAAGCCCGCACCGTGATCGTGGCTTCCGGCGCTTCCGCGCGCTGGCTGGGGCTGCCCTCCGAGCAGAAGCTGATCGGCCACGGCGTGAGCTCCTGCGCCACTTGCGACGGCTTCTTCTATCGCGGCAAGAAGATCATAGTGATCGGCGGCGGAGATTCCGCCATGGAGGAGGCCAATTTCCTGTCGCGCTTCGGCAGCGAAGTCACCCTGGTACATCGCCGCGAGGAATTCCGCGCTTCCAAAATCATGCTGGACCGCGCGCGCCACAACCCCAAGATCAAGTTCCAGCTCAACACCGTGGTCGACGAGGTTCACGACGTTGCCAAGAACATCGTCACCAGCGTGCGTCTGCGCAACCTCAAGACCAATGAAGCCTGGGATCAAGAGGTGGATGGCTTTTTCCTCGCCATCGGCCATATCCCCAACACCAAGGTCTTCAAGGGCCAGATTGAAACCGACGCCGACGGCTACATCATTTCCAAAGGCGGCGCCCGCACCAATGTCGCCGGCGTCTTCCATGCGGGCGACGTGCAGGACCGGACCTACCGCCAGGCCGTAACCGCCGCCGGCGCCGGCTGCATGGCGGCCATTGAAGTGGAGCGCTTCCTGGAAGCGGAAGGACACTGAACCCGATGATCGAACGCATGAATGTTCCCGGCGCCCCAGCCCCGCGCGGCCCGTACTCTCCCGCCATCCGCGCAGGCGATTTCATCTATGTCTCCGGCCAGGTGCCCCCCGAGCCCGGCGACATCGCCCACGAAACCCGCCAGGTGCTGGCCAACATCCAGAAACTGCTGGCGGCTTCGGGCGCCACCATGGCCGACGTAGTGAAGTGCGGCGTCTTCCTGGTGGACGCCGGCGATTTCGCCGCCATGAACGAAGTCTATGCCACCTTCTTCGGCAATGATAAGCCCGCCCGCACCACGGTAGTGGCCGGCTTCATGATCCCCAACATCAGGATCGAGATTGACGCCGTCGCGTATAAGCCGCGGTAGCGCCGGCAATTCCCCGCTCAAGCGCTTCCCTTTTGTCCGACTTTGCCATCCCGGGTCAACGTTGGGAACTAACCGGCCGCGCGACGAAGCGCCCGGCTCATCGCGACCTGCCACACCATGGCGCAGGCGCTGAGCGCGGTCAAAGACGCGTAGGGGTGCCTCGTCACCCTCTCCTTGGGATTTCAAGGACGCAACCCTTGGCTATCTCTCGTTTTGGACGCGGGCGGGTTTGACCCCGCTCGCTGGATCGCAGGAGTACCGGAAGCCCTCCGATCTGTTGGCTTGTCCCGCGTCTATGCTTCTTATCGGCCAAATCGGCGAGAATTGAGCAGGAGGGTACTGGTGCATTCTGCGTATGTTTTGCCAAGAAGGAGGCCACCCGCCCGCCACGTTTTTCGCGCATGCCTGGCTGCCGGCATCCTCGCGGGCATCCTGGCCACGGCCCACGCCCAGGCGCCGACTGGCGAAATCGCCGGCGCCGCGTATGACCCCTCGGGCGCCTTTGTCCCCAACGCTTCCGTCACCGTCAGGAATGCGGACACCGCCTTCGCCCGGCGCCTCAAGACCAACCAGAACGGCCAATACAGCGTGGCCTCGCTGGCCGCGGGCGCCTACGAAATGCGCGCCGAAGCCCCCGGTTTTCGAGCCCTGGCGATCCACACGCTGGTCGTTACCGGCGCCGTCACCACCGTCGATCTCCACTTTGAGACCGGCGACCAGAAAGACACCGTCACCGTGGACAGCGCGCCTCCCCAATTGGAGTTCGAGCGCCACGCCATCGACCAGGTGGTGACCCGCCAGCAGATCCAGCAGTTGCCCCTCAACGGCCGCAGCTTTTTGCAACTGGCCTTCCTGGCCCCCGGCGTGGTGATCTCGGCCAACTACCAGGGCGATTACAACCGCGCCCAGGATGTCTCCGTGCTGGGCAACAACCCCGACTTCACCCGCATCGCCGTGGATGGCGCCCGCATCAACGACGCCGTCGATGGCGGCACCCAGCAGAATTTCTCGCAGGAAATCGTCCAGGAGTTTCAGATCAGCTCGGTGAACTTCGATCTCTCCACCGGAATCGCCGCCGGCGGGGCCATCAACATCGTCACGCGAACCGGCAGCAATCGGTTTCACGGCAGCGGCTTCTTCTTTTTCCGCGACCATCACATGTCCGCCTACCCCGGGCTCCAGCGCGACCCGTTGGCGCCCGACCCCTTCTTCGCGCGCCGCCAAACCGGCCTGTACGTGGGCGGTCCGGTGGTCAAAGACCGGCTTTTCTTCTTCGCCAGCTACGAACACAACAACCAGCGCGGCGTCTTCACAGCCGTGCCCAGCGACCCGGCCCTCGCCAGCCTGGCCCGCGTAACCTCCAGCCCGCGCCACGACAACCTGGCCGATGCCCGCCTGGACTACCGCCTCTCCAGCCGCCACACCGCGTTCGTCCGCTACTCCCACGATGGCAACAACAGCTTCGCGCCGCGCGAGGCCAACTCGCTTCCTTCGGCCTGGGAGACCAACGTCAACTGGGCCGATTCCGGAGTCTTCTCGCTGATCAGCAGCCTCCGCCCCGCCCTGGTGAACGAGTTTCGCTGCTCCACCACTTTCTGGTCCAACCAGAACGCTCCGCCCACCGCGGACATCTGCCCCGGCTGCCTCGGCCTGGGGGGCCCGCATGTGACGGTGGAGGGCGCCGGGGTGATCTTCGGCAACCAGACCAATTCGCCGCAGAGCCGCCTGGTGCGCCGCCACATCTTCGCCGACAACGTCACCTGGCAGCGCGCCAGCCACCGCATCAAGTTCGGCGGCGAATGGGAACACCTGAAGGGAACGGGGACCTACTCGCTTTACGTCCCCGCCGGCATCACGCTGTTTTCGCCCGCGGAAGTCCGCCAACTCGCGCCGCAGGTCTCCGCCATTTTGCCCGCCACTTACACCAACCTGGGCGACGTGATGAGCCTGCCGCTGCAGACGTTCACCTTCGGCATCGGCGACGTCAACCAGCCGCCGGCATTTCAGCGCTCCAACGCCGATCACGATAACCTGATCCACCTCTACTGGCAGGACACGTGGCGGCTGCGCCCGCGCCTGACGCTGAACTTCGGGCTGGCCTGGTCCTACGAGAGCAACGCGCTCAATCACGACCTGACCAAGCCCCAGTACCTGACCCCGATCTTCGGCGCCGGCGGCCTGGGTTCCGAAAAGCACGCGCCGCTGCGCTTTAGCCCGGCGCTGGGCTTCGCCTGGTCGCTCCCCGGCAACAAGACCGTGGTCCGCTGCGGCGGCGGCATCTATTACGATACGTTGAACATCGAAAGCCGCCTCGTCGAGCGCGCCTATCTGGGCCCGCTGGGCACGGGGTTCCTTCCACTGCCTGGTTCCATCGTGCCCAACCCGATCGGCCTGCCCGGGCTGCCCGCCGGCACGCCACTGGACTTGCGCGTGCCCACGCTGTTCTCGGGCGCGCTGCTTTCCGCCCTGCTGCCGGTGATCCGCGCGGCGGCCACCCAGGAACTGCACGTGAATGCCAGCAATACCGACCTTTCGGTGCGCAATATCGACGTCTTCAAGACCGCCACCGATCTTTTTGTGCGCGATTTCGTGCCCGCGCAGGCGCAGCATTTGAGTCTCGGCCTGCAGCGCCAGGTCCGGTCCGATTTCGCCATCTCCGCCGACCTGGTCTACCGCCACTTTATCCACGAAATGCTGCGCGGCGTCGACTTGAACCACTTCTATTCGGTAGCCGGCCCCGTGATTCCCGCGTGCACCGCCGCCAATCAGACACTGCCCCTGGTCAACTGCTCAAACGGCCCCATCCAGGCCAGCATCGCCGGCGGCCGGTCTACCTACAAGGGGCTGCTGGTGCACGCCGACAAGCGGTTCAGCGGCCATTTCCAGGCGCAGATCGCCTACGCCTTGCAGGACCAGCAGGATATCTACGGCGCCTCGCAATTGGACACACCCATTTCGAATCTCAACAACTGGATGCAGAACGTCGGCCCATCGTCGGCGCGCCATATTCTCAACGCCTCCGCCATTGTCGACCTGCCGTGGTCGTTGCAGATCGGCTTCATCTCCAGCTTCAGCAGCCGCGTCCCGTTCCAGCCCATCATCACCGGAACCGATTTTTACGGCACCGGTATCGACCAGTTTCTGCTGCCCGGCTCCGGCACCAACCAGTTCAACTTCGGGCTCGGCCGGCAGGACCTGGTGCGGCTGGTGAACCTATACAACCAGACATACGCCGGCAAGCCCGCTCCCAACCCCGCGCAGATTTTTCCCTTCGTCACCCTGCCGCAGCACTTCGACCTGGGCCGGAATTTCAATTCGCAGGATGTGCGCGTGACGAAGAGCTTCCACTTCAAGGAGCGGCTGGAATGGCAGATCTTCGGCGAGGCTTTCAACCTGTTGAACATCGCCAATCTGACCGGTTATGTGGACAACCTGCTGGCACCCGATTTCGGGCACCCCAGCGCCCGCACCAGCAACATCTTCGGCACCGGCGGCCCGCGGGCGTTTCAGTTGGGGTCGCGGTTTTCGTGGTAACACAGCCCTTCCTGGCTGTGTTCTTCGCGGACGGCAGGTCGGGGCATCTCCGTCGGAGTAGTTCTGTTGCCGGAGTGATCTCGCCTCACGCGATCCAAGTCGCGGGCGGCATTGGTTCCAACTTCCCAGATCGGGGCGGGGTTCACTCTTACCAACTGGGCGTCAACCAACGACATGATAGTACTGTTGCGCCGCATGCGACGGATCACTTCCGTCTGGATGGCGACGCTTTCCGCTTGGCGGGTTTAGCCTTCGCCGCTGCCTTCTTCCAGCTTTCTGGAATCAAATTGTTCGTATAGGGCGGCCGTGTATTTGACTTAGCTCGCCCATAGACGATGCTGCCTGTATCGTCGGTGCGCTTGTATGCGACCGATAATCCCCAATCGGCACCATCACGAGGAGAAACAATCATGCCCAACACTTCTGAAGCCTTCTCAGCCTCAAGATCTCCTTGACGGTATCGCTTCCGAAATTGTTCCGTGGCAGTTTTTGACGGTAGGGTTCTTACACGCTGGTCCGTGATCGAAATGATCGCGTCTGCGTTTGTGCCCACCGCCATCTCTATAACATTCGCGAAACTGGCGTATTTCTCTTCGGGGCGCTGGAAGCTCAGTTCGAGAATTTCGACGTGGAACGGATACACCAGAAACACGGTTGCAGTGAAAGACTTGTTCGTCCGGAGCTTTTCTTTCGCCTGCTTGAGGAGATCAAGAGCTAGCTCTTCAAAAGGTCTTGCTTTCGCCTTGGTCGGCATATGGCTCCCGATAAAAACGCAAGGTTTCTACTGCTGGCGGGCTGCCGAGGTCAGACCCAACCAGCCTGGTTGAGCGCCTCAGCGAACTGCGGGTGCATCACCAGGACCCACTCCGCATTGGTTACAGACTCCGGCCGAATGAAATCCACTAAGAGTGCGAGGCCTGCATCGTTTCTCCCGAGAGCCTCACCTATTCGCCGCGCCAAGCTACCGAAAATTGAACTTCTTCATCTTGTAGCGCAGCGTGTCCCTGGTGATGCGCAACAGGCGGGCGGCCTGCGTCTGGTTGCCGTTGGTTTTTTCCAAGGCGCGGAACAGCAGATTCTTCTCGTTGTCCTCCAGCGAAAGCCCGTCAATTGGAATCCCGCCGCTCGCCGGGACCGGCAGCACCGTGCCGGCTTCGGGGCGTGAGATCGCAATCGGCAGACTGGGCGGCGTAATCAGCGCCGACTCTTCCAGGATCATGGCGCGCTCGATGGCGTTGCGCAACTCACGGACGTTGCCCGGCCAGTCGTGCGTCGCCAGCAGACTCTCCGCGGCGGCCGTAACCCCTTCGATGTGCCGCTTGAACTTTCGGTTGTAATGCTCGACGAAGAATTTGGTTAGAGGGATGATGTCGTCGGCGCGGTCCCGCAGCGGCGGAATCAGGATCTGAATCACGTTGAGGCGGAAGTAGAGATCCTGGCGGAAAGCGCCTTCCTTGACGGCTTCGCGCAGGTTCTTGTTGGTAGCGGCGACCACCCGCAGATCGAGCTGGATGTCCTTCAGGCCCCCCAGGCGGCGGAAAGTCTGGTCTTCCAGAACGCGCAGCAGCTTGGCCTGCAGCATGAGCGGAATCTCGCCGATTTCGTCCAGAAACAGCGTGCCCTTGTCGGCCAGTTCGAAGATGCCGCGCTTTTGCGAACGGGCGTCGGTGAATGCGCCTTTTTCGTAGCCGAAGAGTTCGCTTTCCAGCAGCGAATCGGGAATCGCCGCGCAGTTGATGGCTATGAAAGGTTCGGCCTGGCGGGCGCTCTCGTAGTGCAGCGTCTTGGCGACCAGATCCTTGCCGGTTCCGTTTTCGCCTTCCAGCAGAATAGTGGTGGCTTCGCTGACTGCTACCCGGCGCACGAAGTTCATCACCTCGCGCATGGACGCGGATTCGGCGATGACCGCGCGCTTCTGCGGGGCGGCCTCGTCGGTGATGTCCTTGATGGTGGCGACCACGCCGGTGAGCTGCCCGGTATCGTCGAACATCTGGTTGGTGCGCATCACCACCAGCCGTTCCATGCCGTTATTGGTATGCAGACGGACGGTGCTGTTGGGCGCGGACGGGGCCTGGTTTATCCCCACCAGCATTCCGCAGTTGGGCTCGCAGACGGAACACTTGAAGACTTCCTGGCAGTGCCGCCCCAACATTTCCTCGGAGGTAATGCCGAAGAGCCGCTCCGCGGACCGGTTTACTCCGGTGATGCGGAATTCGGGATCGTAGAGCACCAGAGCGTCCGAGAGCTGGTCGAACACCGACTCCAAAACGCTCGACTTCTGCCAATCTGAGGTTATCTTAGACATTACCGGGGGTTCGCTTCGATTATAGCAATCTCTGGGGCAATTGGCCCAACCGGCGGTGATTTGCGGGTGGAATAGCCCCATAACCAGCGCCGGGATTTCCGACAGATCCGCAGTAACAATGGCAATAAGTGGATGGCTTGGCAATTGCTAAGTTTCAAGTGGAGGCATCATGCATCACTTAAAGATCGCTTTGCCGGCCGTCATTCTGCTGGGAGGATTCCTGGTTTGCTCCACGGCCTCGTACGGCAAGCCGGAATATATGAAGAGCACCAGGAAAGCCTGCACTTTCTGCCATATCGATTCCAAAACCAAGCCCAAGGACTTGACCGATGCCGGCAAGTACTACGCCGGGCACAAGAACCTGGACGGCTACCAGGAAAAGAAGTAGCTGATTGCGGTGGGGGTTTGGAGTGGGCCATGTTGCAAACGGTTAGGCTTTCGATCGCCGATAACAAGTACTCCGCGGCCATTCGGGAAGCCGTTGTCCGCAGTTGCGCCTGGCGTGTGGAGTTGGTGGAGCGTCCGGATCCTTCGCTGAACGGCGTTCTGGTTCTGGATGAAGCTTCGTTCGAGCGGCTGCTCCTCCCCCTGCGCAATCCGGAGCGGATCGTCCTGATTAGTCGCATGGAGCCCGGGCGGCTGGCTGAGGCTTGGGATGCCGGAATCGTCTCGGTGGTTTCCGAGGAGGATCCCATCGACACGGTTCTGCTTGCCATCATGGCAGCCGCGCTTCGTGTTCCACAATTCCACAGCGCGTCAGTTCGGAGTGCAATATCCCCCAGTGCCGGCTCGGAGGGTGCGCCACTAAGCCCACACCCTCCAACTTCCTCTCCGTCCGGCCAATACAAACTTCATTAGCTCCCGTCGCCGGCGGCGTGGTCTCCGGCGTGCATTGTACTTTTACTCAGGAAGCATTAGGACAGGAGGAAGCTGAAATGGAACTTTCTTTACTACAACTGGAGGCTATAGTCCGAAACCGGATCTGCGGCGTGTGCACCGACAGGAACACCGAAGGCCAGTGCGGTCTGGACGAACCGTCCAATTGCGCGCTGTTCCGCCTTTTTCCGGAGGTGGCCGCAGCCATCCAGTCCGTGCAAAGCGACGATATTAGGGTGTACATCCAGGCGATCCGCAAGAATGTTTGCACCGTCTGCGCGGCGCAGGCGGCCGACGGCTCGTGCGAAACCCGCCAGCAGGTGCAGTGCGCCCTTGACGCCTATCTGCTGCCGGTGGTCGAAGCCATCGAAGAGGCCACCGCCAGAAGTTTTGACAGGAGGAGTGTTAGCGCGCTGCATTCGGGTCCGGTCGCGGGCTCGGTCATACACCTGGGCGCGTGAATCCGGGTGGGTGAATCCGGATGGGTGAATCCGTGGCGTAAATCGGTGTGCGTAAATCCGGCTGTGAACTTGACGAACTAGGGGTGAACTATGAATCTGAATTTCGGTCCGTTTATCGTTTTGGAGACGCTGCTGGCGGTTTCCGTTCTGGTGCTATTCATTTGGCGCAAGACGGTGTCCCGCGGCGAAGATGACAACTTGCACCTTATGCACGGAGCCTCGGTGGTTCCGCAACAGGCGGCCGTAGCCCACACACTCGATGTCATCGACAAGTGGGGCAAAATCCTGACGCTGGCAACCGTTGTATTTGGCCTTGTGGTCGGGGCTGCGTACGTTTACGACAGCTTCGTCAAGGCGTCCAACCTGGGGTCTTGATCGTATGAGGAACCGCGCCTTATTTGGTCTAAGGTCCGGTTCTGCCCTTCTCGGTCTGCTCGTCTGGGCAGCCGCCGCCCATCTGTCCGCCGCAGAGAAAGCGAAACCCGTGGAGTGCGCCGCCTGCCACGATCAAGGGCAGAAGCTGAAAAAGAGTGCGCACACGGGCCTCGCCTGCGACACCTGCCACGAATCTCACGCCCAATATCCCCACCCCGCCGGAATCGCCAAGCCCGCCTGCACCACCTGCCATATCGATCAGGCCGGCGACTATGCCAAAGGCGTCCATGGCCAGGCGCGGAAAGCGGGCAATGAAGGCGCCCCCGATTGCGCTCTTTGCCATGGAAGCGCGCATGAGTTGATGGCGACGAAATCGCAAGCCTTCCGCATGGCGGTGCCCGATACCTGCGGCATGTGCCATAGCGAGGTGGTGGAGCAGTTCCGGGCCAGCGTCCACGGCCAGGCTCTGGCACGGGGCATCACGCAAGCGCCGCTGTGCACGGATTGCCACGGCGAGCACAACATTATCAAGCATTCGAGCGAGGCCTCGCCAGTGAACCAGGCGCACATTCGAGACACCTGCGGAAGCTGCCACGGCGATGTCCGGCTGACCCGCAGGTTCGGCATGCCGTCCGACCGCCTGATCAGCTTCGATTCCTCCTTCCACGGCCTGGCCGCCAAGGCGGGCTCTCAGACCGTGGCCAACTGCGCCAGTTGCCACGGCGTCCACAACATTCTGGCCTCCTCCGATCCGAAATCCACCATCAACGCCAGGAACCTGCCCAAGACCTGCGGCCAGTGCCACCCCGGCGCGGGCTCGCGATTTGCGATCAGCCAGGTGCACGTTCCGGAAGGCAAGACCGAGCCGGAAGCGCTCCGGTTGGTGAGGCGGTTCTATCTCTTCGCGATCCCGGTGACCATCGGGCTGATGCTGCTGCACAATGGCGGCGATTGGTTACGCAAACTGTTCCGGCTGCGCTTCGCCGGCATCCGGCCACCGGCCACCGGCATCCGGCCACCGGCCACTGGCCACCGGCCACCGGCCACCGGCCACCGCCTTCGCATGCTGCCTTTCGAGCGCGTGCAGCACGCCGTACTCTTGATTTCCTTCCTTACGCTGGCGTGGACCGGCTTCGCGCTCAAGTACCCGGACCAAATGTGGGCGCGCCCGCTGCTGTGGCTGGAAGGCGCGCACTCTTTGCGCAGCGTGATCCATCGCGTGGCCGCGGCTATTTTCATCGCGGTTTCGCTCACACACCTGGTTGCGCTGATCGTCAACCGCAAATTGCGCGACCACTGGCTGGAGATGCTGCCTAACCGGAACGATCCACGCGAGGCGCTCTCCGGTTTCGCCTACAACCTGGGGCTGGGGGACCGGCCACCGCCGCGGTCGGCGCATAGCTACATCGAAAAGCTCGAGTACTGGGCAGTGGCCTGGGGCGCCATCGTGATGATCGCCACCGGCCTGCTGCTTTGGGCCAACAATCTGGCCATGAAGCTGTTGCCGAAAGCCTGGCTGGACGTGGCCACCTCGGTCCACTTCTATGAGGCGCTGCTGGCAACGCTGGCCATCGTGGTCTGGCACTTCTACTCCGTCATGTTCGATCCCGACGTCTATCCGTTGAACACCGCGTTCCTGACTGGGAGTAGTGTTAAGAAAGAAGAGCACTCAAGGGAGCAAGTTGCGCCCGCGAAGGTTTCGGGCGACTGATTACCGAGCATGACACCAAACGATTCCGCACGCCGGGGGCGCGGCTGGTTAGCGCCCTTCATCCACCTGTCTAACAACTGGATCAGCCTGATTGGCGTGGTGTTGGTTACCAGCGCCACGGTTTTTTGGCTTTTCCTGCTGCCCATCACGATGGGGGGCGACACCAAGAATCCATACATCGGCATTCTGGCCTTCCTCACGCTGCCGGGCCCCTTCTTCGGCGGCCTGATCCTGGTCCCGCTGGGGATGTGGCTCAAGCGCAAGCGCGAGGGCCGCAGCGGTATCTATCCGCCCGAATTCCCGCCCCTCACCTGGGCCAATTCCGACATGCGGCGGCTGGTTTATTTCCTGGGGGGCACCACCGTGCTGAACATCGTCGTGGCCAGCCAGATTGGATACGGGGCGGTCAACTACATGGACTCGGTGACGTTCTGCGGCCAGACCTGCCATACCGTGATGCAGCCCGAATTCACGGCCTACCAGAACTCGCCGCACTCCAACGTGGAGTGCGTGAAGTGCCACATCGGTCCCGGCGCCGGCTGGTTCGTGAAGAGCAAGCTCTCCGGCATGGGGCAGTTGATAGCCGTCACGTTGAACACTTACCCCAGGCCCATTCCCACCCCTGTGCACAACCTGCGCCCCGCCCGCGAAACGTGCGAGCAGTGCCACTGGCCGCAGAAATACGGCGAGGACCGCATCAAGGTGGTTTCCAAGTTCGCCGACGACGAAACCAACACGCTCACCAAAACCGTGCTGCTGATGAAGATCGGCGGCGGCAACGGCGGCATCGGCATCCATGGCACCCATCTGGGTCCGGGCGTGAGCATTCGATATGCCGCCACCGATGAGCAGCGCCAGAACATTCCCTGGGTCGAATACAACGGCCCCGATGGGCGCAGGACGCTATACGCCACGCCCGACGCCAAGCCCGAAGGCGGCGGCGCGAGCGTTGTTTCTAATAGACCGCCCATCCGCCAGATGGATTGCATGGACTGCCACAATCGCCCGGCCCACAGTTACGACCTGCCGGACCGCGGCGTGGACAAGGCCATGGCGGCCGGCCTCCTGTCGCCTGCCCTGCCATTTGCCAAGAAGAAAGCCGTGGAGATTTTGAAAGCCGCCTACGCCAGCCGGGAAGAGGCGGAGCAGAAGATTCCGGCGGCGTTTGCCAAATACTATCAGGACAGCTATCCGGCTCTCTGGGCCAAGCGGCAGTCCGAAGTGACTTCATCCGCCAGGGAACTGGCCGCCATCTGGGGCCGTAACATCTTCCCCGAAATGAAAGTCACCTGGGCCGCCTACCCGGTGAACCTCGGCCACACCGATTTCCCCGGCTGCTTCCGCTGCCACGACGGGTCGCATGCGGCCAAAGATGGAAAGTCGATCTCGCAGGATTGCAACGCCTGCCACAACCTGCTGGCCATGGATGAAGCGAATCCCAAAGTGCTGACCGACCTGGGCATCGTCGAGAGCAAGCATTAGCGCCGCCACCGCCGCCACCGCCACCGCCGCTACCGCCACTGCCGCCACCAAGGGCGACTGGTTCTCGCCTCGCCGGCCCGGCGCCACCTCGACGGGACCGGCATCCGCCTCCTCCTTCGAACGCCTATGTTTGTGCGAACCCCACTCCCGCATGCCAGATTCTTCCTGGCAGTCCCCTCATTCCAGCCGCCTTAGCCGGACCATTGTGCGCCGCCACACGATATACTGAGGGCGAGCGGCGTCGGGTTGCCGCCAGAATGAAACAATCCAAAATCGGGCCTTCATTCGTAACAGGTATTGGAGCTGGTTTTGCCTCGGCGGAAGCCCGGCAAAAATCATCGGCTCAGGCGGGCTGGCAGGGGCTGGTTGCGCGTTGTGCGGCCGGGGACCAGTCGGCGCTGGCGGACCTGTATGACGAAAGCAACCGGTTGGTTTACACGATCGCCTTGCGGATGCTTCGGGATACGGCCGATGCCGAGGAAATCACCCTGGACGTCTATATGCAAGTTTGGAAAACTGCGGGCGGCTATTCTAACGACCGGGGCAGTGTGGGCACCTGGCTGGTGATGCTGGCACGGACCCGGGCGATTGACCGCCTGCGCGCGCGCGAATCGCGTACCCGTCTGGAAGATCCCTTGCCGGAGCAAACCCAATTTCCGGCCACCACGCCCACTCCGGAACAGTTAGCACAAGGAAGCGGGCAACGGAAGCGTGTCGCCTCGGCGCTGGGGGCGCTCACTCCGGAACAACGCCAGGCCGTGGAACTGGCGGTGTTCTCGGGCTTCACCCACAGCGAATTGGCGGTCCGTCTCAAACAGCCGTTGGGCACGGTGAAAACCCGCGTCCGGCAGGGAATGATGAAGCTCCGGGCCACCCTGGGGGAGTTGGTATGATTTTCGAGGTCCAGGCAAAACACCAGGCGGTGACCGATGAACTGCGCGAGTGGGCGTTGCTGAGCAGCCTCGGTCTGCTAGACCCCGACATTGCTTCCGGATTCCAGCAGCACGTGGAGGCGGGATGCGCCGTGTGCCAGTCGGAACTGCGGGAGTTTCGCGAAGCCGCGGCCCAGACGGTTTACGCACTGCCTGAGGCGGCGCCCCACCCGCGGGTGCGGGAAAAACTGCTAAGCCAGGTGAGCGGAGTCCTGCCGAAGCGCACCGTGCTTCGTGCCCATGAAGGTGAATGGAAGGCGACCCCGTTCCCGGGAGTGACCTCGAAGCTGCTGTTCTTCGATCGCCAAACCGGCATGACTACGTCCCTGGTTCGCATGACGGGCGGCTCCGTTTTCCCTTCCCACAGCCACGCCGGCCCCGAGCATTCTTATGTCCTGGAGGGCGACGTCCGGTTTGAGGATCACACGCTGCAGCCCGGCGACTACGAAGTGGCTTTGCCCGCCAGCGCTCACTCCAGCATCACCACTACGCAGGGCTGTCTGCTGCTGATCGTCAACCACGTGAGCAACCTGGAATTGCTCCCAGCCCACGCGCAC
>DATMNI010000045.1:0-6213 GCA_035570275.1 Candidatus Acidiferrales bacterium | reverse complement strand
ACCCTCCTAAGGAACTCGCTGCAAGTTATTGATAATACGAGAGTCCAAAAATGGCTTTGCTGAATAATTTCGCCGACAGAGACCCGGCCAAGTTCCTCTCCGGTATGGACCCGCGCCACGCGGGCGCTTTGCTTGTGGGGCGGATTGTTAATCTGCGGCGGATTGTTAATCCGCCTCGGGCGATGCGGCAGCGAGCCAGTCCATTTGGGGCGTTATCTACAAGGTCCGGCAGGCGGATTGCCAATCCGCCGCAGGTTGATAACCTGCCCCACATACCCGCTTCATACCACGTTTTCCCAAAGCGGTTAAGCGCCTGTTGCATCGCGCATCACGCATGCTCATGCGTGATGCATTAAGCCCGGCAATCGCTCGCGTCCAGAGCGCCCCTAAAGGTGCGCAACGGGGTTTTGCTTTTCGTGCCGAAGGCTGGCGCCTCGAAACCCGACCCGCGCGTCGTAAACAAATTGCGGGAAGAGTCGTGAGTATCGCCCTTCTTGACGTGAACGTCCTGGTGGCACTCTTCGATCCCGCCCACAACAACCACGAAGACGCGCATCGCTGGTTCGGCCGGAATCGAAAGCACGGTTGGGCAACATGCCCGATAACCACAAATGGCTGTATCCGCGTCCTGAGTAACCCCGCATATCCCACTGTGGAAGCGACTCCCGCAGAAGTGGCCGGCCGCCTGCGAAGTCTTTGCTCCACGGCGGACCACCATTTCTGGGCGGACTCTGTGTCTCTGATGGATGAGGCCTTGTTCCGGCCGTCGATGATTGGCGGGCACCAGACGATCGGCGGACACCAGAAGATCACGGATGCTTATTTGCTTGGTCTGGCCGTTCGAAATCACGGCCTACTCGCCACCTTCGACCGGTCCATTCCAATGAAGGCCGTACACGGCGCCGTTCCCGGAAATCTCGTCTTGATCGGAAGCACGTGAGCCCGGCCTCAGAGCTGTGCTGAAGTGGACGGACGCGGCCGCATGCTGAACATCAACGCTGGCATCGGGCGCATGCTGAAACACTCTTTGCCAGAGTCAAGGTCCTTCTGACCGCCATGCTACAGTTGGGCAAGAGGCGACTCGTCATATGAGGCACACGATACAGGTCCGGATTTTTCGAGGTGAGCGGCAATATGTGGCAGAGTGTCTGGATTTGCCTGTCGTGACTGAAGCGCCGACTCTCGATGAACTAACGGCAAATATTCAGGAGGCCATCTCGTTGCACTTGGAAGGGGAGAACCTGGAAGAGTTGGGCTTCGCCCGAAACCCGACCATACTGGCAACGATGGAGCTGCCGGCAGTAGCCTGATGCCGAAGCTGCGAAACCTCTCTGGCCGGGATCTCCTCGGCATCCTCGCCGGCTTTGGTTTCAACCAATACTCGCAGAGAGGCAGCCATATCAAGGTGCGGCGCACGCTGGAGTCCGGGTTCATCAGACGTTGACCATCGTGAATCACGTCGAGGTGGACCGCAAGACGTTGCACACCATTTATCGTCAGGCGGGCCGTTTTGTGCCGGAATCCGAACTTCGGCCCTATTTCTAAACCGGCTAGGAATCGCCCGGATCGCCTCAACACGCTAGGGAAATGCAAAACGTTTCGACAGCGACTGTGAGACAACGGGTTCAAACGATCCGTCGTGAGTTGCAACGCTCGAAAGGCGCCGCGGCAAGACTGCCACCTCCGCATCCTGCTATATTCTCTGGATGAAGAATCTTTGGTGTCTCGCTTCGGCGGTTCTCGCCGGTTCTCTGTTCGGCCAGCCCAGCGCCACCGTCCAGCTCAAGCCCGGGCGCGATGCCGGCCAGGCCGTGGATGAGGAGTACACCAAAAAGATCCGCGAATACACCACCGAGCCGTTCTTCAATTCTCCGCTCACCGACTATCTGCCGGCATCGAAAACGGTGCCGACTCCCAAGGCGGTGCTCGGTGACGTGGCGGGCGCGCCGGGCATTCTGCCCTATTCGACGGAAGTTTACAAGTATATGCGGATGCTGGAAAAAGCCAGCCCGCGAGTCAGGGTTTTCAGCATCGGCAAGTCGGAAGAAGGCCGGGAAATGATCGCGGTGGCGGTGGCGTCTGAGAAACTGATCGCCAGTCTCGACGCCAATCGCGAACGGCTGGCCAAGCTGGCCGACCCGCGCACCATCAAGCTGGACGATGCCGAGGCCGAGAAGCTGGTGGCCGCGTCCGCGCCGATTTATTACATCACCGGGACGATCCATTCCCCCGAGACCGGCGCGCCCACCGCGCTCATGGAACTGGCCTACCGGCTGGCAGTGGACGAAAGCGCGTATATCAAGGCTATCCGCGACAATGTCGTCACGTTGATTACGCCCATTGTGGAAGTGGACGGCCGCGACCGCATGGTGGACATCTATCGCTGGCATCTGGCGCATCCCGGCCAGCAGTGGCCGAACCTGGTCTATTGGGGCCATTACGTGGCGCACGACAACAACCGCGACGCCATGGGGATGACGCTTCAGCTCACGCGAAACATTCTGAATACCTTCGTGGGTTGGAAGGCGCAGGTGCTGCACGACCTGCACGAATCCGTGCCGTATCTCTACGACAACACCATCGGGGACGGCCCGTACAACGCCTGGATCGACCCGATGCTGGCGGACGAATGGCAGATGATGGGCTGGAACAACGTTTCGGAAATGACCAAATTCGGCATGCCGGGAGTGTTCACGCACGGCACTTTCGACACGTGGTCTCCCAGCTACCTGATGTTCATCGCGGCCATGCACAACGGTATCAGCCGGCTCTACGAGACGTTCGGAAATGGCGGCGCGGATACCGAAGATCGCGAGTTGCGGCCCACCGAGTACGCGCGCACCTGGTTCAAGCAGAACCCGCCGCTGCCCAAAACGAAGTGGTCGCAGCGCAATAACAATAACTATGAACAGACCGGCGTGCTGACCGCGCTGGCCTATTTTTCCGCCAATAACAAGCTGTTCCTGCGCAACTTTTACACCAAAGCCAAGCGCTCGATTGAGAAGCCGCGCACCGAGGGGCCGGCCGCCTACGTGTTCACCGCCGACGATCCGCGGCCCGGCGGGCAGGCGGAGCTGTTACGCATGTTGCAGGACCAGGGCTGCGAGATTTCGCGCGCCAGCGCGCCGTTCACCGTGATGATGCCGGGCAAGAAACCGCGCGGGGGCCGGGGCGGGCGAGGTGGAACCGCCGGCGGCACGTCCACGGATGGCGCCGATTCCGCGACCGATGGGGCGGCCGCCAAGCCAGCCGAAAAACCCAAGCCCGAGCCGCGCACGTTCCCGGCGGGCAGCTATGTAGTGCGCATGGATCAGCCTTACAGCCGCATTGCCGACACGCTGCTGGATTACCAATACTGGGCGGCCAACGATCCGCAGAAGAGCATCTACGACGATACCGGCTGGACCTTCGGCGAATTGGGCAACGTGCAGGTGGCGCGGGTCACCGACCTGAAGGTGCTGAGCGCGGACCTGAACCCGGTATCGGGGCCGGTACGGGCGCCGGGCGGGGTGGAAGCCGCAGGCGGTGTGGGAGCCGCGGGCGAGATCTTTCTGGTCAATCACAACGCGGACCACGCGCTGGTCACGCTGCGGTACCGCTTCAAGGACGCTTCGTTTGATGCGGCCGAGGAGCCGTTCGAAGCGGCCGGCCACAAATTCAACCGCGGATCGTTCATCGTGCGCAATGTGCCCGCCGCCGACCTGGCCAAAGCCGGGGCGGAACTCGGTCTGAAGGCATATACCGTAGCTGAGGCCCCGGCGGTGAAGACTCATCCGGTGCGCGCCGCGCGCGTCGCCCTGATGCACACTTGGACCAGCACACAGGCCGAAGGCTGGTGGCGCATGGAGTTTGACCGCTTGCTGGTTCCATACAGCTACATCAGCACGCAGACGGCCTCCAAGGATGGCGATCTGCGGTCCAAGTACGACGTCATCGTATTCGCACCCGGCGGCGGCGGGCGCGGCAATCCTCAAGCCGTCATCAGCGGGATGCCGATGTATGGGAACCCGCTGCCATGGAAAGTCACGCCGGAGACGCCAAACCTGGCGAAGACGGACGAAACCGATGACATGCGCCCGGGGCTCGGCTGGAGCGGTCTGGAACATCTGCAGGAGTTCGTGCGCAAGGGCGGCCTGCTGATTACCGCCAATGACACCACGAACTTCGCGGTCGCCTTCGGTTTCACTCCGGGGGTCACGATTGGCACGACAACACGGCTGAAGGTGACCGGCTCGGCGCTGCGGTCCAAGATGATAGACGCGGCCAGCCCGATTGTCTACGGTTACAACGACAACCTGGCGATCTTCGCGTCGAACCCGCCGGTCTTCAATCTCACCAACATGGTGGGCGGCGGCGGTGGACGTCGCGGCGGGCCGGAGGAGCGCGAACGGCCCACGGGCCGCGGCACAGCCGACGATCCCGATATGCCCCAGGGACGCGCACCGGCGGAGATTCCCGAGGACCCGCACGCCGAAGTGTGGGAGGCCACACCTCTGACCCACGAGCAGTTTCGCAACCCGGTGAACGTGATTCCGCCGGCGATGCGCCCCCGCGTGGTGCTGCGTTACGCCAATAGTCCCGACCTGCTGGTTTCCGGCCTGCTCGACAACGGCACGGAGCTGGCGCAACACGCGGCCGTGATCGATTCGCCGTTGGGGGACGGCCATGTGGTGCTGTTTTCCAATAACCCGTTCTGGCGCGCCGAAACCAAGGGCAGCTATTTCCTGGTCTTCAACGCCATTTTGAATTTCGACAGCCTGAACGCGGGGAGGAAGCCGGCGGATAAGTAGGCATAAGTGGCGTTGACGGTGCGGCCACGAGCGGCGCGAATGCCGGGCAGGCTGAAGGCGGCATTGATCCCCTACACTACGGGCGCGGGCGAGCAGGTGGAAGGCGTCGCGGCGGTCTTGAGCAAGGGGCCGGCCTGGAGGTTGTACGGGCGGAGGGGAGCGGGGTTAGGACTTACGGATCTGTTATACGAATCAAGGGGGCCGCGCGATGATGCCACCGTGCGACCCCGTGATGTTCGTAAGTTAGGTTAAGTTAGAAGATCCGCTGGTGGACGCGATCCACGGAGAATTCCGAGGACGCGCTATGGCACGCGGCGCAGCTCTCACCTAGAACGGTGGTGTTGGCCAGCGCGTGGGAAGCTGTCGCCACATCGTCGTGGCAGCCCTGACAGGCAGCGGAGATCGGAGGCGTGGTCTTGGTGAAGCCGCCCGGACTGGCTACCATCGCTTTGGCTCCGACATTCTCCACCAGATACGTGCCGGTCATGTGGCAGGTTGTGCAATTCCGCAGGTCGCCCGGGAACTTGACTTCCTGGTAGTTGGTGGTCCCCAGCACGTACGGGTTGACCAGATTCTCGCCGCGGTGGATGCTGTGGATTTGCGTGGCCATGTTCACGCTCTGATTCGAAGTGCCATCCGTCAGGGATGGATTGTGGCAGATGGTGCACTCCTGGGTGTTGCTGCGAGTGCCGCCATGGACGAAGGTCAGATCCATATGGCAGGCAGCGCATTTCGCAGTGCCTACCACCTGGCGTCGCGCGACCATGGGACTCTTGTCAACGGAGAAATAGAACTCCACAGGTTTGGCGGCGTCAACGGCTGCAACCGGGACCACGGTATTCGGAAGTAAAGTAACGTTGTTCATGCCCTCGATGGAAACCGTATAGGAGCCCGCCCCGCCGGCCGGAATCTTATTGGTCATGGTGTAGGTATACACGCCATTAGTGCCCTTCGCTTTGCTAGTCGGACCGCTGATAGTTTCGGAAACGCGAATGGCGCCCGGGCCCGTGTTGTAGTTGGTATTGGGGCCGCCCAGAACCAACCGGAGGGAGGACATCTTGGTGATATCCACCGGGTTGTTGGATTTGTCCATCACGCTGAACGTGACCGTGGGTGCGGCGCCCGGCGTGGCTCCATCGACGTTGATCACCTTCGTGACCACGCCGGGGAGCGACGTCGAATTCGCCGGGATCAGGTGCGCTCCCGGAATCGAGGCGTCGAAATCGGAATACGCCATCGGGGTGTGGCAGTTCTTGCACATGTTGTCGGTTGGCTGCGGCAGGTTGACGTGGTTCAGGCCGGTCGCGAAGTTCACATTATCGTGGCAGGAACCGCACGCCGCGGCAGTGGGATTGGTTTTCCACGCGTCGGGTTGGCCGGCGCCCGCCGCATGACAGGTGGTGCAATTCCGGACGTCCTGCGG
>DATMNI010000044.1:0-3469 GCA_035570275.1 Candidatus Acidiferrales bacterium | reverse complement strand
CAACTCGGCGGTTCGCTACTTCGCGGCCAAGTATGCCGCGGGCACCCTGTGGCCCACCGATCCGGGGGAGCGCAGCGAAGCCGACCGCTGGATGGACTGGCAGCTCAGCACCATTCACACAGGCATGCGCGAAATCTTCTGGGGCCTGATTCGCACCCCTCCCGAGAAGCGCGACATGGCATCAATCGCCAAGACGGCGGCCGACACCGGAAAGCTCTGGGCACGCCTCAACGAGAGACTCGCGGGCAAGGTCTACGTCGCTGGTCAGCACTTCACGATGGGCGATATCCCGGTGGGCTGCTGGATCCACTCCTGGTTTGCGCTCCCCGTCGAGCGGCCCGAGCTAAAGAACGTGAAAGCCTGGTACGAACGGCTGCAGACACGCCCGGCCTACGCAAGGCACGTCATGGTGCCGCTGACGTAGCGCTGGTTACTTACCCCAGCGAAGGGGCTTCGGGCGGCTTGTCAGTCCGGTCCCGCTAACGAGGGACAGGTTGGACAACCTGGTCCACATAGGTACCGTCAGGGTAGTACGTGCGCTGCACCACCGGCGCTGGAGCCGGAGGCGGCGGCGGCGCGGTCCTCGTGCTGGAGAGGGAAATGCAGCCTGAACCGAGCGTGGCGGCTGCCAAGATAAGTCCCATAGATAAGAACTTCACCATGCAGGTTCCCAAACGAAGGCCTCGCTTCGCATGCTGCCAACCGTATCTCGCAACGCCGACCGCGAGAAGCGCTTCGGCGCTGTCTCTTCTGCCATCCTATCCCCCTGCGACCAAACCGCTCCAGTGAGTCAGATTTTGACTCTGGCGAACGGTCTTCAACCCTAGTCTGCGGAGTTGAGTAGCTTCGTCAATTCGGCCGGCAGCTCTCCACGTGTCAGTTTCGTTTGAATGCCCAAAAGCAAGCTAACGCTCGCAAAATGTGAAATTTCCCCAGACAGAGCCATCGAAATCGACTCGGCAAATGGCATACGGCGTTGCACCAGTTGCTCCTCGGGCTCAGGGTGGGGAGCGCCGGGCTGCAAGCCCCACGCGACAAAACAAAGGGTCCGCCCGTCAATTGATCCGGGCGCCACGGCGCAGTCAAACAGTCGGAGCCAATTGGCAGCCCGATACCCTGTTTCTTCGCTCAGTTCGATTTTTGCTGCTTCCACCGGCGCCTGGTCCAGCCTGCACCCACCGGCTGGAAGTTCCCAAGTGAAGCGGTCTAGGACGTAACGGTATTGTCCAACCAGAGTTGTGCAGCCTTCGTCATCGATGGGTGCGATGGTGACGCCGATCGATTTCATTCTGATGCTGTTGTAGATCCGAGGAAGGCCGGCCCCAAACTGAACGGTATCGCTCCGGACCGAAAAAAAGGAACACGTAAACTTCTCTTCTCTGTGGAGGATGGTCCAAGGATTGGCTTGATCTAACTGCCGCATGCGAATCGGTCTCCCTCCATCAGCTCTGCCCAACTTCCCACACCTCGATTGCGCTTGGATAGCCCTGCCGTCAGCCACGTCGTCGCCAATAGCCATGCGCGCCGCATGTCACCGCCTCGCAGACCGAGTTCTTTGCAGTTGGTACAGTCTAGGCCGATGGGGGTGGGCGCCTGCCTGGTGCATTCTGTCATGGCCTACCGCTTTGCATCGGTGCTTGGTGTGGCTTCAATATCACGGCCCTGAGCATTCCTTCGCTGTCACCAGACAGTCGCAACACGCGCGTCCGTGCAAGCATCAACTTACCGGAAACGGTAAAGGGGGATCCGATGGTTCAGTTGTTGATGTCGTGGTTACTTGGCGGTGGCCGGTTCCGCATCTCTGCCATCAACGGTATTGGCCGTCGTAAGGGTCGTATCATCGAGGTCGAGGTTATCGCTACAGGAGAGCGCTTTTACGGCTCCGCCCAAAGAATGGAGCGATTGGTGCGCGCCCTCCAAGGTTCCAAGAACGACCGGCGCTATGATGCGGCCTGGACGCCCGGCAGGACATCACGGCGTTTGATTTAGATCTCCGAGACGACCCCCACAAAGTCAGAGCGGGCGGCAGCAAACGGGTCCAGCGGTCACGGCCTGCCGCGGTCCGCACGTCACGCGTTTCTTGCCGGCAAGGACGACCTCCAGGCGCTGATGGTCAGTGCCGGCTGGGCGTGGGCCTATACTGTCTTCAGCGATCAGTATGTTGACGCCGAGAGACGGGCGGCAGCACGCGGTGTCGGCGTTCAGGCGCATCACTGTATGCCACCATGGGAGTGGCGGACACTAAAGCGGAGTGAGTGATAGTCTGTTTGGGCCGCCCTGGTCGAGGATGACTCGGCCTTACCTAGAACGGCCACCAGCGACGCTTCGGAGGATGAGCCAACTCCAGGCGTAAGTCATCAATTCGACGCTGGAGCTCGATAGCTTTGGCATGCGCCCGCCTCAACCTTGGCTTCTGCTGCCACGACCTTGGATACCGCTTCCGCCGCCCGGGATTCTGCTCCTTCCCACCTCGCATGGCTGACACCTATGTTCCCCATAGCCTCGGCCAATTCGACTTGGGTGGCGGCGAGTTTAGTGAGTAACTGATCGGCCTGGGCCTAAAGGTTACGCCGCTCGGCAATCTCGCGTTCCAGCATGTCCTGCAACGGGCTCACAATTGCCCGGACGGCATCGGCCAGATTCTTGGTGTCTGGGGAAACTACGGGACGTGGTTCGGGAAGCAATTGCATCCCATTGTCCCGCGGCTCTGCCGCCGCCGGACGCTCAGTTTCGTTCGGAACAGATCCGCTGGAGCCATTCGGCGAGCCGGTCTCGGGCTGCTTTTTTCGCCGCCGTTTCGACCGGCGTGGGATTGCAGTGTGAGCCTCGTCCACCATGACTTAAGCTCGCGCTTTCCGCCGAAGAGAGCAAGGCGGGCTCGCGCTATTCCGAACAAGCCAATCGGTGCCCAATCCAATGGCTTCGGTAGTTTAATTGCCAGGCCGCCTTCGAGATGACCAGGTGTTGATACCCTGCGCTTCTTCCAGGTTGGCCAGTGCTGCAAACAGCTCATCAACGGTGGGAACGGGCACTGCCTGCATAGGTGGCGGCTCAGTGGCATCAACCAGCGCGCTCCAAGCGAGTCCCCCAAATTGGTCCACTTGGAAACCGCTGGCCACTTCGTCGTTCTCGCACATCCGGGGGGCGACGCTGACGTACACGCCTCAAAACGCGTTGGCGTCGACGTATCGTAGATCCGAAGCCGGTGATACTGACGGAAAAAACTGGCGATGCTCACGTACCCCGGCGACCACCCCTCGGGGCGCGACCTTGGCAAGCAGGGTGTCGCGGGGCACGGCCCCACCCGGGGAGCCAGGTCTGCAGGTGACGGCCTGAAAAGATTTGAAGACTGCGCTGTGTGCACGGGGCGATGATTATCCGCTGCGACGGCACCCGCGTTTCTAGTTCATCGCCACTGCCACCAGCGGCGGCGTTCCTTGGCTCGCTGGACCTGGTTCAACTCTCGCTT
>DATMNI010000043.1:0-5517 GCA_035570275.1 Candidatus Acidiferrales bacterium | reverse complement strand
GAGCGGCGGCGGTGGGGCCGGGACAGCAACGGGAGATACCAGCGGCGGCAGTAACGCGGGCCAGGGCGCATCGACGGACACAGGCCAATTTTCCGGCGGCGGGGCGCCGTCTGGGCAGACCGCGTGGGACACGGGCCAGGTCTCTGCAGGCGGCGGCACGTCTACCATGGGCGCCGACACGCTCGGCATGCTGGCGGCGGGAACCGGTGTTGCTGGCGCGGATGTCCAGGCGGGCGTGACGACCGGGGCGGCGCCGGGAGCTGTCGCGGTCGGCGGTGGCGGCGGCGGTGGCGGCGACGCGTTGTCCGGCCCCGGCGATATCTTCTCGGTGGCGAGCGGGGATATCCTTGGACAGAATCAATCTGATGCCTATGTCGGAGAGCTTAATCCGAAAGCGCCAACAACGGTCGGGTACAGTGAAGCTCAGTCTACGATTGGACAAGAGGCGACAGGGCAGGATGTCGGAGTGTATGACCAGAACGGAAACTTGATACAGCAGACTCCACAGGGGCTGCACAGCGGGTTTCCCGCGGGATACCTGGGCGGTGCCGGCATAGGCCCGGCCTTTGCAACACCGGCGAGCGGTGACATCTCGCAACTTCGCCAGTCGGCTTACGCAGACGCCCTCAACGATCCCACGACCGCGCAACATTTTGCCAATTCCATAAAAGCAGAGGTTGGATTTACCGATCCAGCGCAGGCGCAAGGCTATGTGGATCAATTGTTGAACCGCGGCATTGCACGAGATCAGAGCTTAAATGCTGCAGCGACGGACCCTGCCTACTTTCCAGGCAAGACTGGAGCCCAACTGAACGATCCGGTCAGTGCCGCTAATATGCAGGCAGCCACAAATTACTTTCAGAATTCCATGCAAGGCACAAATACATCAAGCGTTCCCGGCGTCAGCCCAACCGGCAATGCGAGCAATGAGCCGGGCGATATGCTCTTGTCCCACGCGAACCAAAGGGGAGAAATTGTTACTTCGAACTTTAATAGAGACGCGAGTCTAACAGGAATTGGGAAGGAAGGTTTCCTTCTAGAGAACAATCCAAAAGACCAGGCGTTTTCTGACGCAGCAAACAGCGGTCTAGCATTTGGCGCCGGCGCTCCTGATATGACGGCCGTAGCCGGAGCTCCCGGAACGTCCGACTTCGCAAAGAACGTTCCTGGCGTCAGCGGTGAAACCGCATCGTCAGACCTCTCAAATCCGTCAACACCATTGACGCCGTTGACGCCGGGCCAAGGTGCGGACATTTCAGATTTGCTCGCCGCATCTGATCCCCTGGGCACGCCGATGGGGCCGCTGTCCCCGGAAGACGTGTTCGGTGTGCAGTCAACAGCGTTTACAGCCCCACCAAGCGTGGTTTCTGGTCCTGAAATCCCGGCGGCTGGGTCTCTCGCTCCTGACCCATCTGCCCCGCTACCTGATCCATCTGCCGTACAGCAGCAGGCCGATCAAGCTCTGCAACGACTGCTAGAGCAAGGGCCAAGTCCGGCAACCTCTCCGCCTGACTCATTATTCGCGGGCGGCGAGCCCGGCGCGCGGGTAGTCTCGACGGCTCCGGTATCGCCCGACTCCGCGCTCCTCGCCTTAGACAATAATCAAAGCCTGCCGGGGGAATGGGGCGATCTGCCGTTCACGGCTGCCCCATTAACTGGAGGAGCGGCGCTTGGCGCTGCATCCGTGCCAACGGTTGGAGCAAATCAGGGATACGCTCAGATACCGGGTGCCGGCGCCTTTAATACAGCGCCTGCCCCAACTGATTATGAAACTCCCGTTACACAAGACGCACCCACTGCCGCGCCAACGCAAATTCCGCTGCCACCTCCCGCCCCTGGCTATTACGGTGGCCTAAACATCGACGCGCCGCAGACATACGGAACGCCGACTTATCCGGTGCAGTCGTCCACGACCGATCAGCCGCCGTCCGCCCCGCCGGCAGCCACGCCGGCCCCCGCCGCAAACGCCCCGGCTGTCACGGAGGTTGGGCCAACAATTCAACAGCAATACAACGTAGCCCAGCGTCTCGCCTCGCTTGGGAACCCCTACAACGAGCCGGCAAATCAGAACGCGCCGTTTGACGCTCCGGCAGGAACAGCGCCGATTTGGTCGCCGCCAAATCAGAACCCGGCAACCGTCGCTGGACAAATGGTGCCAGGGCAAATTGCCGGAGCTGTGGCTCCGACAGACACGACCATGGCTCCCAACCAATTTACTTTGGCGCCTGGCGCTGGCGATGTTCTGGCACCTCCCGCGCTGGCCGCACCGGAGCCGGGAGGAACTCCCGGCCCACCGTCGTCACCGGGCGAGCTACCAGCGGCCGGTGTACCCGTGGCCGGTGTACCTACATCTGCACCACAAAACGCAGCAGTGGGGGCAAATGTAGCGCAAAACGCAGGTCCCGGTGGGTCGGCGGGCGCCGGCGGTAGCGCGGCGGGCTTCGGCGGGAGTGCAGGCTCCGGTGGAAGGGCTCCGCCGCCGGTTCCGCCGATCGTCCAGCAGCCCTTGCAGGCGGCGTCGTCGCCCCAAGCTGCAAGCCAACTCAGCCAGTTAAGCCCCGCTGAGCAGCAGCAAATCGCCGCAGAACAGGCGAGCCTTATCAACCAATGGCGGCAGGTGTTCCTGACAGAAGGAATCCCGTATCCTGAGCAAAGCCCGGCTTGGCCGCAGGTGCAGGCGCTTATCCAGAATCAGGTCAACCAGACCATCGCCCAAGCATCGCAAGCCAATACGGGCCAATCAAAGGCGGCGTAAGTGGCCAACGATCCGTTCTCACCCGGTGACGACACCGACCCGCTCACTGCTCCCGTCGATTTAGCGCCGGCGATGGCCGAAACGCGCCAGGCCGCTGGTCAGGCAGGGCAGCGGGTAAAGCGCGGCGAAGCCGAGAAGAACGCCATGATGGAGAGTCTCGGCGGTGAAATGAAGGCCTATCAGGCACAGGCCGCTAACCGTCCTCAGGCGCCTGAGAGTCCGCCGCCGCCTGACAATCGAGTGACGATGGAAGCCGCCGGCACGTGGCTCGCCGCCGCCACTGTATTCGGCGCAATCGCCGGCGCCATGACGAGGCGGCACACGATGAACGCCTTGGCGGCCTTCACCGGCACGCTGGAAGGTCTCAAGGAAGGCAACCAGCAAAAGTTCGAGCAGCAGAGCAAGATGTGGGAGCAAGAGAACAAGCAGGCATATCAGAACTGGAAAATGGCGAACGACGCCTATCAGAAAATTCTCGATGACAGAAAGCTCGACATGGACACCAAGTCGTTCATGATCCAGCAGAAGGCGGCAGAAGTGCGCGACGACGCCATGGCGCAGCAGGCGGCCACCAAAGACTATATCACCATGGCTCAATTGCAGGATAAACGCCGCGAGCAAATAGAAAAGGCTCAGCAATCTTACCAAGTTATGCAAGCAAGAATTGATTATCAAAGGGATCGGCTGGCGCAAACCGATCGTCGCCTTGACATGTATAGTCCAGAGGGCCTGGCACAACGCCAGTTGGCTACGGCCGAACCAAGGGCGCTTGCGGCCGACCTGAACAAACTAACGGTCATGAGATCGGCCGTTACGACGTTTGAAAACACGGCGAAAAAGAACATCGACAAGCTGATTCAGCTGGCTCAAGAAGTGGACCAGAGCGGAGTTCCGTTCATAGAACGGTTCCTGCGCGGCGGAGAAGCAGCGGTTGGTCAGCAAGCGGCTAAAAATTTCCAGACACAGCTAGCGGTTGTTCGTCCCGAGATCGGCAGGATTCTCGCAAATCCGACCCTGGGAGGCGTGCTCAGCGACAGCGCGAGAGCTGAGGTGCATGACATCTTTTCCCAAGGCGATAGCGCAGCTAACGTATACGGCGTTGCACAAGTGCTGAGGGATGATTTTGCAAACCGCGCTCAGTCGCTTGACGATGAAATAGCTTCGGTAAACAACCAGATCGCAAACCGTCGCGCTGGTCAGCCTTCGACCGCGCCGCCGGCAAATCAACCGTGGCAGCCGCGTGCGCCGCAGCAAAATCAGCCGAAGCCGTTGAACGGCAGCGCGCCTCCGCAAATCGGAGAGGTTCGAAAGGGCTGGCGTTTCAAAGGCGGCGATCCCGCAGATAAGAATTCATGGGAGCGTGTCGGCAATGGCGCCTGAATCCGGCCCATGGGAAGACTTCGCGCCGACCGCGGCGGCGAGTGGCGGGCCGTGGGAAGACTCTGCGGGCGCAGAAAAAAAGGACCAGCGTGGCGGCATTGATTGGTCCGGTATGGCAGGGCGCATAGCGACTTGGCCTGGCCGCATCGCGGGAACGGTAGCAGAAGGCGTGATGGCCGGGCCGAAGCTCATGGGTGACGTGATGGAAAGGCGCGTCGATCCCATGAGCAAGGAAGCAATCGGGCGATCGTTTGAAGCCGCGACGGCGGCGACGCCGCTGAGCCCGGCGGCTGGCACCACCAGAATGATAGCGCGAGCGTCGAAACCAGCCTTCGTAGAGGCTCCGGAGCGTGAGGAGTTGCAGTTAAGCAGTAAGAAAGCATACAGGGAGCTAAAAAACGCAAATGTGCCGTTGCGGGCCGATGTCGTCGCGGATTTGTCGGACACGTTGCGGAACAAGCTCAATGATGATTTCCATCCGGAAGATCAGCCAGGAGTGTATGGTCTGATTGAGCGGCTCAAACGTCCGCTGGGGCCTGACTCGTCAGCAAAAGAGGTTTACGAGGTCAGGACGCGGCTGAGCAACATCATCGGCGACCGCCGCGGCACGTCCGAATCGCGCGCGGCTAGAATCGCCCTTGAGCATATTGATGAGTACCTTTCCAACGTTCCTGGTTTTGCGGAAACAGCCAAACGGGCGCGCGGTGATTATCGCGCGGACAAGGTGTCCGAACAAGTGACGCAGGCGGCGGAGGAAGCAAGGGCCGGCGCCGCTACATCGGGCTCTGGTGCAAATCTTGGGAACAAGCTCCGTAAAGCGATCGAGGAGCTGCGCTATGACAAAAAGTCCAACTTTACGCCCGCTGAGAAAGAGTTGATGGATGCGATTATCCACGGTGGGCGCATTGAAAATCTTTCACGGCTGGTGAGCAAGTTTGGTCCGAAGCACCCGTTGAGCGGGTGGATTCCAGCGATCTTGGCTGACATGGCTGGTGCGGGAGGAGTGGCAACGGCTGGCCTTGGCATTGGCCACCTGGCGCAGTGGCTTTCCGAGCACGCCCCGACCCAAAAAATCGAAGCATTGGACGAAATGATCCGGAGGAACTCGCCCCTGGGTCAATCACGCGCCATGGCGGGGCCGCCTCCGTTCTTGCCGGAGCCAAGCGGCGTTCCGCCAACTGGCACAGCAGCGTTTCCGGCGATTGGTGGAGCACTCGCTCCAGGCGGCGGCCACGATCCGTTGAGCAATCAGGATACGCTATGGCTACAAAATTGAACACCATTCCGCGGCACCCCCTTACCGCCGCGGATGAAGTGACGCCGGCCGCTAAACAGGGTAGTGCGCAGCTCCCGGCGGAGCGGCCGGCGTCATGACCAGATCA
>DATMNI010000042.1:0-6150 GCA_035570275.1 Candidatus Acidiferrales bacterium | reverse complement strand
CTCGAAAAGTACGCCGGCACGGAACTGCCCGGCAGCATTCGCATGGGCCAGCGCATCACCGGCATGACGTCGGGGCAAAGCACCTTTCCCGTGGCGCGGTCCCTTTTCAAGTTCCAGCAGTACGGCCAGTCGCGCACCTGGGTCAGCGAACTGATGCCCTATACGGCCAAGATCGTCGATGACATTACCATCATCAAGACGATGAACACGGATGCCATCAATCACGACCCCGCCATCACCTTCATCCAAAGCGGCAGCCAGCAGCCGGGCCGCCCCAGCATGGGCGCCTGGGTCAGCTACGGGCTGGGCAGCGAGAACGCGAACCTGCCCACGTTCGTGGTGATGCTTTCGCAGGCACAGGCGCTGAACCCCGACCAGCCGCTGTTTTCGCGCCTCTGGGGCAGCGGATTTCTGCCCTCCAACCACCAGGGCGTGCGCTTCCGCGCCGGCAGCAACCCCGTGCTCTACCTGCACAATCCCGATGGCGTCGACCCGGAAACGCGCCGCGATATGCTGGACGCCGTGGGCAAGCTCAACCGCATGCACTTCGATCAATTCGGCGATCCCGAAATCGAAACCCGCATCTCGCAGTACGAGATGGCGTTCCGCATGCAAACGTCGGTGCCCGATCTGCTGGACCTCTCCAAGGAGCCGAAGCACGTCCTGGACCTCTACGGCGACGACGTCCGCAAGCCCGGCACCTACGCGTCGAACTGCCTGCTGGCGCGCCGCCTGTTGGAGCGAAACGTCCGTTTCGTACAGCTCTATCATCGCGGCTGGGACCAGCATAACGACCTGCCCCGCGACCTGGCGCTGCAATGCAAAGGGACCGACCAGGCATCGGCCGCGCTGGTCATGGACCTCAAGCAGCGCGGCCTGCTGGACGACACCTTGGTGGTCTGGGGCGGCGAATTCGGACGCACCGTGTACTGCCAGGGCAAACTGACCGACACCAATTACGGCCGCGATCACCACCCGCGCTGCTTCACGATGTGGCTGGCCGGCGGCGGCGTCAAAAAGGGCTTCAGCTTTGGCGAGACCGACGACTACTGCTACAACGTGGCTGCCAACCCGGTGCACGTCCACGACCTGCAGGCCACCATCCTGCGCTGCCTGGGCGTAGACCACCTGAAGTTGACGTACAAGTACCAGGGCCGCCATTTCCGCCTGACGGACGTCCACGGCGAGGTAGTCAAGGACGTGCTGGCCGGGTAGGTTCAAACTAATGACCTTCGACGCCATTCGCCAGATCGCGCTCGGGCTGGACCATGTGGAAGAGGGCTCTTCCTATGGGACGCCGGCGTTCAAGGTGCGCGGCGCACTGATCGCGCGGCTGCGCCCCGACATCGACTCGCTGGTGGTGCGGATGAGTTTCGAGGCACGCGACGAGTTGATTGCGGCCGATCCGGAAACCTACTTCATCACGGATCACTACCTCAACTATGAGTGGATTCTGGTTCGCCTGTCGCGCGTGGAACCGGATGCCATGCGCGATCTGTTGCTGGGGGCGTGGCGGGCCGCGTCTGCCGGCAAACGGCGCGGCAAGAAGGCTGCGCGTGCGTAGCGGCTGTCGAGGCTCGTATCGGAGCCGCGCGCGTCAGCAAGCGGTATTTCGATGCGTTACCGAAGGTCTGACGGCCATCCTCATCTGGGGAGCCGGGGCCGCCTTTGCTCAGATGCCTTGCGATCGGCTCACCTCCGTATCGCTTCCCCACACCACCATCACCGCCGCTGAGACGGTGGTTGCAAGCCCGCTTACCGGCCCAGCCCATTGCCGGGTTCTCGCGGTGCTGACGCCATCCTCCGATTCCCATATCGAAATGGAGCTCTGGCTGCCCGCCTCTGGCTGGAATGGGAAGTTCGAGGCTGTCGGAAACGGCGGCTGGGCCGGGAGCATCAACGCCGGCGGCATGGCGGCGGCCCTGCGGGAAGGCTACGCGACGGCCTCCACCGATACCGGGCACAAGTCGTCGGAGACACCGGGCGGGTCGTTCGCACTGGGCCACCCGGAAAAGCTCATCGATTACGGGTACCGCGCGGTTCACGAAATGACCTTGCGATCGCGGGAACTGATGGCGGCCTTCTATGGCCGTGAGGCCCGGCTCTCGTATTGGAATGGCTGTTCCAACGGCGGCCGGCAGGGGCTCATGGAAGCGCAGCGGTACCCCGAGGATTTTGACGGCATCGTGGCCGGCGCGCCCGCGGCCAACTGGTCGGGACGGGCCCTGAGTTCTTTGTGGGTGGCGCAGGCGGTTCATAAGGATGACACCAGTTACATTCCGCCGGCCAAGTACCCGCTGCTGCACAACGCCGTGCTGCAAGCCTGCGATGCGTTGGACGGAGTCAAGGATGGGACCCTGGAAGATCCCGTACGGTGCAGGTTCGATCCCGCGGTGCTGCGGTGCCAGGATATTGACGGCCCCGGGTGCCTGACCTCAGGGCAAGTGGAGGCAGCGCGGAAAATCTACGCCGCTGCGTGGAATTCCGCCAAACAGGAATTCTATCCTGGCCTGGAGCCGGGGAGCGAACTGGGATGGGCCACTTACGGTGGCCTGAGGCCCTTCAGCATCGGCGAAGATTTCTTCCGGTTCGTGGTCTTTCAGGACCCGGCCTGGAGTTACCGGTCGCTGAACGTCGACAGCGACGTGGCGCTTGCCGGGCGCATGGACCACGGCGTCATCAACGCGCTCGATCCGAACTTGCGGGCGTTCCTGGCGCACGGCGGAAAACTGATCCAGTACCACGGCTGGAGCGATCCACAGATCCCTCCCTTGCACAGCGTGCAGTATTACGACAGCGTGGTAAACGCCATGGGCGGTACAGTTGGCGGTGCAGGCAAGGTCCAGGAATGGTACCGGCTGTTCATGGTGCCGGGGATGCAGCACTGCGGCGGCGGTTCGGGGCCGAACCTGTTCAACGCCATGGCCGCTTTGGAGCGTTGGCGCGAAGCAGGAGAGGCTCCGGAGAAGTTGGTGGCGTGGCGCGTTGCCAACAACCAGGTGGAGATGACCCGGCCGCTGTGCCCGTATCCGCTGGTGGCGCATTATAAGGGTGTGGGCAGCACCAACGACGCTCGGAACTTCGCCTGCGGCCCGGCAGGCGCGGCAGGCGATAAGCCGAAATAAGCCGCCATATTCCCGCTCAAAGGCTGTTGATGTCGGGGCTTTCGAGCACGCGCTTTGCCCAGCCCTGCCTTGCCACCCGAAGCATGGCCCGGCCGATCTGCTCGGTGGTGGTCACGGATGTGGGGAACAGCCCCTTGAGAACCGGATAGAACGGCCCTATGATCGCATAGGACACCCGGATCCACCTGATCTTCGGCACCACTCCGTGCATCGGGTGAATGTATCCCGGGCGAAACATGTACGCCGCCTTAAACGGCAGCCGAAGCAGTGCGTTTTCGGTTTCACCCTTCACCCGCGCCCACATGGAGCGGCCGTGCTCCGAACTGTCCGTCCCAGTTCCCGAAACATAAATGAACGTCATGTTTGGATTCTGCGCAGCCAGAGTCCGCGCCACCGACAACGTGAGGTCGTACGTGATGCGGCGATAGTCCGGCTCCGCCATGCCGACCGAGGAGACGCCAAGGCAGAAAAAGCAAGCGTCGTATCCTGAGAGCTGCGAACTGATTCCGGAGAGGTCCGTCAGGTCTTTATGCACGATTTCGTGGAGCTTCACGTAGCGTTGCCCGGTGGCCGTGCGGCCAATGGCGAGAACGCGCGCCACGTCGGGATCCAGCAGACACTCCCGCAGGACACCCTGGCCCACCATGCCCGTGGCTCCAAAGAGAATTACCTTCATGCAATTTCCGCCTTTTGTGGGGCCGATTGTGAATCGGCGGCGGATTGCTAATCCGCCTGCGCGATGCGCAGCGAGCCAGCCTGCCCGCTGGCGGGCGTTATCTTGTATGATACTCGAAGGAACTCCCACTTTAATGCGCAAGCTAATGGAAAAACTTCGACGCTTGCTGAAGCGCGGCCCGGACGGGCCGCCGGATGACTATGCGATGGTAGGCGCGCCGAAGAATCCGAGGCTCCCCGGCAAGAGCGCCGCCGCCGCCGCGCCGCTGGAGTAGTTGAAAGGCCGCTCCCTAACGGTCACGGCTCTGGATCGGAGATCGGAGCCGCGCGCGTAAGCAAGCGGTTGTCAGTGATAAGCGCCTATTGGACGGCGATGGTCATGCCCGGCTGGCTGGACGCGGCGCCAACGTGAATCTCGATCGGCACCGAGCCTGACGACGAATCCAGCGGGATTCGCGCGTTAACCTGAAACAACCCGGCTACCGCGCCCGGCGCCGCCCCGGCATATTGCACCTCGGCTGGACGGCCGTCGATCAGCACCTGCACCGCTTGCGCCGGATGCGGCAAGGTGCCGGACGCGATCTGCCCGTCGATGCCGCCGGGCACCGTCTGGCCTTCGCCCGTCGCGAAGATCGAAATGAAGCCGCCTTTCACCGCGGGACTGGCCGGGGAGTTCACCGTTAGCCCGTCGCCGTTCAGGACCGCCGCCGGGCCCGTGCCGCTCAGGTTCACGGAAAAGATGGAAGGCGCCACGGGCCACACCGGCAGCGCGACCGAGTCGGACGTAGATGACCCGTTGCGCACCCGCACCTGGGTCCCCAGCTTGCCATCCACTTCGTACGGCACCACCGCCGCCACCTGGCCGCTGGAACTGTAGAGCAGCGGCGCGGGCACGCCGTCGAACAAAACCTGCGTATCGCCCAAGGTCGTCGATATGCGGCCGTCCGCCCCCAGCGCCGCCCCGGTTAGCGTTCCAGTGCCGATTCGCGAACCGTACATCACTACGATCTTGCCGGGTGTCACCGCTCCAGGCTGCGTGCTGGCGCCATCCACCATCCCGGAACTGACGAACAGCGGCTTGTTGCCCACCAACGGCACCGGCGTAAGCACAAACGCGATGTTCGCGGCATGCAGGGCATCGATGTCCGCCGCCTGCTTCGGCACCACGTTGAGCAGCAGGCTGCCCATCTCGTCAGTGGAATTCTCGCCCCACTGCACGCGCTTGGGCGGGGTATTCGGGTTTCGGTAATTGGCGTCCGAGTTGTTGTAAACCAGTTCGCCGTCGAGCCTGGTCCCTTTGGGCAGCGGCAACAGATCTTGGAACAAGTATTGGTCCTGCCAGTTGAAGTCCCACTGGCGGATCCACAAGAGAATCTTGACCTCGCCCGTGGGCAGCGTGGCCGTCAACCTGGCTTCCTGACCCAGGTAATGGCAGTGCGCCGAGACACCCACTGCATCCACATCCACCGGCAGCGTGAAAGAGCCGCGCACCTTGTAGTCCGTCACGCCGGCCGCGATATCGATATTGGCACGGACGCCGAAAAATGCCGGCGCCTGCAGCGTGGTCATGAGGCGCGTCGGCGGCGGGCCGAAGTAAAACCCGACCACCGTCTTCTCAGTCTGGGGCTGCCCATTCGGATGGAAGTGGATCTGCATCAGAAAGTCCGAACCCTTGGGCAAAGGCATCGCGATGCCATCCGGCAGCAGACGCGGAGTGGTGCCGGGAACCCAGCCGCCCAGACCGCCATTCAGAGCGGCGATGGGGTCGCCGACCGTGAAAATAGAGCCGAATCCCGGAAAACCTGGTTGGCCGTCTTTGCCATCCAGGGCGCGCGCGCCGCCCGTCGTATCGGAAAAAAACAGGCTGTGGTGCACTACCGGGCGGGCCGTGGGCCGGAGTTCGATCGCCTTCACCCACTTGTCCTCCGTGAGCTTGGTCGGCAGCACGAAGTTGCGGTAAATGTCGGGCCCATCGGCCGGAACCGAAAATGCGGCGGGCATTTCCAGAATCAGGTCGGGCGGGCCCAATTGCCAGTCATCGGTAAACTGCGGCGCGGCCGGCGCTTTCGCGGGATCGCCCTGCGGCATCCCGTTTTGGACCCAGGTTTGGATGAGCGCGATCTGGTCCGTGGTCAAACGCCGTTCGTCGCGATACGCCACCCAGCCCGGCTCCGGCTTCCACGGCGGCATGGCGCGGATTTGCGTCTGGGTCGCGATTGTCTGACCGTGCTGCTGGACATCGGCGTAGCTTAGCAGCGAAAACGGCGATACCTGACCCGGCCGGTGACACGTGCTGCAATTGTTATAGATGATGGGCGCGATGTGCTCGCTGAAGTTGACGGTTTGGGCG
>DATMNI010000041.1:0-18733 GCA_035570275.1 Candidatus Acidiferrales bacterium | reverse complement strand
TTGATATTGAAGAAGACGACGTATCCGTTCACGTACTGTTTGCGCAGGATGTATTCCAGGTTCTTCCGGGCGGGCACCAGCGCCTTTGGTAGGCCCGGTTTCAGATCCCACGCGTCCATGGCGAAGTTGAATGCGGAAACGCCTGCATCGCCAAGCCGGTCGGCGAGCTCGGGCTTTAGCAGGCGGCCGTTCGTGGCGATATAGACCCAAAAACCGCGTTTGGCGGCATAGTAAACGACCTTGTGTACGAATTCCGGCCGGAGGAGTGGCTCGCCGCCCATCAGGGCCAGGACACGGCATCCGTGGTCGTGGAGCCAATCGATGGAGCGGCGCGCCACGTCTTCTGTCATGCCCTTGATCTTGTTGTCGTACGACCAGCAATACCAGCAGTCGAGATTGCACTTATACTCGATGAAGAGATACGCGGTGATCGGGTGAAATTCTCCCGGGAGCACGCGAGATCGCAAATAAGGGAGCAGCCAGCCGCGGGAGGTGCGGTAGATGTCTTGAAGCCCCCATTTCCGCCTTTCAGGCGGGACGTCAGGACCTGGGTCGATCAGCCGCTTCGGATGCTGCGGGAACACCGGATTAGGCAGAGAAAAACCTTTGGGCTGGACCGGAGCCGGCGGCCGCTGATTCGCACTTCTTAAGAGATCGTTAATGGTTATGTCGATACGGAATTTAGGGGTCGCGGTCATTGATTGTCACCTTCGCGCTGGATTTCCGGCTAGCAGCCGTTGTTCCCTAGAGAAGCATCGGATGTGCCACTTTTCTTTGGCTGAGATTGACCGTGGATGCATTGGAAACACAGTAGGTTTGAATCGCGGCACGACATACAGAGTGTCGTCCGGTGTCAAATAACTGGCATTTGTTCGGCGGGCTGGCACCACAACCGGCACGATGCACGGGGCGAAAACCGAATGCGGTTGAAAGCGCTCCTGCGACGTGCGCGCTGGGGCACACAGCGGTGTGGATGCCGTAGTTGTCAAGCATCCACAGGTTGAAACGCCGGAAGGCCGTGTAATAAGACGGATACCTGGGCTGCAAGCAGCGGTTGCGGCAAGCTGTCAACGATAAGATTGGGCTGGAGTAGTCAACTGGATTCGGTTCCTCCGGCAGCCACTCCAGCCTAAGGGAAGAGAAGCCCACTTTCGGTCAACTGGGCGGACGCTGGTGAACGCGATGACGTCCGGGAAGACCGGCGCTGATGGCCCAACTTCCTTGACCGCTGGTGACATCGTGCAGACCGGCCTTGAACGAGCACGCCTCTGCGTTAATACGCCTGGCTTCATCACATCGGCCAGCATGTGTACGATGGACAGATAGTTACGCCGGTGGGCGCGACCCGGAAGTACTGAAACATTGGACACCGTGGCGGCATGTACGACCGCTCCAGAACCCCTCCGCCGTCGGTGGCGCCGGGCCTTCTGTCGTATCCAATTCAATGCTCTCCAAACAGTTCGGATTGCAGACGTAGCCCAACCACTTCCGGCCGGCCGCTCAACCGCCCGACGTGGTATTTCAGGTTTACCCGCTGCCCCGCCCGCAGTTTGTCATGATCGACTGCCAACTCGATCCGGCCCAAGATCGGCGAGTCAATCGCGGCCATCCATGCTCCTGGAATTTCCGTTCGGATCGGTACTGACACGTCGCCGACTTTCATTTCGGTAGTGGTGGTCATCCCTTCCACGAATCGCGTAGACAATATCGTTCCGTAGGTTTGACTGTCTGGCCCGGAGGAATCCACGATCAGGCAGCCGCCCATCAACGTAAACAGGCCAACCACAGCCCAGATAGAGATTCGCAGCCAGCGACCTTGATCCATCCGCTACCGATTATCTCGCACGCAGCCTGCCTGGAGGCTGTGGTGCTGGACCCTTTTCTGTCTCGGGCGAGAAACCTTGGAGGATACGATTCGAATCCAGGGTCGTTGCCTTTGCATCATGGTGGCACCCCCAGACCTTTACCGATTGCTGCGCCGCAGACCTTTCCAAGGGCAGAAATGAGGGATGGTCTGGCGCCTAAAAACCTACTCCACTTCCTCGGGCGGTTGGAGGCGCACAAATGCTCTGTAGAGCAGCAGGTCGTAGGCGATCTTCAGCGCCCCGGCGATGAAGAAGGGCAGGTTGATCAGCGAGGGCCTGGCAAACAGAAGTCCGGCAAACACCGGAGCCAGGGCGGCGCCCGTGGTTCGGGCCACTCCCGTTATGCCCGCGGCGGCAGATCGCTCTTCCGCGCGAACGATGGCCATGGTGTACGACTGCCTGGTTGGTACATCCATCTGGCTGATACTGAAACGCAGCAGAAGCACCAGGATGGCTAGGGAAAGGTTCGGCATCAGCGGCACCAGGATCAGCAGAATGTTGGAGGGGAGATGCGTATACACCATTGTCTTAACCAGGCCGAACCGCGAGGCCAACCGCGACGCCACCAAGGCTGAAACGCCCGCGAACACATTCGCTCCGAAGAAAATGCCGCCCAACGTACCGGGGTTCACGCCGAAACGAAGATAGAACCAATACGCGGCGAAACTTTGAACCACGAAGCCGCCCCCAAACGCGTCGAGAGCAAACAGGCCCGATAGCCTGAGGACAACAGCGCGGGAAGACCCGATGCCAAGCGAGCCCTTCACGGTTGTGCTGCCGCCTGCATCTCGATGTGCTTCGGCAGCCGAGGAGAGGCGGCTGAAGAGCAAGGTGAGGAGAAATCCCAGAGCTGCATAGACGAGGATGATTGCCCGTTCGCTCCCGACAGGCGTGACCTCGGCCTGCTGGAGCCTTTGAGTGAGCAACCCGGCAAACAGCGAGCCCGCCGCAGTTGCGACCGCTCCGATAAGCGTGTACCACGCAAATACGGCTGTGCGCTGTCGAGCAGGAATTACCTGAGACAGGGCCGCTTGCTCGATCGATAAGAAAGGCCCCACTTCGTTTCCACTTGGGCTGATGACGCCGATAGTGCCAGCCACCACCAGGAACAGAAAGTTGTTCGTCGATGCGAAGATCAGGCCGGCGCCCACCATCAGAATTGCCCCCGTGATGAGCATCCGTCGCCGCCCGATCCGGTCAGCCTGAGTCGTCAGAAACAGTGACACCAGGGTGTCGCCCAGCAGCGTCAAAGTCAAAAGTATTCCGGTCTGCGATTCGCTGAGGCCGAGGCCGGTCAAGTAGAAGACCAATACTACTGAGAGCGCGCCGTAAGAGAACAGCCGAGCGAATCGCGTGAGGAACAACAGTGCGCCGTCACGGGTGAGATGCTGAAGGGCGCTGCGGTTCAAGATGCTCGCCAACGTATTCATCGGCACACGTGTAGCTCTCCCGGACATCCTCCGGACCGAGCTTACCATTGGCGCCAGGGAAAATCCGTGAAATACTCGCTGACAACATTGCTTCTGTTGACGGGCGTCATTCTTGGACAGGAGCGACAAACCGCAGTTGCGGACAGGCCGGCTTGAACTGCAAAATGTCAATGGCCGAATCGATCGCTTCAGCGCCGATGTGAAAGGAAAACGGCTCTTCGTCTCCGCGCTTGGTAACCAGACCGCGGAGGTGCTCGCTGTGGATAGCGGCAAGCATCTCCGGGCTCTTGCCGATCTCGCCGAACCGCTGGGACCGTTCTGAGAGGATCGGCAAAGAGCGAAAGGCGGATCGCAATGACCGCGGAGCGTTACAATTGCAAGTGGCATGACTGGGCGCCTTCTCCTCACAATAGAGCTATGTTCCTTCATCGCGGCCGCGCAGCCCGCGCTGCCTGAGCCGGCTCAGCGCAAGGTTGACTTCGCGGAAATCGCTCCTGTGTTTCAAAGCCGGTGCCAGGCGTGCCACGGCGCCAAAATGCAAATGAACGGATTGCGGCTGGACGACGGCAACGCCGCCCTCCAAGGAGGTGCATCCGGTCCGGTAATCAAACCGGGTCACAGCGCCGACAGTCCGCTGGTCCTTCGAGTCTCGGGCGCTCCAGGCTTCGGCCAGATGCCGCCCTCCGGGGCCAAACTGACTTCCGAACAGATTGGTCTCATACGCGCGTGGATCGATCAGGGAGCCCTTTGGCCGGGTGTCGACCGTACTCATTTGACGCAGCCGCTGCCCGCCCAGGCAGGCTCGCACTGGGCATTCCAGCCAATCCGGCAGCAGGCGCCGCCGCGGGTGCCTGACGCGGCCCGGGTCCATAATCCCATCGACGCGTTTGTTCTCGCGCGCCTGGAACGGGAAAACATCAAGCCATCGCCGGAGGCTCCGCGACCCGTGTTGCTGCGCCGTTTGAGCCTGGACCTGACAGGTCTACCGCCTACCCCTGGCGAGATCGACGCCTTCGCCGCCGATACCCGTCCGGACGCGTATGAGCGTCAGGTGGAACGTCTGCTGGCATCGCCCCACTTCGGCGAGAAATGGGCGCGCGAGTGGCTCGACAAAGCGCGGTACGCCGATAGTGACGGTTACGAAAAGGACTGGTTCCGGCCCTGGGCCTGGCGGTATCGCGACTGGGTCATCGATGCCATCAATGCCGACATGCCGTTTGACGACTTCACGATCAAGCAGATCGCGGGCAACCTGCTTCCGGACGCGACTAGCGCCGACCGCATCGCTACGGGCTTTAACCGCAACACTCTCACCAATCGTGAGGGCGGGGTGGACAACGCGCAGTTCCGATTCGACAACACCGTGGATCGAGCGGGCACCGTCGGAGTGGTGTGGCTTGGGATGAGCTTGGGTTGTGCCCAATGCCACAACCACAAGTACGACCCCATCCCGCAAAAGGATTTCTACAGCATGTTCGCGTTCTTCGATAACGTCGAAGAAGCTGATATCGACGCGCCACGGCCCGGTGAGTTGGGACCCTATCTGCGGCGCCACCGCGAGTACGACCAAAAGAGGCAGGTTCTGCTCACCGAATACCACGTCCCGGAACTGCAGGCCGCCTGGGAACAGCGCATTCGCCAGGCCAACGCCGAGCCCGGGAAATACACGGATTGGGACCTCGCCTGGGATGTCGTCAAGAAACTGACCGAAGGCGGGGACGGCGAAAAAATTCTCCTCACTGCTGACGAGAAACGCACCCCACGCGAGCGCGAGGTTCTCACTGAGCATTTCATCCGCAATTACTTCTTCGCGGTTGGGAAGAAGAAAGCCGACGAAGCGAAATTCGAGGAACTGGACAAAAAGCTGAAAGCGCTGAAGACCGAGTACCCGCAGTTGAGCCAAGCCATGACGATGGCGGAGTCGCCCAACCCGCATCCGTCGTATTTGCGAGTCCACGGCGACTACCGCGTCGACGGAGTGCAGGTGACCCCGGCGGTCCCCTCGGTTCTGCCGCAGCCTTCCAAAAAGGACCATCTGACGCGTTTAGATCTGGCCAACTGGATGGTCTCCCGCGACAATCCCCTCACGGCACGCGTAGCGGTCAACCGCATCTGGCAGGAGCTGTTCGGCCAGGGCATAGTGAAATCGTCGGATGATTTCGGCACGCGCGGGGATAGACCAAGTCATCCGGAGCTCCTCGACTGGCTGGCGGCGGACTTCCGCGACCATGGCTGGAGCCGTAAGCAAACCATTCGTGAGATCGTGCTTTCGGCCACCTACCGGCAGTCGTCGTCGGCACGGCCTGAGCTGGAATCGAACGACCCCGCCAATACGCTGCTGGCCCGTCAGTCGCGCCTGCGCCTCCCGGCGGAACTGATTCGAGATTCCACGCTTGCCGTGAGCGGTTTGCTCGACACCGACATCGGCGGCCCCAGCATCCGACCGCCACAGCCGGCGGGAGTCACCGAACTCGGGTACGGAAAGAAAGCGGGAGCCGGTTGGGACGAGACAACGGGCGCCGCGCGATACCGCCGGGGCCTGTATATCCAGTTCCAGCGCTCCACGCCGTATCCGCAACTGGTCAATTTCGATGCGCCGAGATCGGATGTGCCGCTCTGCAAGCGCGAACGCTCGAATACCTCCTTGCAGGCGTTGAATCTTCTCAACGACCCCGTCTTCGTGGAAGGCGCGGTCGCACTGGCTTACCGGATCGTCACCGATGCGCAGACGCCGGCCGATCGCCTCCGATTGGGATTTCGGCTTGCCCTTGGCCGGCAACCGGATGAGAAGGAAACTAGGGCCCTGCAGTCCTATCTACAACAGCAGAGCCGGATTTTCGCCGAGCATCCGCAAGATGCCGCCATGCTGGCTCCGTTCGCCGCCGGCGGGAGCAGCCAGATAGAACTGGCCGCCTGGACCGGAGTGGCCAGTGTGCTGATGAACCTGGACGAATTCATAACGCGGGAATAGCGATGAACGAACAAGACTTCCACCTGATTCAATCGCGAAGAAATTTCTTTCGCTCCTGCGCCGGGGGGATCGGCTCCATCGCTCTTGTCCATCTGTTGAATCGCGACGGGTATGCGGCCGAACCGGCCGACCCGCTGGCGCCGCGCCCACCGCACTTCCCGGCAAAGGCGAAGAACGTGATCTTCCTGTTTCAAGAGGGCGCGCCCAGCCAGATTGACCTTTTCGATCCAAAGCCGGAACTCCGCAAATGGAGTGGGCACCCATTGCCGCCCTCCATGACGAAGGATCTGAAGTTGGCCTTCATCAAGCCCAACGCATCCATCCTCGCCAGCCCGCGGGAGTTCAAGCGCTATGGCCAGTGCGGAATGGAACTCTCCGATCTGCTGCCGCATACGGCCACTTGCGCGGATGACATCTGCCTTCTGCGTGGAATGCGGTCGGATGCCTTCAACCACCATCCCGGGCAGTTGTTCCTCTTCACGGGTCATATGATCGGCGGCCGCCCCACTATGGGAGCCTGGGTTACGTACGGTCTGGGCAGTATGTCGCACGACCTGCCTGGATTCGTGGTTCTCTCCTCCGGCGTCGGCACCAGCGCCGGTTCGGACAACTTCACCAACGGATTCCTTCCTTCGATTTATGCCGGGACGGTGCTTCGGAATACCGGCGACCCGATTCTCTACCTTTCGAACCCTCCCGGCATCAGTCCACAGAGCCAACGCGCACGACTGGATGCGATTCGCGATCTGAATCAGGAACGCCAGGCAAGCACCGGAGACGCCGAAATCGCTTCTCGAATTCACTCCTACGAGCTGGCGTACCGAATGCAATCGTCCGCTCCCGAACTGCTCGATTTCAGCAAAGAGTCCGCGGCGACTCAGGAGATGTACGGCATCAACCAGGAAAAAACCCGCCCATATGCCACCAACTGTCTGCTGGCGCGCCGGCTGGTGGAGCGCGGCGTCCGCTTTGTCCTGCTCATGCATGCAAGCTGGGATCACCACAGTGAGATCAACAAGCTGCTCCCCAAGCAGACTGAGGCCACCGACCAGCCGGCCGCCGCGTTGATCAAGGATCTGAAGCAGCGAGGCATGCTCGACGATACGCTGGTCGTATGGGGCGGCGAGTTCGGCCGCACACCGATGAGCGAACTGCGCCGTCCTGAGGAAGCGGACAATGCCGGCCGCGACCATCATCCCGAGGGATTCAGCATATGGCTCGCCGGAGGCGGAATCCGTGGCGGGCAGGTGATCGGCCGAACCAGCGATCTCGGTCTCGGCATCGATGAGGATCCCATCCACGTTCATGATTTGCAGGCCACTATTCTGCACTGCCTGGGGATGGATCATACGCGCCTGACGTATCGCTACCTGGGACGGGATTTCCGGCTTACGGACGTGGGCGGCAACGTCGTCCACAAGATGCTTGCATAAACAAGATGCTTGCATAAACCAGATGCTTGCATAAGCCGGCAGGCGCGCCGGTCCAACCGCCGCCGAAAGTGAAGCGGCAGTGGGCTTCATCGGGGCCGTCCGTCCGGCCGTCCCCGCCACGGGTAAGGGCAATGACAAAGCTTTGACACCACGGCCCGCGGCTTCGCCGGCCTCGCCACGGGGATCGCGCCCACTCGCGCAATTCGAGCCGGGTCCCGCGCGAAAAATGCGAGCCGGTCGTCGCTGGGATCGAGTGGGCGCCCGTGACGTCGGAACGCGACTATCGCGTCGAGCAACGCCTGGCGGTGCCACTCGCTCACCGCGTGTTCGCGCCCCGCGTAAGTTCGGCACGCGCTCCGATTCGGTGTTTTTTGGGGCAGACACAAAAAAGGCCAGCCGCGTGAGCGACCGGCCTTTGAGCCGTGGAGCGGTTAGCGGCGGAAGGTGTTGGAATAACTGTTGCCACGGTTGTCGTTGTGGTTGTCGTGGCGTTCGCCACCGCGGTTCTGACTCAGGTTGTCGTGACCACGATCGCGATCGCGATCGTCGCGATCGTTGCGATCACTGCCTCGATACGCGTTGTCGTGACGCGGTTCTACGTGGCGCGGGGCCACCGTGAAAGCGGGCTCACGCCAATATCCATCCACCCACGAGTATCCCGGGCCGGGGCACGGTGGCTGATACTGCGCGTAGGCAGGAGGCGGGTAAGCACCCGGACCGTAGCCTCCAACGCCGACGCCGATGGAAAGCCGTGACTGCGCGAACATCGTACCCCCAGCAATCAGCGCCACTGCCAGAAATCTTAGTTTGGTTTTCATTTCTACTACCTCCCGTCCTTCTAAAAAGCACTCTGGTGGCCAATCGACAAGTGGCTTCAAGTCTTTCGATTGCGGCGGATCGCTACTGCCGGCGGTGGTGGAGGCGCACCGACACGGTGGTTCTGGGCCACGCCGAATTCGGTTTCGCTTCCGAGGATTCTCGTGCGCGGCGGTATCCTTTCGCAGGTGGTACGCAGCAGGTCCAGGGAAATCCCGCGCCAGCGAGGTCCGGCTTTAATTAAGGGTCTCGCCGCGGTTGGTCGCGTCCGCACCATTCGAGCCGTTCGCGGCTGGGGCCAGTCTGGAGTGTGGCGTTACACCAGTCAGCCGGCGCGCGTGTGAATAATGGGCAGAGATAATCATGAGGAACAGGACGGTACTCTCAGAGAACCAGATGCATCTGATCGCCAAGGCCCTGGCTGATCCGCGCCGCTACGAGATTCTCAGACAGATCGGCGCGAGGAACGGCAGCACGCCGTGCACCGATGTGCGTGGGTGTCAGCCGGTAAGTGCCGCCACCCTCTCGCATCACGTCAAGGAATTGGCGACGGCAGGACTCATCACCGTCGTCCGCAAGGGAAAGTTCGCCGACCTGGTCCTGCACCGCGATGTCCTGCAAGCCTATCTGATTCACCTGGGAAAGATCTAGCCGCGAAAGCTGAATCCTCCGCCAAGGGCTGCTAATCAATTAGACAGTTATCGAAATGAGCGCGTTGATCGCGGCTCGAATCGGAGAAGAGATATGAACAAACTCGCGAATAAAGTCGCCGTTGTAACGGGCGCATCGAAGGGTATCGGCGCAGGCATCGCCAAGGGCCTGGCGGCGGAGGGCGCCGCTGTAGTCGTGAATTACGCCACCAGCAAACAGGACGCCGACCGCGTCGTGGCGGAGATCACGGGACAGGGCGGCAAAGCTGTCGCAGTGCAGGGTGACGTGTCCAAAGCGTCGGATGTGCAGCGCCTCTTCGCCGAGACGAAGCGGGCTTACGGAAAGCTGGACGTGCTGGTGAACAATGCGGGCGTCTACCAGTTTGCCGCGCTCGGCGACATCACCGAAGAGCAGTTCCACCGGCAGTTCAATACGAATGTGCTGGGGCTCCTGCTGGCGACGCAGGAAGCCTTGAGGCTGTTCGGGCCGGAGGGCGGAAGCGTGATCAACATCGGTTCCACCGCCAGCCGCCTGACGCCGCCGGCTACGGTGGTCTATACGGCGACCAAGGGCGCGGTGGACGCGGTCACACAGGTGCTCGCGAAGGAACTGGGACCGAAGAAGATCCGCGTCAACTCGATCAACCCCGGCATGGTTGAAACCGAGGGCGTCCGGGCTGCCGGGATAATCGGAAGTGACTTCCAGAAGCAGCTTGAGGCGCAGACGCCGCTGGGCCGCATCGCGCAGCCGGACGATATCGCCCCGGTCGCGGTGTTCCTGGCGTCGGCTGACTCAGGCTGGCTGACCGGCGAGACCGTGCTGGCTTCCGGCGGCTTGCGCTAACGGTGGAAACACCTGATCCCGTCGCGGGCGCGCGGACTACATCCGAGCTTTGCCGCGCCCATTCGCGGGCCGTTTTGAAACCCCGCCCTCAGCCCAGCGTGACTTGGTGGTGAGGAAGATCTGCTTGCGAAACGGCGGCAGAACATCTCCATACACCTGCTCGGATTTGCCGTCCTGCCGATGGTATCGTGCTGCTGTGGATGCCCAAGGAGCCCTGCTGAAACATTTTGTTGCGGCGATCGCCTATCGCACTCAGAAGGCACTGAGGGGAGCACCCGATTCGTTTGCCGACTTCCGGGCCGGTGTCAATATCCGCACACCGCACGAGATAATCTGGCACATGACGGGCGTACTCGGTTATGCCCGCACTTTCTTTCAGGCAGGAGTCTGGCAGCCAGACCGCCTGGACGACATCGGTGATGAGGTCCGCCGCTTTCATCTGGTGCTGGAAGACCTCGGCAGTCTGCTGGAGCGAGAAACTCCGCGCCACGGAGTTTCCCTGGAGCAATTGCTGCAAGGGCCGTTAGCCGATGCCATGACTCACGCAGGCCAGTTGGCGATGCTACGCCGGCTGGCGGGATCGCCTGTACCTCCGGAGAATTTCGTTTACGCGACGATTCACGCCAGTAACCTTGGTCCGGATCAAGCGGCGCCGGCAGCACCCGATCCCGGCTGGAACCCGGATCTGCCTCCACGGGCGCCCGGCATAGGTTTGCCTGAGAAGTGGTATCAGAAATAAGGCCTGGAAGCGTCAATCCGTAGGAATGCCGTTGTCCTCACACCACTCGGCCGCAATGTCGCGTAGCGCCTCGTCGCGGAAATGATACCAGTCCTGCTCGATACGGTGCCGGCGCAGGGCGCTCTTGAAGCTCCGAAACGCGCCCGGCCCGTGAATGGCGTCCTGCAGGTCGTCGCTAACGGAACCCTTTTTCACCGATTCCGCGAACTCCTTCATGATCTCCCACTCGTGGATGTCGTGTTTCGTGGGGAGCCGCAAAATGCGGTCGCTGGCCACAATCCGCTGTGCCAGTTCCCATTCGTCTTCCTGCCATTCGGGGATGTCCGGCTCCTCTTCTCCCTCCTCCGCAGCGCCGATCATTGCGAGCGACACCTGGTACACCTCACCAGTGTCGAGATCGAAGTATGCCCGCGAATCGTCCGTCTGCATCTCCAGTGCGTCGATGATCGCTTTGAGATTGGCCTTTGCCGCCACGCTGCCTGCTCCTCTTCGCAATATCATAACAACGGATGCCGGTGGCCAGTGGCCGGATGCAGTGGCCGGTGGCCGGTGAAGAGTTTCTCTCGCCCGTGCTTTCACCGGCCACCAGCCATCGTGCATCCGCTTCATGTTATCGTCGAGTTCGGCAACACCACTTCATGACTCCCCCTGTTCTCAGCCGGGAAGACGAACTCTACTGGCTGGCTCTGAAACTGATCCCCGGTCTGGGTACCAGAACCGCGGGAAAGCTGCTGGATCGCTTCCGCACCCCGCAAGCCATCTTCCGCGCATCGCGTACCGAACTGGAAGGCGCCGGCCTGTCGGGCGCCGTGGCGCAATCCATCGCCAGCGGATGCACCTTTGACGATGCCGCGGCGCAGCAGGAAAAAATGCTGCAGGCCGGCGCCGTCGCGGTCACCATCGGCGACCCGCGTTATCCTCAGGCTTTACGCGACATTTTCGATCCGCCCACGCTGCTCTTCACCCGGGGCCGCGTCTCACTGCTGCAATCGCTCACGCTCGGAGTGGTCGGTACGCGGCGGCCCACACCGTACGGACTGGCCGTGGCGGAACGGCTTTCGGCCGATCTGGCGCACGCCGGCCTCACTATCGCCAGCGGGGCGGCGCGCGGCATTGACAGCGCAGCCCACAAGGGCGCGATCGCAGCCGGCGGCGATACCGTGGCCGTGCTTGGCTGCGGCGCCGACGTGGTGTACCCTTCGGAGAATCGCAAACTCCTGGCGGAGATTGCCGCCAAAGGGTTGATCGTTTCGGAATTCCCGATGGGCGCCACGGCGTTCCCGCAGAATTTCCCGATCCGCAACCGCATCATTAGCGGGATCAGCCTGGGCGTGCTCATCGTGGAGGGAGCCCAATACAGCGGATCGGCCATCACGGCGAAACTGGCCATCGACCAGGGCCGCGAGGTTTTTGCCGTGCCCGGCAACATCACCTCCAAGCTCAGTTGGGGCCCTAACCTGTTGATCAAGCAGGGCGCCAAGATTGTTCAGGACTGGAACGACGTGATCGCCGAGCTGCCGCCTGAATCCCGCCGGCATCTAATTGAACGAGGGCGGCAGAAGATCCTGGGACAAGACGGCGGCGGGGCCGGTGCAACCGAAGTGGGCGGCCAAGCATCATTATTAAGCAGCCAGCCTCCGGAGATGGGAGCCATCACCCGGCGGCTGCTTGAAACGTTGCAGGTGGATGCCGCCATACACTTGGACGATCTGCTTGAAAAAATTGCAGATACATCGCCTTCCGAGCTGATTGCCGCGCTCTTCGAGCTGGAGATGCTGGGGCTTGTGAAACAGATTCCGGGCAAGAACTTTGTTAAAGTGTGGTAACGTCAAATCGGTAATTCGGGTTTGACTTGCAAACCGCGGCCGAAGGTGCCGCCCTCTGAATTCTCAATATGCCAAAGGCTCTTGTAATCGTGGAATCGCCTGCCAAAGCGAAGACCATCAATAAATACCTGGGTAAGGAATTTGTAGTCAAAGCCTCGCTCGGTCATATCAAGGATCTCCCGAAGAAAGATCTGTCGGTGGATGTCGACAACGGCTTCGAGCCGCACTACGAGGTAATCGAAGGGAAGAAGAAGATCATCGCCGAGTTGAAACAAACCGCCAAGACGGTGAAGGAAATTTACCTGGCGGCCGACCCTGACCGTGAGGGCGAAGCCATCTGTTTTCACCTGGAAGAGGAACTCAAGGGAAAGGGCGATCAAGGCCCCAAGTTTTTCCGGGTGATGTTCAACGAGATCACCAAGAAGGCCATCGATAAGGCTTTCGAAAAGCCGACCCATGTGAACATCAACCTGGTGGATGCGCAGCAGGCGCGCCGCGTGCTTGACCGGCTGGTGGGCTATAAGATTTCGCCGCTGCTGTGGGACAAGGTGCGGCGCGGCCTTTCCGCCGGGCGCGTGCAGACAGTGGCTCTGCGTGTGGTGGTGGAGCGCGAACGCGAGATACGCGCATTCCAAAGGAAAGAATACTGGACCGTCGACGTCGATCTTTCGGCCAGGAAGCCGCCCGTCCTCAGCGCGCGCCTCTTCAAGTTGAACGACGAAACGCCCGAGATCGGCGGTAAGGAAGCAGCCGATGAGCTGCTGGCGCAGATTGAAGGAGCGGACTACGTGGTCAAGTCCGTGGGCACGCGGGAAAAGAAACGTAACCCGGTGGCGCCGTTCATTACTTCCACTTTGCAGCAGGAATCTTCGCGCAAGCTGCCGTTTAGCGTGAAGCGCACCATGATACTGGCGCAGCGCCTGTATGAAGGCGTGGAGATGGGCAAGGAAGGCGCGGTGGGCCTGATCACCTACATGCGTACCGATTCCACGCGCATTTCCGATGATGCCGTGCGGGATGCGCGCGACTACATCGCGGAGCGCTATGGGAAGAACTTCCTGCCGGAATCGCCCAACGTCTATAAATCGAAGAAGGAGGCGCAGGACGCGCACGAAGCCATCCGCCCCACCTCCATGGCTTACGCGCCGGAGTTAGTGGAGAAGTATCTGGCCGAAGACGAGATGAAGCTTTACAGGCTGATCTGGAACCGCTTCGTGGCCTGTCAGATGATGCCGGCGCTGTTCGACCAGACCACCATTGATGTGGCCGCCAAGGGAAAGAACGGCGTGGACTATACGTTTCGCGCCACAGGCAGCGTGCCGAAGTTCGACGGCTTCCTCAAGGTCTACCAGGAGGGCAAGGACCAGAACGACGAAGAAGACGAGGAACTGAAGCATCGCCTGCCTTCCGTGGCCGAGGGCGAGATTCTGCCGTTCCAGGACATCAGGCCCGAGCAGCACTTTACCGAGCCGCCGCCGCGCTACAACGAAGCCACGCTGGTGAAGCGGCTGGAATCGGACGGCGTGGGCCGGCCGTCCACCTACGCCACAATTCTTTCCACCATTCAGGAGCGCGAGTACGTTAAGAAGGAAGGCGGCCGATTCACCCCCACCGAATTGGGCATGATCGTGACAGACCTTCTGCTGGAGAGCTTCGCCGACATCTTCGATGTGACCTACACGGCGCGCATGGAGCAGGAACTGGACGATGTCGAAGACGGCAAGCTCGATTGGCGCGCCGCCATAGGCGAGTTCTACGAGGTTTTCGAGAAGGACATCAAGCACGCCGAAAAGCACATGACCGACATCAAGCGGATGGAGAAGCCCACCGACTTGATTTGCGAGAAGTGCGGCAAGCCGCTGGTGATCAAGTGGGGTAGGCACGGCAGCTTCATTGCCTGCAGCGGCTATCCCGATTTTTCCTCCAAGAGCGCGGAAACCGACCTGAAGAAGGTGGAGGCGGAGATTACCCGGCAACAGTTTAGGGTACTCAACAAGGTCGCAAAGATTCAGGTCCGGTATTCCGAGCAGGCGATCCAGTACCAGCACGGCGGGTTAGTCAGTGATCCCCGCTTCGGCAAGAAAATCGTAGCCGCCCTAAAGAGTGCGGAGAAGGAAATCGCCCAGCAACGGCAAAAAGATCGCAAAACGATTGAGCTGCGTCTGGCGACGATTCAGGCCCGGTATCCCAAGATGAATGAGTTCTACGACCTGAATCTGCAAGACACGGCCGACGGCGTCAGCTTGCTCTGGCGGAGGAAAAAAGATTTCTGCACGTATACCCGTGAATTAACAGTCGATCTGCCGGACCTGGACAAAGCGGACTTGAGCGAGCCGCGCGAAGAGGAGTTTTGCGAAAACTGCGGTCGCCCGATGGTGTTGAAGAAAGGCCGCTTCGGCACGTTCTTTGCGTGTTCCGGATACCCCGACTGCAATACCACCAAACAGATCGGCGGCACGCAGACGAAGCCCGACCAGCCGCTCCCGGACAAGTGCCCGCAGTGCGGCAATCACCTGGTGCTGAAGAGCGGCCGTTTCGGCGAATTCACGGCCTGCAGCAACTACCCGGCCTGCAAGTATGTGAAGCAGAAAACCATCGGCGTGAAGTGCCCGGAATGTTCCGAAGGCGAGATCATCGAGCGCCGCTCCAAGAAGGGCAAGACGTTCTACGGCTGCAACCGATACCCCGATTGCACGTTCGTCGCCTGGGGCAAACCGGTGCCCGAGAAGTGCACCGAGTGCAGCAGCCCCTACATGGTGGAGAAGTGGCTCAAAGCCGGCCCCATATGGCAGTGCCCCAACCCCGAGTGCAAGCACAAGATGGACGCGCCAGTGCCGGTGGAGACATTAGTGCAGTAAGTAGGATAGGCGTCCCCCGCCTGTCCGGCCTGCTTGCGGGCGTTCCTGCCCCCCGACCCCCCGGACCCCCGATCCTGAGACACGCTATGATCGGAGTCATGGGAACGGTCCATATCACCGAAGCCGAGCTCGCTCGCGATCTCCATGCCGTGCTGGTTAAGGTCCAGCAGGGCATCGAAGTGGTCGTAGAGCAAGACCTCCGTCCTATCGCCGTCATCAAGCCTGCGAAGCCAGCGGGCCGGATGATTTCGGAAGTTATCGCTGACCTGAAGGCGCGAGGCTCCACAGCCGTAATGGATGACGACTTTGCGAGTGACATCGAAGAAGGGATCGAGGCGCAAAGGCAGCCATGGAATCCGCCCTCCTGGGACTAGTCCTTGACTCCAGCGTCCTGATCGCCGCCGAGCGCAGGAAGCTTACCGCCAGTCAGGCAATCGAGAGCGTTCTGAAAGCGGCCGGTGAGATTCCTATCGTCCTTTGCGCATTGTCCGTCGCCGAAATCGGCCACGGCATCTATCGCGCCATCACACCGGAAATCCGCGCCCGCCGCCGGGCTTTCCTTGACGAGTTAAAGTCCACCGTTCCGGTTTATCCCGTAACGGCGGCTACGGCTGAGATCGTAGCTCGGATCGGCGGGGAACAAGCTGCCAAAGGTCTAAGCCTGCCGCTTGGGGACCTCATCATCGGCGCGTGCGCCCTGGAGTTGGGATACGCTGTCGGGACGGGCAACGTCCGCGGCTTCATCCGAATCCCTGGCCTGACCCTTGTGCGGCTCTGAACCGCCGCGCGAACCGCCGCGGACGGCAGCAAACCGGTAGCCGTGAGGTATCCCTGGTGCGGCAGTCCTACAACGTGGAGAAGTGCCTCAAAGCCCGAATCGCACACCACCGCCAACAGAATCCCTGCGACGGTATCACAGCGCGCTCCTGTGACGACCCACTCCGCCGTCCGCGCCGCGATCCTGCGGGGATACATGCCGAACTACCAACGTGCTCTGCACTCGTGCGCCGAGGCAACCAACAGGGTGACTGACCACCGTTCGCCAATTCTGGTTTGAAACTGTGGACCACCGTGCCAGACCGGGTTACCTATTCTCCGTCGTGCTGGGTGTCTTTGCTCCCATGATGGCGCGGGCGAGAAGTGCGTAGTCGCTGTCAGTGCTCGTTTTGTCGAGGAGCAGTTCAGTCAGGTTGTCTGGTGGGAGGTTGGCGAGTGTGCGGATGACGATGGGCGTTGCAGCGGCTCGTGATTTGAGTTTGCCGTGCGGTACGCCGGTGCGGTCAAGGAACCGCTGGACGTCGCGCAACTGGGGGAGGAAGGTGCGGTTCTCATATCCGACAGCGAGAGCGCGCAAGGTTCGGCGATCTCGGGGCGCTCTTGTGCTGCCACGCCGACGAGGTCCATGGTGCTGGGTGGTGTGCGTTGAGCTTTGGTTTGTGCTGGATCGTCTGTAGTTGCCGTTCGAGATCTTCTACGGTCTGGTCGTCGAGGCGGGCAAGTGCTTGGAGGACTTTGGTCCTGCCATACCGCACGAGCAGGAGGCGGATGTCGATGTCGAGGAGCTCATTCACGCGGTCACCTGTGCGACGCCCAGTAGGTCGAACACCTCATGGGCGAGTCGTTGAAAGCTACGCACGACATGGGAGCGCCCGTAGCTGGTCGAGGAGAGTGGGGTGCGTCGCGTGCGGATTTAGCGTAGGAGACGCAGGGTACCCAACCTGGTATCACGTCCGACCCGCCAAAGTGGACAAAGGAACGCGAAGTCCTTTTTGTAAGGTCCTTCAGCGAACGTGTCCAATGAATGTGGGAGTGGGGGGGAGGCAGGAAGGCTTTCGAGCCCGCTCATCGCTCTAAGTGAACAGCATTGGGTCTACACCGACGCAGCCGAACCTGCCCGCAGAAACAATTGAGCCGTGGCCTGATTGCGGGAATCCTGTATTCCCCTGCGATGGCATTGAGCGGCAGCGGTAGCCCAATCGCTCTCGTTCACCGCTTTCAGCAAGGTTGGAAACTTGAACAACCCGCCGATGCCGAGGTTGAAAGCCATGTCGAAGAGCGCTTCCTGAGCCGGCGGCGGGTAGCTGTGCCAGTTGGGCAAAACCTTGAGCAGTTGCGCCTCGAAGGAGGTGACGTCGGCGGCCACCAGGGCTTCGACATCGGCATCGCCCATGCGGCATTGGGTAAGGTGCTGGTAGGCGTTCGCAACCTGGCCAAGCGGGGCGGCGGCTACCGCTTGATAGTCGGATTGGACGCAGTCCGGTGGGGCCGGAGCGCCGCTGATTTGCCAGGTCAGGTTTGAGGCGCTGGCGGCAGACAGCAGCGCATGACCGATGCCGACGGTTACCTCGCCGCCAGTACAGCGATACATATGATTGATGCAACCCTCGAATTGTTTGAGCCGGGCAATGACCGAGAACTGATCCATAGATTCCTAGTTTAACGAGTAGGTAGATGGCGGGGAAGTTACTTCGAGCGGTCCGGCCGGCGGTTGGGGTTGCGGCGGGGCTGGTTGACCGCGGCGCTCGGTCTGGAGGCGTTGGAAGTCCTTGAATGCCTGCATTTGGGAACTGCGGGTGTCGTTGATGCGGCGCTGGAGGCGGGTTTGGCAGGTGGAACTTTCGAAAAAGGCTTTACTGGCCGGGTTTATTTCTTTGCGGTCGTTGTCGTCTTCGATTTTGTAGTCGATGATTTCGGCATCGATGCGGGATAAGCGCGTGAGGAGCCAGGTATCGCGGATGATGTTGTCGAGCATGGCTCGCTCCATGGCGGTTTGGGGCTGGTGGTCGTGATAAAAGGTTTCGGCGAGTTGGGCCAGGGCGCCGGGGTGTTCGCCGGTGATGATGGTGGACTCGGCGTAAATGCCGGACCCGAGAGCGTTCCTGCTGGAAACGGCTTTGCCCTCGACGGAGGTGGGGTGCCCCAGAGGGCACTCCGATTTGGCCGCGTTGCGGCGGTTAGCTTCGAGTTGACGTTCAGTGGACATAAGTGCCTTATGTAAGAGCAAGAAACATAGCCAGGAATGGCTGTGCTACCGGCCGTGCTACTGCCAGCTTATAACGGCGACTGAGGGACGGCGGGGCGGCTGGGCTGTAAGTGATTGAAATGCTTGAGAAGATTTTTTGAATTTTAGTGTCACCGTTTAGCGGCGTTCCCGCGCGCTCTTGGACGGAATGAGCCGACTACGGAGTGATCCGCCGTCTGTCCCGACATCCCCGAGCGTGAATGAACGTCCCGAAGACTGGACCTCCGAAATCCCGAAAACGTGTAAAGCACCCAGGGCGAACGCATTCCTTGGGTAGAT
>DATMNI010000040.1:0-3459 GCA_035570275.1 Candidatus Acidiferrales bacterium | reverse complement strand
CCAGCCTTCGGCGCCTCGGAACGGACTATGTGGACCAGTACCAGATCCATCGCTGGGATTACTCGACGCCGATCGAAGAGACGCTCGAAGCCCTCCATGACCTCGTCAAGAGCGGCAAGGTTCGGTACCTGGGCGCCTCATCGATGTACGCCTGGCAGTTCAGCAAGGCTCTATATCTCGCCCGGCAGCACGGCTGGAGCGCGTTCGTGAGCATGCAGAATTACTACAACCTGCTCTACCGCGAGGAAGAGCGCGAAATGATGCCATTGTGCGCCGCCGAGCGAATCGCGGTGGTGCCGTGGAGCCCCCTCGCCCGCGGGCGCCTCACCCGCGAGTGGGACACGAAGACCGCACGTTCGCAAAGCGACCAGTTCGGCGAGAAGCTATATCAAAGCACCGCCGAAGCCGACCGCCGGATCGTCGAGGAAGTCGCGGCGATCGCCGCCGCCCGCGGCGTGCCGCGGGCGCAGGTCGCCCTGGCCTGGATTACGCAGAAGCCCTTTGTCACGGCGCCGATTGTCGGCGCCTCGAAACCCCAACATCTCGAGGACGCCATTGCCGCCCTGACGCTGCAGCTCGAACCGGCGGAAATCGCGCGATTGGAGGCACCTTACGTGCCCCACGCCATCGTCGGGCATTCCTGATTCCTTGACTTCGATGCGCGCCTTCCCGACAATCCGCGCCTCCTCCGAATTCCCCGGTAGCTCAGTGGTAGAGCGACGGACTGTTAATCCGTTGGTCGGCGGTTCGAATCCGTCCCGGGGAGCCAGCATAATCAATCACTTATAATACTTTCATAGAATTTACTACGCTATCGTTGCGTATGCAACTAACGCCTCGTTTGCCAGGCGCCTTTAACCTAGGCAACTCTTTGCCGGCTGAGTTGGGCACCTCAACTTGACCATATGACTCGCGCATTGTTGCTCCAGTCGCAGCGAACAAAGCCGCCAACCCGATCCTCTTGACGAGTTTTCTCCGGCTGATTCCTGTGCGACTCATCTTTTGAATCTGCGTGCACAACCAAGGCGGTCGAGCTGCATTGTGCCTAGACCATCAGTCTCTTTCTACGGTGGGAACTACGGCGGGTTGTCTACCCAGGCTTCACCTTCGCGGGCGCGAGCGGTGGTGCGGAGCCCTTGCGACCCTGGCCGTCAACAGCCGGATTGACAAGCGATGGCGCGTTCACCTTCGCGAATACAGCATGATCGCCTGCGACAGGCGATTCAACTTCTCCGGCGACCCCAAAATGGTCCCTTCCGGCGGCTTTCGGTACGTTAGCATCCTGCGGTAAAGGTCGTCCGCCATATTCGCATTGATGCCCCAGCCGGCCAGATAGCTGAGCCTCAGATTGTCATCGGTATTGAGCGGCGCGCCGTCGGTCCATTTCTTCAGATCCACCGCCGCGCCCGACCACGTGGAAAGCACGTCAATCACCGAAGTGATGCCGATATCGCGCAGCGACTGCCGCACCGGTTTCATGTCCGGCTGCGCATAGCGCGCTTCCACCGCGTCCAGATCGACCTTCAGTGGCTCCAGTTGGCCCATGAACACGGTGTCGTATCCCAGGCCGCCGCGGTTGTTCGCCCACACCGTTCCATACGGGAACGCGTCGAAGAACGTCGCTAGTTCGCTGCGGAACGTGATCTCATCGGTCTCATACAGAGGGACATACAGGGTGAAGTAACCGCCGGGGTTGAGATGCCGCTTCACCGCCTCGAAGTACTCACGGGAATACAGCGCCGCCGTGCCTTTGATGAACACGTCCAGCGGGTCGGATGCGATGATGTCGAACTTCTCGGTCGATGTCATCAGATAGTGCCGTGCATCGTCGAAAGTCACCGTGGTCTTCGGGTTCAAATAAACGCGGTAATTCTGGTCCCCGAAGTATTTTGTCGAGGCCGGCGGAATCTCCCGCTCAATCTCGCAGACGCGGATTTTCTCGATGTTCGGATATCGTGTAAACGTGCCTGCCGAAACGCCCGCACCGAATCCGATTCCCAGCACGCTCCTTGCTTTCGGGTGCAGAAGCCCTGGTAGATGCACCAGCATGCGCTGCAGCTTCATATCGAAGAGCTCCGTGGTGGCCTCCACATGCCCGTTGACGTTCACGTAGATGGTGCCGTTGTTCCATTTCGTGATCGCCACCGACGAATTCAGCCCTTCGCGCAGGTACAGAATTTCCGACTGTCCCCGATTCGTCTTCATGTTCCGGCCATACGCAATCAAATCGCCCGGAACCGGCGTAATCGCCAGCGCCAGAGTGAGCGCTGCGGCCGACACCGCCAGCCTGGCGATTTTCGCCGGTGCGCTGCGCGCCGTGGCCACCAGCGCAGTCGCGCCGCTTGCGACTGCGGTAATTAGCATCACCCGCTCCGACATCCGCGCTCCGATTCCGGGCAGCAGAATCAGACTCACAAGCAGCGCGCCTACGATTCCGCCCAGCGTGTTCGCCGCATAAACTGCGCCCGCGGTCTGCCCCGAATCCTCGCGATCTCCGGCCACCGCGGCGCAAGCCAGTGGAAAGCTCGCACCCCACAACAGAGTCCCTGGCAGAATCGCGACAATCACACGTTGCAGGTCCAGCAGGTACATATGCCATGGATCGCTCGTCTGCAGAACATCATCGCCCCAGAACGGCAGAACCTGCTTGATGAACGCCGAGGTCCAGACGATGGCCAGCGCCAGCAGCACCTGACACCACCCCAGCGCCGTCACCGGCCGCACTCGCTTCAGCAGCCAGCTGCCGCCGGCGCTCCCGATGGCAAGCCCCGCCAGGAACACCGCCAGAATGATGGCGAAAACATAAACCGTACCCAGCAGCAGATAGCCCAGCAGGCGCGTCCACACCACTTCCGCGCCCAGCGCCGTAGCCCCCGACAAGGCAATGGTCAGATACACAATTCTCGCGGAGCGATCCGTCGGAGCGGCGCTCTCTGCGGCCAACTGTTCTTCGCGGGATTCGTCCGGCGCCATGCGCGGCGCCACAACCCACGCCAGCGCCGCACCCGCCAGATTCATCGCCACGGCGGCGAGGGTCGCGGTGGTCATACCGAAATTCCGCAATAAGTAGAAGCCCGCCAGGAGGCATCCGATCACCCCTCCCACCGTGTTGCCGCCATACAGGTAGCCCCACCATGCGATACCCGAAGGTGTGCCTTTGATCAATCGCACAATCGCCGGCAGCGAAGCGCCCATCAAAATCGTGGGCGGCAACAGACACCCTGCCGCCAGAACGCCGCGCATCAGCATGCCGCCCAGCCCGCTTCCCGCCGCCGCGGCATACACCCGGTTCAGCAGCGGCAGCGTCATCAACGCGAGCAGCGCAAACACGGCGATGCCGGCCTCAAGACCGGCATACACTCGCAAAGGATGCTGCATCCAGCGGCGGCGCGGTAACCACAGGCTCCCGATGCAGAGGCCGCCCATATAGGTCGCGAGTAAAATTCCCATCGAAATCGC
>DATMNI010000039.1:0-47685 GCA_035570275.1 Candidatus Acidiferrales bacterium | reverse complement strand
TAGACCCGGCTGCAGCCGCTGACGACGCGATAAACATCACCCGGTTCGAGCAGGTCGCCGACCACCACTTGGGCGCCGGCGGCTCGTAGCGACGCCGCCCGTTCGTCGTCGCGCCGCACCATGGCGCGAACCGGAAGGCCTTGATCGAGTAGCAGGCCGACGACGGTGCGTCCGACCGACCCCACTTGGCCGGCTGCCCCGGTTACCAATATCGATCCGTCATCTACCATGCACATTACCTCCTCGCGCCAGGCAACTGCCTGATCATATCCAAACTCGCCTCGTCCGGGGAATCTGTCGGTGGTTTACGCGCGTCCCCGCTGGGGCAAATCAGGCGCAAGCTCAAGCATGCGCCACCTTACATCATGTCGGCGAAGGATTTCCGCAATTTGTAAAACCAGGCGTGGCCCAGAATGAACACCACCGCGGCCAGCAGCCACAGCTTCCACAGCGGGCCGAAATCGGGCGCGTGGTTCTCCAGAAAGACGGTGCGGTAGCCGCGCACCAGAACGTAAATCGGGTTCTTCGACATCAGCGGCACCGCGGCCTTGGGCAGGGAGCTTTCGGCGTAACAGATCGGCGTGATGAAAAACCAGATGGTCATCACGAAGCCCATGATCTGTCCCAGGTCGCGCGCGAACACGCCCAGTGCGGCCAGAAACCAGCTCAGACCGGCGGTGAACAGGATTTGCGGCACCAACAGCACCGGCAGCCACAGCACCGACGCCGGCACGCGGTGGCGCACCGCCAGCAGGAAGGCGCAATATAGCAGCACCGCGAAAAACTGGTTGACCAGGCCCGAAACCACCAGATTCACCGGCAGCGTCTCCACGGCGAATACCAGTTTCTTGACGAAATTGCGATGCTCCAGCATCACGCCGGGCGCGCGGCCCACGGCTTCGCTGAAGGCCAGCCAGGGCAGCATGCCGGCCAGGTAGTAGAGCGCGAAACCGGTTTTGCTGGGGTCGCCGGGAAACTTCGAGTCCAGTACGAAGCCGAACACGAAGAGGTAGGTGAGCATCAGCAGCAGCGGATTGATCACCGTCCAGAACGAGCCGCCGAACGAGCCGCGGTAGCGGCCCAGCACATCGCGCCGCACCATCACGCGGATCAAGCCGTGGTTGCGCCAGATGGTGAGCACGGGAAAGTAAAATGCCCGGCCGAGGGCGCGCAGCGCGCGGCTGCGGCCCAGCGCCCGGGCGTTGGCCACGCGCACGCGCTCCAGCCTGGCCGCGCCGCGCTCGGTGGCGCCTTCCACCAGCAGAAACGGCCAGCCCTGCTCGTAATACCAGCAGACGTTTTCGCGCATCGCCGAAAGCAGCACCTGGTAGCGGCCATCCTCCGCGGGCAGTTCGAAATCCAATTGCACGCGCGCGGTTTCGCCGGGTTTCACATCGCCGGCGGGATGCACGCGGGCGCCGTCGATAATCAGCGTGCCGGTATCGGCATCGAACAGATGGTAGCCGAAGCCGAAGCCCTCGGCGGCGCGCCAGGCTTCCCCGGTGTCGTTGCGAACGCCGAACCGCGCGTGCACCGTGCGGCCGTCCGGGTCGAGCGAAACGTCGTGCTGTAAGTAGGTGGCGTTCATCGGCGCATTAGTTGTCAGTCATCAGTTATCAGTTTTCAGTCAACACCTCGGGCGCGCGCCCACTGTTTTTGACTGACGACTGACAACTGACGACTGACAACTTCCCACTGACAACTCCTAAGAATACAACCACTCCGGATACCGCTCCTTCACCGGCCCGGTTTTCCGTCCCAGCGCGTAAATTCCGTCGCCTCGCAGATCGGTTTCCAGCCAGTAGTGCCGCAGCAGGTGCAGCACCCAGCCGAACTCGGGGTGCGGCTCGTCGCGGAATTCGCCGGTCTCCAGGCGCGTCACCTCGAAACCGGAATTCTCCATCAGTTTGTGGATCTCGCGCGGCGTGTATTCGCGGTTGTGGCGCGCATCCACTTCACCGGAATCCGCCGGCCGGATATAGGCGTGGAAGAAGCCGGGATGGTACCCCTGCAGAATGGCCGAAATGCCGCGCAGCGCCGCCACGTTGGGCGTGGTCAGCACGAAATGGCCCCCCGGTTTCAGAATGCGGTTGACCTCGCTCATGAGGTGCATCGGGTCTTCGAACAAGTGCTCGATCAGCTCGCCGCAGAGCACGGTGGAGAAGTGGCCATCGGGATAAGGGAACGGGTCCTTCTCGGCATCGAAGTGGTCGATCTCGCAGGCGAAGTGTTCGCCGGTGGCGGAGGTGACCTCGCGATGATCGGAGCGCCCAGGTTTGCCATAGTAGCAGCCGCGGACTTCGCCATAACCCAGCTTCGAGCGCAGTGCGGGCGTGATTTGCAGGTAAGCGCCCATTTCCAGAATGCGGTCGGCGGCAGTGCCGGGCGGTGTGATTTCCAGCGTCTTGATCAGGCGGGTCTGATGGGTCTCCAGGTAGCCGCGGGAGGCGTCGGAAACGGCCCAGCCGTTGAGGTATTCCGGGTCCACGGGCGCCGCTTGCGGCTGGGCTGCCGGCTGGGTTGCCGGCGCGGCGTCCGGCAATGCTTGCGGTGGGGCTTGCGGCTCGGCTCGCGGCCCGCCTTCCGGCTCGAACGGCGCTTTTCCTGGCGGCGACCATTCGCGCCTCGCCACCACGGCTTCCAGGAACCCGGCGTACTGCCGGGCCACCGTATCCCAATTGCACTCGCGCGCCACGTAATCCCTGGCGCGGGCTCCCAACTGCCGCGTCACGTCCGGCCGCGATACCAGCAGGTTCAGGTACTCGAAGATCAGGTCTTCTTCGCCCGCGCCCACCGGCACCTTGAGACAGACATCCTCCGGGAATTCCTGAAACGAGCCGAGTTCGGATACCATAACGGCCTTGCCCAGGCCGAGCGAGCGCAGCAGCGTGCCGGAACTTTCCCCCACGGTGGGATATCGCAGGTTGAGCACGATGTCGCAGGCGCTCAGATAGCCGACGAATTCCGCGATGGGCGTGAAGCCCAGCACGCGAACATTGGCCGAGAGACCCATGGAGCGGATCAACGGCTCCACGGGGAATTCCGGATGGGCCTCGCCCACCAGGATCATGCGGGCGTTGGGCACCAGGCGCACCAGGCGGCGGAAGGCCCGCAAAGACTCGGGGATGCGCTTGTAGGGTTTCAGAAACCCGAAGATGCCCACCAGCGGCGTCACTTCGTCCAGCCCCAGTTTGTAGCGGTAGGCGGCGCGGTGGCCTTCCGGAATCCAGGCGCCGTGGGGAATCACCGCCACCGGCCCCACGAATCCGGCGGCGCGCATTTCGCGGGCCATGAAGCGGCTGTGCACCACGATGCCGCGGGCCGAATCCAGCAGCCGACGCGTCATCGGCACGCCCTCGTAGTCCGGCCCGATTTCCAGGCGCCGCACACGGAGGGCGAATTCGCGCGCCGCTGCGCCGCCGTTGTATTCGCACTCGCGCACGTAGCCGTCCCAATCGCCGCGTTTGATGGTGAGGTCGGCCATGAGGTGGTGCAGGTTGGATTCATGCATCACCACCACTCCCGGATGCCGCAGCGCGGTTTCGTAAACGAAGCCGTGATGGCCGTTGTTGCCGACGTGGTAGAGAGCGATATCGAACCGGGCCGGGTCATACGGCTGGTGGCCGCCCGAAAAGACTTCGACCCCGGAGCCGTGTCCCAAATCGGAGCCGTGTTCCGAATCGGAGCCGTGTCCCGAATCCGAGCCGTGTTCGGCGCCAATCAGCGGCTTGAGTGACGCCAGCAGCGCTTCGGAATAGTCGGCGATCCCGCTGCGCGCCGGGGGCAGCGGGGAGAAAAATGCCAGGCGCATTTTCAGCGAGGCTCCGCGACGGACCGAAAGAGCACGCTCACCGCAGAGACGCAGAGCCGCAGAGAAAGCGCAGAGGAAGACCAGATCTGGTTTGACCCTATGCGTGGTGTGGGGCTTGACAGAAATCCCCAGGCTGGTGCGCAGAGGAAGCAGAGACACTCCCATGCTGGCGCTGCGGAGCGTGTCGCGGTTGGTTGGGGCTGCCCGCCGGACACACTTGCGCACCAGAGCAGCCAACGATGTCTCTGCTTCCTCTGCGCGCCAAACACGGGCTTACCGGGCCGGCTCGGCCTTTGTGTACGCCAAACCATAGTTGCCTTTCTCTGCGCTTTCCTCAGCGTCTCAGCGTCTCTGCGGTTCATAGAAGCTTGACCCTAGCGCACCAGTTCCAGGGAAATCGTGCCTACCGTGACTGGGACCTTGAGGAGCAGCGGGGTGCGCGCCGCGTCGCGCGCGTAGAAGATTTCGAAGGTGAAATCGGACGCCGGGCCTTTTACGTGCGCCACCAGATGGTCGGTCACCGTCGGTTTCTCGGCCACCGGAATGGTTTGGGCGCCGGTGTACTCCAGCCGAACTGTGTAACCCGATCCGAAGAATACCGTTTCGGGCGGTGGCACTCTTCCCTGCCCAAGTTCACGCCGCGCGAAGAACCAGAAGGCCAGCCCATCCTGCCCGCAGCCGTGAAAGCTGAGGTCACTCGAGCCGCCGCCGGCAGGAGTAACGGTCTGGCGTTTGGCGGTGCCATTCTTCTGGTCGAAGGTGGTTTTCTCGGTGACCTTTTTGCTGCCGTGGCTGACTTCGCGGTTCAATTCCGTGGAGCACAAGTCGGTAGCCGCGGCGCTGGAACGATATGTGTCGCCCAGCGGAAAGCCTGGGATACTGACGGTCAGATTGAGAGCGAAGTTCCACGCCGCACCCGGCTTACTCGCGGTGTCCTTCCCGGCGGTGACCTTGCTGGCACTGACAATAGCTTCGCCCAGGCTCAGCCCGCTGGGCCAGTTGACGTTGTACCGCAGGGTCTCGTTCTGGAAAGGAAAGCCCGTGAGGTTGTCGGCGGCGGGCAGGCCAGGCGCCGCCACCATGGAAATCAGGATAAGAGGCCGAAGGAGATTCATCTGTGAACTGAGATTCATCGGTAAACTGAGATTCATCGGTGAACTATGGTTCGGGAACGCTCGCGCGCGGCAGGCACGCGCGGCTGCTCCAGTACGTTGTGAAAGACTTCGAGTGTGAGCTGCGCTGTTTTCTGCCAACTGAAGTGCGCCGCCCGCTGCAGGCCCAGGCGTTCGTAGCGCAGGCGAAGTTCGGAATCCAGCAGCAGATCGGCGATCGCCCGAACGATCTCGTCGGTGGAGTAGGGGTCGAAGAGAATGGCCGCGCCGTCCACCACCTCCGGCAGCGCCGACGTATGGGAACAGACTACGGCGCGGCCGCAAGCCATGGCTTCCAGCGCCGGCAGGCCGAAACCTTCGTAAAATGATGGGAAAACGAAAAGGTCACAGCCGTTGTAGAGCTGCAGCAGATCCTGGTCGGAAACGAAGCCGAAGAATTGAATGCGGTCGGCCACGCCCGAATCGCGCGCCGCTTTGTGGACCTGGTCGGCAAACCAGGTTTCCTTTCCGGCCAGCACCAGGTGCTGCTTGAGCTGCGGGTATGCCTTCACCATGCGGGCAAAGGCCCGGATCAGGCCAATCTGGTTCTTACGGGGCTGCAGATCGCCCACCGACAGGATGAATGGCGCGGCAACGGAAAACCGCTCGCGCAGTGCCACGGTGGCGGCTTCGCGGGAAAGCGGCCGGAATTCCGAGGCGGCCGCGTTGGGCACCACCACTACTTTATTCTCGTCCAGGTCGCCGTAGACTTTGAGAATGGACCACTTGGAAAATTCGCTTCCGGTCAGAATTTTGGCGGCGCGCTTGACGGTGCGCCGCACGGTCCACTGCAATTGCCAGGCGCGGTCGCGGGTGAAGTACTCGGGATGCTCCAGGAAACTCACATCGTGAACGCTGACTACCACCGGCGCGGAGCAACCGATGGGAGCGGTGTACTGAACGTGCAGCAGATCGGGACGATCCCGGCGAACCTGCATCGCCAGATCGTACCCGAGACGCACGAATGGGTTGGCGGCAATCTTCCGGGTTCGGATGCTGGCTGGAATGCATTGCGCCGCGCTGTCGGAGGACACGTACGCGACAAACTTCGAGTCTGCACCCTTCGAGCCTGTACCCCTCGAGTCGGTACCCAAGGCGCCGAATGCGTTCAATAGACTTCGAACGTAAACCTCGTTGCCCGTGAGGTGGCGGCCGATGGCGTGGGCATCAACGGCAAAAAGCATCAACCCGTCCAGTATAACGGACCTTAATGACCCTCGGCTGTGTTAAAAGTCCAAACTCTTCCACGCCGCGTCCCATGTAAACTCCTTTTCCAGCAATAGCCTTCCGGCCGAGCCCAGGTTATGTCTCAAATTAGAGCAATTCAACAGCCTTGTAACAGCCTCGGCGAAGGCGGCGGGGGAATCCGCCAGCAGCAGGTTCACCCCATCCTGCGCGGGCAGCCCTTCTGCACCAAGTGTAGTGGAAACTACGGGCAACCCGGCGGCCCAGGCTTCCAGAATTTTGAACCGCGTTCCGCTTCCTGTAAGTATTGGTACAACTGCGACACGGCAACGCGCCAGTGCCGCCACGGCGTCTTCCACCGGGCCGACCACCTGGATGCGCGGGTCACCCGCTGTATATCGGGCCACGGCCGCCGGATTCTTGCCTACCAGGCGCCATGCCAGGTCTGGCCAACGGCGGCGGAGCTGGGGCCAGATCTCGGATCGGAAAAAGCGCACGGCCGAGATATTGGGGTGATACTCCAGGTTGCCGGAGAAGACGATGGCGTTTTCGTCTGAGCCCGGCGGTTGTGGCGTCAGCGGGATGGCATTCGGGTAGACGGTGATGCCGGCGCCGGGCGCGATGGCGCGAACCTGTTCGGCGTCGGATTCGGAGGCAGTCAGGATTTGAGAATAGCGCGGCAGCCAACGGCGCTCCAGAACCAGCGAGGCGCGCCCAAAGACGCGATGCGCCAAGGCCGCCCGGTCGCCGCGGTCCGCGGCACAGCGGGCGTGCAGCACGGATTCGACGTTATGCAGGTCGAGCACGGTGTGGCGGCACACCTTCGACACCTGCTCCCAATAGGGCGCGCACCAGAAGTGTTCCACCACCCCCAGGTCGTAATGGGAGCCCCGCAGCATGCTGGCGATGACGCCGCCGAAACCGGCGAAGCGGTCTACCAGGGGCGGCACGCGCCGCGCCATCCGCACGGCATTGCGAAGGACGCGCGACGCCGGGCCGCGGCCGGTAGCGGGAAGGTCGATTACGAAGACGCGGCGGGCCAGACCGGCGGGAAGGCACTGCGCGGGGTCTGGGGCGCCGGGCTGGCGAAAAACCAGCAGGTCCACATCGTGGCCGAGCGACAGATATTGCAGGAGCGAGGCGGAACGCAAAGCGCCGCCTCCGGCCAAAGGGTAGGGCGCTTCGGGCGATAGGAACAGCGCGGATGGCCGCGCACCGCGGTCAGTTGCCAAAACGCTTCCGTGCCTCCTCGTACACCTGTCGTGTCAGGCGCGCCGTCCGTTCCCAGGAGAACTGGCGGGCGCGGTCGAGCGAGCGGGCGCGCCAGGCCGCCCGGAACTCCGGCTCCACCGCCACCTGCCGCATGGCGCGGGCCAGGTCCTCCGAGGCATCGGCATAGATTGCGGCATCTCCAGCGGCTTCGGCGACGGCGTGCGATGCGATCACGCAGGCGCCGCACTGCATGGCTTCCAGCACTGGCAAGCCGAAGCCTTCGTACAGCGATGGGTAGACGAATGCCAGCGCTCCGGAATAGAGCGCGGACAGGTCTTCGTCGGCCACCTCACCCATCAGCCGCAAGCCGGGCTCGGCGGGAATCTCGGGAGCGTCGGCGCGCCGGCGGCCGGCTAACACCAGGTCGATGGGATGTTCCCGGCGGACGGCGCGCCAGGCATCCAGGAGCGCGGCCAGATTCTTCCTGGGCTCCAGCGTTCCCACGAAGAGGAAGTACGGACGGGCGGCGATTGGGCCGTCGGCTGGGGAGGCGAGGGCGGGGGCGACAGGAGCGCCGGGGCCCGCGGCGGCCGTCGTTACCGGCCTGAACTCTACGGGCTGAAACCAGGAAGCCGCGGCTTCGGGCACGGCGACCACTCTCTCGGGCCGCAGGTGAAAGCGCTCGATGGTCTGTTGGCGCACGGCTTCGCCGGGAGTGACGATCATAGTGGCGATTCCGAGATCGAGCAGCAGCGGCGTGCGGCCGCGCACACGGTCAGCCGCATGGTGCCAGCTCTTGTCCATCCATGGCGACAGGTCGTGGATGGTGAGCACGCTAGGCCGGCGGGGGATGTACGGCACCGCAAAATCGGGCCCGTGCACCAGGTCCGCGCCCAGACGGTTCATTTCGCGGTGCATGCCCCACAGCCACCAGCGGCGGTCTATGGCGCTCAGCGGGCCGCCGCCGCGCTTGAGGTTGGGCGGAGCGCCCGGCGGCATGCGGAAAGGCTGGTCGGAGAGCAGAAAGAATTCATCGTCTGGGAACTCCCGCGCCAGTGCCAGGCTGAGTTCAGACGTGTAGCGGGCGAGCCCGCCGCTCGTCAGGGCCAGGGATGCGGCTTCAATCGCCACGCGCATGAAGGGTCGGTCAGTTTGGATTTCATCGTAGCACTCTGGCCGTGAGGGAGGTGCACTTGAGCGCCCCCGCTGTCTGGCCGATGCGAGGCCTTGGCGTGGTTCTCTCCAGTCTCACGGGTCCGCTAGCCGCGAACCGCGCGCTTCCGCCTGGACCCCGCCTTAGACCGCTCAGCACGGCTCATTGGCGGTAGTACCTTACTGGGCAGCCTCACGAAGTTTTCGGGGTGCAACAAGCTAGCCACCAAGATGTCCTCGTCGATCGCCTCCCAATGAACTCCGATGCCGCCGCCAATCAATTCCCAGTCGGACCGTTGTCGCGGTGACGCGTCGGCGAGCCGCGGAAACCACACGAGAGGCACTGAAACAACTCGCCCATCGGTCAGAGTAACCGAAAGCGCATCCATCGAACACGACACCTCTACAGCCAGCGCTTCAGTTTTCTCCGTCAAAGTACTCATACCATCCTCTCCAGGAAGAACTCCATTCTCAATAACAATTTTTCGAATGTCGGTCATCTCATTCGCCCGAAAACCTCTCACGTCGGCGACCGATACAGGATCAAGCCAAACTTCGCATACCGTCCGGCGTGGGCGACGTGAATGTGCGGCGGCTCGCGCCCCTCCATGCTGAAAAAGAAGAACCGATAGCCCCTGACCCTGAGCAGAGCGGGCACTTTCCAAGTCTACCGCCACCGGCCGGGCCAGCGGTTCAGGCGCTCAGGCGCGTCGTACATTGGGTGTTGCCGGGCAGTGTTTGGCCAAGCACCGGCGACAGCGGGGGCCAGCTTGACCGGCGGGTGAAAGAGAAAACGCGCTACAAAGTATTTTTGGCAGGGATGCGGCCAAAACCAAGTGGTAGCGAGCCAAACAAGCTCGTCGTTTAGAGCGTTACCGAACGGTTGCCGTAATTGCGCTCGTAATAGTTACGATACTCGCCCGAGCACACGCGTGCCACCCAGGCGGCATTGGCACGATACCAATCGATGGTCCGAGCCAGGCCCGCCTCGAAATCCATCGCAGGTTCCCAGCCGGTTTCGCGCGTCAGCCTGGCGCTGGAGAGCGCGTAACGACGGTCGTGGCCGGGGCGGTCTTTCACATAATGGATGAGGCTTTCAGGCTTGCCGGTGAGCGAAAGGACCTGACGCACCACTTCCAGATTCGGCAGTGAGCGGTTGCCGCCGATGTTATAGATTTCGCCGTCGCGGCCTTTTTCGAGTACGGCCAGGATGCCGCGGCAGTGGTCATCCACGTACAGCCAGTCGCGAACCTGCATGCCGTCGCCGTAGACGGGCAGCGGCTGGTCCGACAAAGCGTTGGCAATCATGAGCGGAATCAGTTTCTCGGGAAACTGGTACGGGCCGTAGTTATTCGAGGCCCGCGTGATCAGCACCGGCAGCTTGTACGTGACGAAGTAAGAGCGCGCCAGCAGGTCCGCACCGGCCTTCGAGGCTGAATACGGGCTGCTGGCATTCAGCGGAAATTCTTCGGTGGCTTCGAGGGGCGGCGCCAGACTGCCATACACCTCGTCGGTGGAAACGTGCACGTACCGGCCGATGCCGTGGCGGCGGGCCGCATCGAGCAGCGTGAAGGTGCCAAGCAAGTTGGTGCGGACCACTGGCTCGGGCGAGAGAATGCTGCGGTCCACGTGCGACTCGGCGGCGAAATGTACGATGGCATCGGGCTGGGCGTCGGCAAGGACCGACGCGACCAGGGCGGCATCGCAGATATCGCCATGTACGAAGCGGTAGCATTCCCGGCCGGCGATGGGCGCCAGGTTTTCGAGGTTCCCGGCGTAGGTGAGGTTGTCCAGATTGACGACGTGGAAGCCGCGATCGCCCACAGCCATGCGGACGAATGCCGAGCCGATGAAGCCTGCGCCGCCGGTAACGAGGAGTTTCATTTTGAAAAGACCCACACAGGCAAAACCCGCTTCCTAACGGTCGCGGCTCCGATGAATAGCCGTGTTACTTCCTCTGCGTTTCCCAGTCGTAATTGATGGACGGGTCGTTGTAAGGGATGCGTCCTTCGTCCCGCGGATTGTAAAACTGGTCGGTCATGTACACGAGTAAGGATTCTTCGTTGCCGATGACCTTGTATCCGTGGGCCACGCCCGGCGGAATCAGCACCTGCCACGGGCGCAGAGGCCCCACGTACATGGTGTTGCGCAGCCCGAATGTGGGCGAACTGCGGCGCAGGTCCACCAGCGCCACCTGCAGCATTCCCTTCACGGGCGTCCAGCAATCCGTCTGATGCAGATGGTAATGAAAGGCCTTCACGGTGCCGGCGAAATTCACGGCCGCGGATATTTGCGACCGCGTGGGCGGAAACACCGCCGCCAACCCGCGCCCCATCCGGTGCAATTCCAGAAAGTAGCCGCGATCGTCCGGGTAAATGGCCAGCGGGTGCACACGCACGCCGGCGATCAAATCGGGTGAATCGGGCGCGCCGATCAGGGAGCCCAGGCCCTTGGGGCATTCCGGAACCACCAGTTCAAGGTCCCCCGCCGATGCCAGGGCCATCAGACTCGAACCACTCCTTCCACGGCTTCGCCAACCCTGGGAGCGGCGGTCTTTTGTGCGCCTGAGTCAGCCACCAGGTTGGCGGCGCGCAACAGGGATTCAAACGTGCCGGCGTCGGTCCACCAGCCTTCCAGGAAAGAAAACGTCATGCCACCTTCGCGTATATAAGCGTTGTTCACATCCGTGATTTCCAGTTCGCCGCGCTTGGACGGAACCAGCGTCTTGATCTTGTCGAAGACGGTGGCATCGTACATGTAGATTCCGGTGACGGCGTAGTTCGACTTCGGCTGGCGCGGCTTCTCTTCGATGCCCACGATCCTCGAGCCTGCCACTTCGGCCACGCCGAAGCGCTCGGCGTCGGGCACTTCCTTGAGCAGAATGTGGGCCCCGGCCGGTTGTTTACGGAAGCGCTCGGCGGCCTCGGCTATGTCGCGCTCGATGATGTTATCGCCCAACACCACGCAGATTTTCTGTCCGTCGGCAAAGTGCTCGGCCAGCGCCAGCGCGTCGGCAATGCCGCCCTCGCCTTCCTGGTAGGTGTAATTGATATGGGCAAGGCCGAACTGCTTCCCGTTGGCCAGAAGCCGGAGGAAGTCGCCGGAATTGCGGCCGCCGGTGACGATGAGAATATCGCGAATCCCGGCATCCACCAGGGTCTGGATGGGGAAATAAATCATCGGCCGGTCATAGATTGGCAACAGATGTTTATTGGTGATCTTGGTTAGCGGGAATAGCCTGCTTCCGGTGCCGCCTGCGAGCACAATGCCCTTCATAGGCTCTCATCATACTATGGAATCACTTGGATGATAGAATACGGCCCATGCAACGACACGACTGGAACCAGATGGAAGCGGAGCAATTGAACCCGAAGGTAAGGCGCAAGCACATCCACACTCTGAACATGACGATCGCGCGGCTGGAGATCGAAAAAACGGCCGTGGTTCCCGAGCACCACCACATCCACGAGCAGGTGGCCACGGTGGAGCGGGGCGCGTTGAAGTTTTTCATCGAGGGCCGGGAGGAGATCGTCCGGGCGGGCGAATCGATCACGATTCCGCCCAACGTGCCGCACGGTGTGGAGGCGCTGGAGGACACGGTGGTGGTGGATGTGTTTGCGCCTTCACGCGACGATTGGCGGCGGGGGGATGACAGCTACTTGCGGAAGTAGAGGAAGCTTTCAGCCATCAGCCTTCAGCGATCAGCTTAAACCTCCGCGCCTTCGGCGCGTTTGCGTTGCGCTGGTTTAGCTGATAGCTGAAAGCTGCTGGCTGAAAGCTTTAGTGCGTCATGGCGTAGACCACGTAGTTGATGCCGATGCGAATGCCCAGGGCGGAAAATTTCTCGGGGTACTCGGGATTGTCCGCGTGCTCCCAGGAATCGCCGAGATCCATGTTGTGGCAAATAGCTACCACTAAGCGGCCTTTGTCGTCGTAAATGCCGCGCCAGCGCGGAATGGTACCGCCGTATTCGGACAGGCTGCCGGTGCGTACGAATTGCTCGCCGGGAACCTGGTAGCGGTCGTCGAGATCGTAAATGGTGTGAAAAATGGCGTCCTTGTTTTCGATCTCGACAATTTGTTTGTCCGGGAAGACTTTGCGCATGCTTCGCGAAAAGACCTCCCATTCCTCGGTGCCGTGAAAATCGTCGCACATGAAGAAGCCGCCTCGGTCCAGGAATTCGCGCATGGCTTTGGCCTGGGAGTCGGTGAGATCCCAGTGGCCCACTTCTACGGCGTAGAGCCACGGCCAATCGTACTGGTCGCCTTCGTCCAGGTTCACGGGCTGCTCGGCGGAGCGCGCGTGGACCCGCGTGAGGCGGCGGATGGCTTCGGAGAAATGGCGGTCGGAGCGCGGATAGTCGGTGGTCCAGCTTGAGCGGCCCTGCTGCCAGGGCCAGTTGCGGAAGCGCCCGTAGCGGCCATGAACTCCCATGGCCGGGGGATACATCAGGCGGGCGAAGGCCCACTCGGTCTTTTCCTGCCAGTCATTGGGGATCGGAAAATCGTTGTACTCCACACCAGGATATTCGCGGAATGGGCGCTGGGCGCAGAGCACGCCCAGGAAGGCGGCTGAGAAAGCCAGCCCGCCGGCCAGCCACCACGAGAGTTTGCGAGTGCTCATCAGCGGCGTAGTTGATTCCGATGCGGATGCCGGGCGCGGAATACTCCCGCGGGTATTCGGGATTGTCGGCATGCTCCCACGCCCCCCAAGTCACACCGCATTACAAGGTTATCGATTTCCAGTTCCTCGCGAGATGATCGGCTGTGCGCCAGGAGAGAGCCTGCAACGTAAGGGTTGGGTTACGCGCGCCGCTCGTTCCCATTACCGAAGCGCCGAGGATGCCGAGATTTGGGACTTCGTGAGAGAAGCCCCACCGATTGACCACATTGGTTTCCGCGTTGTCGCCCATACGCGTGCCGCCGTAGGCGTGCGTGGAAACGCCAGGCGGGTTCATCGGCCGGCGGACCACTTTGATGGCGCCGGCGGCCCGGTACCACTCCTCCATCTTTCGTTGCGCGAAGTCAACGGCGCGCAGTTCGTTCTGCCGGGGGAGCGAGGTGATGCGGCAGACCGGGTCGCCGAGGGGATCGAGCACCGTGTCGTCCAGATCGAGGAAGTTGTTTTCGTATGGGAATGTGGAGGTCTGCAGGTGCGCGGTATTCCAACGAGCCGCGTTTTGGTGGATGAAAGACTTCCAGCGCGATCCGAATGCCGGCTCGCCAAAAGTCTCCATGCCGGCGGATTGAATCGGGTGCATTTCATTGTAGACGTGCAGGTTCGTGCCGCCGATGAAGCCCAGCCCGGAATGGTCATAGTTGTCATCGGCCCAGTCATCCAGCACCATGCCCTGCGCAGGTGTTCCGTACCAGACATTGAGATCGAAGGGAAACAGCGCGATTACGCCGCCGTTGCCGGCTGCGACCCAGTGGCCGAAGTAATGCCGGCCGACCTGTCCGCGATTGTTGGAGAGGCCTTTGGGAAAGGCCTTCGATTTCGAAAGCAGCAGCAGACGTGTGTTCTCGTAAGTGTAGGAGGCGAGCAGAACCACCGCGGCCGGCTGGAAGTACTCTTTGCCGCCTCTGAGGTATGTGACGCCGGAGGCGCGGCCATTCGCATCCACCGCGATGCGCGTCACATGCGCGCGGTCGAAGACGGTCAGGTTCCTCGTCTTGATCGCGGCGGGAATGGTAGTGACGGCGGTAGAGTTCTTCGCCTGAATGTGGCAGCCGCCGCGGTTGCAGTAGCCGTGAAAGACGCAGCCCGGCCGGCCGTCGTATTCTTCGGAGTTTATGGCCGCGGGTGGCCGGAACGGCTTCCATCCAAGCCTTATGGCCGCTTCCCGCATTAACTCGGTGAAACCGGTGCTGCGCAAAGCTGGCATAGGGTATTCGCGCGCGCGGGGGCCTTCGTAGACGTTGCCCAGCGGGTCGAGCTTGCCCTGAATGTTGCCGGCTTTGCCGGAGACGCCGATGGCGTGCTCCACCGTATCGTAATAAGGCTCGAGCTCGTCATACGTGAGAGGCCAGTCTTCGAGAGTTGAACCGGCCGGGATCGCCGGGTTGCCGTAACGCTCCGTGGCGCGAGTGCGCACTTTGAAGTCCCAGGGATTGAGCCGCCAGCTCTGCGCCCAGTAGTGTAGCGTGGTGCCGCCAACGGCGTTCATCATGGCGTGGACAGCGGGGCGGGGCAGAATGGGCCCGTTGAGGCTGTTGCGCACCGTGGGGACTTCACGATTGGCCTTCTGGACAGAGTCCGGCCAGCCGCGGACATTGTTGTTGATTTCGTCCGGGCGGAAACTGTGCGGGTCGAGCCAGGTACCGGCTTCGATTCCGGCGATCTTCAGTCCGGCCTGCGCCAGCGGGAGAACCGCAACGCCTCCGGCTCCGCCAAGGCCGATGGTGGCTACATCGACGGGTTTCAGTTTGATAGCCATCAGCGGCCCCCGCGCCCTGAGGTGCGAAGCGGCTTTACCGGCTCCCGGAGCTTCTGGTCTTCCGCGGACACAGCCATTCGTGGACCGGGGTAGCGGATAAGATCCCACCCGGCGAAGCCCCGATTGCCGCCGTACCAGGGATCGCCAAACATGCCTTCCAGAGTGAGCTGCCGGATGCGGTTGAAGAAAGTGCGCGAATCCGGGCGGAAATCGGAGACGTCGTTTTTTTCCATCGCATTTAGAAATTCATCCTGTTGGTCAGGGGAGAGTTGGGCGAAGGCGTTGTTGTGCCGGGCGCGCGCGGCCGCTTCCATGGCGGCCAGGCCTGCAGAGAATACACTTCTCTCGCCACTCAGATGGCCCGCGAAGGAACGTTCGAAGTAAATGGGCACGCCGGCCTCGCGGGCGCCGGGGCCGAGTTCATCGGTGGGTATCAGGCGATTTACGACGGCGTCGATCAGTCTCATCTGATCGGGCGTAAAAGCCGGCGCGATGGAGGGTGCAGCGGCTGCGAGCGCCGAGATCTGGACCAGTGGAACGCTGGCTAAGACGGCACGCCGCGATATGCCCCGCCGGGTTGGTAGACTTGGCATGCTCCACAGTATATGCCGAAATGGGGGCGACCCTGGAGCCCGCAACTGGAGCCGGCGAGGCTCCCCACGAACGGTTCGAGGCGGGTCGGGGGCCGGTCAGCGCGTGGCCCAGTAGATCTCGATTTCCTTGGGTTGGGCGATCACCACCTTACCGGACGAAACCGGGAGTTCCGGCCCCGCCCCCCAGGGCCGGAAGCGCAATCCATCGGGGATCGCCAGTTCGCCCAACAGGTCGTCCAGTTCGATCTCGACCGGCTTGGCGGCGCCGGCACGATTTAACACGACCAGCACGGATTCCTCGGGCGCGCTGCGCAGATAGGCGTATTGATCGGCGGTGACGAAAAGCTGCACCAGGCGGCCGCGCCGGAGGGCCGTGTGCGCCTGGCGGAAATGCAGCAGCCGGCGCATCCAATCGAACACTACGGCGGCGTCGCCGGTGCGTCCTTCGGGCGTGAAAGCATTCACAGCGCCAGGCAGCATGTCAGCGGGAAAGCCGCCGGGGAAATCGGCGCGGATACCGCGATCGGTGCGGTCCCCGCCCTTCCCTATCGCGATCTCGTCGCCATAGTACAGATGCACCGTGCGCCTGGTGGTCAACAAAAACGACTGGGCCATCAGGAGCTTGCCAATATCGCCACCGGCGGCAGTGAGCATGCGCTCGCCGTCGTGGTTTCCGGCGAAGGCTACCAGCATCTCGGGGTGCAGATAGAGCGAGTCCTGCGCCAGAACGTCGGTGAGCCGGGTCATCGGCTGGCCTTGCGCGAAGACCTCGCGGGTGGCTCGCTGCAGCGGAAAATCCAGCATGCTCGCCAGACCAGTATCGATTCCGCCGTGCTTTACCCCGCCTTGGAAGAACGACAGCGATGCCGGCGACGGCGCCGTAATCTCGCCCACCACCACCAGCTTGGGATACTGCCGGGTGATGGCCGCTTGCCACTGCTGCCAGAACGGGCGGTCCACGTAGGGATAGGTGTCCTGGCGGATGGCGTCGACGCCGGTCATGCCAATCCACCAGAGCGCGTTCTGCACCAGGTAGTCCGACATCAGCGGATCGTCCTGATTGAAATCCGGCAGGCTGCCGGCGAACCAGCCGCGCAGGGGAAGCTCAAGGCGTTTGGGCCGGGCGTAGGGGTCAGACAGGGCGGCGATATCGAAATTGTTGCGGGGCCGCGGGGTTCGGTCCAGGAAGTTGAACCATGTGCGGGTGGGCGGATTCGTCACCCACGGATGGTGAGGGCCGGAATGGTTGGCCACCTGGTCCTGCACCACTTTGACGCCGGCCGCGTGGGCCGCATCGACCAGGCCGCGAAACTCCGCCATGGTTCCGAATCGCGGCTCCACAGCGTAGAAATCCACCGTGTGATAGCCGTGATACGGGCTGGCAGCGGTGTTGGAGTTTTTGTAGACAGGCGTCATCCAGACGCCGGTGACGCCGAGGTCCTTCAGGTAGCCAAGGCGCTCGCGAACGCCGCGGAGGTCGCCGCCGTGATACGCCAACACCGTGTTGCGGTCGGCGGGCCGCCCGAATTCCGGCGGGCTGTCGTTCGACGGGTCGCCGTTGGCGAACCGGTCCGGCATCAGCAGGTAGATCACGTCGTCGGGACTGAAACCCTGGAAGCGGCCGTGGGGGTCGAGCGGGCGCTCCAGAGCGAAGGTGAAAGTGGTCCCGCCGGCGGCGCTCTTGACATCGAACCGATACGGACCTGGCGCCGCGTTGCGCGCGATATCGAGGTAGACGAACAGGTACCGGCCATCCGCGGATGCGAAACGGACCTCGGGCTTGATGGCCTTGGAGGCGCTGGTGACAGTGGCAGACTGGAGGCCGCTGCCGGTGAGCAGAACCTGCACCGGGTTAAAGGTGTGCGGCGCCCACCAGTTCGGCGGCTCCACTTTTTCCACTTTGGGCGCGGCTCCGCACGCCAGCGCGAAGAAAGCCAGCACGCAAGATTTGAGCACGGTCATGTGGCTTGGCGCAAAGGATAATCTACGACAATAGCTCTCCCGCTTGAGATCGCTTTCACGGCATGCGGTGTGTTGGGTGGAACGATTCCAACCGAGCCGGGACCAGAGCGCTGGGTAACGCCACCGATGGTTATTTCCAGTTCGCCTTCGATGATTTGCCAGACCTCTTCCTGAGGGTGGAAATGCTCATGGATCGACGAGCCCGCGTCGAACTCGTAGTGTCCGAATGTCATGCTGGGAGAATCGAAATAGCGGCCTCTCCAGCCGGGCAAGCGTTCGACAACCGGCAGATTCTTGGTATCAATGAAAGGCATGTGGACCTCCTGCGGTTCGTTCTGATTCTACGATGAAGACTCGACAGCGATCCACTGGCAAGTATTTACCGTTCAGGCGGCTCAATTTCGCTACGTGTAGCCGCTTGCGGGTTTTTTCAGCATGCCAGAGATCATACTGCAGTTGCTGGTTGAGCCAGCTTTCAGCACTGGTGTTGAAGGCGATAGAGAGGCGGACCGCCATCTCGGGGCTGAATTCGGCGCGCCCGTTCAGGATGCCGGACAGCGTCTTGCGGCTCACGCCGAGCGCGCGCGCGGTTGCTGTGATGGTTAGATTCAAAGGGTCCAGGCACAACTCCTTGAGCACCTCCCCTGGGTGCGGCGCACTGGAATGTGAAATAATGCAGAGTTATGTAAAATGAAGACAGAAAATCGCCGTGACTGTCCCGTGAATAGCCGTTAGTGTATATCATGAGATATATGGGACTGCTTCCGCGGGCATGCCGATTCGTGCTGAGTTGGGGGCTGTCGCTGACTATGGAGACTATGGTCGCCAGCTTCGCTCTGAACTGGCGGCTTTTCGACAACATCCTACCCATAGATTCTGCTATAAAGCCCATTTGAATTGGAAGCGCCGTGACCGGGAATATTACCGCGGCGTAGGAGCCGTTCTCTAAGTCGGATTCACACTGTTGCTCTAACAACCCCAATGGCCCACACCCCCCAACCGGTATGCGATTTCTGCTCAACCCCCAGCCCCGCCTGGATTTATCCGGCTCGCAGCTTCTTAGTCGCCAGGCATGACACCTTGGTCGATCAGAGCCTGGGCGGCTGGGCTGCCTGCGACACTTGCCACAACCTGATCGAGGCCGGGAACTCTCCCGGCCTCTTGGTCCGTTCCGTCGATACGCTGCTCCTCGCTCAGCCCGAGATGCTGCCGTCTTACGACTGGGTGCTTGACCAGATGAAAGAACTGCACGCGCAGTTCTCTGCCAACCGCACCGGGAGCCCGAAGCCATTTGCGCCGTGAGAATTTTGCCCCGCGGTAGATCGCCGCGGGGTCCATATCGCTGACGAGTACACCAGCCGAAAAGGAATAGCCATGCCAAGAATTACCGTCGAAGACAGAAAAGATCCGGCCGCTGCCGAGGAGGTTATCTGTGAGGTCTTCGCTAAAGCCCCGGGTAACCCAATGCAGAGTTATATCGACTTCCTTGTCGGAGCCATCAAGTACCTGGCGTCACGACACAATGACCGCTGGGGCGTCACGCTTTGGGAATGGGGCGTGCGCCTGAACGTCGGTTGGGTTGAGTGCCTTGTATTAGACTCTGGAGGGCTGAACGTTCTGGTCGATAAGGAAGCGGCCCCGGCGCGTACGAAATTCCATGGGCGTCCTTATAAGCGGGCACCAGGCTGCCTGATGACTAGAATACCGCTGTCGGAACTTCCCTTGGCCCTGCCGTCGCTTGAGGAGTCACACTATGCCGCGCTCTCCATTTGCGCCAATAGGAAATCTCCTCGGAATATCCGCGACGCTCACTCTGTTGGCGTCACAGAATTCTTGTCAGTGCCCAATCCTTCCTATACGACTGTGGCAGGCCGCCCCGTGCTCGTAGGGCGCGATGAGGAAGCGACCTCGGCGATCTATTTTGAAGGCGGCCGGGTCGCCGTGTTGCTGAACCGCTTCGAACGTGATCCTGGTGCTCGTGAGACGTGCCTTGCACATCATGGCTTGCCCTGCTCTGTATGCGGGATGCGCTTCGGCGACAGGTACGGTGAGACGATGAAGGATCTCATTCATGTCCACCATCTCGTGCCCCTATCGGCGATTGGCGTGACATACCGGATCGATCCGATTAACGACCTGCGACCCGTGTGCCCTAATTGTCACGCCGTTATCCACCGCGGTGAGTCCCCGCTAACCATTGAACAAGCATGCGCTTTGCTCAACGCTCAGGCTGTAGTTGTGGAGGCGTAGATCCCATGCTTACGCAATTCTGCATCTACACGATCAAACACTCCGATTATCTGACGGAGTCACAGGCCACCGGCGGGAGCGGGGTATACCCAGAAGGAAGGGCATGGGTTACTGCCGCTCGGCTTCTCCGGGATGCCAAACTTTCCGGTGAACGTCTGCCAGTCTTGTTCAGTCCAGCGGAAGGAACTCGCTACCTCTTTGCGTGGGCCTTGCTTGAAGAGATAGAAATCACCGCCGCAAGAACCACGAACTACACGTTTACCAGTCTGAAGCTGTTTGAGGGCAAGCAGCGGCTCAAGTCCGTTCTTAAGAAGAGGAGCACTGGTGAACCACTTGACCAGAACTTCATTCGCCCTTATGCGATCTGCTACACGCCGAAGTTTGTGACCGACTCCGAAGATTCGAGGGTTCTAAATGCGGCAAGGCGACGAAGGTAAGATTGCCGGTGGCGGGGCGGCGAGAGCAGGTTGGGCGGGAACCCGCAGGCAAAGGGGACGGGATCTGGCAGACTGAGTTGTATTGCAGAGCGGTTGGTATTCTGGCAACTGGAGATGCTACATGTTTCGTGGTCTTTTGATCCGGCACCCCTCGGTAGATATGATCCTCGACGGCAAAAAGACGTGGGAGATTCGTGGTTCCAGAACGGCTATCCGGGAAGTCATTGGGCTGATTCCGAGCGGTTCCGGCACGATTACCGGTTTCTGTGAAATAGTCGAATGCAAAGGTCCGCTAACGGCCAACGCGTACCGCAAGAACGCGGCGAAAGCCGGGATGCGTCCCAGCGAAGCACGGCTGGGGCGGTATCGGAATACCTACGCGTGGGTGATGGCGAAACCGCATTACTTGAAGAAGCCCGTTCCGTACAAGCACCCGAGTGGCGCTGTGATCTGGGTCTGTCTCGATAGCAAAGTGGAGCGGGCAATTCGTGAACAGCTTGCCGCCTGAGCAAAAGCTAAGATCGGCGTCCGCCGATAGCCAACACACTGTCTATTATGGGAATTCAGTTGGGCCCGCGGCGCTCCTGTCATTGCTGCCTGCCGGGCTTTGGTCGCAGGCCCGCAACAATACGCCGGCACAGGTGAATGTGACGAGCCAGGTGCCGCTCACATTGCCGACTCGGACCAAGTGACCTTTGGCAGCGGAGGAGTCACGACCGAATTAAATATTCCTACCCCATCCCTTCAACAACTTGCACATCTCATCGGCCACCGCCTCCGCGCTCCCATGCTTATCTGGGAGGAGGAGATCATATGACATCGCAAGCTCAAGCCGCCATCGACTGGCCCCACACTCCCGAAGGCCAGGCCGCCTCCGGCTTCAACGCCCGCAAATCCGGCATCCACGCCGAATCCCATATCAGCCCCGGCGAAAACCCCGGAGAGATCGAAGCTCTCTACCGCACTCATCTTCGACTGTCACTCACCAGCGCCAGCCAGATCGTCCTCGTCGATGCCCCCATCCGCCGGTTGCAGGCAAAATGGGTTCGTTCGATGGGGCGCAAGCGGTTTCGTTTTCTTCGGGATGCAGCTTCAAAATGGGTTCGTTTGGTAATTCCGCCAACCGCGGCCGGAGCGTTATGAAAACTCACGAAACGCCCTCAATAACCGAGCGGACCGACTCGCCCCGGCAGCAACCAGGGAAGTGTCATGACCGCCGCTTCAATCGCTTTTCAACGCATCGTCAGGCCCATTACACTGCTCACTGGCCGGCCGCTCCCTGGATACACTGAGTGTATGGCAATTCGAGAGTGGGTCCTTAAACGGCTGGCAGCTTGTTGGGCGGGCTTAGGCGGATTGACAATCCGCCGCAGGTTAACAACCTGCCCCACAATGCTGGCATTGCTGCCGGCCGGGCTCTGGGCGCAGGCCTGCAACAATACGCCGGCCTATTCGCCCTGCGACCTGGTCTTCGAACTTAACGATGCCGATGCGGCACGGCATCCGGAGCCCTATAAGACCGTCGAACTGAAGGCGGAGTTCCGCTCTCCCCGGCACCATACCTACGCCATGCCGGGCTTTTGGGATGGCGGACGGAAGATGGTGGTGCGCTTCTCCCCCACCGAGGCCGGCGAGTGGGACTACCGGGTCTCCGGCAATATCGCCGCTGCCGACGGCAAGACCGGCAGCTTTACCGCCGCCGCTTCGCCATCGGCGGGATATCTGCGAGTGGCCAACGTCCACCACTGGGCCTACACGGAAAAAACCGCCGCCGGCCTGGACCAGGCGCACCTTTGGATGGGCGCTACCGAAATGCGTTTCGCCTTTCTGGATGACGCGGCATTCCACGCCATCGCCGACGCCCGCGCCGCGCAAAAGTTCAATCATCTGCGCGGGCTGCTGCTGGGCGCCGGGCCCGACGCGGCTTATCAATCGGCCGATTCGCCCAATCTGGCGCAGTTCCAAAAGCTTGATCAGCGGGTGCGCTATCTGAACGAGAAAGGCATCACGGCCGACCTGATTCTGGGAGGGGGCGACGGCCAACTGGCGAAGCTCTTCCCGAACTGGGAGCAGCGGCGCCGCTTCATCCGTTACGTGGTGGCGCGCTATTCCGGCATGCACGTCACCTGGCAAGGGGTGGAGCATTTTGAAGACTACCCGGATGGCCGCGCGCTGCTGAAGGAGACCGGCCTGCTGCTGAAAGAGATGGACCCGTTCCACCATCCCCGCGGCTCGGGCGCGCATGTCACCTCGGCGCCGCTGCTGGATGACGGCTGGATGGACTACGCCTCGTACGGAACGTCGGATGACAACATTTGCGCGGTTGAGCATCAGCTCTACGCCGCGCCGTTTGTAAACCTGGATTTCGGCCGTGAAGACAGCGGCGCCGGTAAGCAGTCGCCCGGCGATCTGGATGCCGCGGCCCTGCGCCGGCGCTTGTGGAACGTCACCATGGACGGCCAGTACGTCACCTATGCCAACACCGGCTCCGGCGCGCCGTACGCCAATTCTCCCGGCGTCAAACAGATGACGGCCTGGTTCGATTTCATGTCCGACACCCGCCACTGGGAGCTGGAGCCATACTTCGACGTGGATGGGGGGCGCGCGCTGGCTTTGGAAGACACCGAGTACGTGGTCTATATCGAAAAGCCCGGCCCCTTGGAATTGACGGTGGAAAAGCACAGCTACGATGTCTATTGGTTCAACCCCGTTAACGGCGAGACCAGCAAGGGCAAGAAGTTCTCGGGCGAGCACTTCACCGGGGAAGCGCCGGACCGGTCGCACGACTGGGTGCTTCACGTGGTGCGCGAAGGCCATCTGGAGAGCATGAACAAGTCGTACAAATTCGAATCGCGGGATATCGTGCTGCAGGAGATTGAATCCAACAGCCCCAAGGTTCCGTTCGCCATCGTGACGCCCACGGAAGATTTTTCGGTCAGGCTGCCGCCGCCGTTCGAGGCCAAGATCACCAAGGACACTCGGGCCACGCGATCCATGTTGTGGCTGTGGACCGGCAACGTCGCCGCCGATGGCCAGGGGTACCGCGTGATCGCCGTGGGGGCGAAGGGTCAAATGCGTCCGCTGGCGGGCATCGCCAAGAACTTTCCCGCCACCTTCCACCTGCGCCTGTACGGCATGAACGCCAACGGCAAGATCTACGAACTGGATAAGGGATTCCAGCTCAACCAGTGAAGCCACCAGTGAAGCAACCGTGAATCAACCCCTGGTGCTGGCGGTTGATACCACGCACGAATTCGGCAGCCTGGCGCTGGCGGCGGGTGAGGAGACCATCGAGGAGGTTCTGCTGCACGCACCGGCGGGGTTCGGCCACGTGCTGTACGGCCATTTGAGCCAGTTGCTGGGCCGCCATGGGCTAACGCCCGCGGCTATCGATTGCTTTGCCGCGGCCGCGGGGCCTGGTTCGTTCACCGGGGTGCGGGTTGGTCTGGCCTGCGTCAAAGGGCTGGCAGAGGCCGTGCAAAAGCCTGCCGCCGGAGTTGGAAATCTGGAAGCCATGGCGACCTTCGGAACGGGGCCGCTGCGCGCCGTGGTGATGGATGCGCGACGTGGCGAGGTTTATGGCGCAGTCTATGACGCCGGCGGTCGAGTGGTGTCGCCTGAAGTGGTGGCGAAGTTTCCGATTTGGCTGGAGACGCTGCCCGCCGGCGTGGAGTTCATCGCCACCGACTTTTCGCCATTTCGCAATGGGCTGGCGGGAACCAGGTTCCAGGATGTGCCAGTGGTGACGGTGCCCAGGGCATTGGCGGCGGCGATCGCGCGGATCGCGGCGGCCCGCTGGCGGCGCGGCGATGCTTCGGACCCCGCCGCCCTGGACGCCAACTACGTGCGCCGTTCGGATGCGGAGTTGTTCTGGAAGGAATGAGTAGCGACATTCGGGAGGCATTTATTTTGCACCATGGACTTGGCCGCACAGAGGCTAACGGGATACACTAGCGTCAGGAGCGGCGAAATGAACGACGAGGTTCAAGATCTTCGGAATGCAGGCTACAAGCCTGTTGTCGTCGGGCCGCAGCCTTTTTCGTTCGAGGATCTCTTACGGAACGTCGACCCCGCCCCGGACGAGGAGACGGAGCGCTTTGTAGCGGCCATATACGCGGACCGCCGCCAGTCCGCCGGTCAGTCGTCGCCTCAGTGAGCCAGATTGTCGTCGATACCGATGTCGCCTCCTATATCTTCAATTGGCATTCCCTGGCGCAACAGTACGCTGACGCCTTGCGCGGATCCGAACTGATTCTGTCCTTCATGACAATTGCCGAATTAAGCATGGGCGCGATCTCGGCCGGGTGGGGTAACCGCCGGCGCCTGCTCCTCGAACAATTCATGCAACGTTTCGAACTGGTCTACGCGGACAACGACCTGTGTACGGTTTGGGCGCGGATTCGCGCCGACGCACGAGCGGCAGGCCGGGCATTGAGTCCGCAGGACGCCTGGATCGCTACCACGGCATTGTCGCTTGACGCTCCGCTCGCCACCAACAACCGGCGCGATTTTGAGCACGTTCGGAGACTTCGGCTGCTTTCACTTTGATGCCGTTGATCGCCATCGTCAGGCAGACCTGAATGTATTGCCGCGCTGGCTCTTACCGGCTGATCTACCGAAACCGGATCTACCGAAACCTGGGCTGGCACGTTAAATTGGAAGGGGGGTCACTCGCTTGTTTTCAAAAACTGCTTTCCTCGTGCCGCTCTGTCTTTCCGCTGCCTGGGCCCAATCGTCCAGGGCCGCCAATTCTTCGCCCGCTCACTTCGACGCCAAGGCCATGGATCAGACGGCCAACCCCTGTCAGGATTTCTACCAATACGCCTGCGGCAACTGGATCAAGGAAAACCCCATACCGGCCGATCAGTCGCGCTGGGGCCGGTTCAATGAATTGGATGAGCGGAACAAGATGGTGCTGCGCCAGATTCTGGAAGAAGCCGCCAAGCCGGCGCCGAACCGGGACGCCACCACCCAGAAAATCGGCGACTACTACGCGGCCTGCATGGACGAGAAGGGCTTGGACGCCGGCGGTCTGACGCCGCTGCAGCCGGAACTGGACCGCATTGCCAAACTATCGGGCAAGGACCAGCTTGCCGAAGCCATCGCTCACCTGCACCGCATCGGTTCCGGCCCCCTGTTCGCGTTTAGCTCGGGGCAGGACGCCAAGGATTCCACCGCGGTGATCGCGCAGTTGGATCAAGGCGGCCTGGGGCTTCCCGACCGCGATTACTACCTCAAGGACGACCCGAAATCGGTGGAATTGCGCCAGAAGTATGTAGCGCACGTCCAGCGCATGTTTGAACTGGCGGGCGACAAGCCGGAAACGGCCAAGGCGCGCGCCGCCGCCGTGATGAAGATCGAAACCGATCTCGCCAAGGCTTCGCTGGACCTGGTTTCGCGCCGCGATCCGGAGAAAACCTACCACCTGATGAAAAAGCAGGACGTGGCGCAGACGGGCGGATCGTTCCAGTGGGCTGCCTATTTCACCGGCAGCGGCGCGCCACAATTCCAGAATGTGAATGTGAGCTGGCCGGACTATTTCAAGGCGGTCGGCGCCGAAATCCAGAGCGTGACCCTGAACGATTGGAAAGCATACCTCACCTGGCACGTGTTGCACGCCGAAGCGGCCTTGCTGCCCACCACGTTCGCCAGGGAGAGCTTCGATTTCTTCGGCAAGACCCTGTCGGGGGCGGAGGAAATGCGGCCTCGCTGGAAACGGTGCAGCGATTTCACCGATGGCGACCTGGGCGAAGCGCTGGGGCGAAAGTTTGTGGAACGTACCTTCGGCGCCGAAGGCAAGGAGCGCACCCTGAAGATGGTGGCGGCGCTCGAAAAGGCGCTTGGCGAGGATATTGAGAAACTGCCTTGGATGACGCCCGTCACCAAAAAACAGGCTCTGGTGAAACTGAAGGCCATCACCAACAAGATCGGCTACCCGGACCACTGGCGCGATTACAGCGCGGTCACCATCAAACCTGGCGATGCGCTGGGGAACAGCTTCCGGGCGTCGGCGTTCGAGTTCCAGCGCCAGCTCAATAAGATCGGCCAACCGCTGGACCGCCTGGAGTGGGGCATGACCCCGCCCACGGTGAACGCTTACTACGATCCGCAGATGAACAACATCAATTTCCCCGCCGGCATCCTGCAGCCACCGTTCTACGACAACAATGCGGACGACGCGGTGAACTTCGGCGGAATCGGGATGGTGATCGGCCACGAACTGACGCACGGCTTCGACGACGAAGGCCGGCAGTTCGATGCCGAGGGCAACCTGAAAGACTGGTGGACGGCCGAAGATGCCAAGGAGTTCAACCAGCGGGCCGCCTGTGTGGCCGATGAGTATGCCAGCATGACCGTGATCCCGGGAGTGCACGTTAACGGCAAGCTGACGCTGGGTGAGAACACGGCCGACAATGGGGGCGTGCGGGTGGCGCTGATGGCGCTGATCGCCACGGTAGGCAACGACTCCAGGAAGGTGGATGGCTTCACGGCGGAACAGAGGTTCTTCCTGTCGTTCGGCCAGGTGTGGTGCGGCAACGAGCGCGACGAAGCGGTGCGCCTGCAAGTACAGACCAACCCGCACTCGCCGCCGAAGCTTCGGGTCAACGGCGTGGTGCAGAATCTGCCCGAATTCCAAAAGGCATTTTCGTGCAAGCCGGGCCAGCCGATGGTGAAGGCCGGCGCATGCCGGGTGTGGTGACGCGTCGATCCGCAGCGATCCGCAGCGATCCGCAGCGATCCGCAGGTCTATGCCGAGGCCATTCTCAACGTCTGCAAGCTTTACCTGTCGCCGGGGTTGGCCTGCGTGTCCGGGGTCACCGGCTCCAATCTCATGAAACGAATCGAGGCTATCATGACTCATCGTGCAACACACAATCTGAGTTACGGAAAGAAGCTGCTGCTGGCAACCGCCGGACTGGCGGCTCTGGCAGCCCCAATCGTCGTCGGTTTGATGAACGCGCCGCAAATCCGGGCGCAGTCGAAGCCTGAGAAGCCTCTGGCCTTCGAAGTTGCTTCGGTAAAAGCAGGCAAGTCCGCCGATCCGCGCAGCTTTGGCTCGATGAAGCCTGGTCCCGGTGGAAGGCTGTCGGTGACGGACACTCTCCTCTATGTGATTATTGCGACTGCTTACGACGTTGCAATTCAGTCCCCGCGGCTCTCCGGAGGACCGGCGTGGATCCGCTCGGAAAGGTACGATATTGAAGCCGCCGCCGAGAAGGGCGCGATTCCTCCGGAGTTACCATCCAAAGAGCGCGACGCCAGGATGAGATCGATGCTGCGGACACTGCTGGCAGATCGCTTCAAACTCACCGTTCGCCGCGAGACGAAGGAACTGCCGGTGTACGCGCTGGTGGTGGGAAAGAACGGGCCTAAGCTGGAAAAATCGAAGACCGAGGAAAAGGACTGCGCCGATCCCGACGACCCTGGGAAAAAAGGCTCTCCCTGCCATGGCTTCATGGGTGGACAGGGGCGAGGGCTTCACGGGAAGGCTGTCAGCATGGCAGACCTGGTGGGGTTTGTTGAGAACTGGACGGATCGTCCGTTGATCGACGAGACCGGCATTCAGGGACTCTTCGATATCGAGAGCGTCGGGTGGGTGCCCATGCGCCCCAGGCCCGGCACCGCTCCCGGCACCACGCCGACCGCGGAGGATTTGGCCTATGCCGATCCAATCACCCCGACGCTTTTCACCGTCTTTGAGCGTCTTGGACTGAAGATGGAGGCGAAGAAAGCCCCGGTGGAAACGTTCGTGATTGAGCACGTGGAGAAACCGACCGAGAACTAGCCGCACAGCCATTGCTGGCTGCGTTCTCCTGCACAGCGCGGAAATATCTGTTGCCGGCGACAACGAGCACTTCTACTGCGCGGCGGTTGTTACCTCGCCCGGGGCAGGCGGATTGCCAATCCGCCGCAGGTTAGCAACCTGCCCCACAGAGCAAAACGGTTACTTGCGCAGTTCGTTGTTCAAATCGTCCAGCGCCTCCTGGCGGCGATCGTTTTCCAGGTCCTTCTGCAGCCGCCGCAGGGCCACACCGACCACATCGCGGTGGTGCAGGCGGGAACCGAAAACATCTTGCAGGCGGAGCCAGATGCCGTGGGCGCGATCCAGATCCTCGGGCCACAATCGGGGCGGATGCGGTCCCAGGTTCACGTAAACCGAAGGCCGGTTGGGTGTGATGATTTCGAGCGAGAAGGCGTGGCGCGGTTCCGGCAGCTTTTCCCAGGCCAGGCCGATGCGGCGCGCCAGTTCTTCGGAATCCATCTTCTCCGAAACGCCCGTCACCAGGCGGGACGCTTTCAAGTTGGCCGCGGTCTGCACCATGGCGTCGAATGGATCGACGCCCGGCACCACCAGAAGGTCAACCGTCTTGCCGGCCTTTTCGGCCATCGTAACCACCCGCGAGAGCAGCTCCCTTTCATAATCGGAAAAGAGCTGCTGGTTGGATAGCTCGTATTCGCCGGCGCCGGCGGAAATGGGACGCACGGTCATCACCACAATGTCGTGCCGCCGCAGGTTGGTCTTTTCGAGCACATTCTGGAGGTGGGCCATGCGCTTGGACTCGCGCACGGCCACCAGCACGCAACCGGGACGTGCGTGCACCGTGCGGGCGTCGATTTCCGGGCGCATGTCCAGGTTAAACTCTTCCAGGCCGAGCTTGCAGTTGGCTTGCTTGCGCGCGTTAATGCGCTCCGAGATGGTGAAGATCACGAAGAAGACCGCGGTGAAGGCCACGCCGCTCTTGGTGGCGATCTCCTTGGAGAAGAGGTTGGCGATGGCCACCAGGAAGAGGACCAGCGTGGTGACGCCCAGGCCGATGGGAATCTCCGTGCCGCCCAGTTGAATGTTGCCCGGGAACTTATATTCCTGATCGTGGCGGTGGTAGCGGAGCACCAGCACGCCCAGCGATTTCAGGAAGAAGCTCCAGACCACGCCGAAAGCGTAGGCTTCACCCAACAGATAAACGTTGCCGCGGCTCAGCAGAATGGTGATTACCTGCAGAATGGCAATCAGGTTGATGATCCGGAACGTGGTGCCGAAGCGGCGATGCGGCTTGCGGAACCAGTCGAGCAGCACGCCGTCTTCGGCGATGCGGTTCATCACTCCGTTGGCGCCGATCATCGACGTGTTGACGGCGCCGGAGAGAATCAGCGCGCCCACGATGACCACGAACACGTGGAAACCCAGGCGAAGCACTTGCGGGCCGGCCAGATGCATAGCCAGGCCTCCCAGCAGGTTGTCCACATACTCGGCCCGCTTACCGTCCGGAATGATCATGCCGGCGAACATGGTGATCACGCCCGTGCAGACCACCGAGTAGACGCAGACCAGATTGCCGGTGTAGCGCAGGTTCTTCAGCTTGGGATAAGCGATCTCGCGATAGACCTGGGCCAGCGTTTCGAAGCCGCTCATGGAAAGCAGCGAGTGGCCGAAGGCGATGACGATCGCCACGAAGGGAATGGTGGGCCAGATCGTTCCCTGGAACCACCCCAAGGCCTCCGGGGCGAAATGGAGATTGCTGGGGATGGGTGCGGGCGGCAGTGTGACCTTGGGGGCCAGCAGCAGCGTGATGGGGCACCAGATGAGAAACGCCACCACCATCACGGTGGTAATCTGCATGATGCGCAGCGCCTTGCCGCTGGATTCGTGGATGCCTTTGGTGTTGCTCCACCAGAAGTACCCGGTTACGATGACCCCGAATCCGGCCGCAAAGGTATCGGGAGCCACGCGCGGTCCCAGATGATTGTTGGTGGCAATCTCATTCAGCAGGTGCACCAGGTACTGGCCGGCGCTGACTACGCTGATGGGGCCGGTGAGAATGTAGTCGAAGATCAGCGAAGAGACCGAGATCCGCGCCACAAACGGGCCCATGGCATCGCGCACCACCACGTACACGCCGCCGCGCACGAACATGCTGCTGGATTCCATGTAGACCGAGCGCACGGCGAAGCTGAACAGCATGACGCCGAGGATGAACCACGGAGCGCTCTTGCCGATGGCGTGCTCCGCGATACCGCCGGCGTAGAAGGCCGACGAGGCGAGGTCGCTCAGAACCACCGCCGCCGCGCGCCAGAAAGAAATGAAGGAAAGGGCTACTGTGGTGGCGACGACTACTTTCGCAGCCGGCGACCGTCCCATCTCCGAGGCCATACTGCTCCCGATTACGGCTTTTGCAACCCCAATCTTATCGTAGTAAGGAACGGTTTGGGCAGGTTGTTAACCGGCGCCCAACCTGCCCCCGCTGTTTCTTCCTCCGCGCCACCAGGCGGACGCGCTTGGTATGGGAGATGGCGCCGGGGGTGAGTGCGTCGCTAACGATTTCGGCTTCGCTCCTGCTGGCGGCGCTTGCCGGGAACCGGTGGCGGGGCTGGCGCTTTCGGGGCGGCCCACGTAGCGGACCTCGCGCCGGGTGGCGTCGAGCAGGGCTGGATCCGCGGATTCTGATTCCGTGGAAGGCGCAGACTGGCCGGCCCTGATGTCAGGCGGGCGCAGCCGCCCGGCGAAGCCGCAGCCTTTGTCAATCTCCCCTTGCCCCTCACCCGAAGCCCGGCGCTACGGATTCGCAGAGTATCGCGGGCTGCCGGGCGAGCGATACACGTACGTGCGGTCGATCCGCGGACCCTAAAGCGGAGTCAAACAATAAACTGGACCATCTACGTTTAGCGTAAGGGCAATCGGCTTGGAGCGTGGGATTCAAAAAGGCAAGATTTCACGCCAATCCGCGAAGTCGCAAAGAAGACTGCTCGGCGAGTCCGTTAGCGACGCGCGTGATGCCGTCCTTGATCGGGCCACTTTGAAGTTTATCTGTAGGCCCAAACGCTTGTTGGCTCGCCGCAGATGGGCGACCTGCGCGAAATCCCGCTTCAATGTGCACGCCGTGATACACCAGGGGAACCAGGTGCTGACGACGTCGTGAGCAGCCAGGACCAATTCATAGACCGACTCCGGCAGGCCCGCTAATCTTCTTAATCCTCTTCCTTTGCGGCTTCTTTGCGGCTTCGCGGCTTTGCGTGAAATCCTGATTTTCTTCTGCGCTTGACTCCAATGTCCAGCTTATTATTGAACTTCCCCTAAGTCTAAGTTCTAAGTGGTGTTCGCATCCCGGCCCAGTTCGCCTCTACCGCGGGGCTTCAACGCAAATAGGTGCTCCGTCGAATGATAACCCGCCCGACGTACTGCTGCCGATATCAATGGTCAGATTGGACGCAACACCGAGCGCCGTTGAACACGGAACCACAGCCGGCACCGTCTCCGGGATCTTTACGTTGATCTGATATAGGCCGACCTGCCCAGGCGTCAGGCCAACGAACGCCGGGCCTGAAATTCCTGTAGATTTCGGTCCGGCATAGGGATTTGACGGCATGGCATTGGGCCGGAAATCAAACTGGGCAGCCACGATTGTGCTTCTCAAGGTTGGGGCTGGCATCGACGCCGCATCCCCCGTCTTCGCGGCTGGCGTGGTCTGCCCCAAACCGAAGGCGTAGATCACGACTGTTTCCCCCGCCTTCGCCGGGGAGTCGGACGTGATGGGAGTACCGTCGCCATGGGTCGCGACGCCACCGCAGATGTTGAGGCGTTCCGGTGGAAACGCATCGCACCAATTGAGAACGTGCAGATTCGCAGAAACCGAAAAGACCCTGAATCCTTTACTCAAGCTCCCGTTCTCGTTGACGGCCAGTGCGGCAGTGGGTCCCTCGGGGGGCAGAAGCAGCTCGAAAGGGATTTGAACGGTGATGGCGGTGATGAGGCAATCGGGTGTAACACCGGATTGTGGCGGTGCCACGTCGCCGTCGCTGCAAATCGGCATCTGCTGGACCGACAACAACGGAATCGGCGATGGTTGCTGCCCGTTTTGGCTCAATGTAATAGAGATCCCGGCCAGCGTGGCGGGTAATGGCAGACTCGTGGCCCTCACCGGCTGAGACGGCAAGACCGTTTTCAACCCCGTCACGAACAGCGTGGTGATTTGGCCCGGCGCCACCCGAATGATCGAAGGATTGGAGTACCCGGTTCCCGCCAAGATCGGGCTTTGCCCCAGCAAGTGGCCAAGGCTCATCGAGAAAAGGCAAAGCGCACTGCGAATCATTCGTCCCATGGCTTCTCCTCTGTAAAGGCCTACTGGATTAGTTTCCCCAAGTTTTGCAGACGCCTGGGATACAGATTTAGACGGGACGAAGTTCGGTATTCGTGTGGAGCCGCCGAAGAGACCACACACTTGCCGGCCGGTTCCGATTCCGCGACGAGCCAGGTTACTCCCGGGTGACGCCGAAGGAGTTTACCTGGCGCCGGTTTGACGCACGTCACCGTTGTGCGGAGAAGTCGTCAGTTCCAGCGGAAGAAGCTCATTGTGAACGAAACACAGGCGATATGGGAAAGTAGCGGCCCACAGCGGGAGTCCTCGCGTGCTCATTGCCACGCCGGAATTTATCTGCGCGGCCCCCTGCGCTACGGCTCTTCGCCGCCGCCGTCTTTCAGATAACGAAAACCGCTAGCGCTAGCGGTTTGCAAAAAATAGCCCGTTTAGAATCAGCGCTGAAATAGCGGAAAACGCTAGGGCTAGCGGTTTGGGGCTGGGGGCACGCGGAACGCGGAAGGCGGATTGCCAATCCGCGGCACTCTCGAACGTCGCTTGTGGAAGTTCGGCTGCGCGCCAACTCCCGGCGGGCGGACTGCCAATCCGCCGCAGCTTGCCAAGCTGCCCCACATAGCGCCACGGGCGACTTTCATCCTTCCCCCTGCGCGCCCGGCGCACATCGCGGACAGGTTGCCAACCTGCCCCACGCGATTTCTTTCTGCGCGCTACCAGGCGGACGCGCTTGGTTTGGGAGATGGCGCCGGGGGTGAGGGCGTCGCTGACGATTTCGGCTTTGCTCCTGCTGGCGGCGCTTGCCGGGAACCGGTGGCGGGGCTGGTGCTTTCGGGGCGGCCCATGGTTGCCAACCTGCGGCGGATTGTGAATCCGCCTGCGCGATGCGGCAGCGAGCCGGCCCCCGTTTTGGCCTTGCCCGCAAGCTGAGGCGGGCCGATTGCCCCTCCGCTGCCTCCCCGCTCCAACCGTTCCATCCCACCCTCCGCTCGCGATCCCGCCCTGTGACCCACTCCCGCCACGCTAAAATGAACTGGACACGTCGCCATGCCTTCCAAAATCAACCACCACCTCGGCGGCCTCGGCGTCAATACCTGGTTCGGCTTGGGCAATATTCGGCGCCTGCGATGTGCTTTTCTCTTTGTGTGCTTCTGCCGCTGTCTGGCCGCACAGCAGGCCAGCATTGAGGGCACGGCGGTCAACGCCGTCACGCGTGAACCGCTGAGCGGCGTCCACATCCGGCTGGTCGCCATGAGTTACAACGGCATCTCCTCCGCCTATGGGGCGATGAGCGACCGCGCCGGCCATTTTTCGATTGCCACCATCCGGCCGGGCGCCTACATTCCCATGCCGGTGTGCAGCGGATTCCTTTTTGTTCCTGCCAAGGCGGCAGAGACGGCATTGCCTGGTATCACCTTGAAACCCGGAGAGCATCGCACCGATTGGGTGGTGGAGATGGTGCCGCGGGCCGTCCTCTCCGGGCGCGTGCTGGATGAAAACGGCGATCCGGTGCAGGACGTACAGGTTCAGGCCTTAGCCGCCGCGCCTGACTCGGGTCCTCAGATGGTGGTTCCGGTTGGCAACGCCGGCACCGACGATCGCGGCGAGTTCCGCATCGTTGGCGCGCCCGGGAAGTTCTACCTGCAGGCGAACCCCGGGCGTTGGGCTATGGACCAACCTCCCGAGATCCGCGCCGGCGGCGGTTCTGAACCCATGTACGGGCCGACATTCTATCCGTCGTCGGCGCTCAAGGACCGCGCCACCGTGGTGGAATCGATCGCCGGCAAAGACACCGGCGGGCTCGAAATTCACTTGCAGCGCCAGCACGGCGTGGCCATCAACGGGACGGTCAGCGGCATCCCTGAAAACGGCCGCGCCACGGTCTTCGCGCAATTCGGCGAAAGCGCGCAGAGAATCTCCGGTGGGCGCAGCGCCAACACTGGCGCCGGCGGCAAGTTTTCGTTTGCCCCAGTGCAGCCGGGCGTTTACCGCCTGTACGCGATCTCCGCGTCAGGCAAGACACAAATGGCTACCCGGATGGTGGAACTGCAAATCGAGAACAGCGATCCGCCGGACGTGGACCTGGCGCTGATGCCCGGGATCGACCTTGCCGGCACGCTGGTGATGGAGGGCGACCAGCCGGGACGGCCTCAGGAGAAACGCGGCGTGCGGCTGCAGCCCGCAGGCCAGGGAGCCGGCTACGGGTTGCGGCAGAGCGGTGGCGAGGTGGACCGCGACGGCGCATTCCACATCGAGAACGTGGCGCAGGCTAAGTTTCGCGTGCGTGTGGAACTGCTGCCCGAAAATGCCTACGTCAAAACGGTGGATGTGGATGGCGCCGTGTCGGCCGATGGGACCGTGGATTTCTCCTCGGTCCGGCCCTCTCACATCAAGGTGACGGTCAGCCGCAACGGGGCGCAGCTCACCGGAACCGTGCTGGATGAGAACGGCGAGCGCCTGCTCACTCCTATGGCTATGGTGTGGCTGGTTCAGGACCCGAAGGATCTGCCGCAGGACTCTTCCCAGCGAGTGACACCGGAAGGCAAATATTCCTTCCACGGAGTTCGCCCCGGCAAGTACCGGCTGTTCGCGGTGGATGCCCTCCGCTTCTCAGGCGCCGACCCGATGGAGAGGTTAAGCAAGCTGGCTGGCCGCGGCGAAGAGATCGAAATTAAGGAAGGCGACCGGATCGAGAAGAATCTGCGGGTGCTGCAGAAGGAGGATGCCAATGCAAAGCCGAAGTAGGTGGGCCAGGTATTCAGCCGGACATTCAGGCTGCCGGGCCCTCTGCCTGGCAGCGCTAGGCTGCGGGCTTATCGCCGCCGGCTTCGCTCAAGGTAGCCCCATTGGGCCATCGAACGACCAACCGGGCCGCGTGGAAGGCGAGGTGCGCAACGCCATCGATGGCACTCCGATCGAACGGGCCCACGTCCGCCTGGACAGTATCGCCAACGGAGGGCAGGAGCGGTACGGCGCGTTGACCAACGCGGAGGGCAGGTTCGCGATCTCGAATCTTCCGCTGGGCAGTTACAACCTCATGTTGGACCGGGTCGGCTTCGTCGACATGAACTTTCCGGGCGCCACAATGCTGATACTGAGAGCCGGGGAAAAGAAAGACCCGATGAAGTTGAAGCTGACGCCCGCCGGAACCATCACCGGCCGCGTGCTGGATAGCGACGGCAAGCCGGTGGAATCCATCCAGGTGATGGCCGAATCGGCAGGCAGCGGGCGGCGCGGCGCGGTCACCGACGATCGCGGTATGTATCGCATTGGCGGTCTCCATCCCGGCAAGTATCGAGTGAGGGCCCTGCCGCAGGAGCTTCCGGCGCCGCCCGAAATCCGCACCGACAACACCGTGGAGGTTCATTACTCCGCGACCTATCATCCGGGTGCGCTGGACGCGAAGTCCGCCACGCGCGTGCTGGTGGGCGCGGCAACCGACGTGCCGGGCATCGATATCCACATGGTGCGGACGGCCATACTGCACGTCGGCGGCAAGGTTGCCGGCATGCCGCCGGGCGCGCAGAATGTCAGTGTAGTGCTGCGTTCCCAAAGTGGCGGGGGCAATGGCGCGCTGGTCAGACCGGATGGCTCCTTCGAGGTTTGGCGGCCCGTTCCGGGCAAGTATACCGTTCAGGCGAACTACTACAACTCCGGCGCCCAACTCAGCTCCGCGCCGGTGGAAATTGAAATCCGCGATTCGGATGTCGAGAACATCACCCTGCAACTGATGGCTCCGGAGGACATTCACGGCCAGGTGGATTTCCTGGACGAGGAGGTCCGCAACGCTCCCCAGCCCAACCAGCGGCCCGCGCAGCCGGCCGGGCAAAGTGCGCCGCCGGGCGCGCCAGCCACCACACCAACCGTGACACCACAGCGGCCCCCGCAGCAACGCATCTACCTGCGCGGCGCGGATTTCAGCCAAGGGGCGGCGCCGGCTGAGATCGCCGATGACGGCGCCTTCACGCTTCTGAAAGTGCCCCCCGGAAAGTACCGTCTGTCGATTTTTGGGTCGACTGGGTACGTGCAATCGACACAACTCGGGCCGACCGCGATGGAAGGCGCCACTCTGGATCTCCGCAACGGCAGCGGCGGCGCGCCGCTCAGGGTGCGCGTGGCCGCGGCTACCGGCGTGGTACAGGGCACGGTGCGCGACGAAAAAGGACCGGTGGCAGGCGCTCGCGTGGTGCTGGACGAAGAGACCGCGGACCGTGTCAACCCCAACTTCGCCATAACCAAGGAAGACGGCACCTACGCGTTCACCGGCGTAGCGCCCGGCAAATACAAGATCTTCACCGTGGATGACCCCGACCTGGGGGCGGTCAGTCAAGGCGCCATCGAGGACTACGACGACATCGCCCGGAGCATCGATGTGGCCGCCCACCAAACCGTGAACCAGGACCTGAGGCGGAAGCCGAATTAACTGGAATCCCAACTTAAGCAGAACAACTGGGCGACAATCAAGATATGGACCTTATCGAAGTCGGCGAAACCATTCCCCTCGGGATAGATACGCATGGTGTGTACCGTATCGGGGGGACCCGCGTGACACTGGACCTCGTGATTCGCGCGTTCCATCGTGGGGCCACGCCGGAAAAGATCGTGGACAGCTATACCACCTTGCAGTTAGCTGACGTATACCAGGTGATCGGGTACTACTTGAGGCACAAAGCGGACGTGGACGAGTACATCGCGAGACGTGAGCGCGAGGAAAAAGAACTTCTGGCAGCTCATCCCGAGTGGTCTGGGAAAGGTCTCCGTGAGCGCCTGCTCGCCCGGCAGAAAAACCGGTGAAATGGTTAGCCGACGAGAACTTCGATAACGACATTCTCCGCGGTGTCTTGCGTCGTCTTCCTGGCTTCGACATCGTTCGCGTTCAGGACATCCCCGCGATCAACGGAAAAGGCGACCCGGCGATCCTGGCGTGGGCCACCGCCAACGGTCGAATCCTGCTCACCCACGATCTATCCACCATGATTCCGGCTTGGCGCATCCAGTTGGAGCGGGCCGCGATCTGCACCCCGTAGTTCTGGTACCGGACTCGCTCCCAATCGCGTTGGTGATCGAAGAGATTCTGTTACTCGATGGGTGCTCACTCGATAGTGACTGGGCCGCCGGCGTTGTCTACCTTCCGCTGTGATCATACCAATCCGGGGCGCCCCGGCGTCTCCGCGTCAATACCCTCCCCCACCACGCTAAAATGAACTGGAGACTTCCCCCCAATGCCTTCCAAAACTCCTGACCTCGGCGTCAATTAGGTGCGGCCCCAAGGACCCAATGACCAGCTACAACGACCAGCCGAGGTTTGAGACCGTGGCCTCCAGCGTGGCGAAGTCGGCTGCTCTCCCCAGCCATTCTTATGCCTCCTACCGGCGAAAAACGTGCGGCGAAAGGGTAGGCAGATGAAGAACCTGATTCTGCCATTCCTCTGAATTGGATGCTGCCCAAACCATCGTCAACACCTCCACGACTGAACCAATCGGCTCAAACTGGGACACAATGAACACCCCCGGACTCGGCTTGCCGCCAGCCACGCGATCTCGAAAATGCTCAGGCATCGTCCGCCGGTCATGCGTGATGAGGATGCGGCCCTGATTTGACGCGATCTCCAGAACTTCGGGGTCCAACAGTCCGATGACTCCGCCCTCGGCCGCCGAGGCGAAGTCCACCGTTGGTTCGCGTCGCCTTACCGCCGCGACAATGTCCTGGTCCAGGTCGGCGTCGGCTTGAAATCGGATCAAGGCCGCGGCTCAGCCAATGTGGTGCGGGCTTGCTGCAGCCGATCCCAAAGCGCAGGATTGGATTCCGACAGTGGGACGCCGCTTGAGGCCTCGAACTCGCGCTGGCTGGCTTCGAGGTAAGCATCGATTTCCGGTTGGCGATCCAGGTAGAAAGCGATGGCTCCGTAGACCCTCGACGGCTTTTCAAGAAGCGGGTACCTCTCCAAAATACGTTCTGGGGAGTCGCCACGGCGGAATGCGTACACCACGGAGTCCAATGAAATGCGCGTCCCGGCCACGTAGTAACCCCCGTTGCGCTGTTCGATGTATTCGCTGTGCATGGCTTGCCCCTGTTTCGATTATACGGGACCAGATCCTCCCGCCCAAGTTCTTCCCGTTCCCATCGTTCCCACCACCCAAACTACATTTATCTTCCTATTCTTTTCATCGATTTCCAGACCCGCAAGCCTGAAATCGCTTCCCCGCCATGCTACACCAATTGATAGTCGAACCCATAATCGAACCCGTCACCAGACCCCACCCCCACTCTCGCTGCGGCAGCCTACAGTGTCTCCGCTCCCTCAGTTTTCTCAGGTTTTGACTTTCAATCTTCAAGCCTTCCTCCGCGACTCCTCGTCTCCGCGTCAATCCCCCAACCCCGCACCACGCTAAAATGAACTGGAGACTTCCCCTAATGCCATCCAAAACTCCTGACCTCGGCGTCAATAGCTGGCTCGAAGACGAACTTTACCAGCAGTACCTTCACGACCGCTCCACCGTCGATGAATCCTGGTCCCAGCTCTTCCAGTCCCCTGGCGCGCCGCCGCCCGCTCCCGCGCCGCCCGCTCCCGCCGCGCCCTCCCCTGCCCCGTCCACGGCGGCCGCTGCCCCTGACCCGGCCACCGGCCACCGGCCACCGGCCACCGCGAGCGAAGCGAGCCTCCAGCCCCTGCGCGGCGTCGCCGGCAAGATCGCCGAAAATATGGCCGCCAGCGTCTCCATCCCCCTGGCCACTTCCCAGCGCACCATCGCCGTCAAGGTGATGGACGAAAATCGCCGCATCATCAACCAGCACCGCACCCTCATCGGCCGCTCCAAAGTCTCCTACACCCACCTCATCGGATGGGCCGTCGTCAAAGCCCTCGAAGACATCCCCGGCCTCAACCATGCTTACGCCGAGCGCGAGGGCCTGCCCTACCGCGTGATCCACCAGCAGATCAACCTCGGCGTCGCTGTCGATGTGGCCGGCAAGGATGGCGGCCGCGTCCTCATGGTCCCCAGTATCAAGAACGCCGGCGCCCTCAGCTTCCAGGAGTACGTCACCGCCTTCGATGACCTGGTGGCCCGCGCGCGCAAAGGCAAACTCACCGCCGCCGATTTCCAGGGCACCACCATCTCCCTCACCAACCCCGGCACCGTCGGCACCATGTCCTCCTCCCCGCGCCTCATGCAGGGCCAGGGCGCCATCGTCGCCGCCGGCGCCATCGATTACCCCGCCGAATACCAGGGCGCCGCCAATGAAACCCGCGCCATCCTCGGCATCAGCAAGGTGATGACCCTCTCCTGCACTTACGATCACCGCATCATCCAGGGCGCCGAATCCGGCATGTTTCTCGGCAAAGTCCAGTCGCTGCTGGATGGCGCCGATGGCTTTTACGAAGAGGTTTTCAACCACCTCCGCATGCCCCACCAGCCCGTGAAGTGGGAGACCGATCGCACGCCCCTGCTGCCCGGCATGACCTCCGCGCGCACGGCCGAAATCGCCAAGGAAGCCGGCATCATGCAACTGATCAACGCTTACCGCGTGCGCGGCCACCTCATCGCCGATCTTGACCCGCTCGGTACCGAGCCCAGCTACCACCCCGAGCTCGATCCCGAAACCTACGGCCTCACCATCTGGGATCTGGACCGCGAATTCCTCACCGGCAGCCTGGGCGAGGCCATCGGCGAAGGCGCGCCCAAAGTCTTCGCCACGCTGCGCGAGATCCTGGAAACCCTGCGCCAGACCTATTGCGGCAAAATCGGCTGCGAGTACATGAACATTCAGGTGCCGGAGCAGAAGCGCTGGCTGCAGCAGCGCATGGAGCTCGAAGCCAACAACTGGACGCTGGATCGCGACACCCGCGTGCGCATTCTGCAAAGCATCGTCAACGGCGAGGAGTTCGAGCATTTCCTGCACTCCCGCTTCGTGGGCCAGAAGCGCTTCGCCCTGGAGGGCGCCGAGACCGCGCTGGCCATCCTGGACGAAATCCTGGAACGCGCCGCCGCTGCCAACGTCCACGAAATCGTCATGGGCATGGCCCACCGCGGCCGCCTCAACATCCTCGCCAACACCGTCGGCAAGGACGTCAAGCAGATTTTTTCCGAGTTCGAAGGCGAAATCGATCCCAGCAGCACGCAGGGCTCGGGCGACGTCAAATACCACCTGGGCGCCACCGGCATTCGAAGGACTGCCAGCGGGCGCGAAATCCTGGTCTCGGTCTCCCCCAATCCCAGCCACCTGGAAGCTGTCGACGCCGTGGTCGAAGGCATCGTCCGCCCCAAGCAGGACCGCCTGGGCGATACCAAACGCGAGCGCGTCATTCCCCTGCTCATCCACGGCGACGCGGCCTTCGCCGGCCAGGGTGTGGTGGCCGAAACCCTCAACCTCTCGCAGCTTGATGGCTACTCCACCGGCGGCACCATCCACCTCATCATCAACAACCAGATCGGCTTCACCACGCTGCCCGATGAATCGCGCTCCACGCCGTATTCCACCGACGTGGCGCGCGGCGTGCAAGCCCCCATCTTCCACGTGAACGGCGACGACCCCGAAGCCGCCATCCGCGTGGTGCAGATCGCTTTCGATTACCGCCAGCAGTTTAAGAAGGATGTGGTGATCGATATGATCTGCTACCGCCGCCACGGCCATAATGAGGGCGACGACCCCAGCTACACCCAGCCCATCATGTACCGCAAGATCAGGGAGCATGCGCCCGTGGGTGTGCTGTATGCGGAAAAACTGGTGCGCGAAGGCGTGCTGGCCGAAGAGGCGGCGCTGGCCATGCGCAAGGCCGTGGCCCAGCGCCTTTCCGCCGCCTACGATGCGGCCCAGGAGCGCGCCGAGCCCTTCGAAGTTCAGGAACTGAGCGCCGTGACGGGCGAAGAGTTCGCCGGCTTCTGCCCCCGCACCGCCGTCAACCAGCAGGTGCTGGAGCGCGTTATCCGCGGCCTGACCAGCTTCCCCGAAAACTTCCACCTGCATCCCAAGCTGCGTGGCTTTGTGGAAAAACGCCGCGATACCATCGCCAAGGGCGGCGCCTTCGATTGGGCCTTCGGCGAAGCCCTGGCTTTCGGCACCCTGGCGCTGGAAGGAACGCCGGTCCGGTTGAGCGGGCAGGATTCCGGACGCGGCACCTTCAGCCAGCGCCACCTGGCCTTTTACGATTCCGAACTCGGCAAGCGCTACGTACCCATGCAGCACATCGCGCCCGAACAGGGCCGCTTCGACCTGTTCGACAGTTCCCTCAGCGAGTACGCCGTGCTCGGCTTCGAGTTTGGCTACAGTGTTGCCGACCCGCTCACGCTGGTCATCTGGGAAGCCCAGTTCGGCGATTTCGCCAACGGCGCCCAGATCATGATCGATCAGTTCATCTCCTGCTGCGAGCAGAAGTGGGGCCAGCCCAGCGGCCTGGTGATGCTGCTGCCGCACGGCTTCGAAGGGCAGGGCCCGGAGCACTCCAGCGCGCGCATTGAGCGCTACCTTACTTTATGCGCCGAGAACAACATGCAGGTCTGCAACGTCACCACGCCCGGACAATACTTCCACGTGCTGCGCCGCCAGATGTACGGCGGCGCCGACCGGCGCGGCACCCGCAAGCCCCTGATCCTGTTTACTCCCAAGAGCCTGCTGCGCCATCCGCGCGCCGTCTCCACGCTACAGGATTTCACCACCGGCGGTTTCCTCGAAATCATGGGCGATGCCTATGCCACCGACCCCGGCCGTATCTCGCGCGTGGTCTTCTGTTCCGGCAAAATCTACTACGACCTTTTGGCCGCGCGGGAAGAGCGCAAAGCCGGCCACGTAGCCCTGGTCCGCCTGGAACAACTCTACCCCTTCGCCGCCGATCAGGCCCGCGATATTCTGGCCCGCTACCCGCTCACCGCCGAAGTGGTCTGGGCGCAAGAAGAGCCGCGCAACATGGGCCCCTGGCGCGTGATCCAGGAGCAGATCCAGCCACTGCTCGACGCCACCCAGCGCGAGGTCCGCTACGTCGGCCGCCCCGAAAGCGCCAGCCCCGCCACCGGTTCCGGCAAGCGCCACCAGCAGGAGCAAGCCGAAATCGTCAGCGACGCCCTCACCCCCGGCGCCATCTCCCACACCAAGCGCGTCCGCCTGGTGGCGCGGAGAAAGAAATAGCGTGGGGCAGGTTGGCAACCTGGTTGCTAACCGGTTGCCAACCTGCCCCACAACGGTTAAGCAGGCACGCGCGCCGCGAATGGTTAGGGCGAATGGTATCCTGAGGTCGATAGCGCGTGTTTCTTCTAACCTACCTCCGCCGGGCCGGAGCAGTCGCTTTTGGTACGCTTTTGCTTTTTGGCGCCGTATCCGCGTTCCAGAGACCCTTGCGTCTTTATCCGGGCTTCGAATACCCCAACTTACCGAAGGACCTTCCGCGGGATTACCAGGAGAAAACCGAATGGGCCTTCGCGCGGTTGATGTATCCACCGGTTTCTCCGCGCTACGGCGGCGCGGAATTCCTGGGAAGCTGGAAACAGGGCGAGTCCAACTGGACCATGGACTATCCGCGCTCCGACCGGCATTTATCCGCCGCGGTCCGGCGGCTTACCCGCGTGCATGCGCGTTCGGTGGAGCAACCGGTCGATTTGGATGAGGGCGACCAGTTCGATTGGCCGTGGCTCTACGGAGTGGAAGTGGGCCACTGGGAACTGACCGACGACCAGGCGAAGGCTATGCGCGAGTACCTGCTCCGCGGCGGCTTCTTCATGTGCGACGATTTTCACGGCACCATCGAATGGAGCTTCTTCGCCGCCAGCATGCAGAAGGTCTTTCCGGACCGGCCGATCGTGGAAATCCCGAACAAGGACCCGATCTTCCACACTATTTACGATTTGGACGACCGCTACCAGGTGCCCGGCGCGCTGTATCTGGAAACCCACCGCACCTATGAGAAGGACGGCAAGGAACCGCACTGGCGCGGCATTTACGACGACCGCAACCGGTTGATGGTGGCCATTTGTTTCGACATGGACCTGGGCGACTCCTGGGAGCACGCCGACAACCCCGAGTATCCAGAAAAGTTCTCCGCGCTGGGCCTGCGCATTGGACTAAACTACTTGATCTACGCGATGACGCATTGAAGGCACCGCTCCCTCACGGTCACGGCTCTGTGGGTTGCGGCTCTGCCAGCACTTCGGAGCCGCGACCGTGAGGGAGCGGTTGGGGACAGTCGAAAGGAACCGATGAACTGGAGCGCGACGGGAGCATTCTTGCTGGCGATGGGCGTGGTGCTGGGGGCCTTCGGCGCGCATCTGCTCAAAGGCCGGCTGGACGCGTATTCCATGGGGATTTGGGAAAAGGCGGTGTTTTACCATCTCATTCACGCGCTGGGCCTGTTGATCGTCGGGCTGTTGCCGCGCACCGGGACATTCGGGCCGGCGGCTGCGGCGCGGGTCTGCCTGCTGCTGGCGGTGGGAATCGTGATGTTTTCGGGCAGCCTCTACGCGCTGGCCCTTACCAGACAGCCTTATCTGGGTGCCGTCACGCCCATCGGCGGCGTCTCCATGATCGCGGGCTGGCTGCTGCTCGCCTGGTATTTGATGGCGCCTAAAGTATGATGGCGGCCCAAGTATGACCCAGGGCGCCTTCGATCTGGCGGCGGCCGCCCACCAGGAAATGACGGAGCACGGATTTGAGCCGGAGTTTCCGGCCGAAGCCGAACGGCAGTTGGCGAGCATCCAGCCGCGGCTCGCCGAGGGGTTGCGGGACTTGACTTCGCTGCTCTGGTCGTCGATCGATAACGACGAATCGCGCGATCTGGACCAGATCGAATGGGCCGAGCGGGTGGCGGGCGGTATCCGCGTGCTGGTGGGAATCGCGGACGTGGATTCGCTGGTGGCCAGGTCCACGCCCATCGATGCCCATGCGGCGCGGGAGACTACCACGGTGTACGCGGGGGTTCGCAACTTCCCCATGCTGCCGGAGCGGCTGTCCACCGATCTGACCTCGCTTTCCGAGGGCCAGGACCGCGACGCAATCGTAATCGAAATGCTGGTGGGGGCGGATGGCGCCATCGCTTCGAGCAGCATTTACCAGGCTCTGGTACGCAATCGGGCACAATTGACGTATAGCGCCGTGGGGCCCTGGTTGGAGGGCACGCTGGAGGAGACGTTGGAGGGCACGCCGGGGGGCACAGGGGCGCCGCCTCCCAAAGTTGCCGCATCGGCCGGCCTGGCGGCGCAGCTCAAACTGCAGGATGAAGCGGCGCATGCGCTGCGTGAGGCGCGGCACCGGCTGGGGGCGCTGACTTTCGACCGCGCGGAGGTGCAGCCCGTCATGGCCAACGGCCAGGTGCGCGATATCGAGGCGCGGCGCGCCAACCGGGCGTCGCGATTGATCGAAGACTTCATGATCGGCGCCAACGAGGTGATGGCGCGCACGCTGCGCGATGCCGGCGTCTCTTCCATCCGCCGCGTGGTGAAGGCGCCCGAACGCTGGGCGCGGATTGTGGAACTGGCGGAACGCTACCACGATAAGCTGCCGCCCGAACCGGATGCCGCTGCCTTGGACGGCTTCCTGATGCGGCGCAAACAGGCTGACGCCGCCCACTACGCCGACGTTTCGCTGGCTGTGCTCAAACTCATGGGGCCGGGCGAGTACGTGGCGTCGCGGCCGGGCGATACGGGGCAAGGCCACTTCGGGCTGGCGGCGCACGATTACACGCACTCCACGGCGCCGAACCGGCGATTCGCCGATCTGGTGACGCAGCGGCTGCTGAAGGCGCTGGAAGCCAAGGCTCCGCAGCCTTACACGGATGACGAACTGGATGACATCGCGCGCAACTGCACGTTGAAGGAAGATGCCGCGCGCAAGGTGCAGCGCGACATGACCAAGCGGATTGCGGCGGTGGCTCTGCAGCATCGCGTGGGACAAGCATTCGATGCGGTGGTGACCGGGGTCACGCCAAAAGGTGTGTTCGTCCGCATCGTCGACCCGCCGGTGGAAGGCCGCCTCATGCACGGCGAGCAGGGCGTAGACGTGGGCGACCGCCTGCATGTAACTTTGTTGGGGGCGGACCCGCAGCGCGGCTTTATCGATTTCGGGAGGTGAGTAGAGATGGCACCGGGAGAGATGGCACCGGCAACGGCCGGCGCGGTGGAAATGCAGTTGGGCATGCAGGTTGAAATGCTGCGCCACACCGTGGCGACACTGGCATATCGGGGCGGCAAGACGCTGCGCGGCGCGCCGCCGGATTTCAGCGCGTTTCGCGCGGGGGAAGGCACCAGTCAGCAAAGCACCGGGCAGCAAGGCGCCGGGCAACCAGGCACCAATCAACCAGGCACCCGGCAGCCCGGGCAGATATTGGCGCACATGTGCGACCTGCTGGATTGGGCGCTGAAACTGGCGGACGGCACGCACGAGTGGCGCGAAAAACCGCCGCAGCTCTGGGAGCAGGATACGGCGCGCTTTTTCGCGGGGCTGGAGGCGCTTGACCAGCGACTGGCCTCCACGGCGCCGTTGGGCGTCCCGGCTGGGAAGTTATTCCAGGGGCCGATTGCCGATGCCCTGACGCACACCGGCCAGATCGCCATGCTGCGGCGGATGGCGGGCGCGCCGGTGCGCAGCGAGAACTATTTCAAAGCTGACATTCAGGCGGGACGTGCCGGCGCCGATCAATCCCCGCCACGGTTTGAATTCGACTGAGCCTACCCCGCTGCCGCCGCCACGCTGGGCTCGGATTTTACCGGGCGCGTGGTTACTTTCGGCTCGGGGCGGGAAATGTCGATGCTGCCCTTGAAGTAGGCGCCATCATCAATGCTGATGCCCGAGCATTTGATGTCGCCGATCAGGCTACCCTGCTCGCGGATCGAGAGCTTTCCGGTTACTTCCACGTTTCCGCGGACGGAACCGTAGATCGCCACCTCTTGAGCCTTGATGTTGGCGCGGACCTTGCCATTGGGCCCGACCGTTAACAGACTCTGGGATTGCATGGAGCCGTCCACTTCGCCATCCACTAGCAATTCCTCGCGGGAGACGATCTCCCCTTTGATGGTCATGGAAGTGCCGATTATGGCTGTTTGGCGCGGTTGAAGCGTTGGGTTCGGTTGGTTCGGGCGTGGCACCGCCGCGGGGAGCGGCGTGGCAGGTTCATATCGCTGCGGCATGGGTTGCGGCGCGGTCGGGTCGTCATTGCGTTTATTCCACATGTCTGATCTCCTGATAACAAGTTGGTAACAATGTAATAATTGCCTGTGTCTCTTTTTTCCGAGACATCCGAGCACTCCGCGGGCCAGGACGGCAGCCTTGTCGGAAAACATGTGGGCTTCCGAACGTTTTGGAGTTTTTGCGGGTAGCACAGCCGTTCCCGGCTGTGTCCTGGCTAGGTGGTTACCAGGATTTCGCGGCGTCGAGGAAGCTGCGCAGGTCGCCCGCGTTGACCTCGGGCAAACCCGGAGCCACGTTGAACAGCTTCCCGTCGCGCATCAGACGCTCCAGGCGATCGACCATTTCAAACAGGTGGTCGAACGAGTCCACGATGAACAGCAGCGGCTGATAGCGGTCGATCTCGGCGCCCTGGTTGATCACCCATTCCATCTGCAGCGGATGGCGCTGCACGTCGGGGGACTCGATGGCGTGATGCAGTTCCCCGTAGGAACTGAGCAGGCCGCTGCCGTAAGCGCGGATGCCGCCGGGAGCGCGCATCAGCCCGAATTCCACGGTAAACCAAAAGAACCGCGACATGGCGCGAATGATGCTGGTCAGGCGCCGTGCCTGCTCGGCTTCATCGCGGATGCCGGCGATCATTTGGGCGGCGGTGTGGGCGCAATCGCCGAAGCGGACCAGGGTGTCGGCGAAGGCCTTCTCGGTGTGCATGGGGACGTGGCCCGCAATGTCGTGGAAGATGTCGGGCTCGGGCAGATAGTCCAGCCGGTCGGCGGGCCGGATGGTGATGGTGGTGGGGAACTCGCGGCGGCGCAGGCAATCGAAGAACAGGAAGCCCGGCACATATCCCGATACCGGTTTGGCCTGGAAGCCGGTGAGCGGCTGGAGCCGGCGATTGATATCCGAGAGCCGGGGCACGCGGTCGGACGGTAGCCGGAGGGCCTCAATGCCCTCCAGGAAGCGGCTGTTGGCATACTGCTCCCAGCGCGGGCGGATGCGCGAAAAGAGCCGCCGCCAGCATCCATGATTCTCTTGAGAATACTGCTCGTAGGCTTGTGATATGTAAAGCTGGCCCCGAGTGCGCGCTTCCTCGACGAATGGGGCATTGCCGGTGGTCAGGCCAGCGGCCAGCGCAGGGGCGACAAGAGTTTCAGCCATACTTCCCTCCTTCCTGCTCTCAATCTAGCACAATAAGCACCTCTTCGATGTGGTGCTGTTTGTAAAGAATGATCAGCAGGTAGCTTCCAAGCCCGGAATGCGGCGGCCGGGGGCCGGGGTCGGGGCCGGGGCCGGGGGCCGGGGCCGGG
>DATMNI010000038.1:0-6415 GCA_035570275.1 Candidatus Acidiferrales bacterium | reverse complement strand
GCGGTTTCCCCGACAGCACGGCGATCCCGACGACTACTTGCGTCGCACCCTCGCGCGCGCCGCTTTCCCTTTTCCCCCCTCAGGGGGCACTGTGTGACGGCCGCCGTCCAGAAAAATACGTTTTCTGGTGACCGCTAACACGAAGTGCACGTCTCACTTTTCCAAGCCGCCGGAACCCCCACGGCGCCATGGCAGCACACTATTCCCTGCTGGCGGCGGTTTGGCCCGACCACGCATTGCCTTGCGTGGTGCCGCCCGAAGTCATGACGCCCCCGAAGCCCGCCTGGATCCGGATGCCGGCGCTCAACGCCAGCAAGTCCACAGGGTCGCGCCCGTTGAGCGGCAATTCCAGAATCTGACGGTTTTCGACGACGCTGCCGATGGTGCTGGTCGCCGCGTCCAGAAGAACCGCGGTGGCTTGCACCTCCACCGTTTCGCGGGCCTCACCCACCTGGAGGGAAAAATCGAGGCGTGCCACCTGGTCGACTTCTAAAATGATCGGCCCCTCGGCGACTTGCTTGAACCCGGCGGCGACGGTAGTGATCCGATAAGTGCCGGGCAGGAGAGCGGTAATCAGGTAGTTGCCCCTGTCGTTGGAAACGGTGGAGCGTGCCACACCGGTATCGGTATTGGTGGCCGTTACCCTGGTGCCGGGCACTACGGATGCAGACTGGTCGGTTACGGTTCCGGTAAGTTGAGCGGTTTGGCTAAACGCGCTTATGACGAAGATGCCAAGCAACGCGAACAGGTGGAGTGCGAAGACGGCTTTTTTCATGGGCGCCTCCCGACGTCTGATGAGTACTACGTTACGGCCCGATTAACTGGCCCCCGCTCTCTCACAGTCGCGGCCTGGCAGGTTCTGCAAGCGACGGTGATCCTTACCAATTTCTCTCCGGTGAGTTGCGTAGCCCCTTTTTACCTGAAAAACAGGCTACATCGCACAAATGTGAATGTCAAGGCAAGAATGGAGCAAGAGAACGAAAAATGAAACGAATTCCGGTTGCGGGCAAAGTTGATGGCAAAAGCGACTGCGGGCGGGTGACCTGTCAGGCCCGCAGGTTGGCCACGATTTGTTCTGCCGCCGCCCGCAGCCCCGCAACGACGGCTTCCTGGTGGCCCTGGTCGCCCAAGCGACTCTTGGGAAGCGATACGCTGAGGGCGGCCGCGATCTGGCCGGAGTCCGTGACGATGGGAACGCCGAAGCAGTAGCCGTCGGGCACCGATTCTTCACAGTCCATGGCGAACTTCTGGTGCCGCACACGATCGAATTCCTTCTCCAGTTCCGTCCGATCCGTGATGCTCTGCTCCGTAAACCGATAGGTGCCGTAGCTGCGCAGCAGCTTTTCGCGCTGTTCGTAAGGCAAAAAGGCAATGATTGCCTTCCCTAGCGAACTGGCGTTCGGCGGCACAATATGCCCTACCACGTTGCTCATGCGGATGAGTTGCGAGCTCTCCACGATGGCGATCACCTCCACGCGGTTATCAAACAGAGCCGCCAGGCTAGCCGTTTCGCCGAGTTCCCGGCTCAGGTCCTGGAGCCGCGGCAGGGCGGCGCGGAGTAAACGCGCTATCCACTGCGTTGAGATTACCGGATGCGTGCCCGGCCCGAGAGCGTATTGCCCCGACCCGCTGGAAACCAGGCAACCCGCCGCCTCCAACGTGCGGAGCAGACGGAAAGTGGAGGTCTTGGACAACTGAAGGCGTCGGGCGATCTCGTTGAGCGCCAGCCCCCGCCCTTCTCCTTGGAGAATTTCCAGCGACTCCAGCGCCTTGCTGACAGCTCGCGACAAATGCGGATCATGGCCGCGTTTTTTGGGGGAGGGCCGGGTACGTTCGGGACGTTTCACGCGCGCGGGCTTTACTGTCGACATCGTGGGCTCCTCTGTATTCCCCCAGTGATGATATCGGATTTCATCCCGCTTTGCGACATTTTAGCGCTTAATTCTGAAACGCAATCCATTCTGGACTCCGAAATCTCTCTTGCCGCTTGCAGCCCGCCAGGAATCTTTCTGTTGCCTTTGACCGAAGTGGGTGATAGCTTCGATGTGGATCGCCTTACTATGATCAAGAATGCCACGTCGGCGTCGGAATTAAGCCGCCGGAAGTTTCTCACGGCGGCCACCGTGGCCATAGCCACGAACGTAAGCGGCGAGGCCCAGCAGCCGGTGCCGATCATCGACTGCCACATCCACCTGTTCGATCAGACTCGTCCGCAGGGAGCGCCATACGCAGGCGGGCGGGGCAACACTGAGCCCGCGCTGCCCTCGCGATACCAAAAACTGGCCGTTCCGCTGGGGATCGTTGGAGCGATTGAGATCGACGCCAGCCCTTGGGTGGAAGACAACCTGTGGGTGCTGGAGCAGGAAGAGAAAGCGACCTTCATGGTCGGAACGGCCGGCAATCTTCAGCCCGAGAAGCCGGAGTTCAAGGAGTATCTCGACCGCTATCACAAGAACAAGCTCTTCCTCGGCATCCGTTACGGTAACGTCTGGGGCTACAACCTCGTTAGCCAGGTTGAGAATCCGGTGTTCATCGAGGGCCTGAAGCTGATGGCACAAGCGGGTCTGACGCTGGACACCGGGAATTCGCGGCCAGACCTGATTGCGGCCATAGTCAGGGTTAAGGACAAGGTTCCCGGCCTCCGCATCGTATTCGACCACACGGCAAACCTGGCGCCACGCCCTCCGGCCCCAAACGATCGGCGCCAGATATCTCCGGCCGACCGAACCGCCATGGAAGCGAATCTCCGGGAGCTTGTGAATCGTCCGCATGTGTACTTTAAGCTGTCCGAAGTCATGCAGATGGGGGCTGATGGCGCGCCGGTGACCGACCCGGCTATATACAAGGCGAGACTCGACTATCTGTTCGATATCTTCGGCGAAGACCGGGTTGTGTTCGGCAGCGACTGGCCAAACGGAAATGCCGTAGAGCACCTGGATGTCATCGTCAGGATCGCGCGGGACTACTTCAGCACGAAAACGCGCCCGGTTCAGGAGAAGTTTTTCTGGAAGAATTCCATCCCGGCCTTCCAGTGGATCAAGCGCGAGCCGGGTCAGCCGCAACTCTCTGGACTGGCAACGTTGGTCCTTGATGTCAGAAGTTGATCCTGCCTACCAGGGTGTACCAACGGGAGATCTGGCCGCTGGTCGAGGTGCTTTGCCCAAACAGCGTCGAGGTCGGATCCATGGTCGGGGCCGCCAACTGACTCCGGTTCAGAACGTTTTGGGCGTCGGCCCTGACCATAATCTTGATCCGCTCCCTGACCACGAAAGTCCTCTGCAGGCTGCCATTCAAGAGGTTCGTCCAGTCCCCGCGCAGGCCGTCGATAAACGGCGGGAAGACCCGCGCCTGGTAAGTGCCGGGCGCCAGGGACGCAGTCCGCTGGAACCCCGCGTTGATATTGAACCATTGGCTTGGAATCGGGTTGCTTGATTGTATGTTGTTCATGCTGCCGGAGAAGAACAGGTTCGGCCAGGTAAGCAGGGGTCCGGGCTGCAATTCATAAGTGCTGCCAAGCTGCCAGCCCCCGGCCACAGCGCCCAGAATGCCGGTCTTCCAGAAGGTCCGCCCCTTGCCGAACGGTAACTGATACAGCCCGGTGGCCGTGGTCCGCCATGGCCGTGCATTGTTGCTGGTGAACCACTGCGTCGGCCCCAGGTCATATTCGTTGAGGACCGTCGACCAGTCCTGGGCGCGATTCAGCGAGAGCGCGAAGTTTATGCTTAAGCCTCCGGCGAAGCGGCGCTGGAACGTCATATCCAGAGAGTGGTCGCGAAACTTTCGCTGGTTAACATTCGTGGCCGTCAAACCAGGCATCTCGGGAAAGGCTCTCAGGAGTTGCGCCACGGAGACCGTGGGGCTGGTAAAGAACGATACCGAGGACAGGCGTTTGTAAAGCAGCGGCGACGACGTCTGCAGGGAACTGAAATTATTGATGTAAAAGGGATTGGCAACGTTGGCAGTGAGGCTGCCATCCAGGGCGGTATTGCGCGTCTGCGTCTGGTTCCAGTACTGCACAGGCAGCGGGTCCTCCTTGATCGACATGCCCACATTGCCGCTGAACTGACCGTTGTAAACGGCCTGGAATGCCATATTCGAACTCAGTTCCCTTTGAATGCCCGCACTCCAACGCTGTAGACGAGGGTGTTTGTAGTTGAGGTTCCCGTAGGAATAGGAGGTGCCCGCCGTCATCATCGCCCCCAGAGCGCTGCCGTAAGCCGAGTCGAAACGGGTGCCGTCGGCGCGGACCGGGAACGGGTCGGCCAGCAGGGAGACTCCCGCCGCCGGATTCCCCGTGTTCCACGTCATCCCGAAGTTGTTGCTGGCAACGTTGGTGGTGGTGGTACTAAAGCCGAGCTGATTCGGAAATATATTAGAGGCGTTCAACGTGTCGTAGTAGACTCCGTACCCGCCCCGCACAACCGTTTTCGAGTTGATCTGGTAAGCCGCCGCGACGCGCGGCAGAAGCATGGCTTGGCCTTGCCACGCCTGGCGGCCCACCCCTTGGCTGTTGGCGTATAGCGACCCGCCCTGAACTGCAAAGGCGCTGGCCGGAAGTTGGGCCAAAGGCGCGGCCGCATAGGCAGCTTGCGCGGCAGCGGAGATCGGCAACTGCAGGCTCGGGTCCCAGCCCACCAGCATTCTGTTATAACGCTCAGTCATCCCCGCTTCGTACTCGAACCGCAGACCAAAGTTCAGGGTCAGCTTCGGCGTGACGCGCCAGGAATCCTGAATATACCCGGAATAATAGGGGTTCAGCGTAGCGTAGCTGTCATTGGCGTCCACGGACGAAGTGGTCGGGATTCCCAGCATGAAAGCGGCCCAGCTCAAGCCCAGATTGCCGGCCGGCGCCACGGCGGTGTCGTCGTTCCTCCTGGTATAGGTGTTGTCGAAGGTGAAATTGCCCGAGGTGTAGCCGGGGCCCATGGATGTGTAGACCTGCTGCCGGATATCCGAGCCGAACCGGAGCGTATGTGAGCCGAGGGTTTGGGTTACGTTCACGATTCCCTGATAATTCCGGCTGGCCAAACGCGAGGGAGCCTGCAGCCCCAGCCCCGACGTCCCGTTGGCTACGCCGGCGGCATACCCGGTCCACGATGCCAGGGGCAATACGCAGCCGCCGGCCACCAGGCACTTCTGGTCCATGTACGCCGGCAGGCCCACATCGGTGGGCTTATAGGTCGACGACACAATCTCCTGCGACCCCTGATAATACTCGTTGGTGCCGAACTGGGCGCTGACCACGGTATGCGCGCTGGCTGCATAGGTCCAGTTGATCGTCGCGGCTAACGGATGCCGCACGGTGTCGTTGGTCTCCAGGAAAGGCACGGTTTGCGTGGTCCAGTTGCCCAGTCTCTCGGTGAAATGGCTATAGGACCACCGCAGGAAGAAGCGATGCTTCTCGTTGAGGTTATAGTCGATACGATTGAACCAGATCGAGTTGGTGATCGGGTCCGGGTCGCCCTGGGTGCGAAGATTGTTGAAAGGCTCCACCCCCGGGGCTGTCGCGGTATTCGGGGGCGGGAGCAACTTCACGTAGGCGTTGTACATTGGGTTGATGATTCGGCTGGTTGGGACGATGTTCCCGGCGAACGGCGTCCGGATGTAGTGCCCGGGCCGCGCCGGGTCCGGGCGGACTGTCAGCGGATCGGAAATAATATACTGCGAGCCCACCTTGAGAAGATCGGAGAAATCGCCGGCAATGTTCGCCGCTGTCGGAACCGTGGTAATCCCCGATCCATTGGGCCCTATGCGAAGCTCGTTATTCCAGCCGTAGTTGAAGAAGAAGAAAAGCTTGTTCTTGCCGTTGATCACTTTCGGAATATACACCGGGCCGCCGAAAGTCAGGTCCAAACTCTTGCTGAAGCCGGCTGCCTGAATCGGTGTGGAAGCCAGTTGGCTGGCCAAGGCGGTATTTCCACTGGCATTAGCGGCGTCGATTGCGGTGTAGTAATTCTGCCTCTGGAACATGTTCGCGGCATTCCAGCGGTTGTTCCAGTATTGCCAGTTGGCCGACCCGTGCGGGTCGTTCACGCCGCTGCGGGTCATTTGATTCACGCTGATTCCGGTGGAATGGCCGAAAGAGGCGTCGTAGACGGACGTCTCCACCTTCATCTCCTCAACGATTTCGCCAAGCGGAGAGGTGGCCAACTGGCGGCTGTAGCCGTTATTGGTCAGTCCGTCAAGGGTCCATTCGCTCCCCCCGATTGAGCCCACAGCGCTATAGTCGGCGGAAGTCCTGCTGGCGTAACCTTGGTTTACGTACTGCACGATCTGGGAGGCATTCACTCCAGCCACAAATCTGGTCAACAAGATCGCCATGTCGGCAAAAACCGGCATCGATTCCACGTCCTGCCGCTGGACGTTCAGTCCAGCCCTGGTGGCTGCGGTGTCCAGCAGCGGCGCCGCAGCGGAG
>DATMNI010000037.1:0-3561 GCA_035570275.1 Candidatus Acidiferrales bacterium | reverse complement strand
GTCGCCTAGGGATGGGGCAGAACACTGGCCTTTTGCGTTCTTCGCTCCGCACCGTGACAAGGCCGGAAGTCGAGCATCGGCGTCGACCCTAGCCCATCTCGTCAGCTATTTCAGCGCGGATCGAGTTTTCGGTAATGACAGGCCAAACTCACGTCAGTCCTCTTCGTCCAAGAGCTTGCGCTTGGTGCTTTCGTATTGCTCGGGTGTCAGCTCGAAGGGCGACTGACCGGACATGAGTTCGTCAATGGCGCTGGCTTCAGCGGTGTCGCAGTGTTTCGCAAACATATCGAGTGCCAGCTTGGCTTCTCGAGGGCCACACGTCAGTGCGTCAAGAATTACCTTTCGAATGATCGCTTGAATCTTGGGCAGCTTTATCGACTTGCCTTTTTCGGTAAGCTTTACTGGCCTGAGGAACTCCTGCTTCATCAAGGTTTTAATATTCTTGGCACCCTTCGGGCGACCCTTCGGATTGCCCGACGTGCCCTTCTGAAATTGGCTGTGCTTTGGCGGCTTACAATTACCGACCTCGAACGAGCCCAGGGTCGGCACTGCTCCCTGCGTCTTGTTGCTGCTCATGATCCGCTTCCCATCACGCGGCGTGCGCGGAGCGCGGCGCCGCCCCGGCCAGCTCGCTGAACGTCTTGCCGCTTCCTGTATGGACCGCGGCCTGGCCGGTCAGTGCCTGCCAGCGGCCGATGGCGGCGTCGACGTAGTGCGGGTCAAGTTCGATAGCGCGGCCGATACGCCCGGTCTTTTCCGCCGCCAGAAGCGTCGTGCCGCTGCCGAGGAAGGGATCCAGCACTATTCCTCCGCGCTTCGAGCAGTCCTTCAGGGCGTCCACCACCAGGGGCAACGGCTTGACCGTCGGATGGGCGCGCAGCTCGTCCATGCGTCCGCGCTTGAAGGTGTTAACCCCGGGATAGTCCCAGACGTTGGTGCGATAGCGGCCCTTCTCGCCCAGCCCGAAGTTATTGATATGCGGGCCACTGCCCACCTTGAATACGAACACCATCTCGTGCTTGGAGCGGTAGAACGTCCCCATGCCTCCGTTGGACTTGTTCCACACGCACACGTTCTTGAGTTCGTAGAGCTCGCTGGCAGCGTCCAGGACTTCCCCCATGTGACGCCAGTCCATGCAGACGTAGTGGATGGCCCCGTCCTGGCTGTACTGGACTGCATGACCCATGAAGGACTTGAGGAAGCCGATGAACTCGGGCTTGGTCATCTCGCCCGATGCCATCTGGAAATCTTGATGGTGGACCGACCCGAGGCCACAGACGTGGCCGTCGATCGCGACGTTGTATGGCGGGTCGCTGAACATCATCTGGGCGCGGTCATCACCCATCAGCCTCTGGTAGGACTCCTTCTCCAGGGCGCTGCCGCACAAGAGAAGGTGCTTGCTGAGCTTCCACAAATCGCCGACGGCGCTGATTGCCGGGCGGTCGCGCTCCAGCTCGGGTACTACCTCCGGCTTGGCCGTCTTGGCTGGTTTGGGCGCCTCCAGGCGGTCCAGATCGACCGCGTCGAACCCCGTGACCTCGAAGTCGAGATCGATGGCCAGCGACAGCTCTTGGAGCTCGGCCCTGAGAAGATCCTCATCCCAGCCTGCCAGCTCAGCCAAGCGGTTATCGGCTAGCATGAAGGCGCGCTGCAGTTCCTCGGTCAGGTGCTTGACCACGATGGTCGGCACTTGCTTGAGGCCAAGGAGCTTCGCGGCCCTCAGGCGGCCATGGCCGGCAAGAACGACGGCCTGCTCGTTGATCACAATCGGAGTGATCCATCCGAACATGCTCACGCTCGACGCGAGTTGCTGCACGTGACGGTCGCTATGCGTGCGCGCGTTGCGGGAGTTGACGATTAGGTCTGAGACGAGATGCTGCTCGACCAGCGGGGCGAACGGTTGGACCACCACCCTCGGGTCGGCCTTGCGGAAACCCGCCTCGCCCACCACAGGCTGGTCGACCCCGCTTTGATCCGCCGACTTTACCTTTTTGTCCTTGGGAAACTTGACCACGACACACCTTCCTCATGTCTGCCCCGCTCCGCCCTGGATGGGCAAAGACGGAAACCATCGATGCCGGGCGTCGGACCCTCTACGGCTGGCATCAGTGGCAAGACATAAAAGGAGTGTTTCAAACAATCACCGGGAGCCAACCGGCGTGGATGAATTCTGCAACCGGGAGTCCCTCGCCCGGCTCTCATACCTGCCGCCCCCTGTTGAGCTGCAAAGATTGACGTCCGGGAATGGCACGGGCGTAAACATGAATTTCTCCTGGTCGAACGCCATCGCGCGGGCAGGCGGCGCCAAAGAAGGCGCCGCGCCGCGGACTGGTAGTTGTCGCAGGGGGAGAGCCGTGACCTGAACTGGACAGTCTGCTTCCCGCCTCCCCACGGGCGGTTTGATCCGCAGGAAAGGCCTGTGACCGAATCATGCTAGCCAACGTCTTTCCGAAGGGAAGAGCCAACCGCCTAAGGTTTTATGCGGGTTTTTTGATTCGGCCTCGACCGTCGGGCCCGCCTCCAAGGCGTTCGACGAGGCAGTCACGGAGGCGCTCTGCTCAAAGCCGGGATAGCCGTCGACCTGCACGGTGACCTTCAACCGCCCTAGATGCGCGACCGGACGTTTTCAGGGCGGCGGATGGCGGCTTTAGAAGTAGACGGCGGCGGGTGGATCCGGCCCGCTCCACAGAGAATCGTCCCGGGCATAGACCCACAGCGGGCCTGTCCTGGTCCGGCCGCGTCCTTGGTCAAGCACCGGGATCGGCGTGTCGGCGGCGAAAAATTTCTGAGAGCCGAACACGTACTCGGCCAACCACGCCCCCAACGGCTCAAGCCACCAGGCAGCACCGCCCACGCAGTTGGCCAGCGTCGAGCGATCGAACTCCACACCCTGACAAGCGAACATCTGGGATTGCCGATCTGGGATTGCCGATAGAGGGGGCGGGTATCGCAGTACTTGCTGACAAGTACGTGGGCCAGCAGGCCGGACGTCGCCACCCCTTGGCGATCTGCCGCTCCGAGGCTGAAGCATCGGCCGCTGAACGGCGAACAGGTGACCCGAGAACGGATCCTGCGTAACTTCGCCGCCACGCCTCATGATGCGACCGCCAGAACGCTCCAAGCTCTGCCCGGATAATCTTGCTGGCCATCTCGTCACTGCTGTCCTCCTCGGCATTCCTCGCCTAGGGTGCGAGAAATTCCAACGCTTATTCGTTTTGTCTGTTCTCCTACCGAGGCTTCCCTGTTCGGCGGTCTAAAACTCGCTGATCTTTTTTTCAGCTCGGAAAGGACGAAATGGACCAAAGCAAAGTGTTTGCGGCCGTTCGCTGGGGTTTGAGCGGCCTTCGGGGCGCAAAGACTCCCTGTAAATCTCCCTGTTAGCAGCGAGTTCCGGGGGAGACCGGTTCGCTACGGACTGCTTCCACAGCCAGCGCGGCTACTTCGACAGAGCGTCGCTCACCTGGGCCAGCGCCTTTTCCAGGCGCGCGATGTCCGCCTTGGGCAGGATATGGGTAACGGTGCCGCCCTTGGCCGAGGAGATGACGAAGCGCAGGCCGGGCC
>DATMNI010000036.1:0-18911 GCA_035570275.1 Candidatus Acidiferrales bacterium | reverse complement strand
TAGTCCGCTACTTGCCTTCACTTAAGTGCAAGTTTACGTCAAAAAGCGCTAATTTGGGCATTTGCGAATCTCCCCGGATGCGAATCTCCCCCTACCTCACTGATTCAATGGGAAATATAATTGCCGTGCGAAGTCTCTGGGAAACGGGGGCAACGGCGGCCGCACCGCGGCGCCAACCCTACATTCGAGCCGAGCGCACAAGAAAAAGACGGGATTTCACGCAAAGCCGCCAGGCCGCAAAGAAGCCGCAAAGGAAGAGGGATGATCGAAGTCAACGTGACCGGGAAACCACTGGCGAAACAGATTGTGGATGCAGCCTATCGAGTCCATACCACTCTGGAGCCGGGCCTGCTGGAGTCGGTCTATGAATTGGCCCTGGCATACGAACTGGAACACCGGCAGGCCGCTCACGATGCGTCAGCATCTGGTTCCACTGCTGTATCACGGCGTCCACATTGAAGTGGGATTTCGGGCAGGCCTCCCATCCGCGGCTAGCCAACAAGCGTCTGGGCTTACTGATAGACTTCAAGCGGCCCTGATCAAGGACTGCATCAGCGTGTCGCTAACGGACTCGCCGAGCAGTCTTTTTCTTTGCGACTTGGCGACTTTGCGTGAAATCTTGCCTTTTGAATCCCACGCTCCAAGCCGATTCCCCTTACGCTAAACGCAAGTTGTCCAGTTTATTGTTTGACTCCGCCTTAGCGTCCGGACGGCGTTGGGGCCGGCGAGGGACGCCTCTTTCCTCTTCCCACAGGTCCTGGGCTGGGATATAGTATCGAAGACGGAAAGTTCGAATGTACGCCACCGCATCCCACACCTTTCGGAAGTGAGTTAGTATGCAACGACGGGCTTTTCTCGCTTCCCTGGCCGCTACGCTCGGTTCCGCTGCCGGACGCCTGCCCGCCAACCGGAACATCAAGTGGGCGGTCAGCGCCGGCCTCTGGTCGCATTACCCCCCGGCCCCGTTCACCGATATTCTCGACGTGATGCGCGACACCGGCTTCATCGGCGTCCGCCTGACCGGCTATCCGGGCATCCTCAAAACCTACAGTCTCACTGCCGCTCAGCTCGAGCGCGAGGTGGCCAGACGCAATCTCCACGTCTGCACCATCTCGTTCGGCGGACCAGTGGACGATCCGGCGCAACATAAGAAGGTTGTCGAAAATGCCAGGGAAGCCATGCGTTTCCTCCAGGGCTTCGGCGCCAGGCACCTGGTTGTGTTTCCGCCATCGCGCGTGAAGCCTGAGCGCGACGTGGATGCCGCATTCCGCGCCATGTGCAACGGCTTCAATCTCATCGGCGAGGCCGCGCACGAGATGGGCTTCCAGGCCGGTCTTCACAACCATCTGGACGAAATGGTGCAAGGTCCCGATGAGGTGGACCGGTGCATGGCGATGACCGACCCCAAGCTCTTCCACTTCGCGCCGGACACCGCCCATCTCCACCTGGGTGGCAGCGACGTGGTGACGATGTACGAGAAATACAAAGACCGGCTGGTCTTCATGGACTACAAAGATGCGCGCTGGACCACGCCCAAGGCCGACCTGACCCTGCCTGACGGGAAAGTCCACAAACGCGATTCGCCGGAAGCGAAATTCTTCGAGAGCATCTATGACCTTGGTGACGGCGACATCGACTTCCCCGCCTGTCACCGCATTCTGAAGCAGATCGACTATAAGGGATGGAACTGCGTCGATCTGGATCGCACGCGGAACGGACCGAGGGCCAGTTACCAGCATTGCGGGAAGTACATAGTGGATCGGCTGGAGTCGATTTATGCTTGAGGCTGGCCGGGATTCCAGTCATGGTGGACTTCGGCAACTTCCGCCCCGAGGGCCCGTTTCAAGAGCTGGAGAGCGCCCGCGTGTGGGACCGGTTGGCAACCTGCCGCCGATCGAAACCCGGCTTCATACATGATTAGAGTCGCACTGCCGTTTGGAAGCGGTACGCCGGACAGGAAGCGCAGTCCATACCGCAAAGCGCTGGAAGCCGCAAATATTCAACCGGCTGAGAATGTCACCACGGTTGCTGGTCTCGATGGCCTATTGCTCACTGGAGGTACCGATCTCGATCCCGCGTTGTACGGCGCTCCCCGGCACCCGGAGACGGACCAGCCGGACCGTGATCGAGACCGCCTCGAGACCGCCCTCCTACGCGAGGCGCTGGACCGCGACCTCCCGGTTCTCGCGATTTGTCGCGGCCTCCAACTGCTCAACGTTGCTCTGGGAGGTACGCTGATCCAGCACATTGAGGGACATAGATGCCGGAACCAGCCGGCCGCTCACCCTATAACTATCGCATCCCACAGCAGGCTGGAATCGATCCTGGAAGCAGACGAATACATCGTGAATTCACGCCACCATCAATGCGTGGACCAGGTGGCCAGCGCGCTCGTAGTGGTCGCCAGAGCGCCGGACCACGTAATAGAGGCGCTGGAGTTGCCTGGTAAGCGTTTCGTGCTCGCGGTGCAGTGGCATCCCGAGGAGCGCACGGACGGAGTGGATGGCAAGCTCTTTGAGGCCTTCCGGGATGCCACCGGGCTTGCAATTTAAGAAATGATGTAACCGGCCGGTCAGCATGAGGAACCCCGCCTGTTAATCGCAGGGCGCTATGGCTCCGCGCCTGAAGAAGGGCGCGAATCAGGTCGGCGTGAAAGTCAAGGAGAATTACGGCGGCTGGACCGCCGTGGCCGAGTTGCCGATCCGGCGGCGCTCAGCGGGCCGGCGCTGGCGGCGGAGGGGCGCTGACGGGCGGCGACTTCGATCCCGGCCGGGCGAGTGCGTACATTTCCCATGCGATGGTCTTGTACAGGCCCCAGCGGTCGTCGCCCACGTCGTAGAGATCGAAATGGCCGCGCCCTTCGACGTAGCGGAAGTCGGTCCTGGCCCCGAGCCCCTTCATCGTCGCTTCCAGCAGGTGCGCCGCACCGTCCAGATAGAAGGTGTCGGCCGAGCCGACGGTCAGGTGGATCTTGCCGTCGAGATCACGCCTGAACTCCGGCCAGTGGCGGCGGAGGTGCTCGGCCACGTCGTAGTGCTCCTTCCAATAGGCGATAACGGCCGGGTCCACCGCGCCTGTCGTGCGGTCGAACATAGGGACCGGGAGCCCGCCGGCGCCGCGTGGGGAGAAGACCCACTCGAACGAGGCAAGCTGGCCGCCATACTCCCCGACCACGACTTCCCGGCGCGTGAAGTCCTCGACGGCGACCAGCATTTCGCCCTTGTCGCGCGCCAGCGGCCAAGGCGTCCCATCGGGCTTGCGATAGACGTTGGCATTGGGGGCGTAGAGGTTGATGCCCAGGAAGTCGTGGAAATCGCTGGCGTCGGGCGAGGTGGGCCAAGCGCCGCCGAACAGTTTGGGATAGGTCACCTGCAGCCACAGCACGGCCCAGCCGCCGGAGGAGTGTGCGGTCAGCAGGCGGCCCGAGGGCTTGGCGTCCATGCGGTATTGGCGTTCCAGGTCGGGGATCAGCTCGGCCGTCACCGCCTGGCCCCACGGCCCATTGTTGACGCTGTTGACGAACTCGCTCGTGCCGGTGGGGCTCGACTGGTCGATCCCCACCCAGATCATCGGCGGCGCCTTCCCCTTCTTCATCTCATCCCACCGGGCGACGGCGACGTCGTGGAGGGAGCGCAACGAGCCGCCGAAGCCCTGGGTGTAGTAGACCGTCGGATAGCGCTGGCCGGGATGGGCCGCATAGTCCGGCGGGGTCACCACCCAGCCGCGCACGGCGGCCGGCCGGCCCCAGAAGCGGCTGAGCGCCGGGCTGGTGAAGTCGATCGGGTGGATGTCGGCCTTGGCCGTCGCATAGACCTCCTTCAGCGCCGCCGGCACGTTGAACAGGGGCTGGAGGGGATCGGCTTCAGGGATGGCGGTCGCAAGCGTCAGGAGCTGGGCTGCGTTGCCGGGCAGGTCCATCTCCACGACTCCGCTCACGAGATCGCCAGGGCCGCGTCCAGTGTAATTGTAGCTGTGGTCGCGATCGAGCACCGCCTGCACGGCGTAGCGGCCGGGCTTGAGCTGCGAGAAAGGTGTAGGGAAGGCCGTGACGTCCGCGTCGAGCTCGACCGTGGCGCCGGGCTTGAGGTGCGCCACCTCCTGAGCGGCGATGGCGGTCGCGTGGGTATCGATCTGGTCCATGTTGACCTCCGCGACGGGCCTCTTGTCGGCGGGTCCGAGCGGCTTGGCGAACACCAGCAGCCGGCCGGAGACCGACGTCGGCGAGGCTTGGCCCAAGCTCACATGAAACACCACCTGCGCGGGCAGGGCTGTCGTGGCGAAGACCGTCACCGCCACGGCCAGCAGGTTGTGCACGCGCCGCCAAGGATGAGCGCCGGCCGAACGGATGGCGAGCTTCATGATCTTGCTCCGGAGTCTCCGGGGGCGGGTCTATCGCCTGGCGCGCGCTTTACAAGTGAAACATCAGTAATAGGAAACATCAGTAATTTAGGACAGCTTCGTTCGCCGCATCCCTGAGCACAGGGAATGCGTACCCCGGCGTCACCGCAAAGTACGAGATGTCGGGATAGAAAGTTCAATCGGGTGTGGCTGCTTCGGTTCCGCTGCAAAAACCGCGGACGTATCGTGGAACCGCGGGACTACGGGATCCACCAGGGTCTGATCAAGCTCTTCGGGTACCAAGTGGCCGGATCGAGCAGTCAGAAGCTGCCCAACTGCCGATGGGCCGAGCAAGATCTAATCTGGGATCTCTAACTGCTGGACCGGACTTTTCCCGGGGGCCGTCCCATCAAAATCGGGCAAGCACCAGAAATGGGACAAGATCTTCATCGGAGTCAAACCGCCGGATAAGAGCCATGGGATTCGCATCCGCACGGGCCGGCGGCGATGACGGTTCGTTGGCTTAGGAATGAGAAGTCGGCTTGGCGCCGCTGGTCCATTCCTGCCGACGTTCACCCGGCCGTATCACTCGCTTTATAGAAGTGGCGTTGCGACCCGGGTTTTCCTGCTGCACACGACCCACCACCCTTGAATTCCCGGCGAGAATCCAATATGATTGCCAAAACCAGCGGAGCGGCTGCCGCTCCCTATCATCAAGGGGGACTGGATGAAAACGCTTCGCGACGGCCGCGTCGTGTGGGTCCTGAACGGCATGAACAGTGAGGACCGGGACCGTGCCCGCAAATAGCACGCGCAGGCAATTTCTGGCCAAGGCGGCCGTGGCTGCGACAGGGGCTGCAACAGGGGCCGCGGCAGCGACACAGCCTCCGCTGATTATCGATACCCACCTGGAAGTCTGGACCTTCGATCCCAAGTTCCCCTTCCACCATCCCGAGCGCCCGGACCTGAAGCGCGTAGAGATCGAAGCGCCGATCGAAAACGAAGCAGCGGAAATGCGCGAATTCGGCCTGAAATACGCGGTCCTCATCAACCCCCGCTTCTATGGCTGGGACAACTCTTACATCAGCCATTCTCTGCACCGGTATCCGCGATTGTTCGTGGCACATGGACTGCTGGATCCCGCGCAGCCGGACCCGGCCGGCCGCCTCCGTTACTGGATCCGCGAGCACGGCTTCCAAGGCATGCGTTTCAGTCCGCTCTATCATCCGACCTCCGCGTGGCTGAATTCGAAGGAGCATTACCCCCTGTGGCGCGAAGCCGAGCGCCTGGGCGCCGTCTTCAATTTTTATATCCTGCCGCATCAGATGCCGATGCTGGAAGATATGGCCGGCAGATTCCCAGGCGTGAAAATCGTGATCGACCATCTGGGCAAGCCGGACCTGCGCGCCGCTGACCCGTGGCCGGAATTCAAGAAAATGTTCCGGCTGAAACGGTTTCCGCAGGTGTGGGTGAGCGCGTCTGAACCGTATGAGCTGTCCTTGACCAAGGAGTTTCCGTATCGCGACACTTACCCGTTCTTCAAGGCTGTGTATGAAGAGTTCGGCGCTAACCAACTGATATGGGGAACCGGCTATCCCAAACCGCGTTGGGAACTGTCCATGGACAAGGAACTGCAATTCGTAAATGAATCGCTGGACTTCTACACTCCAGCGGAACGCGAGCTGATTCTGGGCAAAAACGCGCTACGCATTTGGAGATTTCCGGAGGATTGATCGAATGCGACAATTGATGCGACAATCGATGCGATTTCTGACTGCGGGACTGGCAATGATCGGTTGCGCGATGGCGGCCGATAAACGGCCCATCTCGCCCGCAACCATCAAACCGATCGGCCCCTACAGCCCCGGCATCCTGACGCGGGATTTTCTCTATGTCTCGGGGCAAGGCGCCAAAAACGCGCAGGGCCAAATTCCGCCGGACCTGGATGGCCAGCTTCGGCAATGCTTCGAAAACGTGAAGGCTGTAGTCGACGGAGCCGGACTCACCATGGACCACGTGGTCTATACGCAGGTCTATCTGACGGACCCGACCGACGAAGGCCCCCTGAACCGCGTCTGGAAGGAGTATTTCCCGAAATCCCCGCCCGCCCGCTCCACCATCGGTGTAGCCCTGCTCCCCGCCACGCCGGTAGAGATGAGTGCGGTAGCGGTGCGCGATCTTGCGCGCAAAAAGACCGTGGCGCCGCCCGGCTATCCCGCCAGTTCGCCGCTCTCCCCGGGCGTCATCGCGGGCGATCGCCTGTACCTCTCCGGATTCCTCGGGCGCGACATCAACACCGGCAACATACCGGAAGATCCCGCCGCGCAGGTGGAACTGTCGCTCGACCGGATGCAGGCCACGCTCAAAGCCGCCGGCCTGGATTTCGGGCACATGGTTTTTGTGAACCCGTACCTCACCGGCAAGATTCCCACGGGCGTCATGAATCGCATTTATGCCACGCGCTTCGAATTCGGCAATACCCCGGCGCGCGCCACCATCCAGGTGGCGGGCCTGCCCAGCGGAGCCAATATTGAATTCGCCGGCGTCGCGGTGATGGATCTCTCGAAGCGGCGTGCCGTGCGGCCGAAGAACATGGACCCCAGCCCTACGGCCAGCCCCTGCGTCTTTGCCGGCGACACGCTGTTCTGCTCCGCCAAGTCCGGCTTCATCCCCGGCGTCAATGGCGGTATCTACGCCGGCACCGTCGAGACGCAAGTTCGCCAGACCATGCGCAATCTGCTGGACGGGCTGGAAGAGGCCGGCATGAACTTTTCCAACGTAGTAGCCAGCAACGTCTATCTGGACAACCTGGATGAGTTCACGCCGATGAACGGCGTCTACGCCGAGTATTTCCCAACCGAACCGCCGGCCCGGACTACGGTACAGCAGCTTGTGCCGGGAAAGCGCCAGGCGGATGCCAGGGGGCGTTGGCCGACGCTGGAACAAATTTCGATGATTGCGGTCCGGTGAGCCATCGGCCACCAGTATCGTTCACGGAGGACCTTACGTGATCCGAAACGTGTCCAGACAAAGCTTGGGGGTGACGAACGAATGAGGAACCACCGAAACGGCCGCAGAGAATTCCTGAACCTGGCCGGAGCCGGCATCGCCGCTGTTGCCCGCGGGGCATGGCCAGGCGCCGCGATGGCTGCCGAAGGGCCGGACGCCGATCTGGTTGCGTTCAATGCCAAGGTGTACACGGCCGACCCCCGCGCGCCGAAGGCGGAGGCGTTCGCGGTCAAGGCCGGCCGGTTGACTGCCGTGGGGAGTACCACAGAGATGAAGGCGCTCATCGGCAAAGGGACGCAGACGTTCGACGCCAAACAGATGACCATCGTGCCGGGGTTCATCGACTGCCACAATCATGCGCCGGGCGAAGTGCTGCTTTACGAAGTGCTCGTCGGTAATCCCTACGTGGTGGAGTTTGTGACAATCGGCAGTATCGTCGAAAAACTCCGCTCGAAAGCTGCCCAGACACCGCCGGGCGTCTGGGTCGAAGGCTATTTCTTTGATGACACCAAGGTGAAGGACAATCGTCTGCTCAATGTGCACGACCTGGACAAGGTGTCGAAGGACCATCCGGTGGTGGTCCATCACCGCGGCGGCCACACCTCGTTCTACAACAGCAAGGCGCTCGAAATGGCGGACATCAACAAGAACACGCCCAATCCGCCCGGCGGAACCTACGACCGCGACGCCAACGGTGACCTCAACGGACGGGTTACCGACCGGGCGCGGACCCCTTTCAACAGGGCCGGTAAGCGGCCGGCCTATACCGCGGAACAGACGCTGCAGCGCAACCGCGAAGGGCTGGCATTCATTTCCAAACAGTTTGTCCGCTATGGCGTGACGAGCGTACACCATGAGGGCGGCGATCTGTTCGCCCTGCAGCAGGTGCGGGCAAGCGGAGACCTGCTGCACCGGGTGAGCTATGAGGCCACCGGCAGAGTGCTGGAGGCAATGATCGCCGGCGGCATTCGGACCGGCTTCGGCGACGAGTGGATCCGGTTCGGAGCCACCTCGGAGCACACGGTCGACGGATCGTTCTCCGAGCGCACGATGGCGCTCAGCACGCCGTACCCGGGCGTCACACCGCCGTACAAGGGCAACGTCACGGAGACGCAGGCCGACCTGAACGCCTGGATTGAGCGGGTGCACCGGGCGGGCATCCAGGTCAACTGCCACGCCAACGGGGATGTGGCGATCGATATGGTCCTGACCGCGGTGGAGCGGGCGCAGAAGCTGTTCCCGCGAGCCGACGCGCGTCCCAAGATCACCCATTGCACGCAGGTCAACGACGATCTGGTGCGGCGGATCAAGGCGACCGGCGCCGTCCCCGCTGCGTTCACATCGTATGCGTATTACAACTCCGACAAGTTCAAATATTATGGCGAAGAGATGATGAAGCACTGCATGGCCTATCGCTCTTTCCTCGATGCCGGGATTGTGGCGGCGGCAGGTTCGGACTTCAGTCCGGGACCGTTCGACCCGCGGATGGCCATTCAGGGAATGGTCACACGGACGGGGTGGGACGGAAAGACGTGGGGAGCCAACCAGCGGATCAGTGTGGAAGAGGCCCTGCGGGTCAACACGATCAACGGCGCTTACAACTCACACGAGGAAGCCATCAAAGGATCCATTACGCCGGGCAAACTGGCGGACTTCGTCGTCCTGTCGGACGATCTCTTCACGGTGGACAAAGAGAAAATCAAGGACCTTCAGATCGTCCGCACGGTGGTGGGCGGCTCCACGGTCTACCAGGCGTGACTTCGCGAGGTATTGGAACGTTTCTTTGGCACCAATGCCTCGCGCCTGGCTGCGTAATTTCGGGAGAATCCGTTTTGGCGTAGGTGTGGGACCAATGCGCCACACAAGTGGCTAGGGGAAAAACAGAGCCGGCGAAATGTGAAACCTTCGGCTGAGCTTGACGATGTGGGCCTTAGATAATTCTCGCTTGCCCTTCAGCACTTCGGAAGCGACGCTGGCTGTTCCGAACACGTCGAGCAGGTCGACCTGACGGAGATAGTTGGAATCCATCAAGTGGCGAAGCACATCAATCGGGCCGCCGGCCGGAAGCGCATATTCCTTTTCTTCAAATTCTTCGATCAGAAAGGTAAGCAGTTCGGCGAGCCGTTTCTCCTCCGGGGTGCGCTTCTTTTTTCGCAAAAGATTTTCGAGAACCACCGTGCAACGCTCGCTCTCGGCTTCGGTGTGGATCACGTGGGGCAATGCATCGCCTAGTAGATATGCATACTCTTCCGGGTTGGTAATTTCAGTAGGGGGGCTCATTTCTTCCAGTCCTCCTGGTCGTATTCGGCGTGGGTCAACACATGCCTCACGAGGATGGTCTGTTCCTCGAAGAAAATCTCGGCAATCAAGCGGAACTTGTTGCCCTTGATGTTGAACACCGTATAAACCTTGTCTCCCACGGGAACGCCATCAGCATGTGCATAGGTTCGCCTTATTTCTTCCAGGCTCTTCCATTTGGCTGACTTCGCCGCCCTGTACCAACTATCGAGCAGGGGCGCCAATCCCTGTCCCCGGTGCGCCCAATCGGCTTGTAGTAGTTTCTTCCGGGTGATGATGTGCAGATCGGTCCTGTCTCAACTTCGCAAATTGCGAACCCATTGTCAAGCACCGGAGGTACCACGGCCCACTGGTAGGGCAGGGTAGCCCAAATGGGGGGTATGCAGGCCCGTCTGGCACGCGGGACCGCGCGCTCTTGAATGCCCCGATGCCGCGGAATCGGGGCCCGCTTTCAACGCCGCGGTTCAAGTAGAATCAAACGGTTGGCCTGAAGCGATAGAATACTTCATATGACCCGACGCCACATTGTCGCCATGGCCGCGGCGGCGCCCATCGCCCTTGCGGCGGAACCGGCTCCCACCGTCAAACTGGGCATCGACCTCTTTAGCATCCGGTCTCAGGTCTGGACGCCCATCGAGTTCCTGGACTACTGCGCTGCGCAACAGGCCCAGGTGGTCCATTTTTCCGAGATCCGTTTCATTGGCACGCTGGAGCCCGACAACCTGCGCAAGGTGCGCCAGCATGCCGAAAAGCTGGGGATCGAGGTCGAGCTCGGGATGAAGTCCATCTGCCCCACCTCGAAGATGTTCGAGGCCAAAGCCGGGACGGCCGAAGAGCAGCTCAGCCATATGATCGATTCGGCCAGGATCGTGGGGTCGAAGATCGTCCGCTGCGTGCTGGGCAGCGCCGAAGACCGGCGGCCCGGTCCCATCGAACGGCATATCGAAAGTACCGTCGAAGTGCTGCGAAAAACACGGTCCAAGGCCACCGACGCCAACATCAAGATCGCCATCGAGAACCATGCGGGCGACATGCAGGCGCGCGAATTGAAGGTGCTGGTGGAAGCGGCCGGCCGCGATTTCGTGGGCGTCTGCCTGGATTCCGGGAACCCGCTCTGGACCATCGAAGATCCGCACCTCACGCTGGAGACCCTGCATCCCTACGTGCTCACCAGCCACGTGCGCGATTCCGCGGTGTGGCTCGTGCCCGAGGGCGCGGCCGTCTCCTGGGTGCGGATGGGCGAGGGGAACGTGAATATCGACGAGTACGTCCGGAAATACGCTGCGCTGTGCCCGGGCCGCGCGCTCTCCATGGAATGCATCGTGACGGGGCCGCGCCTGTTTCCCTACCACGACCCTAAGTTTTGGGACGCTTACCGCAACACGCCCGCCTGGGAATTCGAGCGCTTCCTGGCGATCGCGGAGCGCGGCAAGCCCAGGCCCGCGGAGCCGCGCGCGCCCAGCCGGGAGGCGGCCATTCAGAAGGAACGCGAAGATCTGGAAGTCAGCATTCAATACACCAAGAAGTTGCTCGCATGAGCGGCTCGCCATAGAAAAACCAGACAGGCCAGGAGGCCTGCGCTGCCAGGGGCTCGCAGAAACGGCTCGCATGAAACCGAAGGAGTGACCATGAATCGTCGTCAGTTCGTTTACACCAGCGCCGCGGGTCTCGGCTGGTTGGCCCGCGCCCAGGCGGAACAGGCCGCCGACCAGAAGAAACTCCGGGTCGGCATGATCGGTTGCGGTTGGTACGGCAAGACCGATCTGTTCCGCCTGATCCAGGTGTCGCCCGTGGAGGTGGTTTCGCTGTGCGACGTGGATTCGCGCATGCTCGCCGACGCCGCCGAGATGACCTCGCAGCGCCAGGCATCGAAGAAGAAGCCGCGCACCTACAGCGACTACCGCAAGATGCTGGCGGAAAAGGATCTCGACATCGTGCTGGTGGGCACGCCGGACCATTGGCATGCGCTGGCGATGATCGAAGCCGTCAAGGCCGGCGCCGATGTCTATTGCCAGAAGCCGATCAGCGTGGACGTGACCGAAGGCCAGGCGATGCTGGCAGCGGCGCGCAAATACAAACGCGTGGTGCAGGTGGGGACGCAGCGCCGCAGCACGCCGCACCTGGTGGATGCGCGCGAAAAAGTGGTGCAGGCCGGCCTGCTGGGCAAGGTTGGCCTGGTGGAGATTTACTGCTATTACCACATGCGGGCCGGAACCAACCCGCCGGACACTGCGCCGCCGGCGAATCTGGATTACGAAATGTGGACCGGCCCCGCGCCCATGCGGCCGTACAACGCGCTGGTGCATCCCCGAAGCTGGCGCGCGTTCATGGAATACGGCAACGGAATCATGGGCGACATGTGCATCCACATGTTCGACATGGTGCGCTGGATGATGGGCCTGGGTTGGCCCAAACGCGTCAGTTCGTCGGGCGGCATTCTGGTGGAACACAGCAAAGCCAATATCGCCGACACACAGCTTGCCACCTTTGAATACGATGACCTGAAGATCGTGTGGCAGCACCGCACCTGGGGCGAAGCGCCCGACCCGAAGTATGCGTGGGGCGCGACGCTTTACGGCGACAAGGGAACGCTGAAGGCCAGCGTCTACAGCTACGACTACACGCCCACCGGCAAGGGCCAGTCGCCGATCCATCAGGACGTCACTTACGAACTGGAGCAGTATCCCGAAGATAAGACGGAGAAGGACCTGGAGAAGCAGTGCGCCCCCGCGATCCGCCACCACATGCAGGATTTTCTGGCGGCGATCGCCAATCGCGGCCGGCCGGTGGCGGACATCGAACAGGCCTACATTTCGACGGCGAGTTGTATTCTGGCGAACCTGTCGATGAGCACCGGCCGCACGCTGGCGTGGGATCCCCAAAAGGGGCGCGTGATCGGCGATGACGGCGCCAACCGCCTCTTGACCCGGGCATATCGCCACCCGTGGGTGCATCCCACACCGGAGACCGTGTAAGCCAGCGTGTGAGCCTGCGATGCAAATCGAATCCCTACACCACGTCAGTATTCCGGTGAGCGATATCGACCGCGCCAGGCGCTTCTACGGCGAGACACTGGGGCTGCTGGAAATGACCCGCCCGCCGTTCGATTTCCCCGGCGCCTGGTTTGAGCTTGGCCCGCACCAGGTATTGCATCTGATCGTGCACGCGCAGTCCACGTTTCGCACGGGCAAGGGTGTGGATTCGCGCGATATCCACTACGCGATCCGCGTGAAGAGCTATCAGGGGGCGCTGGAGCACCTGCGTGCCAAGGGCTTCCGCGAAGACGCCGGCGAAACCGATTTGACGAAGATGCGGACCAACCCGCACGGCACCGCCGGCTTCCCGCAGATTTATATACTGGACCCCGACCGGAATGTGATTGAGATCAACGCGGAAAGGCTGGAATGAAGGGGCTTGTGAGTGATAGATTAAGCTAGAATCATGGAACCCCGGAAACGCCATAAAGTTAATAAAGACGTAGTGGTGTTCGAACAAACGAACCAGATTACTGCGAACAAACAAGGGGTTTTTGTGCCTCAGAGCTTGTTTGGCGAAGGCACGAGAGTGCGCCATGCTGTGAGCCGAAACTCCGAAGGAGGCGTTTGCGTCTGGTTGTCGTCCATCGCTCCCGCCGCGGCCCCGAAGCAGGGGCCGAACCAAACTGACAACTGCCAGGAAGAACAGCATTGGTTGGCCGAAAACAGAAGTGAATATGCGGGCCAATGGGTGGCGCTCGATGGAAATAAGCTGTTGGCTCACGGACCAACTGCCCATGAAGTCTACGAGCAGGCTCGCGCCTCTGGAGTTGCGTTGCCGCTCGTAGTTCAAGTTGAGCCGCCTGACCAATTGCCTTTTGGGGGTTGGTAGGCGAATGGGCTCGCTCCAATTTGGAGTGCTCCACAACTATGAAGGACTCGGTTCTGGAATTGTCGTTCCGGTGATCATCAGCACCGTCAAACAGATCAGGTGCCTCGCCAATGTTGATACCGGAGCGAGCTTCTGTATTTTCAAACGCGAGCACGGCGAAGAGTTAGGCCTGGACATCGAGAAAGGAATCCCTCAAGGAGTCAGTACCGTGACCGGGACCTTCATGACTTATGGCCACGAAGTCACACTCCAGACGCTTGGATTCCAGTTCTCCGTGAATGTGTATTTTGCCCGCCACCACAATCATCCGCGAAACGTGCTCGGCCGGCAGGGATGGCTTCGGCAGGTCAGGCTCGGCTTGATCGACTACGAAGCCAAGCTCTACGCCAGCAAATACGACGACTGACGCCGAAACTCGCGACCTCGATACATGCCGGTGGCAGAGGATCCTGCAGGCTCCGATGCTGCTGCCTCCAAATCGGCGTATCTTGAAATGGTGAACGCAAGAACCTGCATCATTGGCCTCTGCCTGGGCCTGTGCCCGGCCGGAATTCCGGCCCTGATCGCCGCCGATACCGCGCGCCCCGCGGCCAATTCCATCGGCATGCAACTGGTGGAAATCAAGCCCGGCGCTTTCGAAATGGGCGTGGATTCGGCGCCGCTGCCGGCCGGACTTCTCAAGGGGCCGAACGGCGTCATCTTCGACCGTCCCAGCAACCAGGGTGATTACGACGAGGCGCCCGTCCACAAAGTTACCATCACGTACGCGTTCCGGATCGGTGTGACGGAGGTCACCGTAGAACAATTTCGCCAGTTCCGGCCGGGCTATCGCGGCAATCCGTCTTATGCACCCTATGCCTCCGGCGTGAGTTTCCACGATGCCGCGGCCTTCTGCGAATGGCTCGGCAAGCAGGAAGGCAAACCCTACCGGCTGCCCACCGAAGCCGAGTGGGAATACGCCGCGCGCGCCGGCACGCGCACGTTGTTTTCTTCGGGCGCCAATCCGCCGGCGGCCGAGACGGCCAATGCGTGGGGAGTGACCAACATGCACAGCGGTGTGGCCGAGTGGGTTCTGGACTGGCACGGCACTTACCCGCGCGATCCGCAAACCGACCCGGTGGGCCCGGCTTATGGCTTCACCAAGGTGGTGCGCGGCGGCGGACTGGATTACCGGGCATCGAGAACCGATGGCGGCAAGCATTTACCCGCGGAGATGCCGTACTACGCACGCTCGGCGAACCGGGCCAGTATGGCGCCCGATTTCGCGTCGCCGGACCACCCCATTGGCTTCCGCGTCGTGCAGGCACCCTTGCCGGCTACCAAGCCGCTCCCCTACGAAGCACGGTTCTTTCAAATGGCCGTGGATCAGACGCGGCGCGATCTGACGAGGGGTCCCGACCCGGCCAAGCCCTATTACCGCACCCGCGAGATGTTCCCCAAACTGGGCGGCCGGGGCATGCGCGAGGTGGGCTGGAAGATCGGGCTCAAGCCCGGATTGGGGGTGGCCTACCACAACTCGGCGGTGCAGGTCTGCCCTAATGGCGATTTGGTGGCGGCGTATTACAACACGCCTAAAGAGGAAAACGATCCCGACCAGACCATCCTCACCATGCGCCTGCGATACGGAACCGAGGACTGGGACATGCCGGAGCCGTGGCCCGATTTCGCCGATGCCGCCGACGCCGCCCCAGTCTTCTGGAACGACCACGGCAAGCTCTGGTTCTTCTTCGGCTCGCCGCGCCTGCTGGGCGGGCCGCCGTTCCAATTCATGACGTCAGACGATAGCGGCGCCACGTGGAGTGCGATCCAATTCCCGGCGCTCACCGGCAATGTTGGCGCCTTCACGCCGCAGCCGATCAACTCCGTGGTGCGCACGGCCGATGGCACCATCTACCTTCCCGTAGATGGCAAGGGCGGCGATTCCGTGCTCTTCGCCTCAAAGGACAACGGCAAGACCCGGTACGACTCGGGCGGCCGCACCGGCGGGCGGCACACCACGCTGGTTGTGGCCAAGGACGGATCCCTGCTGGGCTTCGGCGGCAAGAACACCAACATCGAAGGCTTCATGCCGAAATCCCGCAGCCACGATGGCGGCAAGACGTACGAAATAACCAAGACCCCGTTTCAGCCGCTGGGCAGCGGGCAAAGGCCCAGCGTGATCCGCCTGGCTTCGGGCCGCCTCTTCTTCGTCGCGGACCTGTTCGGCCGAAAAATGCCAGGGCCCAAGGGCGATGGCGCATTCGCGGCGCTCAGCGACGACGATGGCGACACTTGGAAGACGCGCACGCTGCCCGGGTTAAAGACCGTGGGCTACGTGACCGCGACCCAGGCGCCGAACGGCGTCATCCACATCGTGACTTCGAAGAGCGAGCCGGAACGGCACATCGAACTCAACGAAGCCTGGGTGATGGTGGGCGGTACGGAGGGCGGCCCGGAATCGCCGGCCTCCGAAGATCCGCACTTACTAAGTGGCGGCGAGACTTTCTACTATCCAGACCACAAGAAACAATGGGAGGTTACTTACCGCAACGGCCGTAAGACCGGCACCGAGACCTGGTGGAGCGATACGGGACGCACGCAGTGGGAACGCACTTATGGCGGCGATGGAACCTGGACCTGGCGCATTTTCGACGGGGCCGGGAAGGTGACCGCCGAATCGCGGTGGAGGGGCAAGAACCTGCTGGACGCTAACATCAACGGGAGTCTGGTTCGATGAGTACGGCATTCACGCGGCGAACCGCAATCACGCGGCGCACGGCGCTCATGGCGGGGCTTGCACCTCTGGCCACACGGGCGCTGGCACAAGCTGGCCCATTTCGGGTCCCGCGCTGGGGCGTCTTCGAGGCGTCGTTCAACGGACCGCAAAGCGGCAACCCGTTCACCGAAGTAACGCTCGGGGCTCGCTTCCAACACGAGCACCGCACCATTGACGTTGATGGCTTTTACGATGGGGGCGGAACCTGGCGCGTGCGCTTTTCGCCCGATGCCGAAGGCGAGTGGACTTACACGGTCCGCAGCAATGGCATAGTAGATGCCAGGACCACTCCTTTCCTCTGTGTACCGCCGGACGCCGGGAATCACGGCCCCGTTGCAGTGCGCGACACCTACCACTTCGGATACGCCGACGGCGCGCGTTACTACCCGTTCGGAACCACTTGTTATGGCTGGGTCCATCAAGGTGACGCGCTGGAAGAGCAGACCCTCGCGACCTTGCGCAGCAGCCCATTCAACAAGCTCCGCATGTGCATTTTTCCCAAATGGTACGCCTTTAATCACGTGGAGCCGCCATACTACCCGTTCGAGCGCACCGCCGCCGGCGCCCAGGACTACTCACGATTCCATCCGCCGTTCTTCCAGCACCTGGAGCGCCGCGTGGCGCAGCTTTCGCAGATGGGGATTGAAGCCGACCTGATTCTCTTCCACCCCTACGACCACTGGGGCTACTCCAGCATGCCGGCCGCGGTGGACGACCGTTACCTGCGCTACACCATCGCGCGGCTGGCGGCTTACCGCAACGTCTGGTGGTCGCTGGCCAACGAGTGGGACCTGGTGAAGACCAAAACGCTGGCCGATTGGAACCGCTTCTTCCATATTGTTCAGGAGGCCGACCCGTACGGCCGGCTCTGCTCTATCCATCACAGCAAGGTGATGTACGACCACGCCAAACCCTGGGTGACGCATGCCAGCATTCAGAGCGACGACTTTTCAAAAACCCAGGAATGGCTGGATGCTTTCCGCAAGCCGGTGATTCTGGATGAGTGCAAGTACGAGGGCAACATCCCGCAACGCTGGGGCAACATTTCCGCGCAGGAGATGGTGCGGCGCTTCTGGCTGGGGATGACGTCCGGCGTCTATGTGGGCCATGGCGAGACGTACCTTGACCCGCACGACGTGCTCTGGTGGGGCCGGGGCGGCACGCTCCACGGGGAAAGCGCCCCGCGCCTCGCATTTCTGCGCCGTATCATCGAGGAAGGCCCCGGCGGGCTGAATCCGGTTCCGAACGCCTATTTCCCGTGCGCGGCCAAAGCCGGCGAATACTACTTGTATTTCCTGGACTACCACCAGCCCGCCGAATACACCTTCGACCTGCCGGAGACGGCGCAGTTTCAGGCAGACTTGATCGACCCCTGGAAGATGACCATCACGAAGCTGGAAGGCACGCACCGCGGCAAGACGTTGGTGAAGTTGCCGGGAGCGCCGGGGATGGCGGTACGGTTCCGGAAGGCGTAGGAGCGCCTGCACTAAAATGGAACGGAATGGCCCTGGCTCCGCACTTGCCGCTTACCCATCTTCCTGACGGGGCGGCGATTTCATGAGCGCGATCGAACTGCTTATCCGCGGTCTGATTGCCGGGCTCATCATTGCCGCACCGGTGGGGCCGGTCAATGTTCTGTGCATTTCGCGCACGCTCACCAAGGGGCGTTTGGCTGGATTAGTCTCCGGCGCGGGCGCGGCGGCGGCCGACGCATGCTACGGCTCGATCGCCGCCTTCGGCATTTCCCTGGTAATTCAGTTCCTGATCCGCGAGCAGTTTTGGATTCGCTTGTTTGGCGGTATCCTGCTGGTCGTGATCGGTATCTCGTATTACTTCAAACCGCCGCGGAAGCTGTCTGAAGACACGAAGACTGAAACCGGCCATTCCGATTTTGTCTCCACCTTTTTCCTCACTCTCACCAATCCGACCACGGTTCTGTCGTTTCTGGCGATCCTAGCCGGGCTAGGGATGAGCGAGGCCCGCGCCTCCTGGCTCACGCTGATGCTCGTGCTGGGCATCTTCTGCGGCTCGCTGCTGTGGTGGGTGATCCTGGTGACCGCCGTGAACCGAATGCGCGACCGCTTCAACGACCGGGCAATGCTCTGGATGAACCGCATCGCCGGCCTGGCGATCGGAGGCTTCGGCATCGTCTCCTTCCTGCTGAGCCTGGGTCATCGTGGATAGATATCGGGGATAGGGATACTTGTGGGAGTAGGGGCTGGATTGAACAGGAGGTGACTGGCGCGCGGGCTACCGCTCCCTGACGGTCGCGGCTCCGTACCAGGCTGCATTCAGAGCCGCGACCGTCAGGGAGCGATCGGAACACCGGGAAGTCACAGGCCAGCAAGATATGCTCTGTGCACCATGGTCCTGCGGCACATCCGCAACAGCCACGAAGCGCGCCTAAAGGCGCCTTGTCTGCTTACTTGATTCGCTCCCATAAGAGCTTGTAAGTCGCATCCTTGCGGGCGATCACCCCGCCTTTGCCGTCTTCGACGGGGATGAGCACCAGGCGGCCGTCGCCCGAGAATTCGAACCAGCGGACATTGGCGGTTCCCCGCCGCCCCGGCACCGAATAATCCTCGATGTGGTGAGTCACCGTGCCCGCCTGGTCATCCACGGTGTAAGTGCCGTAGTAGGCCAG
>DATMNI010000035.1:0-31585 GCA_035570275.1 Candidatus Acidiferrales bacterium | reverse complement strand
TTCCCGCCTTGAAAACACAGCTTTCCCCGATAGTAAACCGGCAGCCAGAAACGCTTCTGGGGAATGAACTTTCCCCCGCTTCCGATGTCGTAAGGTTCCGTGTCTGTCCACGTCCAGGCGACGCTCATCGGCGGAGTAACTCTTCCGATGTTTGTCCGGTATGGCGGCTGTCATGAAATGCCATGACCCAGTCGTCCGCGTAGGCCCGCTGGCTCAATAAGCCGAAGGCAATCAACATGGTCAGAGCCGCGTACCGTCCGCAGACAAAGCCGCTCGATGACTTCTTGTGTCTTGAGATTAGGTTGAACACAGCGTGCTAAATCAGCGCGCTGCCGCGGTCCGCACAGAGCATCTGCTCTCTGTCGCGGTCCGTGCAGGCACTGGTCTCCTTTTTCGGTGACTTTGCTTCTGGTACTCTGGCCGATTTCACGGCAGTCTGGCTGCAAACATTCGCGAGTTTGCCACGATCCCCGGGCAAGGCTGCTGAGGGCCAACTTGCTTATCGGTTACGTGTACAAATCTCTTTAAGGCCGCACGGCAGCCTCCGCCGGATCTTACGAGCCCGGTTGTGTCCGGAGGACTCGGCGAGGGCCAGGGCCAGACGCGTTCATGGCCGCGACCAGGTGAGGGATCTTGCCCCGAAGGAGCGACCATTCGCAGGCGACCGCCCGGCTTCAGACCAGGGAGGCGGCGGCGGGATATGAGTGCGCCGTGATTCGGTCTGGAGGCTGAGAATCGTTTTCATTTCGCCACCAAACTCAGCATATCGGGTCTGTTGTTCCCCACTACGCCGCGAAACACCCGAATCCTGGGCAGAAAATATACTGGGAGTGCACCACGGGTTTGTGACTCTACGCGGTATTGGCGTCGGGCCATCCTATCGCACCACTCCCGTGCCGTTGTCGCGGACCGTTGCCGGTTATGTAGTCACGACGATGTAAGGCTGCTGGCTGGCGCACAGGCGCTTCTGGATCATTTTGCGGCGCTGCCGCCTGATCACTTCTGCGCCGCCGTCGAATAAGGAGGCTGGTCCGCCGCCTTTAGTTGCGGGCTGCTTCGATTGGATGCGAAGCCAGCGTGGCACCCAGGAGGGCACGCTACGCCAATGCGGCGTCGTCAACAAGCATGCGCTGGAGTCCCTCGGTACCGATCCCGGCATTTCCGAGCCGAATCGCTCCGCACCTTTATTCTTAGCCGGACCAAGGGCCGAACTCGCGCGAACGCCAAAGGACACCTCGGAAATGCGGATGGTTCATGCGTTACCTGATTGCTGAGGGTAAGTGCTGGACGGGAATCCCACACACTGCAGGTCCGCTGGGAGGTTTTCAACGTGCGGAACGCGGTCAGATTCGACATAAACAGCGCCAGTCTGGATGTGGGAACACGGGGACCTTTGGCAAGTACACGTCCTACTCACCCAGCTCGGCGTGATGCAGTTCAGCCTCCGCTACCAATTTTAGCGGGTTACTCCGCCCCTTAATGCTTCAGAAGTGACTTCCCGTAGCCAACAGGAATGGCAAAATTCGATCCGCCGAACTCCCGCACCATGGCGAAATTAATTCCTATTACTTTGCCCTCGTTATTAAAGAGCGGACCGCCGGAGCCGCCCGAAGTGGTTTGGGCATCATAGACAATCTTGTCGGGCAGTACGTCGCCGATGTGCCCCTGCGTGGTGATAGGCCTGATCAGTTTGCGTCGGGCAAGTTCTTCAATCACCTGTTTCGGATCACCCTTCGAGGCGGTCGCAATGGACTGGAGCGTCTCGGCGCCGGTCCGAGCGAGAATCGCATCCAGTGCAGTGGGATATCCAAGCAGCACGACTGGCCCGCCGCTGACGGCTGATCGGTGGCTATCGGCAAGGGCGATGTGTTTGATGCCCAGCCTGGAAACATCTCCCTTCACCACAGCAACGTCCGCGGCGGATGAAATCTTCTCCGTGTTGATGGCAACGCCGTGCGGAATGCCGGGGAAATATGCTGTCATCTCGGCAATCACTGGCTCAAGACCTTCATCGAGCATCGCCTTCAACTCATCGTTCTGCCACCAAGGCTCCGCCACGTGGTGATTAGTGAAGATCTCTCCACTGTCAGAGACGAGGAATCCGGTGCCAAAAGCGTCCAGTTGTACTTCCGGACCCTTCCCGGTGAGGCTCAGGAGCGGGTTCTTGTGTTCGTCGGTGGCTGGCTCGCCACTGGCCGTGACCGCAGCGTAATGCAATCTCAATCCAGTGGTGCGGTCGCGGAAGGCAAGCGCGATATGGATCAGGCAGACGCTCGGTTCGTACGACTGGATGATCGTCTCGGCAAATTTGCCGTCGGCCTCCAGCCTCTGGAGGCGGCTTGCTACCGCGTCCAATTGATTTTGCAAAGCGGAAGCGTCTCCGGTCTTGCTGATCGCGATCTTCGACCTCAATTCCTCGCTCTTCTTCTGCAGTTGAAGCTTCTGCGGGTCGCCGGCCGGAGGAAGACCGGGTCCCGCGTCTTCACGGGCTCGACGTGACCGTTCCACCAGTTGTTGCTGCGTCAGCATGCCCGTCTGCAGGCGGGTGATCGCGGCATAAACCCGGGTATTCTGTTCCTGCGTGCGACGAAAGAAGAAGAGAGAAAGCAGACCACCCGCGATCAAGACGATGACGGTCGCCAGTCCGCCAACCCGAAGCGCCCGCCGCTCTTCATTGACTGCTGCCACCACCTGCCGGTTAGTGTTTTGGGTCTCCTCCGCCAGGCGCAGCCGTTCCCGAAACTCGTCCGCAATGTGTTTGCTCCGTAGTTGCGAGCGCAACCGCGACAGCAATTCATGGGCATCGAAGGGCAACGACAGTACATCGTCGGCCCCGAGTTCCAGCCCTCGAATCCGCTCGCCAGATCCTCCCGGACAGAGCATCAGAACACGTATGTACCGAGCGCGCTCGGAAGCCTTAATTTGGGACAGAAGGTCACAGCAATCGAGCTGGGGCGGATTAGCGCCCATGACAACCGCGTCGGGATCGAATGCGAGAATCGCCTTCATCCCCTCTCCGTAGTCGGTCGAGACCTCGTATCCTGCATCGCTCAGGATGGCGACGATCCGTTCACCGAGAGCATCGTCAGACTCGATTACCAACACTTTCACTGCATTGCCTGTCATAACACCCGCTTCTGAGATGCCTGAAGACTCAAAAGGGTTTCAGTTCGGCGGAATATTGAGATCACCCGCATCAGAGCATTCGGTCGAATCACGGAGCCCATCGTATCCGTAGACTTGCTTGCCAGGGCACAATGGTTGCCAGACAACGAGCTCTTGCAGTGGCATTCGGTCAAATTGACCACAGCCGCAACTCCGGTCGCCGTACTTATTGGGGGCATTCAACCGCGTCAACCGAACAACCTGGGCCTGGTGCTCAACACGGCCACTTTCGGCCAGTCCACCAGCGCGCTAACGCCGCGAGTGTACCAGGCCGGACTGAAGCTGCATTTCTGACCCCGCGCCGGCCGGCTCATTTTCCGCGCTGCGTTAAACAGCCGGCTCACCCTTAGCTGGACTGAATGGGCGCAATGCTGCCATCTTGAAGCTCATACTCGCAGTGGAAGCCCAATCAAGAATGCTACGCTGGAAAGCGCCAACCGTGACTTGGACTCGCCGCGATTTTGCCGGGCTGCTCTTGCCTCAGCGCCTGCTCTTCGGACAGGGCATCGCAACCCGCAACGTAACACCCCGGCCGCGCGGAAAGCCTTCGGGTTTGCCGTTTCACGCCCAATTCACCGACATCGGCCCGGCCGCCGGTTTGCGTGCCCCGGTGATCTACGGCGAGGCCGGCCACAAGACCTACATCCTGGAAACGGTGGGCTGTGGTGCGGCATTCCTGGACTATGACAACGATGGCTGGATGGATATCCTGATTCTCAGCGGCACCCGCCTGGACAGTGCGCCCAACTCTACCGGCGCCACCAACCGCCTCTACAGGAATAATCGCGACAGCACATTCAGCGATGTCACCGAAAAAGCCGGCCTTCACCGCACCGGGTGGGCATCCGCCGTGGCCGTAGGCGATTACAATAACGACGGTTTGGATGACCTCTTCATCACCTGTTGGGGGCAGAATGTTCTCTATCGGAACAACGGCGACGGAACCTTCACCGACGTGACCAGGGAAGCGGGGCTGCTCCACGATAAGACGCGCTGGGGTTCCGGCTGCTCCTTTGTGGATTACGACCGCAACGGGCTGCTCGATTTGTTCGTCGCCAATTATCTCGAGTTTGATCCAAAAAACATACCGCTTCCCGGTGGCGCCGCCTTTTGCAATTGGAAGGGCATCCCGGTGCATTGCGGTCCGCGAGGTCTGCCGCCTGGTGCGCCCTCGCTCTATCGCAACAACGGCAACGGCACGTTTACAGACGTCAGCGCCGTTTCGGGCGTGGCGAACGCCAGAGGCAGTTACATGATGACGGCTGTGGCTGCCGATTTCGATAACGACGGATGGCCGGACATCTACGTTGCGTGCGATTCCACGCCGGGCTTTCTGTTTCGCAATAACCGGAACGGCACATTTACCGAGGCCGGATTGATCGGCGGCGTGGCGCTCAGCGAGGATGGCAATCCGCAAGCGGGCATGGGTCTCGGCATCGGCGACTACAATCTGGATGGCAGCCTGGACATCTTCAAGACCAACTTCTCGGACGACACCAGCACTCTCTATCGCAATGACGGGAAGGGATTCTTTGACGATGTCACCGGTTCGTCGGGACTGGGCGTGGAAACGCGCTTCGTCGGGTGGGGCGCCGGCATCTGCGATCTGGATAATGACGGCCAGCCCGACATCTTCCTGGCCACCGGCGGCGTTTTTCCGGAGGTCGCGCAACGGCTTCCACAGTACCCGTTGAGCACGCCGCGTGTGATCTTCCGGAACCTGGGCGGCGGGCGTTTTGAAGAACTGATCGAGGCGGCGGGCCCCGGAGTTGCGGCGCCGCATTGCAGCCGCGGGTGCGCATTCGGCGATTTCGACAACGACGGGGACATCGACATCCTGGTGATCAACCTGAACGAGCCGCCATCGCTGTTGCGCAACGACATGGGCGGCAACAACCATTGGTTGAAGGTCAAGCTCATCGGCGTGAAATCAAACCGCGGCGCAATTGGGGCCCGCGTTACCGCCCGGTATGGCGGCCGGGTTCAATCGCAGGAAGTCTTGAGCCAATCGAGCTTCTATTCGGCCAACGATCCTCGCCTGCATTTCGGTCTGGGCGCTGCCGCGAGCGCCGATCTGGAGATCCGTTGGCCCAACGGCAACAAGGAAACGGTGGCGAAGGTTGCCGGCGACCAACTCGCGGTTATACGGGAGGGAGAAGGAATTGTCCGGACGGAGAAATTCCGAAAGTAACATCACCTCGACCCTTCGCGCACAATCTTGACCAGGTTCCGGCCAGTGGCTGGCGGGGAATCGGGGACTGATGTGGCCTTGCCGACTTTGGCCATCAACTCTTCGGCGCGCCTCGTGTTGCCGGCCTTGCGATAGATCAGGGCGAGGTGATAAGCGGCGCTAGCGTCATTCGGGTCGAGTTTCATGGCCTCCTCGAACTGACGGCGCGCGTCGTCGGCCTGGCCGCGCTTCACCAGCATCTTGCCCAGCAGCACCCGCGGCCCGGCAGCAGTTGGATTTGACCTCACCGCATCCTGGAGAGCTGCCACCGCCTCCTTCTCGTCGGGCGTGCCCGGCGAGACCCCCGCCTGATTGAGCGCCTCAGCCAGGAACCAGTTCACCAGGTAGTCCTTCGAGTCTTGGGCCCGGCGCACGCGCAGCACCTCGACGGCTTGCTCCGGCTTCTTCATCTCCAGCCAGACAACCGCCAGCGCGACACTGGGAAAACTAACTTGCGGGGCCTCGCGGGCCGCGATTAGAAATTCATTTTCGGCATCTTCCAGCAAGCCTTTCATAGCCAGTACCGCCCCGCGCTGCAAGCGTAGCCGGTAAGTGGGCGCAACGCGGCTCAGAGCGACATCCGAAATCTCCAGGCTCAGGTCCCAGTTCTCGTGCGTGAGACAAAGCGCCATCAGGTCCAGGTAATTGGTCTCATTCCCGGGATCGACCTGGGTGGCGGTGCGCAGCGCATCGTAGGCGGCCTGGGTCCGGCCGTTGGCCTCGTATGCCCTGGAAAGCAGATTGTAGAGTTCGCCTTTCGGGAAGTCGCGCGCCAGCGATTCACCAGCTTCAATCGCGGCCGCATAATTGTGGGCGTTAACGTAAGCCAGAGTAAGGTTGAAGCGCACTTGATACGGGTCGGGGAAGCCTTTCTGCGCCAGTTGAAACTGCTGCGCCGATGCCACATAGTTCTTAGCCTTCGCGAGCGTCACTCCAACCTCGAAATGGCTCCTGGCATTGTGGATAACCACCTGCGGGTCCTTCAGGTAAAGGCCGTCGCTTTGCTCGTAGTGCGCGATGGCTCGGGCGTACCGGTGCCCGGCAAAGCTGATCTCACCCAGGTAGAGGTGCGCCACGGGATCGTTGGGGGCGGCCTTCAGGAGTTGCTCGAAGTGGCTTTTTGCATCGCTCTGCAGGCCCATCGCCATCTCATTCACCGCCAGGTTCTTTAACGCCGGTTGGAACTTCGGATCTGTCTGCAGGGCTTGCTTGAATTGCACGCTGGCCTCGGCTTTGCGCCCGGTATTCAAGAGCGCGATGCCCAGCAGGTTGCGGGCTTTCAGATCGTATGGTGCCGCGGCCAGCATCTTTTCGAGAATCGGAATGGCTAGCTCGGCCTGCCCCTGGCGAACGTAGGCAGTTGCGCCCGCATAGTCAAAGGTCGTTTGGGCCGGCGTTTGACCCAACCCAGCGGCGAGCGCGGCGACCATGACGGTGACACAGTATCTGCTCACGGAATGCCTGATTATACATCGCACAGTCCGCTTTCCTGGAAACCGTGTTAGCGATTACAGGATGATCGAATAAGGCCGCCTATCCCATATCGTTTAATCTGTTTGACAGCGCTTGCCGCTGCTGATAGAATCTCACCAATTTGTTAAGAGAGGGGTGTCCAAGATGATGCGCTTTTTTTTCTGCTTCGTGTTCGCCGCCGCTTCAGCGCTGGCCCAATTCTCCAGCGCCATACAAGGGACGGTTACCGATCCTTCGCATTCGGGTGTGCCGGACGCAAAAGTAACGGTCAAAAATGAGGCCACCGGTATCGCGCGATCGACCACCACTACGTCTGATGGGTATTACCGGGTCTCCAGCCTGGGCCCCGGAACCTATACCGTTACGGTGCAAAAATCCGGGTTCAATACGAAGGAAGAAACGTCCGTGCCGCTGGCCAACAGCGAGGTAGGGAGGATCGATGTGCCGCTGACCGTCGGCACCGTCAATGAGCGGATCGACGTCACTGGGGATGTTGTACTGGTGGAGACAGAGCAGGGCCGCGTGTCGGGCCGCATCGATACGACGCAGCTCAAGGAACTCCCCATCAACGGCCGCAATATTTTGAACCTGATTGCCATTCAACCGGGAATTGTGGGGCGGGGCTTATCGGCCGGCTTATACAGCGGCGGCGGGAGTGATTCGTTCTCGGGAGAGACCCAGCCCTCGGTTTTTGCCAGCGGGCAGCGGTTCGAGGGCAACAACTACACCTTCGACGACTCTAGCGTAAATGGCGAGGCCCGCAACGGCGTCACGAACATCGTGCCGAACTCGGAGGCGGTCGAGGAGGTTCGCGTTGTGGCGAACAATTTTTCGGCGGTCGACGGCCGGAATCCCGGCGCACAGGTCCAGTTGGTGTCCAAGGCGGGAACCAACCAATTTCATGGAGTAGGAGCGTACTATTTCCTGGACGACAAGCTTGCCGCGCGCCAGATTTTCGACCCTGCCGTGTTACCTTCCATTCGGAAACATCTTTACGATTTTGCGGGCGGCGGACCCATCGTCCACAACCGGACGTTCTTCTTCGCTTCCTACGAAGGGCTCAACCAGGGCGGCGCGCGGACAGCATCGGCTACGGTGGAAACTCCGCAGTTCCGGGATTTTGTTTTGCAGACGCGGCCGAACTCGATTGCGGCTGACCTGCTGAAGAACTTTCAACCCATCGCTTATCCGACCGCTAATATTCGGGACATCGGCAGCCCCGTCCCCGGTTCGATTAACAAGGTCGGCCCGCCGGACGGAATCCCGGACATAGGAACGGCCTTCTATACTCCGGCCTCCTTTCGGAATGCCTATCAGGTCAGCCTCCGCATCGACCATGAATTGCGTCCCGGGAAAGATCGCATTTACGGATCTTACTTCCGCACCACCAATAGAACGCTTTCGGGCGGCATCCGTCCGCAGTTTGATGCGCCTCAGGATGAGTTCACCTACTTCGGCAACCTCAACTACACCCACACATTCAGCTCCAATAAGATCAATGAGATTCGCGGCGGAGCCATTCAGTTGGTCGGGCGCCCCGACCTGCGGAAGCATCTGGAAGTGCCGGGCGTCAACATTACGGGGACGAGCGGGTTTTCAGGAGCGCTCTATCCCAGCGGCTGGTGGCAGACCAGTTTTGATTTCAAGGACGTTTTCTCCTGGGTCCACGACACCCACAATATAAAAATCGGCGGCGAGGCGCGCCGCATGCGCGGCTCCGCTCAAAACACCAGCAATTACATTCCAACTTACGGCTTCGCCCAAATACTCGACTTCGCGGATGACGCGCCGCTGTCGATGAACCGGCTGGTCAACCCGGCGACCGGAACGCCCGCCACGCTGTTTTCACAACTGCGGAACACCGAGTGGGCATTGTTCATTCAGGACGATTGGAAAGTCTCGCACAACCTGACTCTCAACCTGGGCTTGCGGTATGAGGTGTTCGGAACCTATAACGATAAGGAAAACACGCTGCGGAATCTGGTCCTCGGGCCCGGCAACGACGAACTGCAGCGCATCGCCAGCGGAAAGGTCGATTACGTCAAACAGTTCTATCCCACAGACTATAAGAACTTCGATCCGCGTTTCGGCTTTGCCTGGGACCCAACCGGCAAGGCGAAGATGACGGTCAGGGGCGGCTACGGAATTGTCAACGATCGCATGGCTACGCTTCCGGTCGAGAACTATCGCGGCAATCCTCCGCTGCTGGCACAGGCCAGCCTTGGGCTTTTGCTGGGCACGCCATCGTTCACTTACAGCCTGGGCGACCCGGCCAAGCCATTCGTGGGATACCCTGTCGATCCAGCGCTGCAACTGGGTCTCGACGCCAACAACGGCATCAAGGGAGCGCGGGTGAGCCTCACCACCGTCGACCCGAATCTGCGCACACCATACATCCAAAACTGGTTCGTGGGCATTCAACGGCAGTTGCTGAACGGCACCGTGGTGGAGTTGAACTACATCGGGTCGGCCGGGCACCACCTTTTCAACTCCATCAATTTGAACCGCTACGCCGGGGACCTTCTGGCGACGGGCACCTTCCATGGCCTGAATCAGAGCTTTCAATCGATCAGCATGATCCAGTCGACGTCCAACTCGATCTACAACGGCATGACGGCTTCGGTGAAGCACGCGTTCCAACGGGGAGTTACTCTGCAAGGTAACTTCACCTACGGCAAAGCCATCGACGATACCGACGGCGAAACCGGCACCACTTCATGGCAGGATGCGTGGAATCGAAAAGCGGAGCGGGCGCTCGCCGGGTTCGACGTTCGGGAGAGGGTGAACATTGTCGGTATCTGGGACACGCCCTTCTTCAAAAACCGCGGCAGCTTCGCACCTGCGCACTATATTCTGGGTGGCTGGCAGTTGTCGGGAATCACGATTCTGGACAGCGGCACACCAGTAACGGTGACCAATGGGGCGTCTTTCCGTCTGGATCCGACGGGCAAGATCAACCTTGGCGGCGACTACAATGCCGACAATACGGGCGGTGACCGTCCCAATGCTCCGTCTACCCCCGTCCAGTCCGTTGGGTACTCGCGCGAGCAGTTCCTTACGGGTATGTTCCCAGCCTCCATCTTCCCAGCTCCGGCGCCGGGGCAGAACGGCAACCTGGGGAGGGACACCTTCCGCGGCCCTGGGTTTGCGCAAGTCGATCTGGCGCTGGCCAAGAATTTCAAGATTGGCGAGCGGCTCAACGCAACGCTGCGCGCGGACGCCTACAATGCGTTCAACCGCGTGAATCTCACCAATCCGACTCTGGATCTGAACAGCGTGAATTTCGGCAAGTCGACCGGCCAGAACACGCCGCGTTTATTTCAGGTAGGGTTTCGGGTGCGGTTCTAACCGGCAGTCACTTGAATCGGCCGCGACTTCTAAAGCCGCTCGTGTTCTGATCCGACGCTTGGCGCCGCCGGCAAGGTAGAGCACCGTTGCAGACGTAGACATCTGGTCCGAAGAGATTTAGACTTCTACTGACGCCCGTAAGCGTGGAGGTCGGCGCTTACCGCAACTTTCCGAACCCGTTGGCACTGGGCATCGAATGGAGGGCACTTTCGTGAGAATCGTAACGTTAGCCGTTCTTGGCGGACTTCTCGGGGGACTCTTGTTGGGACAGGAATACCGCGGCACTTTCAGCGGCATGGTTGCCGATCCGCAGGGCGCCGCGGTTCCCAAGGCGGTAGTAGTTGCCACGGAGACACGCACGGGAGTCAAGACAACCGCCGTCTGCGAAGAGACGGGCGCCTATTCGATTCCTTTCCTGGCGCCCGGCCAGTACGAACTCAGCGCTGAGGCGCCCGGGTTCAAGCGGGCCGTCCGCAAGGGACTGACGCTCAGCGCCGGGGAGAAGCCGGTCATCGACATCCACCTGGAAGTGGGCGCAGTCAGTGAGTCCGTGACCGTCAGCGCAGCCGCGCCCATGATCGTGTCCTCTACCGCCGCCCTGGGTCAAATCGTCACCACCCAGGAGGTTGAGGACATTCCGATTAACGGGCGGTCGCCGGTCATGATGATGACGTTGGCGATGGGCGTCATCCAGACCACCCAACCCGGACCCATTCGACCCTTCGACCAGCCCGGTGGAGGCCTGCAGGTGGCGGGGGTTGCCGGCAACGAATTTCTAATGGACGGCGCGCCCAACGCCAACACAGCGACGGGGGGAGCGTCGGCCTACAGCCCGCCGGAAGACGCCGTCACCGAGGTCGCCGCCAACGCCTTTCAGTCGGACGCGGCCTACGGGCATGCCGGTGGAGGGATGGTGGACCTCATCATCAAGGGCGGCACGAATGGGCTTCACGGTTCGGCCTCGGAGTTCAATCAAACGTCGGCCCTGGACGCGAATTCTTTCTTCGCCAACAAGGCCGGGACCGCCAGGCCGGCATACCATTACAATCAATACGGCGTGACCGTGGGAGGTCCCGTCTGGATTCCTAAAGTCTTCAACGGCAAGAATCGGGTCTTCTGGTTCTTCGGTTATGAAGGCATCAAAGATTCCGATCCCGCCACCTCTCCACTCGAGACCGGAAATCCGGTGTATAACACCACGGTGCCCACGGCCGCCGAACGGCAGGGGGACTTCTCGGCGCTGCTCCGGCTCAACACCCCGAACACGAATTACACGATCTACGATCCGTACAGCGGCGTGGCTTCGGGATCGCAGGTGCTGCGCACCCCCTACGCCAATAATATGATCCCCTCGAACAAGCTGAATCCGGTCGCCCAGAACTATCTCAAGCTGCTTCCTTTGCCCAATATTCCGGGCCAGCCCAACGGGTTCGGGAATTACACTCTTTCCGACATCGACAGCGACCTATACGACAACGAGTTGGGCCGCCTCGACGTCAACCTGAGCGACAAACACCGGCTCTGGTTCGACGCCCGGCACAACTATCGGTTCCAGACCAAAGATCCGTACTTCAACAATGTTGCCAACGGCTATTCCCTGCAACGGATCAACCAGGGAGCGTCACTGGACTACGTTTACAGCTTGTCGCCGAGCCTGGTGATGGACGTTCGCGGTAACTGGACGCGCTTCATCACCATCGGCGGCTACGCCAGCAATGGCTTCGACCCCACCACGCTCGGCTTTCCCTCGTACATTGCGCAATCCGCGGCCGCTCACTTTCTACCGCCTATAGCCTTTACCACCGGCACGGTGGCGAACGGCACCAACCCCAGCTTCCAGCCTTTCGAACCCAACGGCTCGGTATCGAACGTCCCGTTCGACAGCATCCAGTTGTTTGGCGACATCGTGAAAATCCGGGGTAACCATAGCACCAAGGTAGGGGTCGACATCCGGGAGTATCGCGCCGGCTCCCTGGCCGTCGGGAATGCCAACGGAACTTACACCTTCCAATCCAGTTCGGTGAATTCCTCGCCCACCGCGGCTCAAATCGCTCAGACCTGGACCAATGGCCCGTTGAACAACGCGGCCCCGGCTCCATTGGGGCAGGATTTGGCGGCCTTCCTGCTTGGGCTGCCAAGCAGCGGAAGCATCGACAAAAATGCCCAGACCGGCGCCCATGAGCGCTATTACGCGGTTTTCGTGCAAGACGACTGGCGGGCGCGGAGCAACCTGACGATTAACCTGGGTCTTCGCTTCGAACACGAGACTCCCACCACCGAGCGTTACAACCAGTCAGTAAACGGCTTCAATTCCACCGCCCTGAACCCGGTCTCGGCATTGGCTGCGGCGGCCTATGCCAACAATCCGATCCCGCAAATCTCTCCTGGCCAATTCCAGGCCCTTGGCGGCCTTACTTTCGCCAGCGCCGCCCATCCCAATATCTACAACAGCAATTCCAATATCTTCAGCCCCCGCTTCGGCATTGCCTGGACCCCCACAGCGTTTCACAGCAAGTATGTCATCCGCGCAGGCTTCGGTGTGTTCGTGTCGCCCAACGGCACCACTGGCCTGAATTCCGAGGGTTTCAGCCAGACCACCCAGATGGCGGTGACCAATAACAACTACCTCAGCCCCGCGGCCACGCTCTCCGATCCGTTTCCCAACGGAATCATCACACCGCCGGGATCTTCGCTCGGCGCCGGGACCTTCCTCGGCCAGCAGGTCACCTACTTCAACCCGCAAGCCCGCAACACCTATTCCATGCGTTGGGATTTCGGCATCCAACGGGAGTTGCCCGGCCAACTGGTGCTGGAGGTCGCCTATATCGGCAACCACGCCGTGCACGTGCTGATCACTACCGACCAGTTGAACGCCATCCCGCAGCAATATCTCAGCCGGTCACCGGTCCGCGACAATGCCGTGATCAACCAGCTTACCGGAAACGTGCCCAATCCTTTCAAGGGCCTGCTTCCCAACAGCACCTCTCTGAACGGGTCCACAGTAGCCCTCAGCCAACTTCTGGTTCCCTATCCGCAATACCCGGCGGGGAGCGGAAGCAGCAACGGCGTCATCATGCAGGGTGACTACGGAGGCGAATCGTATTACAACAGTCTCAACGTGCGGCTCCAGAAGCGCCTGACACAGGGACTGACGCTGATCAACAATTTCATATGGAGTAACTTCATTGAGCGCGTGGCATATCTGAACGACTTCGATCCCGTGCCTGAGAAGCGCATCGGGAGCAACTCCCGACCCTTGCGCGAAGTGCTGGCTGCGTCGTATGAACTCCCGACCGGCCACGGGAAGCGTTTCGACCTGAACTCCCGAATCGGCAACGCGGTGATCGGCGGCTGGGCGCTCAACGGCACCCTCACGCTGGAATCGGGCGCGCCTGTCGCCTGGGGAAACGTGCTTTACTATGGCGGACCGCTGAATCTCCAGAACCATCATCCCGACGGCTTGACGTTCAATACCGCCGCGTTCAACACAATTTCCAGCCAGCAGCTTGCCAACAACATCCGGACCTTCGGCACGCAGTACGGAAACTTGCGCGCCGATCCGACCAAAAACCTGGACCTGTCGGTGATCAAGAAATTCTCGCTGGGAGAGCACCGATACTTCCAGTTCCGATTCGAGGCGTTCAACGCCACCAATCGCGTGACCTTCAGCGCCCCCAACGTGACGCCGACAAGCACGACGTTCGGAATGATCACCGCCCAGGCAAACACTCCGCGGCGGCTGCAACTGGGAGGCCGGATTGTCTGGTAAAGCGGGTCCGTTTTCCTTCAAGGCGGAGCTCATGACGATACTGCCGCCAGTCTTGCGCCTGGGAGTCGCGGTTGCCGTGTGGTTCGCCTGGCCATTGGCAGTGGAGGCCCAGGGAAGGAGTCAGAACCAGCCGCCCGCTATGGAGCAGGAAGGCCGTCAAAAGCTGATCGCCTATCTGGACGGCATCGCTGAAACTCAACTCGCAACTCGCAAGCAGGCGATCGCGCATATCCATACCGCCGCGGAAGCGGACCGCCGCAAGGCCATGGTCCGCGAAAAACTGCTGCAACTCATCGGCGGACTGCCGGAGCGCCATGGTTCGCCGGCCGTGAAGACCTTCGGCACGATGGCGGCCGATGGCTTCCGCGTCGAGAAGATCGCCTATGAGAGCCTCCCCGGATTCTGGGTCACTGCAGACCTCTACGTCCCCGGCGCCGGCGCGGGACCGTTCCCCGTGGTGGTCCTGGCCCCCGGCCACGGAGCGGCTGGCAAATTGGAGCACTACAGTTGGGGCGCCAACCTGGCACTCAACGGCATCGCGGCGCTGGCCTACGACCCCGTGGGTCAGGGCGAACGGCTCCAGTACTTCGACCCGGACCTCAAGGGATCCAAGATCGGCGGTCCCACCGCCGAGCATAGCGAGGCCAACACCGGCCCCCTGTTGATCGGCGACGACGTAGCGCGGTACTGGCTCAATGACGCGATCCGTGGGGTCGATTACCTGGTCGCGCGGAAGGATATCGATGCCAATCGCATCGGGGCCTTCGGGTGCTCGGGCGGCGGAACGGCCACCGCGCATCTCGCCGCGCTTGACGATCGCATCAAAGCGGCTGCCACCGCCTGCTACATCACCTCATTCCACGAGCTGCTTCCTTCCCGAACCGGCAACCAGGAGGCTGAGCAGAGCATTCCGCATTTCATCGAGCAAGGCCTGGACTTTGCGGATTGGGTGGAACAGATGGCCCCAAAACCCTATGCTATTGTTTCCACCAGCGAGGACATGTTTCCTTTTGAAGGCGCCCGGCAAACCTACGACGAAGTGAAGGGCTTTTACGGAATCTACGGCGCCGCGGATCGGGTTCAGTGGATCACTGGCCCGGGCGGCCATGGCAACCTGGGACCCATCTCGCCCGAGATCCTCGGCTTCTTCACCAGGTACTTGAAAGGCGGCTCCCCGGAACGAAACTTTACGGCAATGCGCGTGGAGCACCGCGAGGACCTGCAATGCACACCAACCGGGCAGGTGGCCACTTCCATTGGCGGAGAAACCGTGTATTCGCTCAACCGCAAGCGGGCCGCACCGCTGCTCGCGCCACAGCGCGTGCTGAAGAGCGACGCCGATCTGGAAAGCCTGCGATCGCGTTTGCGGCAGGACATCGCCGCGCTGGCCGCCGTCGCCGCGCGGCCGGGGAGCGCGCCTCCCGCGGTGGACGTCAAGGCCACGGAAGCGCGCAGCGGCTATCGTATCGACACTATCGCGCTTCACAGCGAGCCCGGCATCGACATTTCCGGCATCGTCGCTATACCCGCAAGCGCCGGACCCAAGCCTGCCGTATTGCTGCTGGATTCCCAGCCGCGCGAGAGGCTGATCGCGGCCGGCGGCGATCTGGACAGGCTGGCGACCGCCGGACGCATCGTGATGGTGTTGGAGCCGAGGCCTTCGCCTTCCGGCGCGGAGGCCAACCGGCCGCCATTCCTGGGGTCCTTTTACATGCTCGCGATGCGCGCCTTCCTGGTGGGCAAAACTCTCGTCGGCATGCGAACGGACGACGTGATCCGCGCCATGGACTGGCTGTGCGCGCGCCCGGACGTGGATCGCTCTGCCATTACCGCGTACGGGAACGGCCCGATGGGTATGGCTCTGCTGCACGCCGCCGCTCTCGACACGCGCATCGGACAAGTGATGTTGGAGAATACCCTGACGACGTACCGCATGATTGTCGATCAGCCCATTCACCGCAACGCCAACGATGTGCTCGTTCCCGGCGTCCTGCGCAAATACGACACCGGCGACCTGATGCTTGCCGCCTATCCCCGGCCCATGACGGTCATCAATCCGCAGGATGCTCTCGGGATCGTGATCTCGGACCGGGAGTTCCGCAAGGAGATGGACTATGTCTTCCGGTCGGATCAGAACCTGGGGCAGCCGGGACGCATTCGACTGGTGGTGCGCGGACCGCGGGATCCTCTGCCGATCCACTAATGGGAGCTCGATTGGTTCGCGGGAATTACCAGGTGCGAGTCGTATCGCCCTCCCGTGAAAATATTGTGCCGCCCGTGGTTCACTAACTCGCGATGACCGAAGGCCGGGTATTTCGCCGCATCATGTCCCTGGATGGCTATCTGCAACATCGATCCGCCTTCGAACAGCGTACTGGAGGGCCAGATCTCAATTTCTAATGGCACAATCTGGTTGGGCCGCACCTTTTGAATTCGCTTGTGGCTGAGCCAGGGGCGGAGCGGCGTGCTCCGCGATTGGTCCAGTTCTCTATGGGATGCCCGGAGCCATCCCTTGGCTACCGCGTCGTGCTCGTATCCGTTGTATCCCGAAAAGAAGACTTCCCGCCTCGCCGAGTCGAATTTTCGAATGACGACGAACAGATCCAGATCATCGCCTTCGGAGGTGCTGACCCAAAGTTTCAGCCTCATGCCACCGGTCAACTCGGCCGTTTTGTCGAAGCGAAACCAGAATGAAGCTCTGTCGTTGTTCCCAGTGCTCCGGTACTGGGCGCTGCTTTCCTCCTCGACCGGTTCTTGCTGCAATTCCGAGGTGCTCGCGCACAAGAATAAACGCACTGGCTGGACAGACGCGATGGGCCAGTTGTCCTCACAGCGGACCTCCTGCCGATAGTAAGATTTCCGAACTTCCAGCCGTACGCGCGGTTCGCGAATCATGCCGTTATCCACGTCGCGCAGGAAATAATCGAGGAAGCGCTTCTGAACGGCGAGTGCTTCAGCGCCGTAGAACGTTTCCCACTTCTTTCGCCCGTGTGTGAATAGCCATTTCTCTGGCGAGGATATCCGTTCGAATCCTTCGATGGATCCACGCGTATGCAACCCATGATCAGACCAACTGGCGCAGACTAAAGCGGGCACTTCGATGTTTTCGAGGAGCGCCCGTTTCGACGACCAATAGGCGTCATCCATCGGATGCCGCTCTCTTTCAGCCAGAAAATCCTCTGCGAGCGGAAATCGGCGATTGCGCCCACCCTTGATCCGAATTTTGAACCAGGTGGGGACGAATCTGGTTTCGGGCATTCCGCCATGAAAGGCCAACTCCCGGTAAAGATCGGTGACTCCCTCCCACGGAACGACCGCGCGGAGGTGGGGCGGCTTCAAGGCCGCGACGTGCCACTGCGACATGGCTAGGTAAGACACACCCATCAGGCCGATGCGTCCGGTACACCAGGGCTGCAATGCTGCCCACTCGATGAGGTCGTAATAGTCTTGCGCGTCCAGTGGCCGCAGCACGCCCGCCAGGCCTTCCGATTTGTGCATCCCCCTGACATCGGCCTGGACGACGGCATAGCCGTTCTCAACCCAGTGCGCGGGATCGGGAGACTCGAAGCCGGTGAACCGCGATCGATGGAGTTTCCCGAACTTAACTCCGGAAAGACGCATGAAGAAGCTACTCATCCGATCCGGAAAGTTGTCTTTTCCGTAGGGCGTGACGGACATGATGACCGGCCAGGGGCCGTCCGCGGGAGGACGGAGCAAATTGGCGAAGAGGCGCACACCGTCTCGCATCGGCACGGGAATACTTCGTTCCAGGATCATCGATGATTGGGGCATCGATTTCTTAAAACGATTCAGCATGCTTCAGATCCGCTTCGGCGCTCGCAAGAGAGCCTAAAGCAAACAATCCCACGAGCACGACCGTCTCCCATCTGGAATCTTAACAATTGCGCGTTGCGCAGCGTTTACCAATTCCGACCGGACTACCCACCATCCGGAAGTTGGGTTCTTCGGCGTCAAGTTGACGGGAAGCCCCCGATCCGCGCGGTGGCGGTTAGTGCGGGATTAACCCAAAATGGGGTCCTCGTCAGCGGACCCAAGCAATCCACACCACCAATCGGTCTCCAGATCCTCCTGGCGATCCACTGCCTCCTGGCGGTCACAGCAAACTGGTCTTTTTTTATCCGGCTCATCCCGATGTGGCAGGCAATTGCGCATCGGCTTAGATGTTCTTCCAGCCGGTTTCACAAGGGCGTATGCGATGGTCAAAGCGAGGGATTGGGACATCTGTCCCAACCTCTCACACCACCCGCCAGCAACCCTCTTTGTTTGCAGTGAGAGTTGGAGTCCGTTTTGGGACACCTGTCCCATCTGCGGTCCCGTACCCTGTGACGAACCAATTCCCGAATTGTCACTCGGGCTCCGATTTCCTACCCGCTCACGGCTGCTCCCCTGAACTGGGTTCCCGCCATTTGGGTTCGTTCCAACAGCCCTGACCTGCCCCTCGGGCGGGCGGCGCCGGGCGCCCCCGTTACTGTGCGGTTACGGTTACTCTCTTGTTCGCGTGAATGGGCGGATGCTAGCATCAAGCCACCCATGAGGCGGGCGCTTGTCCACCGCGACGGAGCGCCACGGGAGTTCGACAACGTCAGTTGAAAGGGGCGCGATCAACGTGAGATCGATTCAGTTTGTACTGTGTTTTCTTGGGATAGTCTCGGCCACCTGGGCCCAGGCTGCCTCCACGTCGCAGATATCCGGGACCGTGCACGATCTTACCGGCGCCTCCATTCCCGGAGCCACCGTCAAGGTGGTTCAAACAGACACCGGATTCATGCGCTCCGCGGTCACATCCACCGATGGCGCTTACCTGCTTCCGAATCTGCCCATTGGTCCCTATCGAATGGAGGTTACGAAGGAAGGTTTCAGCACCTTTGTCGACCGCGGCATCGTACTGGAAGTGAACACTAACCCCGCCATCAACCCAACCCTCAAGGTGGGCGCCATCAGCGAACAGGTTACGGTCCAGGCCGAGGCCCTGGCTGTGGAAACCCACAGCACCGGCGTCGGTCAGGTTATCGACCACCAGGAAGTAGTCGATCTGCCGCTGAATGCGCGCGAGCCGACGCAGTTGATCCTGCTCGCGGGCGTCGCCACTACGCAGGGCGCGGTCGCCAACGACCTGAACAGCAACAAGAACTTTCCGACGATTACCATCTCCGTGGCCGGAGGCAACGCCAACCAGATTGCGTTTTCGCTGGATGGCGCTACCGCCAATAATCCCTTCAATGGCTTGAACCAGCCGCTTCCGTTCCCGGACGCCCTGCAGGAATTTAAGGTGGAAACGAGTTCGGTGGGCGCCCAGACCGGCCAGCATGCGTCGGCCTCGGTGACCGTCGCCACCAGGTCTGGAACCAACGCCATGCACGGCAACTTCTTTGAATACAACCGCAACTACCTGTTTAACGGCCGGACCGCCACCGCTCTGGTGCGCGACAGCCTGAAACAGAACCAGTTTGGCGGCACCATCGGCGGAGCCATCGTCAAGAACAAGCTGTTCTACTTTGCCGGTGCGCAGGTCACCATCAAGCGGTCGAACCCCGCCGATTCGCAGGGCTTTTCGATGACGCCCGACATGCTGGCCGGCAACTTTCAAGTGATTGCCTCCACCCAGTGCCAGACCAGGCAAATTACCCTCGCGGCGCCGTTCGTGAACAACGTCCTTCCCACGTCCCTCATCGATCCGATCGCGGCCAAGATTGCCAAGCTTCTCCCCACCAACCAGGTCAATGCCTGCGGCCTGGTCAACTTCGCGACCGGCGCCAATCAGCGCCAGTATCAGATCCCGGTCAAGGTCGACTACACGCTCACCGACAAGCACAGCATGTTTGCGCGCTATATGCTGTCGAACAACTTCACTCCACTGTTTTTCGACCCGGCCAACCCGCTGTTTACGGGAAGCACAACCGGTCAGAAGAACAACATTCAGTCCGTCGTGATAGGGGACACGTATGTGTTCAGCCCCAGCATCATCAGCAGTTCCCACATCGCGATGAACCGCGGCGCCAACCCCCGGTTCATTCCGGTTTTCAAGTCTCCCGCCGACTTCGGGATTCCCATCACCGCCTTCATTCCCGCGCAGATGAACCTGAGCGTCACCAACGGCGTCGGCCTCGCGGGAGGCGCCAGTAACCCCGGATACTTCAATACCCTGGACTATTCGGGCTCCGAGGATCTGACCATCATCAGAGGCAAACACCAGCTTCAGGTGGGGGCGCAATACATTCGAGCTTACATGCACGCGCAGAACACTCGCGGCGTGAACGGCAACCTCAATTTCACCGGCCAGTACTCCACCGTGGGCGGAACTACGGGGCTCGGCTATGCCGACTTTGTCACCGGCCAACTCAGCGCCTTTGGCCAGGGCAGGCCGTTTTACGACAACGACAAGTCTGACTACTACGGGCTCTACGCTCAGGACGCGTGGCGTGTGGGAGCGCACTTGACTGTGAACCTGGGGCTGCGCTTTGAGCCGTACCTGCCGCAGCGCAATACCGACGGTTACGTCGAGACCTTCAGCATGAGTAACTTCCTGGCGAACAAAGTCGGTACCCCGCCCCAATCGACCCCGGTCCTGACGCCGCCTCCCGGACTCATTTTCCCCGGCGATTCGGGTTATCCTCCGAACCAGCAGTACAATAACCGGGCGAATCATTTCCTGCCCCGCCTGGGAATTGTGTGGGATCCGTTCGGCGACGGCAGGACTTCCATTCGTGCGTCCTACGGTCTGCTCTACGACACTCCGCACATGTTCTTTTACACGCGGGTCTCCAACAATCCGCCCTGGGGCGCGACCCTCACCCGTGCGGGCGGACCGTTCCCGCTTTCTAACCCATGGGCGGGCTACCCCGGCGGCGACCCATACCTGCAGAATACCGGCACCGGCAAGACCTTTGGGTTCTTCCCGGCGGGCGGCGTCTATGCCGTATCCGACCCGAATCTGAAGTCGCCACAGGTGAACACCTGGAACCTCTCCGTTCAGCACCAATTCGGTAAGTGGCTGCTCTCGGGGTCTTACCTGGGCAACCACACGGCTCACCTGTGGTCCAGCCGGGAACTGAATCTGGATGTCTATATTCCGGGCACGTGCCCGGCGGGACAGTACGGTCTGACGGCCGCCGGAAACTGCTCCAGCACCAGCGCCGCCAACACCGCCGCGCGCCGACTGCTCACCATTCTGAATCCGGCGGCGGGACCGTCTTACAGCACCATCGCCTATCTGGATGCGGGAGCCACTTCGGACTACAACGCGATGCTGCTTTCCGCCCAGCACCGTGTCGCCAATAACTTCAGCGTTCTGGCCAACTGGACCTATTCCCACTGCATCGCCGACCCCTCAACAACGGAACTCACCGGTCCGTCTTATGTGGACCCGAACAACCGCAGCGCCGACCGCTCCAGTTGCAGCGCCGACCATCGCCAACAGGTAAATATCTCCGGCGTGCTCACATCGCCCACCGTGCACGGCCGCTGGTTGGGCCTGCTCGCCAACGGTTGGCAGGCGTCACCGATCTTCCATTGGAGCACGGGCAACCTGACTTCGGCGACCTACGGTACCGACGTTGCCCTGACCGGCGCCACCAATCAGAGGGCGCAGCAGGTTCTGCCCAACGTTTACGGCGATGGAAGCATTATCAATTACCTGAATATCAACGCGTTTCAGGCGCCGGCGTCGGCCCCCGCGGGTGTTTATGCGTCCACCAGACCGTTTACGATTTCGGGTCCAAACGTAATGAACATCGACCTGGCGTTCTCGCGAAACTTCAAGGTTCGTGAGCGCAACACGATAACATTCCGGGCGGAGGCGTTCAACCTAACGAACAGCGTGATGTTTGGACCTCCAAACGCCGCTCTGAATAGCTCGGGTTTCGGGCGCCTCACGCCGCAACCGCAGAGCACTGCGCCCGGCAACACATCCACGGCGCGTATTATGCAGTTCGCCATCAAGTACGCGTTTTGATCGGACTAGGGGATACTGAAAAGCAAATGCGAATCATTTACGTCGCAGCCGCCGCCGCTTTAGCTGGGGTGGCATTTAGTCAAACCGTGGCACCTAATCAGAACGATTGGCCCACCTTCGGGCACGACCTGGCGGGTACGCGTTACTCGACGCTGAAGCAGATCGACACCAAGAACGTCACCAGGTTGGAGCGCGCCTGGACTTATCACATGAATGCGGGCGCGCCGCCTCCGGCAACCACCGCGCCGGCGCCCGGCTCGTCCGAAGCGGGTGATGCGGCGGCGGGCGGTCGCGCTGGCGCGGCGGGCCGAGGGCGTGGCGGACGCGGCGGAGGTGGCGGTGGGAACGCCGAGGTGTCTCCGCTCGTGATCAATGGGGTGATGTATCTAACCACCGGAGCCCGGCGCGTGGTAGCTCTCGAACCGGAGACCGCCAACCCGGTCTGGGCTTACGAAGTCAAAGACGGCGCCCCCGCAACCCGCGGATTAGAGTATTGGGCCGGCGATAGTCAGTCTCCCGCCACCATCTTTTTCGGCACTTCCAGCGGCAAACTCTATGCGTTGAACGCCAAGACGGGCAAACCGGTTCCCGGCTTCGGCAATGAAGGCCTTGTAGATATGAAGCCCGGCGCACTGAATGGCTTGACGGACTCTGGGTTCGGGCTGTCTTCTCCTCCGATCGTTTACAAGAACGTAGTGATCACCGGCGCGCACGTTCAGGAAGGGCCGAGCATCGGGTCGGCCGGCGACACTCGCGGGTGGGATGCCCACACCGGCAAGCTCGTTTGGACGTTTCATTCCGTGCCCCGGCCCGGTGAGACCGGCAGCGAGACTTGGAAGGCAGACGACTGGAAGAACCGCTCCGGCACCAACGTGTGGGGCATGTTCACCATCGACACGGAGCGCGGGATTCTCTACATGCCATTCGGGGAGCCGACTACCGATTATTGGGGCGGCGACCGGCCCGGCGCCAATCTCTTCGGCACCTCGCTGGTGGCGGTGGATGCTCTCACCGGAAAGCTCAAATGGTATTTCCAGGTGGTGCATCATGACACCTGGGATTACGACCTCTGCGCGCCTCCCATTCTCTTCGACGTCACCCAAAAAGGGAAGAAGATTCCGGCAGTCGGGCAACTGACCAAGACCGGATATGTGTACATCCTGAACCGCCTGACGGGAGAGCCGATCTACGGAGTGGAAGAGAGGAAAGTTCCGGTGGACGATGCTTTACCGGGAGACCAGGCATGGCCCACGCAGCCCATACCCCTCAAACCGCCGGCACTGGCCCGCAACAGCTTCAAGCGGGAAGACCTTGCCACCGTGACGCCGGAACTCAACAAATTCTGCACGGACTTGTTCGACAGTATTCCGGGCGGGCTGCATGCGATCGGGCAGTTTACGCATTACTCCACCACTCCTAGCGTCATCTTTCCCAGTTCCATCGGCGGCGGCAACTGGAACCCGCCATCTTTCGACCCCGGATTGGGATACCTGTTCGTCAACACCATGGATTTCGGCAGTTTGAACACCATGGTGAAGAGCGCCGACGGCTCGCGGTACAGCCGCAGCGGATACAACGGGAACAATCGCTTCTGGGAGCCCGAGAGTAACATGCCGTGCAATCAGCCCCCGTGGGGACGCCTGTTCGCCATCAATGTGAATACCGGCGATATCGCCTGGCAAACCACTCTCGGGATCAGCGACAGTCTGCCGCCCGACAAGCAAAAGACCGGCAGGCCCAATATTGGCGGATCGCTGGCGACGGCTGGAGGGCTCGTCTTCATCGGCGCCACCGATGACAGCCGGTTCCGGGCATTCGATTCCAAGACCGGCAAGGAACTGTGGGTGACGAAGATCGATGCCGGCGCTCATTCGGCTCCCATGACGTTTCAGGGGAAGAACGGAAAGCAGTACGTAGTGGTTACCGCCACCGGCGGCGGCTTCCTGGGGGACAGGAGCCGGGCGGACACGGTCATTGCGTATGCGCTTCCATAAATCACCAGGTGACGAATGCCGGTGGCTGGTGGCCAGTGGCCGGTGGCCGGTGAAGAAGGCCCCGGCTGCCTGCCACTCCCTAACGGTTGTGGCTCCGACCGGAGCCGCGCGCGTCAGCAAGCGGTCCTAGCATACAAACAATGAGGTCTCTAATAACATGGGAAATGCCGTAAACACCGCAACGATACAGGAACTTGCTAACGGGGCGACCGAAACGCGAATTGCCTCCTACTTGTTGACGGAGTATCTGGAGCAGCTTGGCGTGGAGGTCATATTTGGTCTGTGCGGCCACACCGTAATCGCATTTCTCGATGCCTTAGGGAAGAGCCGGATCCGTTTCATCTCTACCCGCCATGAGCAGGTGGCGGCCCATGCCACGGATGGTTACGCTCGGGCCTCGGGAAAGCCCGGTGTGCTGCTCACACACCTCGGTCCTGGCCTGACCAATGCGGCAACCGGAGTGGCCAACGCCGCGCTGGACTCGATCCCCATGGTGGTGATTGCGGGGGATGTGCCGTCTCACTACTTCGGCCGTCATCCGCACCAGGAAATCAACCTCCACATGGACGCCGATCAGTTTGAGGTCTACCGGCCCTTCTGTAAACGCATCTATCGTGTGGACCGTCCTCAGGATCTGCCGCGCATCATGGAGCGCGCATTTCACCTCTCCCAGAGCGGGCGGCCCGGCCCGGTGCTGGTGGACGTCCCAATGGACATCTTCTCAGCCGATCTGCCCGTCGACGCGTTCCAGAAGTTTCCCACGCCAATGGCGCGGCCTGCGATGGACCCGGCAGCGGTGGCGCAAATCGTGGAAGCCTTGGCTGAGGCCCGGCATCCTCTGATCTATGCGGGCGGAGGCGTTCTGTCCGCCCATGCCACTACGGAACTCGCCGCACTTGCGGAAGCACTGGAAGTTCCCGTTGCGCACACGCTGATGGGTAAGGGCTGCATGCACGAGGATCACCCCCTGCTGCTGGGTATGACCGGCTTCTGGGGCACTCCGATCGCCAACGAGATGTGCCGCACGGCGGACCTGATCGTGGCCGTGGGAACGCGCCTGGCGGAAGCTTCCTCCAGTTCCTGGGACCCCCGGTTTACGTTCTCCATTCCACCGGCCCGGCTGATGCACATCGATATCGATCCGGCGGAGATAGGCCGCAACTTCCCGACCGAATTCGGCGTGGTCGCCGATGCCAAACTGGCGCTCGGATCGCTGGCTGCGGCGGCGTGCGGGAGGAGCCACCGGGCCCGCGGCGAAGTGCGCACGAGGATCTCGCTCGGAAGGCGGGAGTTCGCGGAAAACTGGGCCCACCAGCGCGATTCCGATCAATTTCCCCTGCGCCCGGAACGCATTCTCGCTGAACTGAGAAAGGCCGTGCCGGAAGACGGTTTCATCGTGACGGACGTGGGTTGGAACAAGAACGGCGTCGGCCAACAGTTTCCGATTACCGTTCCGGGAACGTTTATCACCCCCAGTGGCCTGGCGACGATGGGATTCGGTCCCGCAGCAGTGCTCGGCGTGAAGATGGCGCAGCCGAAGCGCGCCGCTGTGGCGCTCATCGGGGACGGCGCGTTTGGCAGTAACCCGTCCGTGGTGGCAACCGCGATGGAAGCCAATCTCCCCGTGGTCTGGGTGGTGATGGACAACTCGGCTTTCGGCACCATCGCCGGCTTGGAGAAGATGCATTACGGCACCAGCTTCGGCTGCTTATTCGAGCGCAACGGTGAGACGTACACTGTGGACTATGCAGCCATGGCGCGCGCGTGTGGGGCTCGCGGTATTGCGGTGAAGGCTGCCAGTGAACTGGCGCCGGCACTCATGGCGGCCCTGGCCTCGGATCTTCCGACAGTGATTCAGGTGCCCATGGAGAATGCTCCCACGCCAACGCCCGGTCATTGGAACATCAACGACATCTACCGGATGGGTTCGTGAAGACACGAGCGATTCCGACGAAATAGACCGATGCCGAATCCCAAAGCCACGCCGGCGTCCGCTGATTCTGCCTTGCCACCGCCCGAAGATCTCAGAGAAAGTCCTCCCTCCTGGCTCGCCTGGTCCGTTTGGGGTGTGGCGGCGATCTTCTACCTCACGGGTTTTTACCAGCGTGTCTCTCCGGCTGTGATGACCTCGGAGCTGATGAGCAGTTTTGGTATCGGCGCCAAGGACCTCGGCAACCTCTCGGCATTTTATTTTTACACCTATGTCGCGATGCAGATCCCGACCGGCGTGCTGGTTGACTCCTGGGGCGCCAGAAAACTCCTGATCGCGGGGTCCATCTCGGCAGCCGCCGGGACTTTTCTCTTTGGCGCAACCGGCAATTTTGCGCTGGCGTGCGCAGGCCGAGCCATCGTGGGCGGAGCCACTGCCGTCGGATGGCTGGTTTTATTGAAACTCGCCACTCACTGGTTCCCTGCGCGCCGTTTCGCCATGCTTTCCGGACTCGGATTGTTCTTCGGGAATATCGGCGCTCTTACGGCTCAGGTGCCGCTCCGCCTGATGATCGAACATTTCGGATGGCGCGCGGTGGTGCTGGCGTCCGGCGCGGTCGTGCTCGGAGTTTGCCTGCTGGCATGGGCCTTCGTGCGAAACGACCCGGCGGAGAAGCAATTCCGCAGCTATGCTCCTGCGGCGCTGCATCGGAAGGACACGCACAATCTCGCTGCTCTGAGGGCAGGATTCCGGAAGGTCTTTGAATATCGCAATACGTGGCTGATCTTCTTCGCGCAGGGCAGCATGGTCGGTTCCATTCTGGCGTTTACCGGCCTGTGGGGAACCCCTTTCCTGAAGGCCCGGTTCGGTTTGCCGCCGGCCTCCGCCGCCGCCGTCTGCTCGGTAATGATTGTTTGCTGGGCCGTGGCAAGTCCCGTCTGCGGAGCTTTGTCGGACCGCGTCGGCCGGCGCAAACCGATCTATATGTCCGGCTGCCTGGTGGCGACGGTGGGCTGGATCATCATGTTTTACGTGGCTCTGCCGCTTGCCGCATTCGTCGTGGTGGCCGCTTTGACGAGCACCGCCTGCGGCGCGGTAGTGCTCGGCTTCGCGTACGGGAAGGAGTCCGTGCCGGTCCAGTTCCTCGGCACGATCTCGGGCACCATCAACATCGGCAATATGATTGGGCCGATGCTGCTGCAGCCTGGCATCGGACGGATTCTGGACCAGAGATGGTCGGGGCAAATGTCCAACGGTCTGCGGGTCTATGGAGTGGACGCATTCCAGACGGCTTTTCTGCTGATGGTCGCCTGGCTGGTTCTGGCCTGCATCCTGATCGGCCTGACTCGCGAAACCTATTGCAAACCTACCGCCTGAGTGCAGTGGGGGACGGGTGCTGGGCCGCCGGGGGCGCTTTTAAGAAAAAGCCCGTTACCAGGACGATCTCGAACTCGCGCGATCCAGGCTTGGACAGCGGACTTGGGGGCGTCGGCTGACCACATCAGCGCGTTAGGCGTGATCCAAATGGTAGCCAAGCCAGTTTCCGGTAACCCACATATCGTTCCTCTGTGGTGCAACCCCGAAGCCGGGTTTTTCAGTAGATTCGCTTTCCTGCGTGCCAGTTCCTGCACGTGCCAATCGTGGACCGGCACGGCCGCAAGGTCGCCCGGCGGATCTTCGACAAGTTGGAGCGACCCGTAGAAGTGGAGTCAGAGGAGCGCGAAAGTTTAGAAAGTAATGGACTCTTTCGACCGGGCGACAACAAAGGCGGCTGGATGTATAATCAATGCCAACTTGGACCTTGGACGTCAAAACGCAAATCCCCGCTCAGGTCGGTGGATTAGCGTACCCGCCCTTAGAGGAGGTTAGCGTGAGGATTCGGCTTCTTGTAGCTCTTTTTTCCTTGGTGGCGTGGTCCTCGCGGGCCCAGGACACCAGGGGTGTGATTTCTGGGACGGTGACCGACCAGCGCGGGGCTGTCGTAGTCGGCGCCACCGTGCTGGTGACCAACACCGGGACCAACGTCTCGACGCCACTGACCACCAACGTCAGCGGCTATTATGAAGCGCCCTTATTGCCGAGTGGCGAGTACCAGGTAACCGTGGAGGCCCCCGGATTCAAGAAGACGGTTCGATCGAAGCTGACCCTCACGATGAGAGATCAGCTCAAGATCGATCTCCAACTGGAGGTCGGCGGGGCGAGCGAATCGATCACCATCACGTCCGAATCCCCCATCCTCGATACCAGCACGGTGAGCATGGGAAAGGCGCTGACCACCCGCGAACTCATGGACCTGCCCATCATGACCAACGACATTGTCTTGATGGCGCGAGTGGCGCCCGGGGTAGTGAATCAGGGGACTACTCAGTACCTTACACAGGGCCAAGTCGGCGGGTCCTCGGGCTTTTTTGCGCCGCTCTCCCTTGGCCAGAACGAGTGGACCATCGATGGGGCGCCGAATCTCGGCAGCGGCGGGATTGCGTTCACGCCCTTCACCGACCAGATAGCCGAGTACAAGATCGACACCACCAGTTTTGACGCCTCTGTGGGGCATTCCATAGGGCTGAATATCGCCTTTCAGACCAAGTCCGGCACCAACCGCCTCCACGGCTCGGGTACCGAGCAATACTGGAACACGCGTTGGAATGCGGCGTCGTTTTTCGTCAAGCAGAAATACTTCCAGAACATTGACGCGGCCAACGCCGCCGGCAACAGCGCGCTGGCAAGCCAGTTGGCATCGCAGCCGATGCAGCCTGGCGGGCATGCCAACGACTACGGGTTCACCCTCGGCGGGCCCGTTTACATTCCAAAAGTGCTCAACGGCAAGAACAAGCTCTTCTGGTTCTTTTCCTACTCGGGGAACAAGACTCGCCAGCCGGCCCGGTCGAGCGAAATCACCAATACGGTCCCCACCCTGGCGGAGCGGCAGGGCAACTTCTCGGACCTTCTGGCAATCAGTCCGAAATACCAGATCTACGATCCGCTGAGCGTGGCGGCAGACCCGGCGCGGCCCGGGCATTATGTCCGGACACCCATTCCAGGGAACATCATTCCCCAAAGCAGAATCAGCGATCCCAAGGTCTTCGACTGGTACAACAGCCGGATCCCAACTCCCAACAACAACCCAACCAGTCCCCTTGCCGAGCCGTTTAACAATTTCCTCGCCCTGGGCCAGGCCGACAACGTCAACTACACCGGCATGGCGGGCCGGGGGGACTGGGCGCCCGACCTGAAGAACCGCGTCTCGTTCTCTTGGAACTGGAGCCACTTTATTGAGAACGCGCAAGACTGGACCTACGCCAGTTCGCCCGGCCTGCAGGACTGGGATAACATCCGGACGGCCAGGGGCGGGATCCTGAGCTGGACCCACTCGGCAAGCGCGGCAACCGTGATTACCGCCAGCCTTTCCGCCAACCAATGGTTGAACGTACTGGAAACTACCGGGGTTAGAAAGTATAAGCCCAGCGATATCGGGTTCCCCACTTACATGGATGCGCGCTGCCAGGCTCTGGGCGGATGCGCCGTGCCCCTGGTGTCGTGGAACGGATACACGTCCGCTTACGGTGGAAATAGCCTCGTCATGGGCCGTACTCTCGCCCCCGACACTCGCCAGCGCTCGACGGGTCTCAAAGCGAGCGTGTCGCATGTCCATGGCGGACACACTTTCCAGGGCGGTATCGATTTCCGGCAGGCTTACGCAACCAGGACGGGTGGCGCCGGGAATTCCATGGGGAGCTTCACCTTCAATAGCCAGTACTTGCAAAAGAATGACGATGGCTTTACCCCGTCGGGCAGTCTCGGGTTGAGCTACGCGGCTTTCATGCTGGGGATACCCAGTTCCATGTCAACCGACAACAATGCGAGTTACGCGCTGATGAATCCCTATTACGCCTGGTATGGGCAGGACACCTGGCGTGTGACCAGGAACTTGACTGTGACCCTCGGGCTCCGCGTCGAGTACGAGCAGGCCCCCACGGAGCGATACAACCAGGCGCTCACTTATTTTGACCCTGGGGTCCAGTTGCCCATCGCGGCTGGCGCTCAGGCAGCCTATGCCGCCAACCCGGTGCCGGAACTCGCGGCCAGCGGCTTTACGGTCCAGGGCGGGTCGGTCTACGCGGGTGCGAATGGGGCCCCGCGCCAGCCATGGCAGAACGAACTGATGTGGTTGCCGCGGCTCTCGGCCGCCTGGCAGTTCAACCCCAAGATGATTATCCGCGCCGGTTACGGAATCTATTACGATTCCATCAACGTGCAGAACGTAACCCTTAGTCAGTCGGGTTTTTCGAGGACGACCTCCACTAACCTGACCAACGACTTCGGAGTGAACTGGCTGGCCGGAAACCCCGCAGCCGGCGTATCCCCGCTGGCGGATCCTTTTCCCGTCCGCAGTGACGGGACGCGCTTCGATGCGCCTTTAGGAAACTCGCTGGGTTCCATGTATGTCGCCGGGGGGAGTTTTTCCTACTCGCCCTTCAACCGGAAGCATCCCCGGGAGCAACAGTGGAGGGTGGGCGTGCAGCGCCAGCTAAGTCCCAACATGTCGGTGGAGGCTTATTACTGGGGCATGTGGGGCGACCATCTCGCGTTCAGCGACAAACTGGATGCGCTGCCGGCGCAGTACTGGAACACCACCATGGTCCGCAATAACGCCTTCGCCAGCAATATGACGCAGAACGTGTCGAACCCCTTTTACATCGGTAATTTCGCGTCCCTCAAGACTTCCAATCCGGCGCTCTACCAGCAGATGTCCACGCTGGGTTTCTTCACCAGCACGACCATCCAGAAGAACCAGCTCCTGCGGGCCTATCCGCAACTTAGCTCGCTTTCCACCAGTCTGTATGACGGTAAGGCCAAGAACAACTCCCTACAGGTCATTTTCTCTCGGAGACTTTCGAAGGGCCTGAACATCGCCGCCAACTACACCTACTCCAACGCATCCACGTGGAGCACGATCGTCAATGAATACGACCCCGCCCCGAGACAATGGACACCCACTAACATCCCGCTGCCGAATCGCGTCAACGTCACTGGCATCTACGAATTCCCCTTCGGCCCGGGCCGGGCATTCTTGACTACCGGAATTCTGAGCCACATTGTAGGTAACTGGCAGGTGGCCCTGACTTACGACTTCCAGCAGGGTCCCTTCCTTAGCTGGGGCAACAACTTCTATTACGGCGACCTGAATACGGTCAGCCAGACGTTGACTCAAGGCACCAAGACCCTGAATCAATGGTTCAACACCAGCGCTCCGTTTGAGCGGAATTCGGCCAACGGGCCTGCCTCATATCAGGCGCGCGTGTTTCCCATCGATATCACCAGCGTGCGGGCCGACGGGCTGAATCAGTGGAATGCCAACCTGCGGCGCGACTTCCGAGTGCGGGAAGGAATGGTTCTCGAAGTCCGCATGGACGCGCTCAATCTTTTGAACCGCTCGCAGTTCGCCGCGCCCGACAACAACCCGTTCAACACGACCTTCGGCGTTGTCAGCAGCACGACTTCTACGCTGAATCGCTTCTATCAGCTTCAAGGCAGAATTCGATTCTGAACGTCCGGCGAGAGCGCGTCATTGGTGCGACTAAAGGTAGTGATGCCTGCGGGATTGACGCCTGCCGCGTTGTTTATTAAATGAAAGTGCCGTATCCTTTAATAAGAAGACGCGTAATTAAAGGATCGCTTTGTTAGCGTGGCACGCCCATCAAAT
>DATMNI010000034.1:0-23619 GCA_035570275.1 Candidatus Acidiferrales bacterium | reverse complement strand
CAAGATCCGCGGACCTCGCGGTTGGCCCCATTTCCAACGAAATACCTGCCCCGCGAATCTGCCCGCCGCCTCTATCGGCCCGGTTCACCAACTTTTGCGCCCTTCGGGCCAGCGGACAAGCTTGGTATGCGAAGTTCCTGGTCCGCTTGCGGCTCCCGTTCAGCCCCCATTCCCCGTCTGATATAATCCGCCTAACTTTGCGGTCGCTACCGCCTGAGGATGAGCACCATGTTCAGCAACCTGTTGCGTTTTGCCGCCGGCGTCGTTTGTCTGCTCGCACTCTCGTCCCTTGTCGGGTATCAGTCGGGCGTCACCCCGTCGGGTCATCTCGCCGACCCCTTTTCCGCCGGCTGGATGCTCGCCGACACCAATGGCGATGACCTGGTCGATTTCATTGCCGGTAAGGTGGTCGTGCCCGCGAATCCCTCGGCGACTGAAAATGCCGCCGCCGCCGATGTGGCGGCGCGCCTCGGCTTTGCCACGACCGGCTTCACGCCTCCCGTTGTCATCAGCACCTCCGAAGATCGCGCGGACGGCCCCCGGATCTACGTCGGACGCGGTGCGGAGCCCGCAAAGTACTCGGCAGCGGTTGCCGAACACGCCAATCGCCTGCAGCCCGGCGAAGGCGGTGTCTTCGCTTTGGAGAACGACGTCATCATTCTGGGCCAGGACGATACCGGGCTGCTGGCCGCGGCGGAAGCGTACGCGGCACGCGCCCCATACATCTGGCGGCCGTCCGGCGACAGACTCGCCGCCATCCCGCAGGTCTGCCCCGGATCGCAGCTCTCCGGGATCACGTACCTTAAGGGCAAAGCCGGCATCAATCGCGCCTTCCTCAATTGCACCAGTGTCACGCAGAGCGCCCTCGACGACGCCCTGAAAAGTGCCGCACTGGCAAGCGTCCACGAACTCCTGACCACTGCCAACACTGGCGCCGGCGGCGCCACCATGTCGGCCACCAATTCCAAGGACCTGCCGGCCATTCCGCCGGTTCCGCCCGGCGCTGGTGCAGGCGGTGGCGCAGGCGCTGCCGGAGGCGCTGGGGCTAACGACGCGGCAGCACCTGGAGGCGACGCCGAGGCCGCCGGACCCGCGCGGCTCGACCTCGCCACTCTCTACACCATGCGCGGTCTGTTCCGCGGCACGGCTCGCATGCCGATCCCTTCCAACCTGGACGGCCAGCTCTATGTGCCATCCGGAGTTGCCGGAATCGCGATGGCCAACTTAGCCGCGAGAATGGGCGTCGAGACCACCGGCATCACCCTGCCGCTGGCCACGCCCGCACCCGCCGCCAATGCCCGTGAAGTCCGCACTAAGTCTGTGGTCGAGGCCTCATCGGATCTCGGCAAGGAGGCCGAGCGTAAGTTCTTCGAGGAAGACACAGCGAGCAAGAATGAACCCGCGCTCCCGGCAGGCGAAGGCGAACTCCGCGTCGTCGATAAGGCATTTGGCAGGCAGCCATCGGTGCTGGTGCGCGGCGACGAAGCCGGCGCCGCGGCCGCCCTCAACCTGCTCGGAGGCCATTTCCCGAACCTCTGGGACGTGGGTAAGGAGCATGCCACGCTGGAGGAGATCCGCTATGATCTCCACCGTTTCTTTTCGCTGCGATCTTCGGCCGGTCAGGCGGCCTTTGCCCTCTATCGCCTGGATCGCTGGGCCGATGAAGCCAAGAAAGACGGACCGCCTCGCGACGTCGAACTCCAGGTCTACGTCGATGTCGCCGACGCCGGGCTCGCCGGCCTGGTGCGCAGCCGCGCGCAGTCACAGTTCGGCGCCGGCGTGAAAGTGGATGTCCGCAGCCTGCATGCCGGAACGCAGTGCTGTGAAACCCTGCCGGCGCTGCATTATCAAGAACCGGGCTATCCATATCGGCAGGGCACTCCCGCGTTTCAGGAGGATCTGGTGATCCCGTGGGAAGGTAAGCGCCTGCTGGATGCGGTAAAAACCGCGCTGCCGAAACTCAAACCCGCGACGCCGGTGAAACTCCTGGCTATTGTGAGCGAAGGGCCCGAGCAGCGGCTGCGCCTCAAAGATCAGCTCAAGGAGTTGCTGGCAGGCGCCGGTGCCAAGACCAGCCAGGTGCAGGTGCTCTGCGCCTACAAGCCGGGCGTCAGTTGGCTCATGGACGACATTGCGCCCCAGCTCAAGGGCAAGCCCGTCGCGTCTCTCAAAATCGAATTCCGCAAAAACACGGACCCCAGCGGAACCCGCGCCATGTTCTCGCCGGCGCGCTGGGTGCACGAACTCTACCCGGTGGATGAAATGCTATCCAGGGAACTGGCGCTTCCGCTGGACAAGATTTCGCTGGCACAGTTCGATGGCGTGGGTGGTAAAGGCCCCACCTATCGCGTGCACGCTTACGACGCCGCCGGCAACCCGATGCTGACCCGCGAGTTCACCGTGACCACCGTCTTACAGCCCTACAACGGCGTGATGCCGGAGTACGAAAACGTGGAGGTGGATACCGGCTGGGTGCGCATGGAGTCCGGCTCCGCCATGGTTCTGGACCAGCGCATTCCCACCGATATCGAGCAATTCTGGGAGCACTACCACAAGGTCACATTGCCAAAAGTTTTCCGCACGGTGATGGCCAGCTATCATGGCGAGCTGCGCCCCGAGTTTGTGCCCCCCTTCGACACGCTCAAGATCGACATCCACATGAGCGAGCCGAACTACGAACTCGGCATCGATAAAGAACGGATCTCCTCGCTGGAAGCGCTTCAGGAAGACACGTTCTATTCCACCGAGAATTTCGTCAACATGATGGGGGATCTGATGGCCGGCCGCGCCCTTCAGTATGCCGGCCGCATCATGCCGATCGTTCACGCCGCCGAAGACGGCAAAGACGGCCACGTTCGCATCGAGTTCTATGCCAAGGCTGCCGGAAGCCCGCAAGTTGCACTGCGCTGGACCGACGCGCAGGGCAACCGCCACGAACGTAAGCGCGACCTGTGGGTGCTCAACGGCCCGATGCAGCCGCGTCTCATCGCGGCGCGGACCCGTGCCGGCGAAAGCGGACCCCAGAGCCTGACCTGGCTCCTGCCGGCCGATTACAAAGACGACCAATACGACGAGTGGATCAAGCTGGAAGGCAAGGATCAAGTGGAGCGCGGAATCTTTCCGGCGGAGCAGGCGCGCGCGCTACTGGCATGGCTCGGCCAGATGCACGCCGCCGGCCTGTACCGGAACGAAGTGGCCTATTTGCATTTGAAGCGGATGGCGTTCGAGTTTGAGCTGCCGCTACCCCTCACAGCAAAGGTGGATTCGCCGGCGCCCAGGGAATACGCGAGTCTCAAGATCGAGCCTCCCGCGTCGCCGCGGCCGATGATCGCCGACTACGCCGGCCGCCTGAAGCGCCCGCAACTGGTCCAGTGGGATGAGCCCATCGGCCCGGACGAAAGCACCTCCGTACTCGCCGAGTTGGCGAAGCATCCAGGGGTGAGCGTTTATTGGATGGGCCGTACCTACCTGGGCAAGGACATCTGGGCTGCCGACGTGACTCTGCCTACTCCATCCAAGATTCGCTCCGCAGCCAAGGAGACCACGCTCAAGGCCTCCATCGTTTATTCGGGACGGCAGCACGCCAACGAGGTTTCGAGCACCAGCCATATTCTGAAGCTGGGTGAACAACTGGTCACCGATCCGGAGACCCGCGCCGCGCTGAAGAAGGTGAATGTGGTGCTGCATCCCATCACCAACCCGGATGGCGCAGAGCTTTCGGTACAGCTTGCCGAGCTGACTCCCAACAACATGCTGCACCCCGGCTATCACGGAGCGCTGGCGGCCGACGTCTCCGTGGGGCAGACCGACCTCGACCCGGTTTACCCCGAGTCGCGTACGCGGCGTCTGCTGCTGGAGCAGTGGCTGCCGGACGCCTTTCTAAATCCGCACGGTTATCCCTCGCACGAATGGGTGCAGCCGTTTTCGGAATATTCCGGCTGGGTGACCAACCGCCAGGGCGCCAACAACGGCCGCACCTGGTGGATTCCGCGCGGCTGGTTCACCAGCCTGACTTACCTGCGCGACGAAACCCACCTTTACAGTCCGAAAATCGCCTACGAGATTCGCGACCACATTGTGGAGGCCGAACGCGCCGTCCCCGGACTCATCGATCTGGAAGCCCGCATGAACGCGCGCTACGAACGCTTCGGCCAGCGCTGGCAGCCGGATAACATGCAGCAGCCCGTCGTCAACGGCATCCGCATCTACATGGCGCTGAAGGGCACGGCGGGAGGAGGCCGCGGAGGCGCTGGTGGGGGCGCAGCAGGTGGCGCCGCGCCCGCTCCCGGAAGCGGAGGCGTCGGCGGCATTTCGCCCGATGTCACGTGGGATTCCGGTTACACCGAAGCCCCCGACGAGACCGCGCACGGCGAATACATGAAGCTCATGGCATCGGCGGGCCTGGCCTTTGACCGCGTGCATCTTGACTATCTCGCCAAGGGCAAGCTGCGCCTGAACCGTACCGAGCGCGAACAAGGCGGGAAGGTGACTTGGCGCGTGGAGCGGCTGCGGCCGAGCCTGCCCGCCACCGAAGCCGAGCCGCCGCGTCCCGGCCCGGCGACTGACGGCAATGGCGGCGGAAACGATCGATAGGTTTGGACAAGATCGAGGTTTTGACAAGTGGAATAAGCGTGACACTGCACCGGGTCGTGCGTCGAAGATTCAACAGCACTGAGGGGTAAACAGCACTGGAGGGGTAAGATGAATACTCAAAAACGTCGGGCTCTCTCAATTCTTTCGGCCGCGGCCGTGTTCGTGGCCGTGTTCATAGCGCTGGCGGCGGTAGCGGGTGCACAGGTTGGTGACGCGGAACTCTCCGGTATCGTCGCCGATCCCAGCGGGGCGCCGGTAGCCGGCGCCAAACTCTCGTTGACTAACGAGGATTCCGGCGTCAATCGCGTCGTGGTCTCGGATACGGACGGCCACTACGTCTTCGCCGCCCTCGCCCCCGGCCGCTACTCGCTCAAGACCGAAGCCGTCGGGTTCCGCGGCGCCAGCATCACAGGGATCGTGCTCAACGTCGGCACGCACCTGGATACCAACGTCCCGCTCACGGTGGGGAATGTGCAGGAGCAAATCACCGTAACGGCCGAGGCGCCCCCCATCGATATCACCAAAGGCGACGTCTCCGGCGTGGTCACCCAGGTCCAGATGGACACGCTGCCGGTCAATACGCGCCAGTACCTCAACCTCGCGCTGCTCATGCCGGGCACCACCCAGGACGCCTCGCGCACGTTTTACAACAACGTGCAGATCGGCGGCGGCGGGCGCTTTTACGCCAATGGCTTCGCGGTGGATGGCGTCACCAACACCTGGGCCGAACAGGGAGAGCCTCGCCAGAACTTCCCCGAGGGCGCGGTGCAGGAGTTCCGCGTCAACACCAACCAGTTCAAGGCCGAGCAGGGGCTGGCCATGGGCGGCCTGGTGAACGTGGTCACCAAGAGCGGCACCAACGGCTTCCACGGAGAGGGTTTCGAGTATTTTCGCGACTCGGCCCTGAATCACGACAACAAGTTCACCGAGCAGGCGCTCCAATCGGTGGGGCAGACAGGCAAAGCGCCCTTCCGCCGCAATCAGTACGGTGGCGACGTGGGCGGCCCCATCGTCAAGAACCGGACTCATTTTTATGTCGCCTTCGAACGGACCCAGGTGGACGATTCGTTCACCATCTTCGCCGCGGGCTCGCACCAGTTCTACGCGCCCAATGAGGGAGTCATCGATAAGCCGAGCCACGACCAAATGTTCAACCTGCGCGTCGATCAAGCCATCAGCAACACGCAGCACGCCTTCGCCCGCTACTCGCAGGAGTGGAACAAACAGACCTGGCAAGGCTGCGGCGGCACGGTGGAATCGAACTGCTACGATGGGCTGATTCCCCGCCACTCTTTCGTCGGCGGTCATACCTGGACGGCGCGCCCCACCCTGGTGAACGAGTTCCGCTTTCAATACGCCATCGCATCTTACCTGCTGGGACCGTCGGGAGAGCCTATCTTCACTTCGCTGGGCCAATATCCCGCGGCACGCCTGGCGCAACTGCAAACCGTCTACAGCTTCCCCAGCTTCCGCTATGGCCAGGGCTATGGCGAGTTGGGTACGGAGAAGCGCTGGGAACTCAAAGACGACATCAGCTACGTGAGGGGCAAGCACAACCTGAAGTTCGGTTTCGATTTCAGCCGTATCCCCTTCGCTGACGACACCGTTATTAATTACCAAGGCTCGTGGACCTTCGCCACGGATCAGCCTTTCAATCCCAAAGACCCCGCCAGTATCGCCAACCTCACCAAACCCACGCAGTTCACCGCCGCCATCCCCGGACAGACCACGTCGGTGCCGGTCAACCAGTACGGCGCGTATATTCAGGACGATTGGAAAGTGACATCCCGCCTGACCTTGAACCTGGGCCTGCGCTGGGACAAAGAAACGGGCTCGTACAACGAAGGCGTCAATCCGGCGTCCTTCCCCGTGGCAATCCCCTATCTCGGCAACCCTGGGAACCGCGGCCAGTCGCGCAATTTCGGACCGCGCTTCGGTTTCGCCTGGGACATTCTGGGCGACGGCAAGAACGTGGTGCGCGGCGGCTTCGGCATCTACTACAACAATATCCAGACTCTGCTCAATTTCCCGGAGAACCGCAACATCTCGCAGTGCAACGTGCTGATCGTCAACCCATCCTACCCCGACCCGTACGGCGGCAAGAGCCCGACCTCGTTCTGCTCGAGCGCTGCGCCCACCGTCACCGTGCTCGACAAGAATTTCGCCATGCCTTACTCGCAACAGTTCACGCTCGGCTACTCGCGCGAAATCGTCCGCGATTTTTCGGTTCACGTGGACGGCGTCTACATGCACACGCTCAAGGACTGGCGCACCGTCGACGTGAACTCCCCGGACGCGACCGGTGCGCGGCCCCTGCCTGCGTTCGCGCGCATCCTCGATCACGAGTCGATTTCGCAGTACAAATACCGCGGCATGTACGTGCGAGCGGAGAAGCGCTTCGCCAAACGCTACCAGTTCCTGGTCTCCTACACACTGGCCTCCAACCGTGACGATAATCCCCAGGCCCAGGTCACCAACCAGAGCAACTACAACCTGGATTGGGGCCCGGCCAATATCGACCGCCGTCATTCCCTGGTGGCCAGCGGCTCCACTAACCTTCCCTGGAAGTTCAATCTCGGGGTGATCTGGCAGATTCGATCGTCGCTGCCGTTCAGCGCGTTTTCCACCGTGCAGGTGGATGGCGTCACGCAATACATCCCGGGGTTGGCGCGCAACATGGGCAATCGCAGCAACACCGCCGTCCTGGCCGCGGTCAACGCCTACCGCGCGTCGCTCGCCACGCCGCTGGCGCCCCTGGCCGCGTCTCAAATCGACAGCAGCCGCTTCAACAGTTTCGATATAGTGTTGTCCCGCCCCATTTATGTGCGCGACACGTTCCGCATCGAGGCCAAGGGCCAGGCCTTCAACCTGTTCGGCACCACCAATCTGATGGGAGGCACCACCACCTCCGCCAGTTCGGCAAACTTCGGCAAGATCCTGAACGCCAGCAACCTGCAACAGGCCGAATTAGCTCTGCGCGTTGCGTTCTGACCAATGCGGACGATTGACAGACGACAAAACTCGATCGTCTGTCCCACTGGCGCGACCAATTTCGCCTCGCTGCGTCCAACCACCACAAGGGGGGAACTACCTTGAACACCTTGTGGCACGACCTCGTCTATGGCTTCCGCCTTCTCACCAGGAAGCCGCTGTTCACCCTGGTGATCGCGCTCTCATTAGCCGTGGGAATCGGCTTGAATACCGCTATTTTCACACTCATGAACGCCATCCTTCTGCGATCGCTGCCCTTTCGCGACGCGGACCGGGTGGTGACCCTCTTCACCATCCCTCCGGGCCATCCGGACCAGCCGAACGGTGTCTCGGTTCCCGTCCTGTTTGCCTGGAAGGAGCAGGCGCACTCGTTCGAGGCCATTGGCGCTCTCACGAACAATGCCGTGGATTTCGGCGCCGAGGAGAACGGCGTGCCTGCGGAGCGCGTGCAGGGCGAGTTTGCGACTCCAGGACTGCTGCAGGCCCTCGGCGCACAGCCTCTGATGGGGCGCCTGTTCACCGAATCCGAGGATGAGGTGGATCATCCGGCTCCCGTCATCCTCATCAGCCATCGTCTTTGGATGCGGCGCTTCGGCGGCGCGAAAGACATCCTGAACCGGAAAGTGCTGGTGAACGGCGAGAACACCTCCATCATCGGCGTGATGGCGCCCGATTTTCGCATCACCGACGAAAACGGAGATTATGTAGCGCCCCTCCCGCTGAATCATTTTCAACTTCGCGGGTCCGCCCGCTACCTTCTGACTGCAGCCAGGCTCAAGCCCGGTGTCACCATCAAACAGGCGCAGAGCGAGATGGATGCCATCGCCCAGCAGCTTGCCAAACAGTTTCCCGCCCGCGAGTCGGACCACGGAAAGCCCTGGACCGTTCGTATTCAAACTTTCCGCGAAGGGATGTTCGGCTTTATCGGGCGGCCGCTGCTGCTGTTGCAGGGCGCGGTGGCGTTCGTGCTGTTGATCGCCTGCGCGAATGTGGCGGCGCTGTTGATGGCGCGCGCGTCGTCGCGGCAGACGGAGGTCGCGATCCGCGTGGCACTGGGCGCTGGCCGCGGCCGCATCTTCCGCCAGTTCCTGACGGAGAGCCTGCTGCTCTCGATTTTCAGCGGCGTCCTGGGGGTCTGGCTGGCGTGGGGCATCGTGCGGTTGCTGGTGGCGATGGCCCCCACGTGGCTGCCCATGCTGCACGCCATCCGCATCGATGGGCAGGTGCTCCTCTTCAGCGCCGCTATTTCCCTGTTCACCGGTTTGATTTTCGGCGTAATTCCGGCGGCTCAGGGATCGAAAGCGGCGTTCGTCGAATCGCTCAAGACCGCCACCCGCGGAGGCACCGTGGGCAGGGCGCGCCATCGCTTGCGCGCGGTGCTGGTGGCGGGCCAGCTCGCGCTGGCGCTGATGCTGTTGATCGGGTCGGGACTGCTCATTCGCAGCTTCCTTCGATTGCAGGGCGCCGACCTCGGCTGCGACCCGCACGGTCTGCTCACGTTCCGCTACCGCTTCCCGGATAAACGGTTTAGCAAGCCGGTTGGCGCCTATCAAGGCAAGGTGCTGTGGGAGCTTAGCGAGGCGCCGGCCGCGACAATCACACGCGTGTTTGAGCGCCTGCAAACCGTGCCGGGCTTACGCTCCGTGGCCGGCACTGTGTATCCGCCGCTTTCCGGCAGCAATCCGCTGCCGTTCACTATCCCGGGCCATAACGTGGCCAATGCCGACGAGTTCACGGCTGACTTCTATCCCGTGACGCCGAATTTTTTCAACACCATGAAAATCCGCCTGGTGCGCGGCCGCGACTTCACCGATCGCGACACGGCTCATGCGCCATGGGTGGCGATCGTCAACGAGACCATGGCGCGGCGGTTCTTTCCGAACGAGGACCCCATCGGCAAACGGATTCGTGTGGATTTGTCGCCGGAAGATCAGCTTCGCGAAATCATTGCGGTGGTCCGCGATATTCCCGCCAGTCATCCGCAAACGAAACAGGATCCCGCGATCTTCATTCCGTTCGTGCAGGCGGCGGCGCACAGCACCGGGCCGTATACCGGTTTCCATCTGCAAATGACGTTCCTGATGCGAACGGCCGGCGATGCGATGAGCGCGCTGCCCGCGGTGCGCACGGCGGTTGCGGAGGTTGACCGGAACCAGCCCTTGATCGACCCGCGAACCGAAGACTCGTACCTGGCCGAACAGGCGCAATATCCGCGCTATTATTCGATGCTCTTGGGATTGTTTGCCGCTGTCGCGACGGGGCTCGCCGCTGTGGGGATCTACGGCGTGATGGCGTACGCGGTGGAGCAGCGCACGCGAGAGATCGGGATCCGGATGGCGCTGGGGGCGGGCGGTTGGGATGTGTTAAAACTGATCTTCCGCCAGGCGCTGGTGGTGATCGCGGTCGGGCTGGCGGTGGGAATTGCGGGCGCCACGGCTTTGACGCGATTCATTTCGTCGGCGATTTGGGAAGTGCAGACTACGGATCCGGGGACGGTTGCCGGGCTCACCGTGCTGCTGATGGCGATCGGGATTCTTGCGTGTGTGGTGCCGACGCGGCGGGCAATGCTAGTGGATCCGACGAACGCTTTGCGGCACGAGTGACCCGGACAACCCGCGTAACAGACTACGCTCCCGCCTTTGACGTCGTCTGCATGGCTGCGATCCGTTCCTGCATCTGCCGGGTCAGGTGCGGGACTACTCCGAGCATACGCTCCATCGTCATGAGTTGCGCGCGGTGGTGCATCTCGTGCTCCTTGAGCCCGAGCAGCATTTCGAAGCGGGTTTTAACCGGCGGCGTCATGCCCTGCGGGTAACCCACCTCTTCGGCCAGAAAATCTTCCGTCAGGCCGCCCAGCCATGCCGCCAGGTCGTCGCCCGACGTGCGGAGCATCTCGACAATTTGCGCTTTCGAGTGGTTCGCTTGTTCGGCAGCCACCGAGCTTGCCAGGAAGGCGGAAAAGTCGAAGCCCTCCATCGTACGCCGGCGTTCGACACGGTGAATCTGCAGCGCCAAACGCGGTGCGAACGCGATGTGCACCAGCGTCTGTGCCACGGTGCGCGCTCCGGGAGCCGTTTGAAATCCGTATTTGTCCTCGGGAATGTCCTGGGCCACCGCGATTGTATTATTGCGCACGGTGCGGAAGCTGTTGGCGAGTTCTTTGGATCCGTAATAAGTCATCGTCATTCTCCTTAGATTGGGGATTCAACCAGTCTAACCGGTATACGCGCCCGGCGGGGCAGACATTGTTTTCGACCTGCCGGCCCGGGCCTCAAGGGCGCTGTAGCCGTCCATTTGTGTTGACTGCTGCGGCCCGCCGGAGTAGGGTAGGGGAACGGACCTGACGATCCAGATTCCCGACGAACTAGTGGGACGCCTCGCGCCGAGGGCAGCGATTTGTCGCGCCGGGCCTTGGAGGCGTTTGCAGCAGACGAATACACGGAGGGTCATCTCACGAAGCCGGAATTGGCGCAACTGCTCAGCCTTGAGACCAGCTACCAACTCGACGGCTTCCTCAAAGCGCACGCCATCTGGATCGATTACACCATGGAAGACCTGGAGCGCGAACGCGAGACCTTTCGACGCTTGGGCTTCTGATGCGCCTGGTCGTAGCCGACACCAGCCCTGTTTGTTGCCTGCTGATCCTCGATCACATCGATATCCTTGCCCGGTTGCTTGGGAAAGTGTTCGTTCCGGACGCCGTCCACAAAGAGTTGTGCCAATCCACGGCTCCGCCCAGGGTTCGTGAATGGGCGACGCGCGTTCCGGATTGGGTTGAAGTGATGACGGTGGGGGCTGTCGACGATCCCGCGCTGTTGTCTTTGGGAGCGGGGGAACGAGCCGCCATCGCACTCGCCCTGTCCCTGCCGGCGGACCTGGTTTTGATTGACGAGCGAAAAGGGACCACGGCCGCGTTGACTCGCCGCCACCGCCGCCGTCATTGCGATCGGACAGACGCAATCGCTTGCGGTCACGCCGAAATTCGACGTAGCATCCCTCAAGCCTTGCAAGAACGATTCCGAACCCGGCTAAGCCACGGCGGGCAAGATGGAGCCGATCAAGCAAACAGCGAACGCCGTCAGGTGTTTGATTGTTTTCCTCCGGTGCGCATCCACTCCCCGATACCCGATACCATTTCCGCGATCCGCCGACTGAGGGCGTCGTTTACGGCTTCGATCCGCTCCCCCAAGCGCCGATCGGCGGCGCGCATCTCGTCCCCCATGCGGGTGATGGCGGAGTTCGTATCCGCGATCTTCTGCGTCAGTTGGTCGATTTGCCGCTGCGAGTTTTTGCGCCAGCTCGGTGATTTGCCGCTGCGTCTCCCGCCATAGCTGGCGGTCTTCTTCGCGATCCCGGCGCCGCTCTTCGGCCATGCCGGCGGTGACGTGCTCGATACGCTCAAATCGCTCTTCGATGGTCATAGGGCTGCCTTTATTGTAAGCTCCGCGATTTCAATTACCGATGGCTGGTTGTGCAGGCCGGCTTGGTCGCCAGTGAGCCAATGCATCTGCCCGAAGATACGGCGGGATTCTTTGCGCGCGTCGGCAACGTTTGGCAGACGGCGGTACTGCATGACGTGGATATCGTTGGCCCGGTGCAGCCGGATGGAAGGGTGATATCCGCCGGTGGCGATCTTTGGTGATGGCAAAGGTACGCGCGAACCGCTTTCTTTGAGTCCGGCCAATCCCTGCGCTGAACAGCGGTTTGCGTCCCCTGTCGCCACCTCTCATTTCATCACGGAATTCACATTTAACTTGCTGGTTTGGCATTTGGATCCCAGGGGCCGCTCGGTAACGGATATTGGCCACGCTGCATGAGTTGGAGCATCTCCGGGTCGGCTTCGCCTCCGCGCCAGTGTTCCGCGGAGTCTCGCAAGATGCGTCACAACCCCAGCCCTTGCCCCCGACCCGCACTGCCGCCGGCTCCCCGCGCTACCCTCGCGATTTGACTTGCCCTTGCGCTCTTCGCTATCCTGAGTTTTCGCGGTAGAGGTGCGGCGGCCAGCAGTAGCCGGACAGGAATTCCGAGTGCGCTTCGGATGTCCGGGCGAAAGGGGCCGATAGCAGATCCGCCGAAACTGGAACGGAAAGCCAATTCCTACCGGTTGGGGAGTCAGGTTAATACCTGCTCACTGTCACCCGTTCTCAAGCGGGTGGAGCGCTATCGGGATCGAAACACGCGGGGCAGCCCGCGTCTCTTCCTTCTCTCGCTTTTCTCCCGCTTAAGTATTGGCCGCGAAATGGGTGGCGACCCAGAGGGTCGCCGCCACTACAATTAAACATGGACCTCTTTGAACTCACGCGCGCGCTGATCGATATCGAATCGATCACCATCAATGAGGAGCGGGTCGGCAACTTTCTCTACATGTACCTGTCGCAACTGGCGACGGAGTTCAGCGGGCATGTGGAGCGCATCGAAGTGGAGGCGCGGCGGTTCAACATCTTCGCGCAGTGGGGCGATCCGTTGCAGGTCACGCTCTCCACCCACATGGACACCGTACCGCCGTACATCGCCTCCCGCGAAGACGAGGAATTCGTCTGGGGCCGCGGCGCCTGCGACACCAAAGGCATCATCGCCGCCATGATTAAGGCCGTCGAGGGCCTGCTCGAATCCGGCGAGCGCGGTTTCGGCCTGCTGTTCGTGGTAGGCGAGGAGCGCAATAGCGCCGGGGCTTATAAGGCTTCGCGAGATCCGCGCGGGTCCAAATACATTATTAACGGCGAACCCACCGAAAACAAACTGGCGCTCGGTTCCAAAGGCGCGTTACGGTACGAAGTGGCCGCCAGCGGGAAGATGGCGCACTCGGCGTATCCGGAACTGGGCGATTCGGCCATCCACAAACTCATCGATGCGCTGGCCGAAGTCCGGCGCATCCCTCTTCCCGTCGATGCGCTTCTCGGGCCCAGCACGCTCAACATCGGGACGCTCGCAGGCGGACGCGCGCCCAACGTGGTCGCCGATGAGGCCAAGGCCGATATCATGATCCGGCTGGTGGGCGATTCCACCGAAACCAAAGCCGCACTGCATCGCGCCGTGGAGGGCCGGGCCGAGTTGCGCGAGGTCATCGAAATCCCCGCGCTGCTGCTGAATGCGGTGGAGGGCATTCCCACTACCGTGGTGGCTTACACCAGCGACATCCCGGCGTTCGCGGGCCAATGGGGCGAGCCATTCCTCATCGGGCCGGGAACCATTCACGTAGCGCACACGCTCGAAGAACGCGTGCCCAAAGCGCAACTCATCGAAGCCGTTCAAATCTATCAACAAATGGTAAAGCAACTATGCAAAAAATCGAAGTAGGCATCCTGGGCGCCACCGGAATGGTGGGCCAGCATTTCATCAAGTTCCTGCAAGGCAACCAGTGGTTCGAGCTGAAGTGGCTCGGCGCCAGCGACCGCTCGGCCGGCAAGAAGTACCGCGACGCCATGACGTGGCACCTGGGCGTGGTCCCCGACACCGTGGCCGATATGACCGTGGACGAATGCAAGCCGGGGAACGCGCCGCGCCTGCTGTTTTCGGCGATGGATGCATCCGTGGCCACTGAGATTGAGCGCGCCTACGCGCAGGCCGGCCATATCGTGGTTTCCAATTCCCGCAACCATCGCATGGAAAAGGACGTGCCGCTGCTGGTTCCCGAAATCAATCCGGACCACCTGAAGCTGGTCCCGTTCCAACAGCGCGTCCGCGGCTGGAAGGGGCAGATCGTGACCAATCCGAACTGCTCCACCATCGTGCTGACCATGGGCCTGGCGCCGCTGAAGCAGTTCGGCATCACCAAGATCGTCACCACCACGCTGCAGGCCGTTTCCGGCGCCGGATATCCGGGCGTTGCCTCCATGGACATTCTGGGCAACGTGGTTCCTTTCATCGGCGGCGAAGAAGAAAAAATGCAGCAGGAGACCCAGAAGATCATGGGCGAATTCCGCGGCGATCACATTGAGCCGCTGGCCGCCAAGGTGAGCGCGCACTGCAACCGGGTGGCGGTGGTGGATGGCCACACGGTGACGGTCTCGGTGGAGTTTTCGGCGAAGCCTTCGGAAGCCGATGTGCGCCATGCCTTCGACAGCTTCACCGCCCTCCCGCAGCAGCGCCAACTGCCCAGCGCGCCACCGCGGCCGGTGATCTACATGCCGGAAGCCAACCGTCCGCAGCCCCGCAAGGACGCGGAGCGGGAGTGCGGCATGGCGGCCTTCGTGGGCCGTCTGCGCCCCTGCCCGGTGCTGGATTACAAATTCGTCGCCATGGGCCACAACACCATACGCGGCGCGGCCGGCGCCGCCGTGTTGAATGCCGAGCTGATGCATTCGGAAGGGATGCTCGACTGATGATTGTGATGAAGTTCGGCGGCACTTCGGTGGAATCGGCCGCCGCCATCGAACGCGTTGCGGGCATCGTCAAAGCGCGCGTCGGCCGGCGGCCGGTGGTGGTGGTATCGGCCATGGGCAGGACCACCAACAAGCTGCTGGCGCTGGCGTCTACTGCTATCGGAGGGACCAACCCGGGCGCCATTGGGGGGACCAACCCGGGCGCCATCCTCGGCGCCACCCAGGGCAAGCGCCAGGAGTACCTTCGCCAGCTCCACGAATTGCGCGATTATCACTCGCGCGAGGCCCGCCGCGTGGTGCCTCTGGCCGACCGCGCGGCGCTCGACCGCACGCTCGATGAGCACTTCCAGGAACTCACCGAACTGGTGAAGGGCCTGGCCGTGCTGGGCGAGCTCACGCCGCGCTCCATCGACGCCATTTCCAGTTACGGCGAGCGGCTTTCCAGCTACATCGTCACCCTGGCCTTCCGCCATTTCGGCATCAAGGCCGAGCACGTGGATTCGCGCGACCTCATTGTCACCGACCATCGCCACACCCAGGCCGCGCCAGATTTCCCCGAAACCTATGCGCGGCTGGCGAAGACCATTCCGCCCATCGCCGCCCAAAGCGTCGTGGTAATGGGCGGCTTCATCGGCTCCACCGAGGATGGCGTCACCACCACGCTGGGCCGCGGCGGGTCTGATTTCACGGCGTCGATCGTGGGCGCCGGAATCGATGCCGAGGAAATCCAGATCTGGACCGACGTGGATGGCATGCTCACAGCCGACCCCACCATCCTCCCCGGCGGTCATCGGGTCAAGAGCATTTCGTTCGCGGAGGCCGCCGAACTGGCGTACTTCGGCGCCAAGGTGCTGCACCCGGCCACCGTGGTTCCGGCCATCGAGAAGAACATCCCGGTCCTGATTCTGAACTCCCGCCGGCCCGATGTGCCGGGCACCCGCATCACCGCTGAAACCGTGCCTTGCGACAACGTGGTGAAGTCCATCGCCTGCAAGCGCAAAATCGCCACGGTCAACATTCACTCCACCCGTATGCTGATGGCCCACGGTTTCCTGCGCCGCATCTTCGAGGTTTTCGACCGGTATGAAACCCCGGTGGACATGGTGGCTACCTCTGAGGTCAGCGTGTCCCTGACCATCGACACCACCAGGAACCTCGACATGATCCTGGGCGAATTGCGGCAGTTTGCCGAAGCCACCGTAGAGCATGACGGCGTCATCGTCTGTCTGGTGGGCGAAAACATCCGCTACACGCCGGGTGTTGCGCGCCGTGTTTTCAATGCGCTCGATGGCATCAACATCCGCATGATTTCCCAGGGCGCCTCGCTGCTGAATTTGAGCTTCGTGGTGGCCGAGGCCGATCTCTTCCGTACCGTCGACGCACTGCACCGCGAGTTTTTCTCGGAGTTGGACCCGGCCGTCTTCGAGCGCAAAGAGGCCGTGCATGCCTAACCTCGCCATTGTCGGCTACGGCAAGATGGGCAGGCTGGTGGAAACGCTGGCGCCGCAGTACGATTTTCGCGTGGTGCTGAAACTCGACGAGTTCAACAACGCATCGGGCGAAGGCGTCACCGCGGAAAATTTCCGGGGCGTGGATGTGGCCATCGATTTTTCGATTCCCGCAGCCGTACGGCAAAATGTGGAAGGCATCGCCGCTCTGGGCGTCAACATGGTGATCGGGACCACCGGTTGGCAGGAGCAGGCCGACGCCGTGAAGGCCGCGGTGGAGAAATGCCAGACAGGTCTGGTATGGAGCCCGAATTTCTCGGTAGGCGTGACCGCGTTTTTCAGGCTGGTGCAGGAAGCCGCGCGCCTTTTGTCCACGGAGCCGGAGTACGGTTCGTGGGCCTGGGAGATTCATCACCACACCAAAAAGGACGCGCCGTCAGGTACACTACTGAAACTGGTGGATGAAATGAAGAAGGCTGGCTATTCGCGGACGATCGATGTCAGTTCCAACCGGGCCGGCGCTCACCCCGGCACCCACGAGATCGGTTTCGATTCCGCCGCCGACACCATTACGCTGCGCCATACCGCCCGCAGCCGCGAAGGTTTCGCCCGCGGCGCGTTGAAGGCGGCGCAGTGGGTGATAGGGAAAAGAGGATATTACGAGACGTAAGCTATCAGCAGCCAGCGATCAGCGTTCAGCTAAGGCAAGGCCCCCGAGCGCGCGCCGCGCTGGTTTAGCTGATAGCTGATAGCTGATAGCTGAAAGCTGAAAGCTCTTTGGAGGCTACATGTTCACCGGATGCGGCACCGCGCTCGTCACTCCATTCCGTCGCGACTTGTCTCTCGACGAAGAAACTCTGCGCCGGCTGGTGCAGCGCCAGATCGCGGCGGGCATCGACTTTCTGGTCCCCTGCGGAACCACCGGCGAGAGCCCCACGCTCACGCGCGCCGAGCACCTCCGCGTGGTGGAGATCGCCATCGAAGAAGCCAGGGGCAAGGTGCCGGTGCTGGCGGGCGCGGGCGGATACAACACTCACGAGGTCATCGAACTGGCCCGCGAACTCGAAGACCGCGGCGCCGATGGCATCCTTTCGGTCACGCCCTATTACAACAAGCCCACGCAGGAAGGCCTCTACCAGCACTACAAGGCCATCGCCTCCGCCATACGGTTGCCCATAGTGGTCTACAGCGTCCAGAGCCGCACTGGCGTCAATGTGGAACCGGCCACGCTGGCGCGCCTGGCGCAGATCGGAAACATTGTAGGGGTCAAGGAAGCCTCCGGTAACATCGGCCAGATGGCTGCCGTCCTGAATGAGGTGCCGTCCACGTTCACGGTTCTTTCGGGCGATGATGCCATCACCATCCCGCTGGCCGCGTTGGGCGGACGGGGTGTGATCTCGGTGGCGTCGAATGAAATCCCCGGCCCCATGACCGAACTGGCGCAAGCCTGCCTCCGCGGCGATTTCGAAGCCGCGCGCCGCGTTCAATCCCGCTACCTGCCGCTGATGAACGTGAACTTTGTGGAGTCCAACCCGATACCGGTGAAGGCCGCCATGGCCCTGATGGGGCTGCTGCAGCCAGTCTACCGGCTTCCCATGGTGCCGCCGGCCCCAGCCAGCCTGGCCAAAATCGAAAAGGTGCTGGAGACCATCGGGCTGCTGGGGGGCGTACCAGTTGCCAACTGAAACGCTGCAAACTGAAATCGAACAACTCTTCGATGAGAAACCCGCGACTTACACAGACGCGCATTTCCGTCTCTTCGCGGACTTCAAGGCGGCGCTCAACGAAGGCCGCGTCCGCGCCGCCGAACCATGCGCCGAAACATCGGCCCAATCGTCCACCGGATGGCGCGTCAATGCCTGGGTGAAGAAGGGCATTCTGCTGGGCTTCCGCATGGGCGGCGTGGTGGAAATGTCGGTGGATCATGAGCGCATGCCCTTCTTCGACAAGTCCACCTACCCGGTGAAGCGGTTCACGGCGCAGAGCGGCGTGCGGATTGTGCCCGGCGGTTCCAGCATTCGCGACGGCTGCTATATCGGCCGCGGCGTCACGTGCATGCCGCCGATGTACATCAACGCCGGCGCCTACGTGGATAATGGCACCATGGTGGATTCGCACGCGCTGGTGGGAAGCTGCGCGCAGGTCGGCAAAAACTGCCACATCTCGGCCGCCAGCCAGATCGGCGGTGTTCTGGAACCGGTGGGCGCCATGCCGGTGATTGTCGAAGACGACGTGCTGATCGGCGGCAACTGCGGTGTCTACGAAGGCACGGTGGTCAAGCGGCGCGCCGTGCTGGGCACCGGCGCCATCCTCAATCGCTCCACGGGCGTGTACGATCTGGTGCGCCACACCGTGCACCGCGCCACCGGTGAAGAGCCCCTGGTAATTCCCGAAGGGGCTGTGGTGATTGCCGGCGCCAGAGCCATTACCAGCGGTCCGGGCAAGGACTGGGGTATTTCCGTGTACACTCCGGTGATCGTAAAGTACCGCGATGCGAAAACCGATACACGGATTCAACTCGAAGATCTACTAAGATAGATCTACAGTAAGTAGATCAGCGCATGTGCCGAATCCTGGTGGCAGACGACGACCAAGACCAGCTCGACTTACGCAAGCTGCTATTGGAAGCCGCCGGTCATGACGTGACCGTGGCGCTGGACCCTCACGAAACCATCCGGCGCCTCCAGCAGAGTGAAGCCGACCTGGTGTTGATGGACCTGCGCTTTCCGAATTCCACCGGCAAGCCGGACGCCGCCCTGGGCCTCGCCCTGATCCGCCGTATCCGCGATGCAGGCTGCCGCGCTCCCGTAATCGTGCTCTCCGGCTGGCCCGACGACCTGTATGGCCAACCCGAAGAGAAAATGGTCTCCCGCATCATGATCAAGCCCGTAAACCCAGGCGTTCTCGTGGAAGCGATCGGGGCCCTGGCGCCGTTATAGGTAGAAGGCATCAACCTAAACGGCGGAAGAGGTCTGGGCGAAAAGCCCCTCGATTCGTTTCAGGAATGCTGACCGGCTGGGGAGGGGATTCCCCATGGGGATTCCCCTCCAAAACGCGCTCTCTCCACACGGCAGGTCTTGCCTGATGGACGGCAGGAACTGCACCGGGGTGCGATGCCCGATCTTTCAACTTGTATTCACACGCGTTCGTCTATTGGTTCCAAACCTGCTAGCTCAGAACCAAAAAGAAAAACGCTTCCGGCTGGTTATAGTTAGAATCTTCACAAGAAGATATAAGATAAATCGCCATTTGACGCTTGACCGGGAGCATAATCAGTTATCAAAGGATAGATCAGCTAATGAAGAATCTAACGACAGCATTGTTGTATTCCGTCCTGAGCATCGCGGCCCTTGGGCGCGGCTTTGCGGGAGCGATTCCAGTACCGAACTTCTCCTTTGAGGACAGCGCTCCAGGATTTGGAAACCCCACGGGTTGGACGCTGTTCAATTCCAGCAGTTCTCCGACCTTTAGTTCCGACGTTCTAATCGCTGCCAATGGAACTCCCCTGGTATCCGGAGTGGCCGGTTCGCAGTTTGCGGTAGTAGACCTCGACCACAATAACACCAGTCCGGCGAACCCTGTCTCAATCGTCCCGCCAAATGGCTCCCTCGATGGGTTAACCTCGGACAATCTCGGCATCTTCGCGGCCAACATGCTGTATACGCTAACCGCCAGCGTGGGTTTACAAAATGCCTCCAGTCTTTTGGACGTTGGTCTGGCACTGGGCACCGGCGCGCCCGCTCTGGCGGACGTCTTCCCTGCGCCAGGCCAGCCTTCGTTTGCCTTTGCCTTGATCAATGGCGGTGGTTTTTCCGACAACGTCCTGCAAGACGAGACAATTACTTTAAATACGAATACATTCCCGGGCCTGGTTGGTCAGCCGATTAACGCTTCGCTCATCTTCCACAGCGAGCAGCAATTTGGCCGCCATGCCATATTCGACAATGTCCGGCTATCTTCATCGACGGCGGCTCCCGAGCCGGTCAGTCTGATGCTGTCCGTCGTCGGCCTGTTGGTGCTTGGCTCGGTTGCACTGCGAGAACGTCGAAACGCTAGACCGGCATAGCCGCAAAACGTAGGGTCCGATTCACCGCCAGGCTCTTGTGCACTGTCAAGCACTCCGGGGGGCGTGACTTTCGCGCGCCGGAGAGCGAGAATAACAGGCGATGAGGATTCAGAGAATGTTCACCCTGCCACGGTTCGCCCTGGCACCGGGTGCACCGGTTGCCACCGCGCCGGTGCCGGTGGCGCTGGAAGCGACCAGCCATCTTTCCAGCGGCAGCGGCGTCGGCGCCAGGTACTCCGTTGGCATGGCCTGGGTGGAGCGGCGATGACCCGGCGGCACGCACTGATGTCCACGATGGGCTTGGCCGCGGCCCGCCTACGCGCCCAGCAGACCCCTCCCAAAACCGACCTCGACCGGCTGCTTTCGGTCTACGATTTCGAGGCGGACGCGCACACCAAGATCGCGCCCGGCGTCTGGGATCGCATTATCGGAGGCGCGGCCGACGAAATCACGCTCAAGTGGAATCGCGAAGCCTACGACCACATCCGTCTGAAACCGCGCGTGCTGGTGGACGTGTCGAAAGTGGATACCCGCGTCCGCCTGTTTGGCGTCGAATTGCCGTTTCCTATCGTCCTCGCGCCCACCGGCGGCCAGGGTTTGATTATGCCGGAAGGCGACCTGGTGGCCGCGCGCGGCGCCGGGGCGGCCAATGCCACCTACGTCATCAGCAGCAGCGCGGGAATGAAGATCGAGGATATCGCCAAAGCCGCCACCGGGCCAACCTGGTTCCTGCTCTACGTGCAGAAAGACCACGGCTTCACGCGCGACCTGGTGCAGCGCGCCGAAGATCTGGGCTGCGGTACCATCTGCGTCACCGTGGATTCCCCCACCTTCGCCCTGCGCAACCGCGAGCAGCGTTCCGCCGGCGAACGGCCCGCAAGACAGTTGCCGAATCTTCCGAACCCGAACTATCTGGACCCCAGCCTCACCTGGAAGGATATCGAGTGGCTGCAGGGTTTCGCGCGCCGGCCCGTGGTGCTCAAAGGCATTCTGAACCCCGACGATGCGGCCATCGCGGTCAAGATCGGAGTCGCCGGTATCATCGTCTCCAACCACGGCGCGCGCAATCTGGACACGGTGCCGGCCACTATTGACGCGCTTCCGCTGGTGGTGGCCCAGGTAGCCGGCCGCATCCCGGTGCTGGTGGATGGCGGCATCCGCCGCGGCACCGATATCCTCAAGGCGCTCGCGCTGGGTGCGGCGGCCGTGCAGATTGGCCGGCCGTATCTGTGGGGCATGGGGGTCGCGGGGGCTCCCGGCATCGCTCGCGTGGTGGAGATTTTGCGGCGTGAATTCGAATTCGCCATGGCCCTTACCGGAAGGCCGACCGTCGCCAGCATCGATCGTTCGGTGATCTGGTAGCGTGATCTGATAGCTGATCTTATAGCGCGCGCTACTTTACGCTGACCTTCACCGGGTTCGAAGTCACGCCATCGGCGGTGACCGTCACACTGATTTCACCCGCGCCGCGCAGCGATAGCAGCAGGGGGACATTGATTTGGTCGAGTCCCGCGAATTGGCCTTGCGGGCCGGCGTAGGTTGCGGCCACGATGACCGTGCCCATCTTCACCGTCACATTACCCAGCCCGGACCGGCCGCGGATTCCGGTCGCGAAGAATGACAAAAAGACCGGCCTGTCGAGTCCCGGATCGATCGGCACCAACTGGCAACTTTGGGCGGTATCTCCGCATTGGAACACCGGCACCGGGAACTGGTCCACCGTGGGAATAGCGATCGCCACGGCCGTAGCTGCGGCCACGCCCTGGGAATTCAGTGCAAACAAGGCCGGCGCCACCGTCTGAACCGGCACGATAGCGGTCATCAGCGCGCCGCCATTATTGATTGTGACGGCAGCGGGTCCCAGAGCGGTTCCTGCCGGGATCTGGAAATTGATCTGCCCTGGCGATACAAACAGCAGCCCGGCCGGTCGCGAGACTGAACCCGAGTCCTGCACCTGAACGGTCACGCCGCCCAACGTGGTAGGCCAAGGCGACGATTGCGCCGCAGCCGTCTGCCCAGCCAGTCCGGAGCCAGTTGCGGTGGCCAGCCCTTCCGCCGAAAGCCCCGTGCCGAGACCGGCGGCCGAGGTGATGCTGAGCGGACTGCTTTGGGCGAAGCCGGACCCTGGAAGGAACAGACAGAGGACAAGCGAAGCACGCAGCATTGAGATCGAAAACCTCCCACCATGAGACGCTCGACGGGCACGAAGGTTTCGGAACGGGGGAGAGCGGCGACCACGTTTTGTGAGATTCAGGCCGCATCCCGCTCTTCGACGCGCAGGTAATTGCCGAGCGCGGCGAGACAAACGTGCTGCGGTGAAGAGCCTTTCGGTTTGAGGCCGAGCCCGGCCAGCGATATAGTTGAGGGATGGTGCGGACGATTTCATCTCGACTCGTTTTGATTCTTTCCTGTTCCGCGCTGGCTGCACAGACGGCCGCCGTGCCCAGCGTGCAAGCCAACGGAAGCGCCACCATCACCGCCAAACCCGACCAGGCGCAACTGGACGTGGGAGTGGTCACTAACGGCACTACGGCTCAAGACGCCTCGCAGCAAAACGCCGGCTTGAGCAGCACCGTGCAGGCAGCGTTGAGCAAAGTGCTGGGCGCGGCGGGCACGCTGCAAACCGTGAACTACTACCTTACGCCGCGTTACAGCACCACACCCGGCCAGCCCTCCGTCATCATCGGCTACACGGCCACGAACACCGTCCGCGTCACCACCACGGACCTCTCGCAGATCGGCCTGCTGATTGACGCCGCCAGTCAGGCAGGCGCCAATAACGTGGGTGGTCTCTCCTTCGGATTGCAAAACCCTGAGCCGCTGGTGCAACAGGCGCTGACGCAAGCCACCAAGCAGGCCACGGCGCATGCCGCCGCCATTGCCGCCGGCCTCGGTGGCAAACTGGGAACCGTGTTGTCCGCGCAGGAAGGCACGTCCTACACTCCGATCGTCGTCGGGACCGCCGGCGCGGGAACCGCGGCCACCACACCCGTGCAGACCGGCACCGTGACGGTGTACGCCACCGTGACAATTCAAATAGGGCTGACGCAGTAAAAAAGCGGATCTCACGCAAAGGCGCAAAGGCGCAAAGGCGCAAAGGCGCAAAGAGAAATACTTAAGTTTTTCTTGGCGACTTTGCGTCTTTGCGTGAGAGTCTTTCTCCGCGCCGCTTTCCCTGAAAGGCCCCTCCCCCTCGCGG
>DATMNI010000033.1:0-3485 GCA_035570275.1 Candidatus Acidiferrales bacterium | reverse complement strand
CATTATCGCCTCCTGTTTGATTGGGGTTTACGTTTGATTGGGTCTACGCCTTCGTCCCGGCCATCGACTTCCAGGCGTTTTCGGCGGTGATCCGCACCTTCCGGTTGTCGCTCTTCAACTTCGGAAGAATCGCCGCCGCGGCATCCGCCGACCCGATCCTGGCGAGCCCGATGACTGCGGCGCACTGCCAGTGCTCCTGCGGCCGTTCGAGCGCTTGCTTGTAAATCACCAGGGCCTCAGCCATGTTCCCTTCCTTGACCTGGACCTGTGCATCCGCATAACGCAGCATGCCATCGATTACGTCGACGACCTGGGTGTCGGAGAATGCCTTCATGTCCGGGTAACGCGGCGCCGTGGCGGGTTTCCTGCCGATTCGCCCGAAGGCCCTCACGCCCATCACGGCAATATCCTTGTTGGGCGACCGCATGGCCTCCAGACACAAGCTCACGGCGCTCTGCGCGCGGCGGTGCCCGAGCGCGGCCAGGATGCGCGGTTTGAAATCGTCCGGCGCGTCCTTGTAAGCCGCCATCAGCGCTTTGTTGGAGGCATCCCCAGGGATGCGCTCCAGGCAGTATGCCACCTCTTCGCGCAGTTCCGCGCCGCCGATCCATTTGGCGATGGCCGGCACCGCGTCCTCACCGGCGACGTCCGAAAGCAGCCGCAGCGCATGCACTCGCACCGGTAGCGGGTAACCCGGGCCGCTGATTTCGACCAGGCCCTTCACCACGCCGGCCCGGTTGGCCGATGCGGGGTCTTTACCCACCGCGTGGACCATGGTGGTCAAGGCTTCCCGCGCCGCCTTTCCCGCGCCCGCCGGGTTGGCGGCCAGCTTGCCGAGTTGCGGGATGACGGCCGGGGACACGTCTCCGGCCTGCCGCCATGCGGCGAAGCGCGTATCGGCGCTCCCGCTCTGAATATCGGCCAGGAACTTTTGATCGTCCGCCATGGGTCGCCTCCTTAGAGTCCTTACAAGTGCCACGGGCCGCGGCCCGGGCGGCTCAACAGCCGGTTAGCTTCGTCGTCGTTAAGGAATCGCTCGTTCACCGGATCCCACTCCAGCTTACGCTGCAACTGGAACCCGACGTTCCCCAGGATGCACAACGAGGCCACGCGGTGCCCCGCCTCCATGGCCATGATCGGCTTCTCGCGCGTGCGCACGCACTGCTCGAAGTTCTCGTTGTGTCCGGGACTGCGAGGCACCCTGCCGCAGTCGCATTGCGAAGCGAAGTCTTTCACCTTCTGGTCGGTCGCCGTGTTGGCGCCATCGCCGTAAGTGACGGTGAGGTTCCCCTTGTCGCCCCAGTACATGGCTCCGTAGCGCGCCTGGATGTCGGGCGAAGGCGTGCCCGGCTGAGCCCACACCAGCGTCCAGTCAGGGTTCTTGAACTCGTAGGTCACGTCCATGGTGACCGCCGAATCGTACATGCCGTCGCGCGGCGGCTCGCCCTTGGCGTCGATGCTCACCGGCCCGGTATTGTCGGTACCCATGATCCAGCTCGCAATGCTCATGATGTGGGCGCCGCGGTCGCGGATCTGGCCTCCTCCGAAGTCGACCAGCCAACGGAAGGAGCCGTGGGTATGCTTCGCATTGTAGGGCAGCCAGCGTGCGGGCCCCACCCACAGGTCGTAATCGATCTCGGGCGGCGGATCGCTGTCCGGGGTCCAGTCGCCATCCGGACTGGCGTAGTGCCAGCAAGTCACTTTCCGCATCGTGCCGAGTTGACCGGCGCGGATGTAATTGGCGGCCTGCCACGCGGCCACTTGCGAACGGCCCTGCGAGCCGATCTGCACCACGCTCCCATAGCGGTCGGCCGCCGTAACCATGGCCCGGCCTTCTTCGATGGTGTTGCAGGCAGGCTTCTCGCAGTAGACGTCTTTGCCGGCCTGGCAGGCCATGATGGTCATCAGGGCGTGCCAATGGTCGGGCGTGGCGATATAGACCGCATCCACGTTCTTGTCTTCCAGGAGCCGCCGGAAGTCCCGATAGGTCTTGGGCCGGCCCCCGACGCGCGTGGCCGCGTCATCCAGGTGCTTGGCGTCCACGTCGCACAGCGCCACCGAGAGCGCGGGGCTTCTCAGGCTCTTGCCGTCGCCGCCTTGCCCGGGCGTGGGTGGAAGAGCCTTGCCGAGATCCGCCTCGGGCCGCAGGTGTGTCCGCCCGCGGCCGCCGATTCCAATGTGCCCCAGCCGCAGCGTGTCGCTCGGAGCCGGTTGCCCCTGACCCAGCACGCGCCGCGGCACGATGTCGAACATCAACGCCCCGGCCGCGGCTGAAGACTTCAGAAGGTCTCTTCGCCTCATGGATTATTCCTTTCTCAAATGTTCCGCAGCAGTTCCCGAGTATGCCGCACGCACACTTCCAGGTCTTCACATTGCTGCCGGCCGGGGTCTTTTCCGGGTGGCGCCGGAATCGCCGGGGTCGGCTTTCCTCGCTCCGCCAGCGCGAGAAAGCGGCCGAATTCCCAGGCCGGCATCTTGCGGTAGTTGTCCCAGAACTTGGGATCGAAGACGCTGAATATGCGGGGCTGTCTCGAAACCAGGTTCTCAAAAATGAGCGGAACGCCGGGCCGCATCGCCATGAACTTCCTGATCCAACCGTCTATGTCCACATTGCCGTCACCCATGTTAACCCAGCGCACCGCAATACCCTCCGGCACGCGCCACACGGCGCTGTCCCGCAGGTGCGAGGTTTCGGCGTAGGGCCCCAGCATTTCCAGCGTCATGTGCGGATCTTCCAGCATCCACACTGGGTTGGCTGAATCCAGGCAAACGCCCATGATGTCGCGGCCCGCCGCCTCCACCAGCGCCTTGAGCTCGCGAGCCTGCAGGTCTCCGCCGTGGTTCTCCACCGCCAGTTTGACGCCCGAGTCCAGGATGCGGGTGCGCATCCCGCGCACGGCGCGCACCATGTTTTCGATGTGCATGTCGATCTCAGGCCGCTCAGTCGCGCTGCCCAGGACACACCGCATGGTGCGGGCGCCGAAGATTTGCGAGGCTCTCAGCGCGGGGGCCACCTGCTCTTCGACCGTGCCCAGTTTGGCATTGAACGACTTCGAACTGGGACAGACCGATCCATGCGCGAGGATCAGCGAGATTCCCAGTTTATCGGCATGCGCGCGGATCTGTTTCACGGCGGCTTCGTCGAGCAGCACGTCGCGCGGCAGCGAGATCATGGCGTAACGTAGGTCGAGCTTGGACAGGTAATCGAGGAACTCGGCCGGCGTCCATTTCATTTGGCTGACGCTGCCCTGAATGGCCCCGAGTGCCACCTCGGGGCGCTGCGCTGCAGCGAAGGTCTGGGCAATGACAGCGCCGGCGCCGGCCAGGAACATTCTTCTGTCGATGGGGGTGTGCGACTTAAAAGTGAGAAGCAAGGGGTGATCAGGCGGCCCGATGCTGCTCCCAGTAATCCTCGAACCTCCCATTGAAGCGGCAGCAACGCAGGGCAATGATGGCGTTGGCGGCGCGGACCCTCCAGAACATCC
>DATMNI010000032.1:0-37750 GCA_035570275.1 Candidatus Acidiferrales bacterium | reverse complement strand
AAACCGGTGTTCCAATCACGGACGAACAGATGCAGGAACTCCGCATCCGTCGGCACAAGACTCATCCAGCCTGGAACTACACACTGTCACCACGTAATTCCTAATCGTAATTGTTCATTTAATTATTCCGTATTGCCTAAGTGAACAGCGGTCGGAAACTAAAAGTCCACCTTCGACAAGAACCCGAAGCTTTGCTTCAGGCTGTCCACCGGGTCGCCGGGCGTCTGGTCCTGCTCGACGAAGTAATGGGCCACACCTGCCGCGGCGGCGGCTTTCAGCACCTTGGGCCACTCCAGAACACCGCTGCCGACTTCCTTGAACGTGGTGCGCGGCACCGTTTCCTTGTAGATCACTTCGGTGCCGGTGGCTTTGTCCTTGCAGTGCAGCAACGGGACGCGCCCCTTAAGCTTCTGCAGCAGTTCCGCCGGATCGTGCCCGGCCACGCTGACCCAGAAGACATCCATTTCCAGTCCCACCAGTTTCTTGTCGGTGCGGTCCATCATCACCTGGAAGGGCGTGGTGCCCTCCATCGGCTCAAACTCGAAGGCATGGTTGTGATAGCACAAAGTCAAACCGGCGGCCCGGCATTTTTCGCCCGCCATGTTGAGTTTGTCGGCCACGCCCTTGATGACGTCGAGGCCGCCGCGCTCGGCGGGAGGCAGGTAAGGGAAAACGGCGTACGTGAAACCGCGCTGCTTCAATTGGTCCAGGGCCCGCGCCAGGTCATCCGGGTTGCCCTTGGTGACCATGGTGGAATCCAGGTGAATGCTCACTGGTTTCAAGCCTGAGGCCGTTATCGCCGGCCAGATCTTGTCGAGGCCGGCGTAGGTGGCCTCGATCTCCTGGTAGCCGATGGCGCGGATCGCGTTCAGCGTCTCGGCGGGCTTTTGCGGCAGCACGGTGCGCACCGTGTAGAGTTGCACGCCGATGGATTTCAGTTGTTTGGTTTGCGCCACCGCGGCCAGGGCGGCGGTCAGGGAACTTGCCTGCAGGAACTGGCGTCGTGAAGTCATCACCATTATTATGCTCCCGAACCGGGCGTCCCTGGAGCCTTGGTAGTGCTCAACCGTCCTGAGGATCGTGAGCGCAAACCGCACCCTTTTGTGAGGCGGATTGTTAGTCTGCGCCACAAAGGCAATGCTGGCAAGCTTGGGTTGACATTTTACCCGTCGTGATGGATACTCAGGTGAAATGTCTACCCAAGCGGAAACCGGGAGGCTTGAACTGCTGCAGGGGACGCTGGACTTGCTGATCCTCCGCACGCTGGTTTTCGGCCCGCAGCACGGACAAGGTATCGCACGCGCCATCCAACAGACGTCCGGAGACGAACTGCTGGTGGAGCATGGCGCACTGTATCCGGCGCTCCAGCGTCTGGAAACACGGGGATGGATCGCCGCCAAATGGGGAATCTCCGGCAACAACCGCAGGGCGCGTTTCTACACACTGACCAGGGCTGGCCGCAAACAACTCGTCAACGAGACGACGAAGTGGCGCCGGCTGGCGGCAGCCATCGGGCGGATCATCGGGCCCGAGAGCGAGGAGGGCTGATTTTTCATGTTTTGGCGGAACATGTTTTGGCGCAAACGAAAACCGGGCGATTTCGGCGACGAGATCCAGGCGCATCTCCAACTGGAATTCGACCGCTTCAGGGAACAGGGCCTGAGGGAGGCGGACGCCCGGCTGGCGGCCCGGCGCAGTTTCGGTAACGCGGCCCGGGCTGAGGAACAATACTATGAGGCGGGCCGGTGGTCCTGGGCGGACATTCTCATGCAGAACATTCGCTTTGGCCTGCGAATGCTGGTCCGGAGCCCCGGTTCATCGGTTCTGGCCATCCTCGCCCTGGCCCTCGGAATCGGCGCCAACACAGCCATCTTCAGCCTGTTCAACGCCGTGCTGCTGCGGAATCTGCCGGTGCAGCGGCCAGGTCAACTGGTGCTGTTCGGAAAAGGCGAGTGGGTGGGCAGCCAGAGCGATCTGCCCAATCGAAGCTGGCAGCTCTTCTCATACAATGGCTACCGGGAATTCCAACGCAAGAATCAGGTGTTCTCGGATGTGGCCGCCATCGACAGCATTCTCTTCAGCACCCATGGGCGCGTCGCCGGCGGCGCCAACCTGGAAAAGGTGAGCGCGGAACTGGTTTCCGGAACTTACTTTCACACGCTGGGGGTGAAACCAGTTCTGGGCCGAACCTTGAGTGACGCCGATGACACCACACCCGGCGCTCACCCGGTCGCGGTAGCGAGCTACTCGTGGTGGCAGCGCCGTCTGGCGGCAGATCCATCGGCGGTCGGCACCCGGGTGACCATCGGGGCAACAGTCTACACCGTCATCGGGGTGGCGCCGCCCGAATTCTTCGGCGTGACTGTAGGGCAATCGCCAGACCTCTGGATTCCCCTGGCAATGGAAAAAGAGGTCTCTCCGGGCTGGAACGGACTGGACAATAATCTGTTCCAGTCGCTCTACATCTTCGCCCGGCGTAAATCCGGAATCAGCGTGCAACAGGCAAGCGCCAACACCAACCTGCTGTTCCAACAGATCGTGCTCGGTTATGCCGGCCCGCACCCCTCTCCCAGGCAACTCGAAGATATCGGGCATGCGAAAGTCGAACTGACCCCGGCGGCCACGGGACTCTCACAACTGCGGCGCCAGTTGGCTTCGCCGCTGCAGATTCTGATGGCCCTGGTCGGGGTGGTGCTTCTCATCGCCTGCGCCAACGTAGCCAATCTGCTGCTGGCGCGGGCTACCGTACGGCAGCGCGAGATCGCCATCCGGATGTCGATCGGCGCTGGCCGATCCCGGCTGATTCATCAACTTCTTATGGAGAGCGGTCTGCTGGGCCTCGCGGGTGCGATGCTCGGCGTGGTGTTGGCGTGGGGCGCCGTCCGATTACTGGCCGCTATGGTGTCAACGGGGCCCGATCCGCTGCCCGTGCGGCTGGCCCCGGACGCGCCAGTTCTCCTTTTCGCGTTGGGCGTGACGGTTCTAACGGCGCTCCTGTTCGGAACAGTTCCGGCGTTCCGCGCCACGCGTCTGGAATTGGCTCCTTCCTTGAAGGAGGGCCGCGGCATCACGGGCGGGCCCATGCGCAACGGTCTGGCGCGCGGTCTCATCATCGGGCAGGTGGCGTTGTCCCTGGCACTGCTGGCGGGCGCGGGCCTGTTCCTGCGCAGCCTGGTGAACCTGATGAATGTGGACACCGGTTTTGACAGGCAGAACGTGCTGGTCATGGGAGTCGATCCGATTGGGGCGGGCTACCAGAGCGATCCCCGCCTGGAAAACATGATGCAGCGGGTGGAGGAGCGGGTCGGCGCCATCCCCGGGATTCAGGCGGCCAGCTTCGCGTTTTTCGTTTTCAACGGGGGTGGATGGACCGATCCCGTCATCGTGCCCGGCCGCCCGCAATCCGAACACGACCCGGACGTGGATCACAACATCGTCGGCTCTCAATATCTGGGTGCGATGAAAATGCCGATCGTCCTCGGACGTGGACTGAACCCGCGGGATAGCGGCGCGTCCCGCAAAGTAGCGGTGATTAACGAGACGATGGCGCGTGTCTACTTCCCCGGCGGTTCCCCCGTCGGCCGCACCTTTTCGATCGGGGACAGCCCGCCGTGGCAGAACATTGAGGTAGCCGGTGTAGTCAGGGATGCCAAGTACATGGAGCTGGAGGAACGGCAGAGGCCGGCGGCGTTTTACCCGCACGCGCAGCACCGGGGCTACCTGTTCACTTTCATCGCTCGCTATGCGGGCGATGCGAAGCGTTCCATGTCGCAAATCCGGACAGCGGTCAGTGAGGTGGACCCGAACCTTCCGATTGGCGACGCGTCGACGCTGCTGCAGGTGGTCAACGCTTCGGTGGCGAAGCAGCGCCTGGTGGCCCTGCTGTCCACACTTTTCGGTATCCTCGCTGCCCTGCTGGCGTGCGTCGGCATCTATGGCGTGATGTCCTACGGCATCGCGCGGCGCACCAACGAATTCGGTATCCGCATGGCGCTGGGAGCCAAACGGGGAGACGTGCTGTGGATGGTGCTCAGGGAGACTCTCGGGCTGGCGCTGATCGGCGGCGCCATCGGTATCGCATTGGCCCTCACCTCCAGCAGGCTGGTGAAAAGCGTGTTGTTTGGCCTGGGGCCTTCCGACCCGATCGCGATCGGCGCCGCGGCCGTTCTGATGATCGGGGTCGCCGTGTTGGCAGGCTGGCTGCCGGCGCGCCGGGCGACTCGCATCGATCCCATGACCGCCCTCCGATATGAGTAGGCGGGGCGTTTAGCGACGGGGAAACGCTATCTGGGTAATATGCTATCGCCCTCTTGGCCGTACCGGCTGCAAGGTTCCCAAATCGGTTTTGGCGCCTGGGCCACCGGCGGGTCATGCGGCCCGGTGGACGATGCCGAATCGCTGGCGGCGCTGCGGGCTGCGCCGCCTCGGATCTGCCCGCGCTATCGGATGGGCCGCAGCGGGGTTCGCAAAATCTACCATGCCAGGATCCGATCCACCGTTCATCAGCGGTGGTAGAGACTGGTCGGCCAGTCCAACTCACGTGGTTCGCAGCCGAGCGCGCCGAAGACGGACCTCCAGCGTTCAGCCAGTTCTGGGGCGTGAATGAAGGGCTGAAACCCTAACCGCAGGTACGAGCGGATGGCCGCGAGCCGCCAGTCTTGCACTCCCAGGAATATGTGGCGGTACCCGCCATGAAGCAAACGCCTGACCGCCGCCGCCGCCAGTGCGGCGCCGAGCCCGCGCCCTCGATGGTCCGGCAACACCACCAGGTAGCCCAATTGGCCGCCGCCCGGGAAGTAGAAGCGCGTCGCAGCCGGATTGTGGGCGGCGCCGATACTGCCAACCCAGGCGGACGATTTGTCCTCCACAACGACAAAGAGACCGTCCGGCACCACCGAATCGCAGAATCGCCGCCATTCGGAATCGCTCATGGCCCCATCGGTCTCGACCACCGCGCGCGCCTCGTCCAGCCGCTCACTGGCTACGGTGTAGAGCCGATAGGCCGGAGGGAACGAGGGAACATCGGGCAGCCCGCGCTGGTGTGGCCAGAGCATGTACATCGCAGGCCGCTGGCGTTCCGCCGCCTGATGTTCGTTGGTGGTCATGGTGCCGAACGGATCCATGATGCTGAACGGCCTCAGGGATGCGGCGCCCGCGCCTGGCCGCGCCACGCTCCCCGGGTCACGGCTCAAGCCTATCATGAATGGTCGAAACTACCGAGCGACCCAGCCGTTCCTCAACCCCCCAATTCGCCCGGCCATGCTTTGGCAGTGCCAACGGTAGTAAGCTAACGGTAGGGCTATGACGACGGCGGTCAACAACCCGAGCTTGTTTCAACCGCACGCCAACCTCGACGAGGCCGTCAATTCGCACATCGTCCAATCCGAGATTGAGGGCGGGGTTCACCTGCGCGACGTGTTGCCCGGCACCGTCCTCGAAGTCACCACCCAGAACCGGGCCTATACGATTCTCTATAAGGGTTGGGACCAGGCGCTGATCTCCGGCCACCCGGTTTTCTGTCCGGAACCGATTCCGGTAACGATCCACGGTTCCACGTGGGGCGGTTCGATGATCAAGACCCGGTACATCGGCCGCGGCATGCGCCTGGAGTTCGGCCATCCCACCTACCAGCCGATCCGCACTTCGGTGATTTTGGACGTGCGTGCCTGCCCGGCATCCGCACCCGCCTAGACAAGCAACCCCGGTTCACACTCGATGGCTCCACCCAGTGGAGCACGCGCGGGACGGCCATTTCAATCCCACCAGACCGCTGAGGCCGCCCCGGCCGCCGATTGGCGCCATCGAACCGATGCCAAAATCACGGGTTCCACGCCCGGGTTTGTCCACGTCTGGGATTGTCCACGTCTGGGTTTGTCCACGTCTGGGTTTGTTTCAGGCCTGGGTTACCGGGGAGCCCCGCCGGCTTGATAAGATAGCAGTAGCCGATGCTGAAGCGCTTCATTTTGTGGGATTACCAACGCGAGACTTGGCAATACGACGTGATGGTAGGCATCATCCTCGTCTTCATCTTTGCCACACCGCGATCGTGGTTCAGCGACCAGCCGAAGCTCCCCAAGGCCAGCAACATTGCCATGCTTCCCTCGGAGAACGGCAGTTCGGTCTTCTTTGTCGATTCCCAGTTTCTGGCGGGAACGGCCGAGAACCAGCGGGTGGCGAAGCTCACGCAGGTGCTGCAGACGCGCATGAGCAACCGGCGGCTGAAGGTGATTCGGGTCGAGCCGATCCTTGATTCGGAAGGCGATCTGCAAGGCTATATGGCGTTTGCCCGGCCTTGACCCTGGGTATCCGCTTTCCGGGTGGTTTGCGTCTATCGATTAAGGAGTCACTTGTCATGCGCCCACTTCATGCTGCCCTGGTGCTGATCGGCACTACGCTCCTCCTGTTGGCCCCCGGGTTTGGCGCTTCGCCTGCTGATGATCCACTGGCTGCCGCGCTGGCCCGAATGGATCAGACGGCGGGCACGTTCAAAGGCCTGAAAGCCGATATGACGAAAGTGGCGCACAACGGTGTGATCGACAAGGATGAAACCGATGTCGGAAGCATCACAGTGAAGCGCGGCGCCAGGTCGAAGGATATGCAGATGCTGGTCGATATCAAACAACCGGACGCCAAGCAGGTCCTGTTCACGGGCTCCAAGGCCTGGTTCTACATCCTGAAGAACCCCAACGAGGTCCAGGAATACGACTTGAACCGTAAGTTTCGCGGCATGCTCGATCAGTATCTGCTACTCGGTTTCGGCAGTAACTCCAGGGACCTTCGCGACGCCTACACGGTTAAGCTGGGGCAGCCGGCTGCGGAAACCGTGGCCGGCGAAAAAACTACGAAGATCGAGCTCACTCCGAAATCCCAGGAAATGCTGACGCAGGTCAAGAAGTGCGAACTTTGGATTTCGGACTCCAAAGGCATAACCGTGCAGCAGAAGCTGTATACGGGCGGCGGAGACTACCTGTTGGCCACCTACACCAACCTCGTGGTTGACCCGAACATCGGCGAGTTGAAGCTGGACTTGCCGAGGGGTGTAAAAACCACCAGACCACTAAAGGAGTAGCACAGGAATTCGTGCCTGTATCTCTTCTGACGAGCGTCAATTTGATGAAGACCAAGTCGACTTCAAACCGGCTAGAGTATCTGGACTGGGTTCGCGGGTTAGGCGCCCTGATTATGCTTCAGGGCCACGTGTTTCATTCCTACCTCAAGCCCGAGTTGAAAGAGAGCGGCCCCTACCTGCTGTCGCAGTTCGCAGGCGGGTTGCCGCCGGCCCTGTTCCTGTTTCTCACCGGCGTCACTTTGGCCTTCCTGATGGACAGCACGGAGCGCAAAGGCGTGCCGCCGCTTGAGCGGGTGACCACGTCGCTGCGCCGCGCCGGCTACCTCTTCGGGCTGGCTTTCGCCTTCCGGCTGCAACTCTGGATCTTTGGACTGCCGGCCGCCTGGCAGGATCTGTTCCGCGTGGACGTGCTCAACTGCATGGGCTTTTCCATCGCGGTCTTGTCCGTGATGGCGCTGTTCCGCACCGCCGAACGCATCCGGTTGTGCGCCGTTCTGGGCCTGGCGATCGCCTTCGCATCGCCGCTGATCTCCCAATTGGACTGGTCGGGCGTCCCGACGCTGGTGCGTGGCTATCTCGTCCCCGATTACAATTCGTTCGGCATTTTCCCTTGGGGCGCCTACCTGGCCTTCGGCATGAGCGCGGGCAGTATCCTGCGCACGGTTCCGCCGGATGCCACCGAGCGCGCCATGCAGTGGGCGGCGGTGCTGGGCGGCACTCTGATCCTGGCTTGCCAGTACTTCGCCAACGGGCCGTATCAAATCTACGCCAAGTCCGAGTTCTGGCTGAACAGCCCGGCGCAGATCCTCACCAAGCTGGGAGTCCTGCTGCTGCTGGTAGCCTTTGCGTTCCTGTGGACCCGCTACGGCGCGGCTCCGGGGTGGAGCTGGGTGCGCCAGTTCGGCACCACCTCGCTGCTGGTGTACTGGGTCCACATCGAGCTGGTTTACGGCCGGGCGTCGTGGCTCCTGAAGGGTAATCTGAATGTCGCCCAGGCCGCGATGGCCGCGGTAGCGATGATCCTACTGATGCTGGCGATTTCGCTGCTCAAGACCCATCGCACCGAGATCCAGGCGATGCTGGAGGAGATGGGCTGGCCGTTCCGGCCGCGGGCACTTGCGCTGACGGCCGGGCGCAGGCAGCCGCCGGCTCCACGGCCGACTACTCCATGACCTAGGGCTTTACCGGATTGGCGGTGGGTTCGACCTAATCCCGCCAGATACCGCTTGCCAGGTTGGCTAATGGCAGAGCGGACGTTCCGGCTTCCGATGCGGTCTTCGCTGCCGAGTGGGACAACGTCAACAGATCGCGAATCACGCCGCCCGAAGCCTTCACAATGGAAGAAACTCCCTAGCGGCCCATGAGTTCATACCAGAGCATCTTTGTTCCTTTTAGGCGGAGTCAAACCACAAACTGGTTGATCGGCCAATCGACAATTTGCGTCTGGCGTTAAGGGGAATCGGCTTGGACCGTGGGGATTCAAAAAGGCAAGATTTCACGCAAAGTCGCAAAGTCGCAAAGTCGCAAAGAAGACTGCTCGGCGAGTCCGTTAGCGACGCGCGTGAAGCCGTCCTTGGATCAGGACCACTTTGAAGTTTATCAATCAGCTCAAACGCTTGTTGGCTCGCCCCGGGCCTGCGGTGTTCCAGTCCGGATGCCAGGACCAATTCATAGATCGACTCCAGCAGGCCGGGCCCCAGAGTTGGTATGGACTCGATACGCTGTATCCGGAATCTGTTTCGCCAGTGGATTCCCGGTCACGTTGACTTCGATTGTCCCTCTTAATCCCTCTTCCTTTGCGGCTTCTTTGCGGCTTCGCGGCTTGGCGTGAAATCTTGTCTCTTTCCTGTGCGCTTGGATCAAATGTCCAACTTATTATTTTATTTAGCTTCCCCCGCGGGCGCAAGTTGCCTTTGTACACCTGATTGAAGGTGGTCCCCACCGGATCGGTTGTGGTGTCTCCAGGACAGCCGCCACCTGTTCTAGTGTGTGGCCGGCGCTGCCGGCAAAGGCGAACTGTTGGCCGAATGCCCCTTTGTATGTTTGAACCGTGCCGCCAAAAAAGGCACGCTCTTTGGGCGCCGCCGCAACCCGGAAAGGACCCGGCATTGAATTTGAACCCGAACCACCATTCCACCGGCTGCCCATCCTTCAACAGCGGGGCAGGGGCGCTGGCTGGCTTCCCGGCCATTGACGCGATCCACAAACGTTAGTAAAGACGGCAACCGAAGCGCCCAAAGGAAATGCAGTGCGCCACCAAAGGATCGGGACTTTTTCATGGTTCGACCCGCTGTTCCATGGTGACAGCAACACCTGAATACGTCTCAGACCTTAGGTATTTAAATCAGAAGCGTTAATTAAAAGCCCCGAGGCTGGCTGGGCGGCCAGGTATCTGGGCCGGCGGGGTAGAATCAGAAGGCTATGAAGCCGAACCTCGATCCGTCGGTGATGGAAACGGTGGCCGTTCCCAATCCGGCAACGCCGGCGTCCGGCTCGTCCATTGCTTATGAGTCCAGCGCAGCCGCCGACGAAGGACGGTTCATACCCGGAACCCTGCTGGGCGGGCGCTATCGCATTCTCGGGCTGCTTGGGCGGGGCGGCATGGGCGAAGTCTATCGGGCCACCGATCTGGCGCTGGGCCAATCCGTCGCCCTGAAGTTTCTGCCCGAGGAGGCCTCGCATAATCCCCGGCTGCTGGAGCGGTTCCACGGGGAAGTGCGCGTGGCGCGCCAGGTTTCGCATCCCAACGTCTGCCGCGTGTACGATATCGGCGAAGCCGATGGCATGCCCTTCATCTCCATGGAGTATGTGGATGGCGAAGACCTGGCGTCGCTGCTGCTGCGCATCGGCCGGCTGCCGGCGGACAAAGCCGTGGAGACGGCGCGCAAACTGTGCGCCGGCCTGGCCGCGGCACACGACAAAGGTGTGATCCACCGCGATCTGAAGCCGCAGAACATCATGCTGAACAAGCGCGGCGAGGTCCTGATCATGGATTTCGGACTGGCCGCCATCGCCGGCCAGCTTTCGGGCGCGGAGATCCGCAACGGCACGCCCGCTTACATGGCGCCGGAGCAGCTCAAAGGCTCCGAAGTCACCGCCAAAAGCGACATCTATGCGCTCGGCCTGGTGCTCTACGAGTTGTTCACCGGCAAGCGGCCGTACGATGCCAAGAGCCTGCAGGAGCTCATCGACCTGCAGGAATCGAGGCAGCTAAGCAGCATGACTACCATCGCGGCCGATATCGACCCGGCCGTGGAGAAAGTGATTCGCCGCTGCCTGGATCCCGATCCCGCGCGGCGTCCGGCCACGCCGCTCGCGGTGGCCGCGGCCCTTCCGGGTGGTGACGCACTGGCCGCCGCACTGGCCGCCGGTGAGACGCCGTCCCCGGAACTGGTGGCGGCGGCGGGCACCAATGAAGGCCTCGCCCGCCGGTACTCCATACCCTGCCTGATCGCGGTGGCGGGCTGCCTTTTCGGCGTCACGGCTCTCCGCCAGCACATCACGGCGCTCATGATCGCGCCGCTCTATGACACTCCGGAGGTTCTGGGGCACAAGGCCCGGGAGATCGCCCGATCGTTCGGCTATCCGGCCAAGCCGGGCGATTGGGTGCTGTGGCTGGATAGACGAAGCAGTCTCTTCGACTACATGAAGAAGTTGCCGGGGCCCAGGAAGTGGGGCGAATGGTTCGCCAGGGAATCGCCTATGGCGGCCGAGTACCGTGAGAGCGCCGATCCGCTGGTCGCCGAGCCGTATGGCCATGTGACCAAGGATAATCCGCCCTCGAACGGGCCCGGCATGCGAAGCACCAGGGTATCCGGCAGCGGACTGCTGCTGGAGTTTCAATCGACGCCGTTGGGCGGCCCGACAAAGGGCGGCGGGCCGTTAGCGCCGCCTGTCGCCGCGGAAACGGTCTTCCTTGCCGCCGGCCTCGACATGGCCACGTTCACGCCGGTGGCGCCCACGCTGGCCCCGGCCAATGCCAGCGACGAAATCAAAGCCTGGAAGGGCCACCACCCAACCTTCCCCAAGATGGACCTGACGGTGGAGATCGCCTGGTGGAAGGGCCGCATTGCGCAGGTCGCGGTGAACTACCCGTGGAGCAGCGCTGGAGACGGCGGAGGTGGCGGCGGAGGAGGCGGAGCGGACAAGGCCTGGCTTACCAAAGCGCGGGACATATTCGTGCAGGTTGTCACCGCGGTGGTGGTGATCTTCATGGTGCTGCTGGCCCGCCGCAATTGGAAGCGGGGCCGGTCAGACCGCAAAGGCGCCTTGCGGGTCGCGACGGCGCAAATCCTGCTGCTTTTCGTGGCGTGGTCCGGCGATGTCCATCCGGTGGATGACAGCCGGATGTTGGGTCTGTTCTTCTCGAACTTCGCTACCTGGCTGCTGGCCGGCGGTGTGGTCTGGCTGCTGTATATGGCGCTCGAACCCGCGGTGCGGTCGCGCTGGCCGCACTCCATCGTCACCTGGAACCGGGTTCTGGCCGGTGGCTGGATGGATGCGCAAGTGGGCGGCCATGTCCTGATCGGGGCCGCCGCGGGTTGTGTCATGTGGATCGCGGCCGAAACCTCTGGCCTTCTGGCCGATCCCGCCAATCCGGTGAATTCGATGGGCTCGCTTTTTGGTCTGGCCGGAACCAGGCAGTGGATCGGCGGCCACGCCGGCACACTCAACGGCGCGCTGCAGACTGGTCTGATTTTCTTTTTCGTGATCTTCTGTCTGCGCGTGGTGGTGAGGAAAGACGTGCTGGCCGCCCTGGTCGCGGCTTCTCTGTTCGCGTTGACCAATAGTGGGATCTATGCCTCCCCTCACTGGCAGCTCGAGCTAGCCGTGTACGGCGGGTTGCTTACCGCCTTGATGTTCTGTCTATTGCGGTTCGGGTTGGTGACGACCATGGCCTCCATATTCTTCATTAACAGTTGCAACAACATTACGGTGGGCGGAAACTGGCGGACGTGGTACGCGCCTTACGGAATCGCCACCCTCGGTCTGCTGCTGGGCATCGCAGTTTTTGCGTTCTGGCGCTCGTTGGGAGAGCGCGAATTGCTGGGTGGCGAGGCCGCGGAGGTGCGCTCAGCTTCTTTTGCGGATTGAGTAAAGACGATTCTCGGTGCGCACCAGCAAGCGGTCGCCGACCAGGGCCGGGGTCGCCAGCGCCATTTCGTCGAGATCGTTGGAATACCGCAACTCGAATTTGTCGCCGGCTGCGATCACGTACGTCTTGCCCTCTTCGCTCAAGCAGAAAATCTCGCCGTTGTAACCCCACGGTGACGCCGTGAAATCGCCGCCTGCGCCGATGCGAGCCTTGTAAGTCTGCGCGCCGTTTTTGGCGTCGAAGCGCGTGAGGATTCCGGTGTGAGTGAGCACGTAGATGCCGCCCTCATACGCCAGTTCCGTCGGCAAATAGGTTCCGGCCTTCGGCTGCAGCCATGCCACGAAATCGTTCAGCTTCGCGCCATCCGGAGTAGTGAGATCGCCGGATGCGCCCGGCTTGATCGCGGCGATGATTTTGCCGGTGCCGCCGTTCAGGTACAAGAGCCCATCGTAAGCGAAGGGGCTCGGGATGGTCATCGCGGACATGCCGCCGATGCGCCAAAGCTCTTTACCATCGAGGTCGTAGCTGATGGCGAGTCCGGGGCCGATGGTGACGATCTCGGTGCGCTTCTCGTTTTTCCAGACGTAAGGCGTCGACCAGCCAGTCTGCCGATCGGAACCGGGAACGTGGATATTACGATTCGTGCGCCAGACCTGCTTGCCGGTGTTCTTATCGAAAGCGGCGATGAATTGCTGCTTCTCGTTGTCATTGACGATGATGACGAGGTCGCCTGACTGGGCGGGCGAAGAAGCAGTGCCGAAATCGAGAATGGTCGGGAAGTTTTCAAGCGGCGTGCTCCAGACTTTCTGGCCATCGAAATCGTAGGCGAAGAGGCCAAGATTGGTGACGTAGACGTAAACGCGCTTTCCGTCGGTGATGGGAGTTTCCGAACAGAAACTGTTCTTGCGATGACGGCCGCCGGGCGGATGGCCGGCGTGGAACTCGCGCTTCCAGTTGATTTTGCCGGAATTCAGATCCAGCGAATAGAGCCAATAATGCAGCGAGACTTCGTTGGGGAGTTCGAAGTCGCGCTGGTTGAGGCGCTCCATCAGCTCCTTCCCTTTTATGCCCTGTTTCTGGAGTTCGGCGACGTAGTCGTTCGAATAATCAACGCCGGTTTGCGGCTGCTTGGCCTTACCGTCGGTGATGACGGTGGTGAGGAAGACGCTTCTGCCGCTGACGATCGGCGAAGACCAGCCAAGGCCGGGGATGTCTGTGGTCCATTCGACGTTTTCCGACTTCGACCATTTTTCGGGGAGATTGGAGTTGGCGGCAGCGGGGTTGGAGGAGGGTCCGCGGAAGGAGGGCCATTCGGGATCGGCGGCGAAAGCGATCGAGATCGCGAAGATGATTGTGAGAGCCCGTATCATTCGTCGCTCACTCCACGGAGAACGCCAGCAGCACGTTGCCGGGCGCGCCAGCGAAGAGTCTGTAGCCCGAGTTGGTGAACAGCATGCCGCCCACCACCACCGGGCCCGGTCCGTCGATCGAGCCGCCGTTGCCCTTCACGCCGTTCACGGTCTGGTATTCGCGAGCCGTGTCGATGTCCCAGACGATGCGGCCGCTGCCGGTGGCATACGCTCGCAGGTGACCATCGAGCGAGCCCGAGAAGACCACGCCGGGAATTGCCGTGACGGCGGCCGATTGCGCCGGGCTGCAGCCGGGCCGGTCCGTGCAACCGGGCGGTGGCGTGTGCCAGACCTGCTTTCCGGTTGCCATGTTGAAAGCGAACAAGCCTCCACCGGCTTTGGGATTCAAGGCACCGGGTCCGATGAAGCCCAGATCCGATACCGCGACGTACACGTTTTCGCCATCCACGGCGGAGCCCCATTGCACGCCCCCGAGCGAACTGCCTTTGCCGGCGCGGACCTGCCAGAGCACTTCACCCTGCTGATCGGGGTCCAGCGCGTGAACCATTCCCGATTTCTGGCCGGCAATCAGCGCCCGCTTGCCGCCCGGCAGATCCACCAGCATGGGCGAAGATCCGAAATCGAAATCCGGGCCCGGGGCTTCGGGGCAGTTCGTCTTTGTGGGCGATCCGCAGCCGACGATAAACGCATCGTTGGCCGTCATCTGCCGCGACCACAAAAGTTTTCCCGTTTCCATATCGAAAGCCAGGAAGGCATCGGAAGTCGGGGCGGCGGGGTCGGAATAGCTGTCGCCCGTGGTGACGTAGACCGCGTGTTTCTTCAGATCGATGGTGGGCGAGGACCAGATTCCCGCGCCGGACGGCCCCCAGAGTTGTACTCCCTGATCGTTTTTGCGAACGGGGCGCGGAGATTCCGCAATAGTGTAGCTCTTCCAGATGACTTCGCCGGTGGCGGCGTTCAGCGCGGACAGGCTGCCGCGAAACTTGCAGCATTCGTACTTGGGGCTGGCGCTGGTGACTTCCTCGCCCGAGGACACTGGCACATACAGCCGGCCCGCTGCCAGCGTGGGCGCGCCCGTGATGATGGCCGCGGGGTGATCGTCGACGCGGATCTTCCAGATCAGCTTGCCGGTGAGGGCGTTGACCGCGTAGGCGGTGCCGTGCTGATCGCCGAAGTAGGCCGCCCACCCACCGGCGAGCGGGCCGATGGTGATGGCGGCGCGAACCGGAACATCGGCGTCGAAGGTCCAATAAGTGCATCCGGTCTTGGCGTCGAGCGAGTACACCTTTCTGGCGGCGCTGCCGGCAAAGACGCGGCCGCCCACCACGGTAGGCTGCGCCCAGGCGCGGGCGGCGCCGGGGAAGGCGAAGGCCCACTTCAGCTTGAGGTTGGGGACCCGATCCGCCGGAAGTTGCGCCATGGCGGCCGGTTGAAAGCGCTGCTGCCCCAGATTCACTCCCCATCCGTTCCAGAAGGGTTTGGCGAACGGGTCATCCCAGGTGGCGCCGGAGGTGCCGGTGGTGGCGCCGGCGGCAGGACACAATGCCGCCTCGGGAGCCGTCTCTGGGGCCACTGTCTTGCCCGTCAGGGATTCGGCGACGGCGGCAATCTCGGCGGCGGTAAGCCCGAAGCCCATCTTGGACATGCTGCCGCTAGCCAGCGCCAGACGGATACTCTCGGACGACATCTGTTTCAGCGCGGCGCGATTGGGCGCGCGCTCCACGCCCTCGTCGTGGCAACGGGCGCAACGGGTCTGGTAAAGGGCTGAGCCGTTGGGAGCCGCTGGGCCCACGGTTTGCGCGGGGGCCAAGGCTGCGCCCAACAAGGCCGCCAGCGGGAGCATCAATCGTGGTTTAGCCATGGTGAAATCATAGTCGAGTTTAGCGCGGATGTGCGCGGGGCGCTATGTGAGGCAGCTTGGCAAGCTGCGGCGGATTGGCAATCCGCCCGCCGGGAGTTGGCGCGCAGCCGAACTTCCACAAGCGAGTTTCGGAGTGCGAGCCAGAGCAAGGAGTGGCGCAGTTTCCCGAAGGGATACAGGCCCACCTTGGAGGCCGGCCATTATCGCTCCCGCGCACCCTCGGCTCGGGGCCGCAAGGCCCTTCCTACCCAATTCCCGCTTTTCACTTCACACCCAGCATGGCACGCATGCTGGCAATGCAGTAGGCCGTACCGGCGCGCAGCATCCCGGTATCGCCGGCCAGCCGGGGAACGTGGTCCGGCTCCACCGCGCCGTTGAAATGCACCTGTTGCAGCGCCTTCATCACCTGGTGCATGTCCATGTAGCCATCGTCCGGGAAGGTTTCGACGAAATGCGGCAGCGGCCCGGTTACGTTGCGGAAATGGACCTCGAAGATCTTGCCGCGGCCGCCGAAATCGCGGATCATTTCGAAGACGTTCTTGCCCATGCGGTCGCCGCCTTCCGACCACGTGCCCACGCAGAACGTCAGGCCCCAGTTCTTGCTGTTGCCGGCGATCTGCTCGGCGCGGTGGTAGCCGTCGTAATGCGTAAAGAGCTTGGCCACGCCATTCATCTTGGCCAGCGGCGGGTCGTCAGGGTGGAGCGCCAGTTTCACGCCCGCCGCTTCCGCCGCGGGCAGCGCGGCCTTCATGAAGTACGTGTAGTTGGCCCAAATGTCATCCGCCGAATACTCGCGGGCGAATAGCTGCTTCTCCACTTTGTTGCGGAAGTCGTTCAGGTCGAACTCCCGCGTGGTATAGCCGCGGCGCTGGACCATGCTGGTGGTATAAGTATTTCCCGGATGGAAGTCGTAAGAAGCCACGGGGATTTCCAGCTTCCCCAGATCGCGCAGGAAACGGCAGTACGTTTCGATATCGCGGTCGCGGCCCTCCTGCCCCAACTGAATCTTGAGCGAGCGGTAGGCATAGTGGACGCCCGAGTAGATCCGGATGCCAAATCCGGCGAAGCGCTGCTGGGCCGCGCGCAGCGTGTCCAAGCCGATATCGCCTTCGCCGAACTCCAGTCTGGCCCACGGCAGCCCGATTTGTTGGAGAAACCGCAGGTCGTCATCGGTGATGGACGTTGCATCCAGCCGGTGGCAGAGCTTGACGTTGGATGAATCGGCCTCGTGTGTGGCGGCCGCGCCGGGTTGGGCAAAGAGGCGGGCAGCGCTGGCGCAGAGGGCAGTGCCGAGGAATTGGCGGCGACCGTATTTCATCGGTAACCATTAGAATCCAACCCGCGGCCCGCCGCAACCTACTCTACCGTAAACGGCTGCTTCGTCTCGTACGTCTGGTTCCCCACGGCATCCTTCACCGTCACCGAGATGGCATACTGCCCCGGCGTGGTCTTCGCCAGCAGGTTGATGCCGAACGATGCGGCCACATAGCGCTTCGGGTAGAACGATTCGCTCTGGTCCACGGCCGGCTCCGGCTGCGTCCACAGAACCTTGCCGGTGGGGGAGATCACCGCAGCAGTGTAGCTCACGTCGATGTGGTTCTTCTCGCCGAACTTGAACCCGGTGATATCGAACTTCGCCCACACGGCGTCGCCGCCGCGGTAAGCCGCCTTCTCCACGGCCTCGGTGTCTTCTTCGCCGCGGTAGAATTTGAAATTCCGCACCACCAGCGTGTCGCTGGGTTCCAGTTGGTGGCCGCGCACCGCAAACGGCACCGTCAGTTCAGAAGCCGCTTTGGCCAGCACGTCCTCGGCCTTGACCACCAGCTTGTAAGCGCCCGAGGCCACCAGCGCCGGAATCTGCACTTCGGTCTCGATCTTCGGCATCCATTCTTTGTCCTGCGGCGCCACGTCCGTCATGATTTCGTTCTGGTAGAGTTCGGTCAGCGCCACGCCTTTCGGGTCGAACGCCTGCACGGAGTACGACACGTGAACCTTGTCGTCGGCCGACTTGGTATATCCCGACACCCGGCAGGTGAAGAACAGCGTTTCCCCCGCCACGTGGTCGAACGACGCCGCCAGGGGCGCTCCGCCATCGCTCTGCGCGATCACCGGCCTTACGATTTGGAGCGCCGGAGCGGCGTTCAACCATGCGGGCAGGAACAACACGGGCAACATTACGGGCAACCACTTGGGCAACAGGGCGGCGAGCAGAATGGTTCGCATAGCGGACCCCCCAGTACGATTTTAGATCACAGCGCGTGCCGCGGAAACCGCGCCTCATATATGGCGGCAGGCGGACTAACAATCCGCCGCGGTCGGAACATGTCCAGTTTGTACCTCTCGATCACGGATCGGATGGGCGTGAAGCTCGACAAGTTCGGCGACGCCGGCACACGCCTGGAAGGGCTGTGAGGGTTTCCGCGTACAATAGTAGCTGTGACCATGCGCTATAAGGTTGTCCTTCATCCGTCTGAAGAAGGCTTCGCCGTTTCGTGCCCCGGTCTGCCGGGCTGCTGGTCGCAGGGGGCCACCGAGCAGGAAGCGGTCGACAACATTCAGGACGCCATTCGCGAGTATCTGGGCGCCGTCGCTGAATCCACCAGCACATCCCTGGTACGAGAAGTCGAAGTCGAGGCCTGACGCGTGCCCAAAGTTCCCGGCGTTCCTCATCTGCGCGCCGTGAGGGCGCTGCAAAAGGCGGGCTTTGAAATCGTGCGAGAGGGCGCCAAGGACATAGGTAATGTCTAACGGAAGCGGCTTCCTGACCATTCCCGCCACGATCCGGTCAATGCCTACACCATGGCTGGTATTGTGCGCGACGCAGGTCTCACCATCGAAGGATTCAGAGAACTGTTGTAGCGGCCTCGAGCCGACGACTGCGGCGGGTGTTGCGCGCATCCAGAGGAGGAAAATCAGATGCAGTTAGCGGCAACACGCACCGGGCGATGGAGGCAGTGATTGTTGACCTCAGCGCCAAGGCGAATGCCTACCAGAACATAAAGCCTGCCCCACAACGGTCTACCTACCTCCCCAGCACGTCCCGCAGATACCGCCCAGTGTACGATTCCGCCGCTCCGGCGATGGCTTCCGGCGGGCCCGCCGCCACAATCCGCCCGCCGCGCGCGCCGCCCTCCGGACCCAGGTCGATCACCCAATCCGCCGCTTTGATCACGTCCAGATTGTGCTCGATGACGATCAGGCTGCCGCCGTTCGAAATCAGCCGCTGAAACGCGACCAGCAGCTTCGCAATGTCGTCGAAATGCAGCCCCGTGGTGGGTTCGTCGCAGATGAACAACGTGCCCGCGCAGCTTGCCGTCGAAAGGTGCGCCGCCAGCTTCACGCGCTGCGCCTCGCCGCCGGAAAGCGTGGTGGCCGATTGGCCCAACCGCAAATACCCCAGCCCCACGTCGTCCAGCACCTTCAGTTTCTGCACCAGTTTGGGCGCGGCGTGGAAAAAATCCATGGCCTCGCGCACCGTGAGTTGCAGCACCTCGTGAATGTTGCGCCCGTTGTATTTGATTTCCAGAATGCCGCTCTTGTACCGCGTGCCCCTGCACTCCTCGCACAGCAGTTCCACGTCGGCCAGGAACTGCATCTCCACGGTGACGGTGCCATCGCCCTGGCAGACCTCGCAGCGCCCGCCCGGAATGTTGAACGAAAAGTGCCCGGCGGTGTAACCGCGCTTCTCGGCTTCGCGCGTGGACGCGAACAGGGCGCGAATCAGGTCGAACGCCTTGATGTAGGTCACCGGATTCGACCGCGGCGTCCGCCCGATGGGCGATTGATCGATCATCACCGTGGTGGTGATCCGTTCGGCTCCCTCCACTCGTTTGCACATCACTTGCGGCGCGGGCGAATCCGGCATAACCTCCAATCGGCTCTCGCCGGTGGCCGCCTGCTCCGCGCCGGTCTCGCGCGCTTTGTGCATCGCCTCCAGCGACCGGAAAATCACGTCGTGCACCAGGGTGGATTTTCCCGAGCCCGAGACGCCCGTCACCGCCACCATCATTCCCAGGGGAATTTCCACATCGATGTTCTTCAGGTTATGCACCCGCGCTCCCCAAAACCGCATGGTGCGCCGCGGGTCCACTTCGCGCCGCGGGCTGGCCGCCGAGACCTTGAGATCGCCGCGCAAATACCGCGCCGTCAGCGAACAGTTGCCGTTCGCCATCAACCTGGTCATGGGCCCTTCGAACACGATCTGCCCGCCCAGTTCCCCGGCGCCCGGCCCCAGGTCGACAATGTGGTCGGCCGCCTTCATCACGTCCGGGTCATGCTCCACCACCACGATGGTGTTGCCCAACTCGCGCAACTCTTCCAGGATGCGGATCAGCCGCCCGGTGTCGCGGCTGTGCAGCCCGATGGAAGGCTCGTCCAGCACATAGCAGGCGCCCACCAGCCGGGAACCCAGCGAAGTCGCCAGTTGGATGCGCTGCGCCTCGCCGCCCGAAAGCGTGGAAGCCAGCCGGTCCAGCGTCAGATAATCCAGCCCCACATCGTTCAGAAATTTCAGCCGCTGGCGGATCTCCACCAGAATCTTGTCGGCGATGGCGGTCTCTTCCGGGCTCAGCGTCAGGCCCAGGAAGAAGTCCTGCGCCTCGGCGATGTTCATCCGCACAATCTCCGCCAGGTTGCGGCCGCCCACCCGCACGTACAGCGCTTCCTTGCGCAGCCGCGCGCCCTTGCACTCCGGGCACGCCGCGTAGCCGCGATACCGGCTCAGGAACACCCGCACGTGCAGCTTGTACTTCTTGCTTTCCAGTTGGTCGAAGAAGCGCCGGACGAAATCGTAGACCGTCTCGCGCTCGGCGTCGGTGAGGTCGCAGAACGGCACGTCAAACCGCAGCTTCTTGGCCGACTTCCGGAAATTCCCCAGCCATGACCGGTGCTTCGGCTTGGTCCACGGCTCCACCGCGCCATCCGCCACCGATAGCGACGGGTCCGGGATCACGCGGTTCATGTCGAAATCGATGGTGTTGCCGAACCCCTGGCAGCGCGGGCAGGCGCCGAACGGCGAGTTGAAGCTGAACAGAATCGGCTCCGGCTGGTTGAACTCCATCAGGCAGGTCTTGCACTGGAAGCGCTCGTTGAACCGAACCTGTTCCCCGCCCGACGCGCCTTCGAATATCACCTCGCCCGCTTCGCGATAGCAGATCTCGATGGTATCCACCAGCCGCTGATGCAGATCGGGCCCGGACCCGCCCGCGGGTATTCCAATCCGGTCCACCAGTACGAAGAGCGGCTTCGAAAAATCAATGTCCAGCAGCGATTCCGGTGTCGAGAACTCGAACAGCCGCCCGCCCTGGAACAGCCGGTTGAAGCCCTTCTTGCGCAATTCAAACAGATGGTCGCGCAACGCCTGTGTGGAGCCGTGGTCGCCGCACGGAAACAGCGCGTACCACCGCGACCCTTCGGGCAGCGTCATGAGCCGCGCCGCCACTTCATCCACCGTGTCCTTGCGCACCCGCGTCCCGCAGTTGGGGCAGAACGTTTGACCGACGCGGGCGTAGAGCAGGCGCAGGAAGTCATAGCACTCCGTGGACGTGGCCACCGTCGAGCGCGGGTTGCGGCTGGTATTTTTCTGCCGGATCGCCACCGCCGGCGCGATGCCATCGATCTCATCCACGTCCGGCTTCTCCATGCGCTCCAGAAACTGCCGCGCATACGAAGAAAGCGATTCCACGTAGCGCCGCTGCCCCTCCGCATAGATGGTGTCGAACGCCAGCGAGGATTTCCCCGACCCCGAGACGCCAGTCATCACGGTCAACTGGTTATGGGGAATAGAAAGCGAAATGTTTTTGAGGTTGTGGACCCGCGCGCCGCGAATCCGGATGTAGTCTTGCACAGGAATTTTGCCGGTAGTTTCTATTATACGGTGTGGTGGTATCGTTCCAGTATGGGCATCGGCCTGGTAACCCTGGAAGAATACCTGAACACCTCGTACTCGCCGGATCGGGAGTACGTGGACGGGGCGGTGGTGGAGCGTAACGTGGGAGACAGACCGCATAGCATGGTGCAGTCAAACGTCATATTCAGTCTGCGGCAGCGGTACGGAAACCTGTTTGTCTGGCCTGCGCAGAGGATCCGAACGATTGCCGATCGGCGCAGCCGGGTGCCGGATGTCTGCTTCACGCTGCAAGATCCCGGGACGGACGTTTTCGATACGCCGCCGCTCATCGCTATCGAAATCCTCTCCAAGCGCGACGAAATGAGTGACGTTCTGGAGAAGCTGGACGAATACGTAGCCTTCGGAATCGCGCACATTTGGGTGATCGATCCACGGCGCAAAAAGGCATTCACGTTTGAAGGGGGCCGCCTGCAGGAAGTGGCGGGCGGCGCGCTCACAGCCGCGCACCCAGCCATGGCTGCGGGAATTCAGTTGCCGCTCGCAGAGGCTTTTCGAGGCCTGTAACGGTGGGCGAAGACGGAACGCTCGCTGCCGCATCGCGCGGGCGGATTACCAATCCGCCGCAGATTGGCAATCTGCCCCACAAAGCTGCCACAATACCCGGATGGTTCGTTCGTGGCTTCTTCTGCTCGCTTTTAGTGCCGGGCTGTTGGCGCAGCCCAACACGTTCGATGTCCTGATCACGGGCGGCAAAATCGTCGATGGCTCCGGCGGTCCCTGGTACTACGCCGATATCGGCATCAAGGGCGACACCGTAACCGCTATCGGGAATCTGGATGAGGCTTCCGCGGCACAGCGCGTTGACGCCCGGGGTCTGGTGGTGGCGCCGGGCTTCATCGATATCCATTCGCACGGGCGGCGGGGCATTTTCAGCGTGCCGACCGCCGAGAATTATTTGCGCGAAGGCGTCACCACCTTCGTCGAAGGACCGGACGGCAGTTCGCCGCTGCCACTGGCGGCATTTCTTGAGCAGTTGCGGCAGACGCCCGTCTCCGTCAACATCGCCACCATGGTTGGCCAAGGGACCATCCGCAGCCAGGTGTTGGGGCTGGTCAACCGCCGGGCCACGCCGCAGGAGATCGAAAAGATGAAGGAACTGGCGGCGCAGGCTATGCGCGACGGCGCCTTCGGGCTTTCCACCGGGCTTTTCTACGTGCCCGGCAACTTCACTCCCACCGAAGAAGTGATCGAGTTGGCGAAAGTGGTGGGCCGCATGGGCGGCATCCATATTTCGCACATGCGCGAAGAGGCCGGGCACGTCCTTGACAGTGTGCGTGAAACCATCCGCATTGGCGAAGAGGGCGGCCTGCCCACCCAGATCACGCATCACAAGATTATCGGCCAGCCGAATTGGGGCCAGAGCGTGGAAACCCTGAGGCTGGTGGAAGAGGCGCGGGCGCGCGGCGTGGATGTGACCATCGATCAATACCCTTATACGGCATCGAGCACCGGCATTGCGGCGCTGTTTCCGCAGTGGGCGCTTGAGGGCGGCCAGAAATCCACGTTGGAGCGGCTCACTGCGCCGGGCGAGCGGGCGCGCATCAAGGCCGTGATCGTGCAGAACCTGAAGACGGACCGCGGGGCCGGCGACCCCAAGAACGTCGCCATCGTGAACTGCGGGTTTGACGGCACGCTGGCGGGCAAGAATCTGGCCGATCTCACGCGCGCCCGCGGCGCCGAGGTCACCATGGAGAACGCCGCCGAGACCGCCATGGAGCTGCAATCCAAGGGCGGCTGTTCGGCCGTGTATCACGCCATTGACGAGGCGGACGTGGTGCGCATTATGAAATCGCCCTACACCATGATCGCTTCCGATGGCGATATCCCGGTCTTCGGCCAGGCCGCGCCGCATCCGCGCAGCTATGGCACGTTCGCGCGGGTGCTGGGTGTGTACGTGCGCGAGAAGAAAGTGCTGACGCTGGAAGAGGCGGTACGGCGGATGTCGGGCTTCCCCGCCGAGCGCCTGAAGCTCTGGGACCGCGGCCAGTTGCGGCCCGGCCTGAAGGCCGACCTGGTGATCTTCGACCCCGCCAAAGTGGCCGACAGAGCGGAGTACGACAAGCCCCACCAGTATTCCGTGGGCTTTCGCGATGTGATGGTGAACGGAGTTTTCGCCTTGCGGGGCGATGCGGTGACGGCGGCCCGGCCCGGCCGCGTGCTGTACGGCCCGGGGAAGCATTAGACTTCACCGTGGGACAGACTGTGGGACAGACGATCGGGTTTTGTCGTCTGTCGACTGCCCCCATGCGGGCGGGGCACAGGCGGACCCAACAGAGGCGGGGGTTGACAGACGACAAAACCCGATCGTCTGTCCCACCGAAGGGCGCCCCCAGGTGCCCAAGTGGGAACTGCAGGTCCCACCGCTGCTTTTCGCCATTGAAAACACACGAGTTAACGTGACGCCGGCCGGGATGTGGGACCTGCAGTTCCCACTTGCCCGCTCCGGCCCGTCCTACTCGTACCTCAGGGCGACCATCGGGTCCACGCTGGTGGCGCGGCGGACCGGAAGGTAGGCCGCACCCATGGCGATCAGCCACAACAGCCCGGCCGCCAAACCGTAGACCGCGGCGTCCAAGGGCTTCATGCCGAAAAGGAACGATTGCACGAATTTGCCGGCAGCGGCCGCCGCGGCTACTCCTGCCATTGTGCCGATCACCAGCATCAGGGCCACTTCACGCACCACCAGGCTGCGCACCTGCGTCGCGCCGGCGCCGAGCGCCATGCGGATGCCGATCTCGCGCGTGCGCCGCGCCACATTGAACGCCAGCACGCCGTAGAGGCCTACCGCCGCCAACAGGGTCGCCAAACCCGCGAACGCCGTGGTGAGGCTGGAAAGCATGCGTTCGGCAAACATGTTCTCCTCAATCTGCGCTTCCATGGTTTTCAGTTGGCGAATCGGCAGGTTGGGGTCGAGCGACGCCACCGCGCGCCGCACCTGGGGAGCGACATGTTCCGGATCGAGCGCGGTCCGCAGATAGAACACCACATAGTTCCAGCGCTCGGCTTGTTGAAGGGGCGTGTAAAAGACCGGGGGCGGCGGTTGCTTCATGTCGGCGTACCTGGCGTCCTTCACCACGCCGACGATTTCGAGGTCGGGGCTTGTTGTTTTGGGGCTGCCGCGAGCCAGGTGACGGCCCAGGGGATTCTGCCTGGCGAAAAACTGCCGCACGAAAGCCTCGTTGACAATAGCCACTTTTGGCGCGGCCGCGTTGTCCCGCCGCGTGAACTCGCGACCGCCGAGGAGCGGTATCCCAATGGTCCGGAAGAAACCCGCTCCGATCAGGTTGTAATCCGATCCGGCCCCATCGTCACTGGGCGGCGTGTAGCCTTCGATGGTGATGCTCTGGCTGGAGGTCGAGTTCGCAATCACCGGCACCTGCGCCGACGAGACCAGCGTCACTCCGGGAATCGCCGCCAGACGGTCGGTCAACTGTTCGTGAAACGCGGCGACGGCCTGGTCGGTGTATTTGTTGAGCTTGGGCAGGAGCGAGAACGTCACCAGGTGGTCGGTGCGGATGCCCAGATTCACGCTGGAAAGGTTGAGCAGCGTCTTGCCGAACAGGCCTGCGGAGATCAGCAGCAGCAGCGAGATGGCCATCTGCGCCGTCACCAGAGACTTGCGAAACCGGTTGGCGGAGGCCGTGGGCGATGCCTGCCCCACCTGGCTTTTGAGCGACGAGACCAGGTCGGCCTTCGTCGCCTGTAACGCCGGGAACAAGCCGAAGACGATGCCGGTCGCCACCGATAGCGCCAGCGAGAACAGCATCACGCGGCCATCCAGCGAGCTGGACAGGTAGCCATTGAGGCCGCGCGATGGCGGCACGGCGGCCAGCAGCCCGCGTACGGTCCACCAGGCGCCCAGCAGACCGAGAGCGCCGCCCGCCACCGCCAGCACGCAGGATTCGGTGAGAAGCTGGCGGATCAATTGGCCGCGCGAGGCGCCCATAGCCAGCCGGACGGCCACTTCGCGGGTACGCGCCGCACCGCGGGCCAGCAGCAGGTTGGCCACGTTGGCGCAGGCGATCAGCAGCACCAGGGCGGTAATCCCCATCAGCAGGAGCATCGGCCGCCGGGTTTCGTCGCGCAGGCCGCCGCGCCCGTACTGGCCTTCCTTGAGGATCACCTTTTTGGCTTTGAAGCGCGCCAGAAAGTCCGGTTTCGGCTGCCGCAGCAGTTCCACGTCCTGTTGGAGCTGACCGCGGTAGGTGACGTTGATAGCGGTCTCGGCCTGCTGGAGCGTTTGCCCCGGCTTCATCCTGCCGAAGAGGGTTACCCAGTAGCTGCGGCGGTCGGAGAGGGTATTGGCTCTGAGGTCCGGAACGATCTCCTTCCGCATACAAATGGGTAAGTAGACTTCGGGCGGCGTCCCCAGCTTTTCGGCTCCAAAGCCCTTTTGCGCCACACCTACGATGGTCATGGGATAGCCGTTCACGCCGATGGTCTGGTTGAGCACCGCCGGGTCCGCGCCGAAGCTGGAGACCCAATAGCTGTAACCCAGAATGGCCAGCGGATGGCCGCCAGGCGTGCGGTCGTCCTCTTCGGTGAAGAGGCGTCCGATGGCCGGCCGCACGCCCAGCAGGCCGAAATAGTTGCCCGAGACCATCCGCGCCGTGCCATGCGACGCGGAGTTCTTGTACGCCAGACTAGCCTGTTCGTTTCGCGCGCCGGCCAGCCCGGCGAAAGCCGTCTGCTCCTTCTGCATTTCGCGGAACGCCGGGTAGCTGAAGGGAGACCCGCTACCCTCGTCGGAGGACGAGCTCCCCTGCACCGGCCCCACATGGTACAGATACGCCAGTTCGCGCGGATTCTGCACCGGCAGCGTCCGCAGCAGCAACTGGTCCAGCAGAGAGAAGATTGCCGTGTTGGCCCCGATGCCCAGGGCCAGTGAAACAATCGCTATCGCCGTAAACAGCGGTGTGCGCAGCAGGCCGCGCAGAACGATCCGGAAACTCGCCATCGGTTACCTCGACAATAAGACGCCGGGCGGGCCGGGAACGTTGGCAAGAAATGGCTGACGTAGGGGCTCAGGCCCCGGGCGGCATGTCCGAATTGACCATGTCCGCGATGGCTTTCCAGCTTCCGTCGGCCTGTTTCTTAAAGACGGTCAGGTACTTTCCCTTGTCGGTGAGGGGCTTCTTGGTTTTGGGGTCGGAAACGGTCATGGTGTAGGTGCCAATTGACGAGACCATATCGCCGCCCTTGGAGGCCTCGGCGCGCGTACCTTGAAAGCTGAGAGCGAAGTTCGGATCGGTCATCATCCCCTTCACCGCTGCCTTGATGGCTTCCTTTCCGTTGATAATCGGCGCGTTGGGCAGCAGCAGGGAGCCGTCGTCGGCATAGTAGCCGGCGAACTTTTCGGCGTCCTTCGCGCCCGAGTCCCTGGCCCAGGCGGCCTCCACATCGCGGACGGCCTTGACATCGGCGTCGCGGGTGTCGACGGCGGCCGCTGTGGTGGATTGGTCGGAGCAGGCCACGGCAAAAAGCAGCAACCCGGCGCAAAGGAACAGAGAAGCGTTTCGTAGCATGGGGATTTCCTCCTCGAAATCCCAAGTATTTTACATCAATCGCGTGCCCCGCTGCCGGTCTTCCATTGTTGTTGACAGCCGACACCAGCGCTAGTATATTGGTGTCGGGGATCTACACTATGACGCAACCATCCAAGGTCGAACCAGCCAAGATCGAACCATCCACCAACGAACCATCCAGGATAGATCTTCTGCAGGGCACGCTCGATCTCCTCATCCTCCGCACCCTCAACAACGGCCCCATGCACGGCTGGTCCATTTCCGAGCGAATCCAGCAGATTTCCCGCGATGTGCTGCAGGTCAACCAGGGTTCGCTGTACCCCGCCTTGCACCGCCTGGAACACCAGGGCTGGATCAAGGCCGAATGGGGCGTCTCCGAACTTGGCCGGCGGGCGCGCTTCTACACCTTGACCCCGCAGGGCCGTCAACAACTGGAATTAGAAACCGAGAACTGGTCGCGTCTTTCCGGCGCCATCGGCCGCGTCCTCAAAATGGCTTGAGCTCGAAACGCCCGCGATTTTTCCGATGGCTGCATTTTCCTCGACGATATTCAGCGCTGCAGGTTCGTTCAGACTTACAATCATCTACGGTATGCGCAGTAAAGTTCAGCTCCTCACGCTTAGAGTAATCTGGTGGCTCGTGGTCGTCACCTCGTATTCCGCGGCCGGACAACACCTCCCAGCGACGGCAGCAAGTCTTACACAGATCGTGCTGCTGGGGACTGGAGGCCCACGGCCTGATCCGCAACGCTCGGGACCGGCCACGGCCATTGTGGTCAACGGCACGCCGTACCTTGTTGACGCCGGACCGGGAATCGTGCGGCGCGCGGCAGCCGCGTACGACAGAGGCATCAAGGGCCTCGCGGTGGCGAATCTGCAGACAGCATTCATCACCCATCTGCACTCCGATCACACGGTAGGCTATCCCGATTTGATCTTCACAACATGGGTGCAAGGCCGGCACAGACCGCTAAGAGTGTACGGTCCCGCGGGTCTCGAGGCCATGACGAAGTACATCATGCTCGCGTGGCAGGCCGATATCGACGTTCGGATCAAGGATCTGGAGCAGCGCGATGCTACTGGCTTAGCAGTTGAGGCGCACGACGTGAAGCCCGGCGTGATCTACCAGGACTCCAGTGTCAAAGCGACCGCTTTTCCGGTCTCGCATGGTGAATTGCAGGCCTACGGCTACCGATTCCAGACGTCCGATCGAACGGTGGTGATCTCGGGCGACACCAGCCCCGGTCCCGCGTTGATCGATAGCTGCCAGAAATGCGATGTCCTCATACACGAGGCGTACTCCGAGGATTACAAGCCGGCCGACGTCCCGAACTGGCTGCAGTACCGGCAGAAGTACCACACAACGACGGCCCAACTCGCCGAGATTGCGAACAAGACGCAACCGGGACTTCTGATCGTCTATCACCGTGGGGCCGGCGCACCGGGCCGGGAGATCTCCGACGAGCAATACCTGGCAGAGATTCGACGGACCTATGGCGGAAAGGTTGTCATCGGGCAGGATCTGGACGTTTACTGAATGTAGATCCGCGATCAGGCCACCAGCTTCAGATACCCATAAACCACCGGCAGCGCGAATAGGGTGCTGTCCACGCGGTCCAGGAAGCCGCCGTGGCCGGGCAGGAGTCCGCCGCTGTCTTTCACGCCGGCGCCGCGCTTCAGCACCGATTCGGCCAGGTCGCCGAATTGGCCCGCGATATTGGCCGCCACGGTGAGGCCCACGATGTGGAACGGATTCAAGCCCGGCACAAAATGCCACAAATACGCGCCCGCCACCAGGACCGACGTAACCACGGACGCGATGGAACCCTCCCAGGATTTCTTGGGGCTCACCACCGGCGCCAGTTTGTGCGCCCCAAACGGGCGGCCGATGTAATAGGCGCCGATGTCGCCCGCCCAGTTCAGCAGCAGCGCATACATCAGCCAATGGCGGCTTTGAAAACTCTCGCGCACGGGGATGGCGCATTTCCAGCAGCCGAAGATGTAGACGATCCCCATCAGCAGCATGGCGGCGCGTGGCAGCGATTGCGACAGGTCGTCAGCGCGCATCGCCAGCATCAGCGCAACTACCGCGAAGGCCACCATCAGGTACCAGGCGGGCAGCCACGTCTCACTCGGCCACAGCAGCAAGAGGAGACCGGCGCTGTAGCCGGCGGGGCCCGGAGCGCCAAACCCGTAGTCCGTGGAAATGGCGTTGTATTCGCGATAGCTGAGCAGCGCTGCTACGGCGAGCACCGCCAGGAAGACGCCGTAATCGGCCCACAGCACCACGTAGGTGACCAGCGGGATCATCAACAGCGCGGTGAGAATCCGCTTCATGATCCGCGGAGCGCTTCGATCAGAACTTCGTCGGCGGCTTTGGCTCGCGTATCCATCGGCCCAGCGCTCAGGCCGCCGTAGCGGCGGTCGCGCTTCTGGTATTCCAGCACGGCCTGGAGCAGGTCGGTGCGGGTGAAATCCGGCCACAAGGTTTCGGTGACGTAGAGCTCCGCATAGGCGATTTGCCAAAGCAGAAAATTGCTGATGCGCATTTCGCCGGAGGTGCGGATCAAAAGGTCGGGGTCGGGACAGCAGGCCGTGTAGAGGCTGGTGGCGATGAGGTCTTCGTCGATCTTGAGCGACCCGAGGCTGCCCTCGATACGAGCCATTTCGAGAATGGAATTGACGGCATCGACGATTTCGGCGCGGCCGCCGTAATTGATAGCCAGGTTCACCAGCAGGCCGCGATTCGCAGCCGTGGCATCGATCGCCGAATCCAGTTCGCGACGCACCTGCGCGGGCAGGGCATCCAGGCGGCCGATGGCCTGCAGCCGGATATCGTTGCGCTGCAACTCCGGGAGTTCCTGCTTAAGGTAGTAGCGAAGCAGGCGCCAAAGGGTTTCCACTTCGGCTCTGGGCCGCTTCCAGTTTTCGACCGAAAAGGCGTAGAGCGTGAGCACTTTCACGCCGAGGCGCGCACAGGTTTCCACCGTGGTTCGCACGGGTCCGATTCCCGCCTGGTGGCCGGCCACGCGCGGCAGGCGCCGACGGCCGGCCCACCGGCCGTTGCCGTCCATGATGATTGCTATGTGCGCGGGCAACCGGGCAGGATCGATGGCTTGAGCAAGATCCCAGTCCTTCCCTGGCTGGAGCGATTCCAGTAAGGCCTTCATGCAGTGAATCCTTATGGTAGCAAAGCGGACTTCGAATGTGTAAAGTACTCTACGGATTGTTTAGCGGCCCAGGTCCGGGTTCGTGTTCGCCTGAAGGAACGGTTTACGCCGCGCCGCGGCGTCGCAGGATTTGGCCGTTCACGTGAGCACACCGAAGCGCGGCAGCACCCACTTCGTGAGCGCGAGGTAGGCCAGCAGAAACAGAACGATGAGGAGCCAATCGGGCATTTTGTTTTCTTATAAGGATAGAAACAGCATAGCAGGTGACACGACTGCGGTTAGGGAAGGGAATCGGCTCCGGCGTAGATCTGCTCGAAGGTCAGTTCCACGCCGATGCTGGAGAGGCGAACGCCAGGGAAATCAACCGGGGCGGTGGCATCACTGTGGGTTTCGATCCGCCACTCCCCGCCGGGCGATCGTGTGCATTGGGTGAGGAGGCGCGATTGCTGGGACACCAGCAGGTACTCCTTCAAGGATGGGATCGACTGGTAGTCCAGGAACTTGGTCGTGCGGTCGTGGTGCCGGGTAGATTTCGACAGGACTTCGGCGATGACCACCGGATTCTGCAGATTGTCAGTCTGGAAAACCACCGGATCGCCGCAGACCACGGAAGCGTCGGGGTAGGTGTACAGGCCGGTAGCGGGAATATGAACCCGCAAGTCCGAGTTGAAGACTTGACACCGCCCACCTTTCAGCGCGGCTCCCAATTCGATCACCATATTGGTGGCGATGCGGGTATGCCGCAAAGTAGCTCCGGCCATTGCAAACACCTGACCGTCGTAATATTCGCTCTTGAATGCGGCCTGGCGTTCGGCCTTCAAGTATTCCTCGGGCGTGATGTATTTCACCGAATGTTCACGATGCAGTCTTCGCCCGCCTTGGCGTTGACACGCACCTGCAGGATCCTGCTGGCGGAATCGTAAAACCACGTGCGGTTGGCCATCTGGTCCGGTTCGGTCACCTGACGGTATTGCACATCATCGAACTCAACGGCGGCCGGCTTGTCCACGTGGTGGACCACCCACTGATAGTCCCGGTCCTTCCTGGATTCGATTTCGAGGCGCATGATGTCGGCGGCCGGTGCGGCATGGACCTGGGAGTATTCGGCGATGTCGCTTTCCAGCAGAAAAAACTCCGCGCCGAGTTTGGGGAAATAGTGGAGCGCCAGGCTGCCGCCGGTGGAATCCAACGGAACGATGGTGCCGTTGCGCGCGAAGACCGGGAGTGTCTGCGTCTTCACGGTGATGGTGCGCGGCCCCTGGGTGGCCTGGTTGGTTTCCAGGTTGGTCCAGACGCCGCGGGGCAAGTAGACGGTGCGCTGGCCGCCCGGTTCATAGATAGGCGCGATCAGCATTTCGTCGCCCAGAAGAAACTCATCGGCGTGGCGCGCGCCTTCGCGGTCCTCGGCGATCTGGAAGGGCAGGGGATGCCAGATGGGGTAGCCGTGATCGCCCAACTCGGCATTGTAGGTGCCGAAGAAACTCTTCAACTGCTGGCGGAATTCGCTGGTACCGAGCGGACCGGCCACCACGCTGGGCACGATCGATCCCAGTTGGCGGGCACGCTGCTGCAGTTCGGGCGGCGCGTTGGCGTAGGGCGTCAGGTCAAACGTTGGCGACAGCGCGGCCGACATCGCGCCCTGCACCAGACGCAGCAAAGCGGCACGGAGCGTGGCCCAGGTGCCGGCTTGGTCGGCCGAAACCTGCCACGGTTCGGCCGTGCCGTGCGCGTAGCGGTGTTCGTCGAAGATTTCTTTGGGTGAGGGACCGTAATAGAAAAAGTAGTCGATCTCCGGACCCTGGATACGGTACCGGCCATCGCTCGAGAAATCGAAATGGTAACCACCGCCGCCGGCATGGTATTCGCCGTACCCGCTGGTGGAGAGCAGGAAGGGCACCTCGGCGGGAATGGACTTGCCATGCAGGTCGAACCCGGCGTCAATGCGCGGGCCCAGGCCGTAGAGTTGAGCGCCCGCCGGGCTCTGCCGATCCCAGGTGACACCGGCGGCTTCCGACCGCGGTTCGGAAAGGTCGGCCATCAGCGTGACCCCATCCAACTTGCGAACCCGCACCAGCAGGCCGTGCTTTTGGATGGTGACCTCAAGGTACTTGGACCGGAGCCGGACCGCGCCCGGGACGTCATCGCTCTGGATTGCCACGGCCTCGGTCTCTTTCGACTTGACGTCCGGTAGCTGCCCTGCAAGCACACGCCGGAAGCGGAACGTGCTGGCGGTGACCCAGACCAGCTCCGCGCTGCCGTGGTCAAGCTGCAGCACAACTCGATTGCCGTGCGGGGCGAAGGCCAGCACGGTGGCCACGGCTGCTAGGGCTTGCATGGTCTTTGCCCCGCCCGTTTGCTGGGCGTGGAGACGTCCAACCTTGACGCGGAGACGCTGAGACGCGGAGGAAGACGCAGAGTTTTGAGAATTGGATTCGCGCGCCGCCGGTTCCTCAAGTTTGCGCAACCGCGACGACGACCTCCGAGATCGGAGTCACTGTGCGCGAACGGCGCGAGTGTCTCCGCTCCACCTGCGATCTCAAACGTTGGTTTTGATTCTAAACTCATTGAAACTCCGCGTCTCCGCGTCAAATGCCCCTCAAATCACAACAACGCCATCTCCCTCTGCATCTCCCCAGTCACGCGCGCGTCCGTCTCCCCAATGAACATGTCGATCTCGGAGCGCACGCCGAACTCCGGCAGATACACGCCGGGCTCAATCGAAAAGCAGCTCCAGGGCATCACCCGCCGGTCGTCATGAGTTTCGAAATTGTCCATGTTGGCGCCGTTGCCGTGGACTTCCTGCCCAATCGAGTGGCCCGTGCGATGCGTGAACCACTCACCGTAGCCGCGGCTGTCGATCACCGCGCGCGTGGCGTCATCCACCTCGAACCCGCATAGCGGTTGCCCGGCGGCGATGGCTTGCTGCACCCGCGCAATGCCGGCATCGCGAGCGCCCGTGACCACCGCGAATACCTCGCGCATCCTGTCGCTGGGGTTATCACCGCAGAATGCCGTCCAGGTGATGTCGTAATAGACGGCGCCGGGCTGATCCAGCTTGGCCCACATATCCAGCAGCACCCAATCGCCGGAGCCGATGGGTGTAGTGACGGCGTCGCTGGGCTCGTAATGCGGGTTGGATGCATTGGCGTTGCAGCCCACAATGGGGCCGCTGTCGGTGAGCAGGCCGGCCTTGGCGAACCCGTCGCGGACGAACTTCTGCACCTCCACCTCCTGGAGCGGCGCGCCGTTGCGCGTGCGTTCGTGGATGAGATCGAATGCGGCGACGCGCACGCGGTCCACACGCCGGCCGGCTTCGAGATGCGATTCCAGGGCGTCGGCCGACCAGCGTGCTTCGAAGACCTGAATCAGTTCGGCGGAACTGACCACCTCCACGCCCAGGCTGCGTATCAGTTCCACGGTGCCGGCATCCACCATGGACACGTACGGCACGGCACACATCGGCGAGTACTGCATGGCCACACGCTTCATGCCAGCCGTCAGCTTGTGGAGGGCACCAATCTGTTCCGTCCAGCGCGAGTAAGCGATCTTCTCGCCGGGCAGGCCGGCCAGTTGGTTACGCTCAATGCGGTGTTCCATGCCTTTGGGCTCGCCGTTGGCGGGGATCATATAATACCAGCGGCGCGTGGGGCCTTTGGTGACGTGCAGGCCGAGCACCCGGTACGCCAGCGGGTCGCGCAAGTGGTGGTCGAAAAAGAGCCAGCCGTCCAGATTTTGTTTGCGAAGTTCGTTCTGTATGGATTCGAGGTTCATACCACTCCCATTATTCGTTCCAGCTCACTTTGTGGGATACCCTCAATCTCAATGACCTTGGTCCGGTTTGTCAAGCCGGTCACAATCCGAACCCCGCGACGGCGCACCCGCCAGTTCGGAGAAGAAGCGGATGCATTCCTCGTTGGCCTTGCGATCCACCGGAGACGCGGTGCTCCGTGGACACGAACCGGGTAGTGGGTTACGGCCACCGATGGCAGGTGTTGCGCTATTCTAATTGACCGGATTCTGGGGATGGCGTAGGCTGGAACTCACCGTCCAGATTCCCGACGATCTCGCCGGCCGCATGAGCGAATCCGGTGGCGATCTCTCTCGCCGCGCCCTCGAAGCCCTGGCGCTCGAAGAATTCAAGGGCGGCCACATTACCAAGCCCGAGTTGCGGCGGTTGCTCGGTTTTGGAAACAGGTACCAGCTCGACGAATTCCTCAAGGCCCATGACGTCTGCGAGGATTACACGTTGCAAGACCTGGAGCAAGAACTAGAGGGCTTGAGGCGTCTAGGGATTTAATGCTCCTTGTCGTCGCCGATACGAGTCCCATCCGCTATCTGGTGGAAATCCGCCACATCGGCATTCTGCCCCAACTGTTCGAGAGGATATTCATTCCTTCGGTCGTGTACGACGAACTGCGCCACCCGTCTGCCCCTGCGACCGTCCGGACGTGGGCGAATTCTCGGCCCTCCTGGTTAGAGGTATTGCCGGTGACCGTGAGCGACGATCCGGCGTTTCATGCTTTGGACGATGGCGAAAAGTCGGCCCTTACGCTGGGAATGGCTCTCGGCGCCGAACTCATTCTCATCGACGACCGCAAAGGTGCCGCGGCGGCCCTGCGAAAGGGATTCCAGATCACGGGAACCCTGGGTCTTCTTACGCGCTCGGCGCAGCGCGGCATCCTCGACCTTGCCGATGCGCTTACGCGCCTCAAGCAAACGAACTTCCACTACCGACAACAACTGTTCGATGACATTCTGAAAAATACACGGATAGCAGCAATGGCTAAACCCGCTCCCTGGCGCCGGGCTGAACGCGGAGCACCTCGGTCAGTACGCTGGGAACTTCACATCGGAACCGATTGAGCCGCCTAAGCCGGTCGCCAGGACGCGCCCAGAGTAGAAACCGGATTGAACTTCACTAATAATTCGATCTAGCTCCGGCTGCGTGGCGGCGCGAACGCAAAGGGAATTCTCGCTGGCGCTGGTGCGTTTCCACTGATATTCTGAAGACCAGAGCATGAAGGTTCGCGACGTCGTTCGCCGCCCGGAAGCTGATGGTTGGCGGTTGTTCGTCAGAAGGGCAGTCACCGGGCATTCAAACATCCCGAGAAGCCAATGGTTGTGACCGTGCCGGGCAACTGGATTGACGATCGGTGGGAACGTTGAAGTCGATTCTGAATAAAGCGGAGTTCCACGAATCATGAGACGATTTGCCGTTGTCTTTGAAAAGGCCGAATCAAATTGGGCTGCTTATGTTCCGGACCTGCCGGGTTGCATCTCGACGGGATCGACTCTGCAGGAGACCAAGCACAATATTCGCGAAGCCATTGAATTGCACCTCGAAGCGATGCTGGAAGTCGGGGAACCAATTCCGGTTCCCACCAGCGACGTTGATTTCGTCGAGTTGGAAACGGTGTCCTGAACCGCGCGAGACGCGAACATCGCAAAAAAACCCTGACCCGGCAACGCAGCGAAGAAAACACCGTTGGCTAACCGCAACCGCCCGAGCCGGGGAACTCGTTGGCCTTCCAGGCAAAACGTGGAATCATACTGGCCGGGAGGTCCGCCAATGGCCATGGAGAGAATCGACTGGTCGGAGTGCCCGCTCGTCGAAGTCAAGCCCGGCGTGCAAAGCGGCGCTCCTGTGCTGCTCGGCACGCGCATGCCGGTCGACACGATTGTCGATAATTTCGACTATGGCGTGAGCGGCGCCGAAATCGTGGAACAGTTTGAGGTTCCGCAAGATCGTGTCGAGGCGATCTTGGCTTACGCCAAGACTCACCGCATTGCACATCGTATTTGACAAGAACGTGCCGGTCGGTGTATGGCGATTCCTGACCAAACATGAGGTGCGCACCTTCGCCGAGATACAGTGGCATCCGCAGCTTGAAAACGGCGAGTTTCTCAACGCGGCGGAAGCGTCGGGGTTCGACGTGATGGTTACGACGTGATGGTTACGTCCGATCAAACATCAGGCACCAGCAAAACCTGACCGGCCGGAAACTCGCCTTCGTCCTGCTCGGGTCCAATATCTGGCCGGTGGTGCGTGATCACGGAGCAGTGATAGCGGCCAAAGTCGAAGCGGCAACACCGGGGAGCTACGAGTTCATCGAAATGCCGCCGCCGCCGAAGCGTCGCGGGGACAGCGGCTGAACGCCGGGCTATGGGTGGCGGCCGGGAGTCGCCGCCGCCAGTGTCTTTTCCAGCTCGAGTTGAGTGACACCATCAATCTCAACGACCTTGGTCCGGTTTGTCAAGCCGGTCACAATCCGCACCCGCGACTGCGGCACGTCCGCCAGTTCGGCAAAGAAGCGGATGCATTCCTGGTTGGCCTTGCCATCCACCGGGGGCGCCGCCAAGTCCACCTTGTAAGCCTCGCCGAACCGGCCGGCAAGCGCGGTCCGCCGGGCGCGCGGGTGCACCTTTACCGTGAGACGCGCCATTCGATTTTTGCCCTCAGGTTGGCTACGCCGGCCGCCACCCGGGTGTCGATGACGTCGAACGCAATGGCGTCGTCCAGCCAGTCGTGGCTCGATCCGTCGGCGCTCTGCGTGGCCACGGTCAGGGTGTACTGCTGCGGTGTGAGCCAGCATTCGATGTGGAAATCGACTTCCAGTTCGTCGCCGGCCTGGAAGTCCCCCAGCGGTTGCTTTTCGATGCGCGTGTTGGTGCCGTAGACGTCCATGCCGATGCGCGTGCGCAACAGAATGCCCACCATTGGGTCGGATTTTGCCTGGTGAAAATGCGAGCGCACGCGCACCGTGACCGGCTCGCCGCTGGCTATGGAAGTAACTTCCTCGCCCTGTGCGTTCAGAATCTGCACGCTGACGATCTCGCTGGCTCCATCGCCGTGGCGGTAGCTGCCCCGTACGCGGCCTTCCTTTTTGCCGCGCGACTGCTGCTGAGCCAGGACCAGGCCGATGTAGCGGTTGATCACGTCGTTGGGCGAGCCCTGCGCCTCAATGCGTCCATGCAGCAGAAGAATGGCGCGGTCGGAGAGTTGCTTGACCAGACCCAGATCGTGCGAGACGAAGAGCACCGTGACCTTGCGCTCGCGCAGTTCCTCAAACTTCCGCACGCAGCGGTTGGCGAAGACGGCGTCGCCCACGGCCAGGGCTTCGTCGACGACCAGGATTTCGGGATCCACATGGATCGCCGTGGAAAAAGCCAGGCGCACGTACATGCCGCTGGAGTATTCTTTGACGGGCCGTTCCATGAATTCGCCAATTTCCGCGAAGGCCTCGATGGAAGGCATGGCTTTGTCGATCTCGCCGCGGCTCAGCCCCATGATCTCGCCGTTGAGATAAACGTTCTCCCGGCCGGAGAATTCGGTGTTGAAGCCGGCCCCCAACTCCAGCAGCGCCGCGATGCGCCCGCGCGTGACCACACGGCCCGTGGTGGGCTGCAAAATACCGCAGGCGATTTGCAGCAGCGTGCTCTTCCCGCAGCCGTTGGGACCCACCAGGCTTAGGATCTCGCCCTTTTCAACCTCGAAGCCGATGTCGCGCAAGGCCCAGAAGTCCGTATGCCGAGGCTGGCTGCCGGGCAGCATTTCCCGCAGACGGTCGGAGGGACGGCGGTACAAACGATAGAGCTTGGAAACGTTTTGAACTAGGACCAAACCTTGATTCTAATGTAACGCGGCACTGGCATTCTTGCCTGTGTTGGTTTGCTCCGGAATACCGCCCGGGGTCGGGCGCCCCGTTCCCACCCGAAACTGCGCCAAACGCCCCAAACACCCAACCACCAGGCG
>DATMNI010000031.1:0-10095 GCA_035570275.1 Candidatus Acidiferrales bacterium | reverse complement strand
AAGCTTGGCGCGCTTCATGACATCTCCGACAACTCGGCCGGTCTCGCTTTCCACGTCGGGAACAGGTACGGAAATCTCCAAGGAGTGCTTGCAGCCTTCAACTAAAGCCAAGTGGAATCTACCTCAGGAAAGAAGTGATCGGTGCGAAAGCTAATCATAACACGGTGTACGGAGGGGCGGGTTGGGGGGGCGGGCAGCGAATCCCCTCGCCAGGGCGCCCACCGGCAACTGCGGCAACCACGCCGGAATTCGTCGATCTGCTCGGCGGCTGGCAGGGGTTGTCTGTGGTGGCGCTGTTCGGGGTGCCGCCGATGCGGGTGCGATTGTTGACCGTGGCACCGCCGTTGAAAGGTGGGCCGGTTTTCCGAAAATGGGACTAGGTTCGTTTGGTATACCGGGGGTGCGCAGCATGAGATGCCGTGAAGCACGCAAAGGTTGTACCGGGGCCACCGGTCGTGGCAAGCTCGATCCAAAGTCGCCGCCTTCACGGGCGGCGTGGATTGAAAACAAAGGCGCCGGGGCCGGCATCTGCCAGCCCTCCAAAATAGCGCTTGACGAGTGTACTAGTTATCTAATACATTAAGGGTGCAGGCGCCAACTATGTGGGGATGGAATTCGCTGGAAGTCCTTTGGCAGGATGTTCGCTACGCGCTGCGCACTATGCGGCGTACCCCTGGATTCACGGCTGTCGCGGTGCTGTCGCTCGCGCTGGGGATCGGCGCCAACACGGCGATCTTCAGCCTCATCAATACTCTGATGTTGCGCCCGCTGCCGGTGCGGGAACCGCGGCAACTGGTGGAACTGCTGAACATCTACCCGGGTGATCCCCGCCTCAACTTCTTCTCCTGGCAGAGCTACCAGCACTTTCGGGATCACAACCATGTCTTCTCGGCCTTGATCGGAGGGGCCGCTTCCCGTTTCACGCTGCGCGGAGAGGGGCTGGCATCGGAAACGGTGAACGGCCAGTATGTGGTGGGCGACTTCTTTTCCGTCCTGGGTGTGAAACCGGCGATCGGCCGGCTGATCGGTCCGGAGGATGGTTCCGCGGTGGCAGTCGTGAGCTGGTCCTACTGGAAAGACCGGTTCAACCTGGCTCCCGCAATTCTGGGCAAGCGAATCGTCGTGGACGATGTGCCGGTGACGGTGATTGGGGTGACACCGCGTGAGTTCCAGGGGCTCCAGGTGGTTTTGAAGCCGGACATCTGGTTACGCGTGACGCCGGGCCGCGCCTCGCTGAGCCTGGTGGGGCGGTTGAAGCCGGGCGTGTCGATTCGCCAGGCACGCGCGGAAATGGCGGTGCTGTACCGATGGACCATCGAGGAAAGAGCCAGCCACAGCAAGGATCCCGTTCTTCGCCAAATGAAGTTGGAAGTGGAACCGGCGGGCGCGGGGCTCACTTCTCCCCTGCGCGACCAGTTTGCCAGACCGCTGGTGCTGCTGATGGCGGTGGTGGGGCTGCTGTTGCTCCTGGCATGTACCAACATAGCCAGTATGCTGCTAGCTCGCGGGGCGGCCCGCCAGCGCGAGATGGCAGTGCGGGTTTCGCTGGGCGCCGGCGGGTTTCGGCTGGCGCGCCAGGCGTTGACGGAATCACTCCTGCTTTCGGCGCTGGGCAGCGGGCCGGCTGTCTTGCTGGCGTACGTCGGGGCCAACGCCCTGGTGCGGATCATTGGGTCCGGACGGCCGATTCCGGGGTTTCCGCGCCTCGATATTCACGTGCAGCCCGATCTCGACGTGTTGCTGTTTACGGCCGGCGCCGCCCTGTTGAGCGGCGTGCTGTTCGGCCTGGCTCCTGCCTGGAACGCGTTCGCGACCGCCCCGGCCTCGTCGCTGCGGGACGCCGGGAGGGCCGGCGAGACCAGACTCCGCCGGCTCTTCGGGAAAAGCCTGGTGGTAGCGCAGATGGCCTTGTCGGTGGTGCTGTTGAGCGCAGCCGGGCTCTTTGTCCGCCACCTCTCGAACCTCGACCGCCTCGATCTGGGCTTCCGCCGCGACCACGTTCTGCTGGTGGCCCTCGATCCGGCGCACAGCGGATACAGCCGCGAACAATTGTCGCGCCCGTACCAGGAACTGCTGGGGCGGCTGGAAACCATTCCAGGCGTGCGTTCGGCCTCGCTGAGCGCCCGCAATCCGATCTCGGCCGCGGCGGCCAGCCGTCTGGCTACCGTGGAAGGCCACCCGGAAAGGCCCGAGGATCGCCGATACCTCTTGTTGAACTGGGTGGCGCCGAAGTACTTCGAAACCCTCGGCACGGCGTTGCTGGCGGGGCGCGATTTCCAGCTACAGGACCAGGGCCGCCGCGTGGCGATTGTCAACCAGGCGATGGCCCGCTATTATTTCGCCGATGGCAACCCACTCGGAAAACATTTCACGTTCGATGGCGAGAACCGGCCGTACGAAATCGTGGGAATGGTGGGCGATGCGAAATACTACGAGATGCGCGAGGCAACCCAGCGCACCATCTACTGCAATGCCTTCCAGGAGGGCAGTCCGCCGTCGGAATTTGTTCTGCGAACCAGCATCGACCCGGCCGCGGTGGCGGGCGCGGTGCGCCGCACGGTGCGCGACTTGCTGAAGACCGTACCAGTGGTGAAGGTCACCACGCTGAGCGACCAGGTGGATGCGTCGATCGTTCCGGAGCGGCTGATCGCCACGCTGTCCGGATTGTTCGGCGCGCTAGGCTCGATGCTGGCCGCCATCGGCCTCTACGGGCTGCTGGCATACACGGTGGCGCGCCGCATCAACGAGATTGGCATTCGCATGGCGCTGGGTGCGACGCAACGCGACGTGATCCGGATGGTGCTCGCCGATGCGCTTGGCATGGTCGCAGCGGGCCTGGCCGTCGGCGCCCCGCTGGCGTTCTGGGCCCGCCAGTTCGCCGCCAGTCTGATCCAGGACCTGCCGGTAAATGGCGCCCTTCCGATCGCCTTCGGCGCGGTGGCGATGATTGCGGTCGCCCTGGTTGCAGCCTACGTGCCGGCCCGGCGCGCGGCTCGCGTGGATCCGATGGAAGCTTTGCGATACGAATAGCGCGGTTGCACACGTTGCGGTTGCGCACGGTAAGGGAGCGATCTCCTCGCAAATGCGAGCCCGGATTCGTGAAACCCTACTTACGTTCCTGCAAAAATCAAGACTTCCGTGCGCCCGAAGCTCGGTTGGCCCGAAGCTCAGTTGGCCCGAAGCTCAGTTGGACGGAGCGGCGCATCAACTTAATGACCATCGCTGCTGGAATCGAATTACCCGAGACGGCGATCGCCGACATCTACCGGCGCCATGAGGTCAAGGAGTTATTCCTGTTCGGTTCGGCTGCGCGCGGGGCGAGATGCGGCCGGACAGCGATCTCGACCTGCTGGTCGACTTTCTGCCCGGCGCGCGCCCTGGATTGCCAGGCGTTTCTGCCATGATGCGTGAGTTCACTGCCCTGGCCGGTCGCCGGGTCGATCTGGCGGTCAGGCCCGCACTGAAGCCACTCATCCGGCCCGGCGTGCTGGCCGAAGCCCGGCTGATATATGCGGCGTGATCAACAGCGCCTTGGCGAATTTCAGAAAGACATCTGGTCGATGATCCCCGGCGCGAGGTTGATGGTGGACGTCGCCCGAGGCACCGTGAGCGCGCCGGCCGACCCGCTTACGTCGGAGACGGCGCTGGCGAGGTAGCGGGAGTGGCGGCTAAGCCGCTGTCTCGGCGCGGCCCGGCTTTGCACGAAAATGGCGGTTTGTTGTACGTTGGAGCTATGCAGTTGGAACTGCGGCGGCGATTGGAAGAGCTTGTGTGGGTCGACCCCGACCGGCTGTCGGGAGAACCATGCTTCAGAGGAACACGGATTCCTGTACAGATGCTGATCGATCACCTTACCGCTGGCTTCTCACTGGACGAATTTCTGGAAACAGTGCCGTCTTTGGAACGGAGACAGGCTCAATGCTTTTTAGAACTGGCCGGTGAGCAAATGAAGGAATGCGCATCCTCCTTGACGAGTGCTTAAATCCGCGGCTTCGCCTGGCCTTCCCCGGCGACGTGGTCAAGACCGTGGCGGAAATGGGCTGGCGCTCACTCACCAATGGGAGACTCATGAAGGAAGCGTCTGGGAACTTCGACAACTTCGTGACCCTGGATCGGAATCTCCGATTTCAAAATCCCACAGGAACGTACCTTTTGGGCATTGTGGTTCTGGTCAGTCGATTCAATCATCTTGCCGCTTACCGGCCTCAGTTTGCGGAGATTCGCGATTTGGTGAGGCAAACAAGACCCGGACAGGTCAACGTTCTTGAAATCCGGTAGGGCAACGGGCCGCCTCTGCACCTGGGGATTCCAACCGGGGATAATCGGCTCACTGTTCAATCGCCCTATTCAATCACCAGCAGCAGATCCTTGGCCTCCACCTGTTGCCCGGGCCTCACCAGCAACTGTCTCACCGTGCCCGCCATGGGGGAGTAGACCGTGCTCTGCATTTTCATGGCTTCCATCACCAGCAGCCGGTCGCCTTTTTTCAACGGCTGATTAAGGGTCACCGCCACCGTCGAGACTACTCCGGGGATGGGCGCGCCAATCTGGCCCGGCTGGTTGGGGTCGGCCTTGGGTTTGGGCGCTTCAGTCACCTCCAGTTTGCGGTCGCGCACGCTCACCTCGCGCGGCTGGCCGTTCAATTCGAAGAAGACCGTGCGCGTGCCGTCGGGGTGAGGTTCGCCCAGCGTCAGGAATTTGATCACCAGCACCTTGCCGGGCTCCAGTTCCACCGCGATATCTTCGCCGCGCTGCATCCCGTAGTAGAACTGCGGCGTCGGCAACACGTCCACGTCGCCGAAATTCTGGCGAGCCCTGGCGAATTTCAAAAAGACATCCGGGTACATCAGGTAGCTGAGCACTTCGTCCGGCGCCGGCTTGCGGCCCAGTTCCATCTCCACCGCCGCCGCAGTCTCTGTAAGCTGCACTGCCGGCAGATTGGCGCCGGGGCGGCCTCGTTGTGGCTTGCCGCCGCGTAGAATGACGTTCTGCAGTTTCCTGGGCCAGCCGCCGTCGGGCTCGCCCAGCGATCCTGAAAACATTTCGATCACCGACGAAGGCAGCGTCAGGTTGTGGTCCGGCCCCAGCCGGGCGAACTGCTCCACGGTCATCTTCTGATTGACCAGGAAGATCGCCATATCGCCCACCACTTTGCTGGAAGGCGTCACCTTGACAATGTCGCCGAAGGCAAAGTTCACCTCGGCATAAGTCTGCGCGATTTCATGCCACCGCGGGCCCAGCCCCATGGATTCGGCCTGCTCCTTGAGGTTGGTGTACTGCCCGCCGGGCATCTCGTGGATGTAGACTTCGGCCGTGCCCGATTTGGGTCCGGTGTCGAACGGCGCGTAAAATTCGCGGACCACCTCCCAGTAATCGGCGTACTGGTTCAGCGCCGCCAGGTCCAGCCCCGAATCGCGCCGCGTATGGTGGAGGGCCGCCACGATGGAATTCAAATTCGGCTGGCTGGTGGCGCCGCTCATCGAAGCCACCGCGGCATCGGCCACGTGCACCCCGGCGTCGGCGGCTTTCAGCACCGAAGCCGCGTTGATGCCGCTGGTATCGTGGGTGTGGAAGTGAATCGGAATCCCCACTTCCTGCCGCAGAGTCTTGACCAGCTTCTCCGCCGCGTAGGGTTTGCACAGCCCGGCCATATCCTTGATGGCCAGCATGTGCGCTCCCATCTTCTCCAGTTCTTTGGCCATCTTCACGTAGTAGGCCAGCGGGTATTTGTCGCGCTTGGGGTCGAGAATGTCGCCGGTGTAGCAGATGGCGGCCTCGCATAACGACCGGGTCTCGCGCACCGCCGCCATGGAAGCCTTCATGTTGGGCAGCCAGTTGAGCGAATCGAAAATGCGGAAAATGTCGATGCCCTGCGCCGCGGCTTCCTGGATGAACGCGGCCACCACGTTGTCGGGATAGGCCGTGTAGCCCACGGCGTTGGAGGCGCGCAGCAGCATCTGGAAGCAGATATTGGGAATGGCGGCGCGCAACTGACGCAGCCTCGCAAACGGATCTTCCAGCAGGAAGCGCATGGTGACGTCGAACGTGGCGCCGCCCCACATTTCCAGGCTGAACAGGTTGTGCAGCCGGTGCGCCACGTGGTTGGCGATGGCCAACATGTCGTAGGTGCGCACGCGGGTCGCCAGCAGCGATTGGTGCGCATCCCGGAACGTGGTATCGGTCAGCAGCAGACGCCGCTGTTTGCCGGCCCATTCGGCGAAGCCCGCAGGCCCCAGTTGGGCCAAAAGCTGCCGGGTGCCATCGGGCGGCGTCGCGGCATTGTGCGGCGGAACCGGCGGCGTGCCCAACCTTGACGGAACCGGTTTGCCGGCCACCGCCGGGTTTCCGTTCACGATCACGTCCCCCAGGTAGCTCAGCAACCTGGTGGCGCGGTCGCGGCGCGCGACGAAGCGGAAAAGCTCGGGCGTCTGTTCCAGCCACCCCGTGCTCACGTTTCCGGCCTGGAAATCCGGGTGGTTCACCACGTTTTCCAGGAACGGAATGTTGGTCTTCACGCCGCGCACGCGGAACTCGCGCAGGCTGCGGTCCATGCGCTGGCAGGCGTGCCGGAACTCGCGTCCCCAGGCGGTGGTTTTCACCAGCAGCGAATCGTAGAACGGCGTGATCACCGCGCCGCTGTAGGCCGACCCGCCGTCCAGGCGAATGCCGAAGCCCGCCGGCGAGCGGTAGGTGTGGATCTTGCCGTAGTCGGGCACGAAACCGTTGCCGGGGTCTTCGGTGGTGATGCGGCATTGCAGCGCGTAGCCGTAAAGCGGCATCTTGTCCTGCGCCGGCAAATTTATTTCCGGGCCGTCCAGTGCCAGCCCCTGCGCCACCTGAATCTGGCAGCGCACCAGGTCGATGCCCGTCACCATTTCGGTCACGGTGTGCTCCACCTGAATGCGCGGGTTCACTTCAATGAAGAACCACTCGCCCGATTCACCATCCACCAGGAACTCCACCGTGCCGGCGTTGCAGTATCCGGCCGCTTTGGCCAGCGTGACGGCAGCCTCCGCCAGCGCGGCGCGGATCTTCGGGTCCAGCGCCACCGCGGGCGCCACTTCCACCACCTTCTGATGCCGCCGCTGCACCGAGCAATCGCGCTCATAGAGGTGGCGGATGTTGCCGTGGCGGTCGCCCAGAATCTGCACTTCGATGTGCCTGGCGCGCCGCACGAAGCGTTCCAGAAAGACCGCGTCGTTACCGAAGGCCGCCGCCGATTCCTGCCGCGCCTCCTCCAGTTTCCCGGCGAAATCTTCGGCCTTCTCCACCACCCGCATGCCGCGGCCGCCGCCGCCGAACGCCGCCTTGACGATCAGCGGATACCCGATCTGGGCCGCGATCTTCGCCGCCTGCTTTGGGTTCCGCACGGCTTCTTCGGTCCCCGGCACCAGAGGGATTCCGGCCTTCTGCGCCAGGCGGCGCGCGGCCGTTTTGTCTCCCAGAAGCTCCAACAACGGGGCGTCCGGACCCACGAAGGTGATGCCCGCCCGCTGGCAGGCCCGCGCCAGCGCCGGATTCTCCGAGAGGAAACCATAGCCCGGATGGATGGCGTCAACCTCTTTTTCTTTCGCCAGCGCCACGATGCCTTCTATGTCAAGGTAGGCCTCCACCGGCCCTTTGCCTTCGCCGATCAGGTAAGCTTCGTCGGCCTTGAAGCGGTGCAGGGCAAGCCGGTCTTCCTGCGAATAGATGGCCACGGTGCGCAGCCTGAGTTCGTTGGCGGCGCGCAGGATGCGGATCGCAATTTCGCTGCGATTCAGTGCAAGGAGTTTCTTCATGGGCTCAGAATCTTCACGGGCTCAGAAAAGGAGTGGGGAAACGCTGCTTTTCCGAGGATAGCATCTGCGGTATTACCGGTCATCCATGCCGGTTTCGGCGCCGCAGCCGTTGCAGCACGGTTTCGGCGGTTTCGGCCGGACCTTCGACATGCCGGGCTGCCATCTCGCGTCGCCGCCTGGCGGGGTTGCCGGCCGCATCCCGGTTGGCCGCGCGCCGGTGGAGCCCGATCTGCCAGCCATTCTGCACTGCTGCCCACGAACCGTCCATGTTGGCGGGGCTGTCCAGGCCGATTGGGCTGGGGCGGAAAGAACTGAGAGGCGCTGTCGGGGTTCAGCGGCCAAGCTGGAAGAGGGGTTGGCGAAGAAGTGATGACGGTGATTATACGAAGTCCGTCCCGCGCGTCCCGCGGGACCGGCGGGGAGATCTGCAGAGGCGTCGCCGACTCAAGACCTGGTCAAGGTAGTGTCCGGCAAATCTCGTAGCCTGCCTTTGACGTATGCACATAAAGTGCGTACGCTTAGGTTGTGGGCTTCGAATGGGACGAAGAGAGCAAAGCTGGGCTCAACTTTCGCAAGCACCGCGTCCGTCTGCCCGAAGCGATTCCGGTGTTTGACGATCCTTACGCGATCACGATCGCGGATGTGGAATCCGATCCGGGCGAGCAGCGGTTTGTCGCTCTCGGCATGGGCGCCACGGGCCGTTTGCTCGCGGTTGTCTACACGTGGCATGGCGGGAATATTCGGATTATTTCCGCGCGCCCAGCCGAAGCCCACGAGCGCGAGGAGTACGAGGCAGAACGATGAAAGATCGATACGATTTCAGCAAAGGCAAGCGGGGTAGAGTTCTTCCGCCGGAACCTGAGTTTGAGGGCAAGACCCGGATCACGATTCGACTCGACCAGGATGTTGTGGACCGCTTCTTTCGCATGGCGGAAGAGTCGGGGGGCGCGACCGGCTATCAGACCCTCATCAATGCAGCGCTCCGGGAATATCTCGATGGGAAGGCGCCAAGGTTCGAAGATACGCTGCGACGCATCATTCGAGAGGAACTGAAATCGAGTGCGGCTTGATCTGGGTCCCGCCTGGCCCTCGACCCCGCCCCCTTGGCCGCTGACCCCGGGCCCCCCCGGCCCTGACGCTGCCCTCCGCACCCATCGCGTTACACTGGCTTGGTGCCTTACCGTTCCTCGCTCTGCCTGATGGCGGCCATGGTCCGCGAGGGCGCCATCTCCCCGGTGGAACTGGTCGCAGCCCATCTCAAGCAAATCGAGGCGCGCAATCCGGCCTTGAACGCCTTTGTCACGGTATTCGCGGAGCAGGCATTGGCCGAAGCGCGCCACCGCGAAGGCGCGGCCAAACGGGGCGAACCGCGCGGCTTGCTGCACGGTGTCCCGGTGACCATCAAGGACAGCTTCGATATCGCCGGCCAGGCGACGGTGGTGGGCAGCCGCCTGCGCACACCCCCGCCCGCGGCGGACGATGCGCCATCCGTCGCGCGCCTGCGCCGCCAGGGCGCCATCCAGATGGGGCGCACCAATACGCCGGAGTTGCTCTCGGCTTTCGAAACCGACAACTTCGTCACCGGCCGCACCAACCACCCGCTGGATCCCGAGCGCACGCCCGGCGGTTCAAGCGGCGGCGAGGCGGCCGCCATTGCGTCCTTCTGCTCGCCCGGCGGACTGGCCAGCGATGGCGGCGGGTCCATCCGCATTCCGGCTCATTTCTGCGGGATCGCCGGCTTCAAGCCCACGCCTGGACGCATTTCGGGCGTGGGGCACACGCCGTCGCTGGGGTATCCGGCGGGGCTTATGGCGGCGGCCGGGCCGATGGCGCGCACCGCGCAAGACCTGCGGCTGCTTTTTTCGGCTCTGGCCGGATACGATCCGCAGGACCCTTTCTCCGCACCCGTGCCATTATCCGAGCCCGCGCTCGAAGGCGTGCGCATCGGTGTCTGGGAGCAGTTCTACGATGTGCCGGTGGACCCGGAGATCCGTTCCGCCGTGGTGCGGGCCGGGACCATTCTGGAAGGCGTCGGATTCGCGGTGGCGCCGTTCGTGCCGCCAGGGCTGGAGCGGGCGCCCAACGTCTGGAGCGTACTGTTCGGCCAGTGGCCGGCGGTGGCCACGCGAAAGTGGCTGGAAGGCCGCGAGCAGGAGGCGCACTGGACGCTGCTGGAATCGCTGGGCGGGCCGGTGCCATCAGCCGAGCAGATCCTGGTGAACCTGGCCGCACGCGACCGCATGCGCGCGGCGCTGCTGCGTCAGATGAAGGCCACGGCGGCCATCGTCATGCCCGTCTGCGGTGTGACGGCGTT
>DATMNI010000030.1:0-27039 GCA_035570275.1 Candidatus Acidiferrales bacterium | reverse complement strand
CATGATCGCCGGGTGCTCGATGAGACTCTCGACGCCGCCCAAGCTCTCCGCCAACGCAAACACCCGGAATGATTCGAGCGCCCGCCGCACACGTTCCAGATCCCCGCGAAGCACCACCGTGATCATACCGCCGGCCGCACTCATCTGCGTGCGCGCCAACGCATGCTGCGGGTGACTGGCAAGCCCGGGATAAATGACACGCTCCACGGCGGGGTGACTCTCCAGCCACCGCGCAATCGCCAGCGCGTTGGAGCAGTGGCGCTCCATGCGCAAATGCAGCGTCTTCAGCCCACGCAACGCCAGGAAGGAATCGAACGGCCCGGCCACCGCGCCCACGGCGTTTTGCAGGAAAGCCAGCCGCTCCCCCAACGCCGCCTCGCGGGTGACCACGATGCCGCCGATGATGTCCGAATGCCCGTTCAGATACTTCGTGGCCGAGTGAACTACGGCATCGAAGCCATGCTCCAGCGGACGTTGCAGATACGGCGTGGCAAACGTGTTATCCGCTACCGCCAGCAATCCGTGATCCGCCGCGAATCGCGCCACGTGGCCCAAATCCACCAGCTTGAGCATCGGGTTCGACGGCGTCTCCACCCAGATCAGTCGCGTATTGGGGCGTAGCGCCGCTTCGAGAGCTCCGGGCCCGGCCAAGTCCACGAACGTGGTCTCTAGTCCCGCGGTCCGCTTACGCACCCGCTCGAAAAGCCGGACAGTGCCGCCGTACAGATCGTCTCCTGCGATCACGTGCGACCCGGCATCCAGCAGTTCCAACACCGCCGCCGTGGCCGCCAGTCCGCTGGCGAAGGCCAGCCCTCGCGCGCCGCCTTCCAGGTCCGCAACGCACCGTTCGTAAGCTAGCCGCGTGGGATTCTGGGTGCGCGAATACTCGAATCCGCGGTGCACCCCGGGGCTTCGCTGCACGTATGTGGAAGTGGCATAGATGGGGGTCATGATGGCGCCCGTCGTGGGGTCGGGTTCCTGTCCCGCGTGGATGGCCCGAGTTCCGAATCGTTGGCTCATAGGAGGCATCACTGCAATTGGCGCCGCAGATGGATCAGCAGATCCGTGCGGGTGATCAATCCGAGAAAGTGGTCGCCATCCAGGACCAGCGCCACCAGGCCGCGATCGAGGATGTCGTACAGGCGCGCGATACTCTCATCGTGCGCGATGGTCTCAAGCCGGCTGGTCATAGCGGAGCGCACCGGAGCGCCGAAGCGCGCCTGGTCCTCATGCACGGCCAGCAGCAGGTCGCTTTCGTCCAGCACACCGACGCAATGGCCGCTTTCGATCACCGGCACCTGCGAAATATCGGCTAGGCGCATACGCTGGAAAGCGGTCAGAAGCGGATCATCTGGCCCCACCGTGATAACCGCACCCTCCTCGTACTTACGGGTAACCAGGTCCTGCAGACCCCCCTTTCGTACGCGTTCGATGAATCCCTGGTCCTGCATCCAATAATCGTTGTACAGCTTCGACAAGTACTTGGCGCCGGTATCACAAACGAACGTCACTACCTGCCTGGGCAGGGTTTGCGCGCGGCAGTACCGCAAGGCCGCGGCCAGCAGTGTACCCGACGACGATCCGGCGAAGATGCCGGTCCGCTTGAGCAGCTCGCGGGACGTTTCAAAGCTCTCGCGGTCCGAAATTGAGTATGCTGTCCGCACTCGCGAAAGGTCCGCGATAGCCGGTACGCAGGCGCCGCCGATGCCCTCCACCGCGTAGTTGCCCGAGGGCACCTGCCGCCCGGTGCGCACGTACTCGTAGAGCGATGACCCCTCCGGGTCCGCCAGCACCATCTCGGTCTCGGGCCGCACGCGCCCAAAGAAGCGGCTCAGCCCCGTAATGGTACCGCCGGAGCCGACCCCGCAGACCACCGCGTCCACCGCCTGGTTAAGTTGGCTCCAGATCTCCGGCCCCGTGGTGGTCTCGTGCGCGGCCGGGTTCGCCGGGTTGCCGAACTGATTGATGTGATAACAGTGCTCATCGTGTGCGATGCGCGCCGCCATGTCCTGGTAGTAATCCGGGTGGCCTGGCGCGACGTCGCTGCGGGTCAGCCGTATGTCCGCACCCAGCGCACGAGCGTGCGCAATCTTCTCCGGCGACATCTTATCCGGGATCACCAGGATCAACCGGAAGCCCTTGATCGCAGACACCAGCGCCAGTCCGATGCCGGTATTGCCGGCCGTGGCCTCCACCAGCGTCTGGCCTGGAAGCAGCTCACCAGTGCGCTCCGCGGCTTCGATCATCGCGACCGCCATGCGGTCTTTGATCGACCCGCCCGGGTTCTGCGATTCCAGCTTCAGATAAAGCGAGCAGAGGCCGGTATCGAATCCGTGCAACTGCACGAGCGGCGTATTGCCAATCAATTCCAAGGTGGTGGGTGTGGCTACGGCAAGCATGGCTTTACGGGTTCGCGGCGGCCTGAAACCAGGCAGGCTAGTTCGGTTTGGTTTGGTTTGGCACAGGATCTCCGGCACGGCCTTCCGGTCTTCGCCGATCAGGCACTAGTATCGCTCACTCCGGTCCCTTTCGCTGAGTTTCTCATACACACGAGTATAGATCGGCGCCAGAATGGCCCTTGGGCTGCAGCGCCTCGAAGGCCGCGCTGTAGAATCGCGACTCGAAATTCGATAGCGACGTCGGGCCGCTTTCCTATTCCCGAGTGCACTGGCGCCCACGCGCCCCCGCGATGACCTGCTCGAATCTCCGCGCGAGCCGGGCGAGCCGGCACGCCGCGCGGCGCGAAAGGCACGCCGGGCGCGACGGGCAGGGCGAGGGCGGCGAAGCCGCGCGTGGGCCGAGGAACAGCAGGAGACGGCACCCGCGGCGAGCCGGAACGGGCCGTGCCAAATATATTGAACAACGAGAAGGTGTTTACCGTCTTTTAAAGCGATCTGGTCTCCAGATCCACCTTTCTTTCTCGCATCCTGTGCGTCTTGTCGGCGGTGGGGATGGGTTGGCTGACCTACTTGTACGAGCCAATGGCAGAACCGAATTGCTGGCTAAATCGTGCGTTTCGGCGTTGTCGCCTGGTTCTAAAATGCGCTGTCGCTCCTGGTGTTTGGTGTGAACGAGCAGCGCTGGACGAAGTAGGCAAAGGCAGGGCATGAGGCCCACACAAAATCCAACAAGGAGACTTTCCAATGAAACACAACACCATGTTGACCGTCGCGTCTCTGCTCTCGCTCCTCTTCCTGACGCTTCACATTACGGACGACATCGTTCGTGGGATATCGAAGGCCGAGAGCTCAAACACTGCGCTGCTCGTCCTCGCGGTCTTCCTGTACGGGACACTCGTGCTCCCCGAACGGCGATCGGGGCACGTCATCATGCTGCTCATCGGATTGTTCGCAGCAGCCATGCCCGTCATCCACATGAGGGGAGCACATTACGGCGAGATCGCCAAGTCCCCCGGCGGCTTTTTCTTCGTCTGGACACTCTGGGCGCTCGGCGGGCTGGGGGGCTTCACCTTGATCCTCTCGGCGCGCGGATTGTGGGATCTGAGACGGAGCCGGCCCCAGTAGTCCAGGGTAACGGACGGTGGCGATGCTCGCCCGTTGGGTGTTGTAAAAGCAACGATCAACGGGGTAGGATTCACCGATCGGTCTACCGGCGGCGGACGGCTCGCGCGCCCACGCGACAACTCACTCGAATGGTGCGAGTGGGAGAACGCGCGTTGTGGTCCCGCCTGTGATCGACGACAGCGGCACGCGGGCGCGCAGGAATGCGGATCGGGGCGCGACCTGCGTGGCTCCTCGATCCCAACGCCGCTGGAGTACGATTCTATGCCAGAGTCTACCCGGCAGACGGCGGGGAGACGACCAATGCGCTTCCAACGATTTCGATCAGCGAATCGCCCGGTATCCACTCAACAGCCATGCAGGCCCTGGCGGGGGCTTTGCCGGGGCTGAAGTAGGTCCCGTAGATTTTATTCAATGCGTCGTACTGCGCTTTATGGGCATCGAACCGAGCTTTGCCCGTAGGCATCGGGACATTATCGGCCTGAGGGAGGCAGAGAAAAACTTCCACATGCATGATGCTGTCCATCGTGCACCCTGCGCGCTCCACGGACTTCTTAAGTGCATCCATCGTTCGGGTGACGTGCTTCTCAAATGGGTCCGTCACGAGAATGTGATCGTCTCTAGAGTAGCCGTCATTGGAACCAGTGCCCGAGAAGTAATAGATGCCATTGTGTGTGTGGTTGCTGCGAGGTCGATTTCCAGCAGGGCTGGCTGGTGGTGTGCCCGCGGATTGAGGAGGCTGTTGAGCGAAAAGAACGCGTGCGCCGGTCACGGCGGCCATCGTTGTCGCGAATTTATTGAAGTACCTGCGTCGAGAGTTGGCCTGCATAGAATTCTCCATTTGGACGTATCCTTCACGAGTCTTTAGACACCCTGCTTCCCACCCCGTTGGTTTCTGTCAGGTCTGGCGTGGTAAGAGTGATGCATGGAATATGTTTACCATATGCGGGATCCCAAAGAAGGCGCTATTGTTCCTTCAAGACCTACACAGGAACTGGTCGGCATTCTGGACAGCGCCGTCACTCTCTTGGTGGACGAGGCGAATTAGGCCCATTGTCCTCTGCGCATCTTGGAGCGCCATCGGGGCCTTCGGATTGATCTGACGCTGCCCATCCCATCAGACCCGTGCCCTGGCCCCTGAGAATGAGGCGTTAAAACGGAACTGATCCCGAGGGCACGCGCCCACACGACGCCAACGACAACGACTCGAACGCGCGAATGGGATCGACGATCACGGCGACGGCCGCTCGCTCGCCGAGAAGCGGCCCGCGGCGACCAGCAACTTCGTGAGACGGGCGAGCCGCGCCTCGCGGTCCGGCCCCAAGAGCGACGACGGGCTCGAATTGAGCGAGTGGGCGCGACGGCCGCGGGTCGTGGTCCACCGCGCTCGCGGTCCGGCCAGACATCGACGACGGCGCCGCGCTGGCGCGCTGAACGCGGGACCGAGGACGCGGCACGCGTGCGGCGCAGTGATTCCGCCGGCACTCGCGCCCACGCGACTCCGGAAGGTCCCGGCGCGACGAGCGCTGCTCCTCGATCCCGACGGCACCGGCGCCCACGCGCCCCCGCGATGACCTGCTGCCGCGGCGTGAGCAACCGCGTGACGGGCGACCGCGGCACCTCCATCCCGACGGTACTAGCGCCGAGGGCAATCCCACCAACTTACCCACGCTCACCACAGGCGGCACGCAAGCTGGCGTGATCATGGGTATCGCCGGATACATTTGCCCGGAGCTGGCGGCTGGACAAACCGTCGACAAGCGAGCGGAGATCTGGGCGTTCGGCGTGGTGCTGTGGGAAATGCTGAGCGGCCAGTCTGCTTTTCAGTTCTGGCCATACGGACTGCGAAACGTCGCAAGAGGCATTTCCCGCCGGCAGTGTTATAAAGAGTATTGTCTTGTCCCGCAACCCATGCCCGGTGTTTTCCCAGAGGACGGAAGCGACAAGCCGGATCCCGACTCAAACTGCCACAGGCGCAATAAGGAGCAATCGATGGGAAGATTCACATTTGCAGTGATCAGCGGAGTCTTTTTATTGACTGGATTCTCCGGCACGCCGGCATTCGGCCAGCCGACGTCTTCGTCCGCCGTGTGGAGTCCCGTTCGAGCTGCCGCCTACTTGGACACGAGGTCGACGTGGTGGATTTCATGGCCGAAGTCCGCCAGCGACCACGGTACGTTTTGCGTCTCCTGCCATACGGCGACGCCGTTTTCGCTGAGCAGAGCCGCACTCCGCGGCCCCTTGGGCGAATCGGGCGCCTCTTCCAATGAGCAGAAGGTGCTGGATAGCGTTACGAAGCGCGTCCACATGTGGCATGACGTCGATCCGTTTTATACCGATCAGGCCCGCGGACTTCCCAAAACGTCGGAATCGCGAGGGACGGAATCAATCCTCAATTCGCTGATACTCGTGTGGCGCGATGTACCCACAGGTCACCTCAGCGCGGATGCTAGGCTTGCTCTCGACAATATGTGGGCTCTACAGATCAAAGCTGCCGACATGAACGGAGCATGGGCATGGCTTCAGTTTCATAACGCTCCGTTTGAGGGCGATTCGCAATTTTACGGCACCTCGCTAGCGGCCATCGCCATCGGTTCCGCGCCCGGAAATTATCAGTCGGAGCTGGAAATTCAGAAGGGCATAAAACTTCTGAGTGCGTGGCTCGTCAAGAACATGAATGCGCAGACGCCGTTGGATCGCGTCGTGCTGCTGTGGGCGTCCACGAAACTGACCGGCCTTCTCACGCGTGACCAGCAAAACAAGATTGTCGAGGAGGCTCTGGCCAAACAACGCGAAGACGGGGGCTTCAGTATGTCGCAACTCATCGGCGCCTGGAAACGCCATGACGATACTCCGCTCGATACCTCGAGCGATGGTTACGCAACGGGCCTGATTGCGTTCGCGTTGGAGCAGGTCGAAGCGCAACAGGCTCAGGCGCCGCTGAAGCGGGCGCTCGCGTGGTTGAGCAGAAACCAGATTGAGTCGGATGGTCGGTGGCCAGCGGTTTCGCTCAACAACAACCGGCCTGTGTTGTCCGATACCGGACTCTTCATGAGCGATGCGGCCACCGCTTACGCCGTGCTGGCTTTGACAAATGCGCCTGGTCGATAGGGTCCGATTCGCGGCAAGTAATCCCCGTCAAACAGTTAACTCAGATCGCCCGCCCATCAGGTCCTTCGGCGTGATGTAGCCGAGATGCGGCGTAAGATGTTAAGGCGCTTTGGGCGCGCTGCGCCTTTGAATACACCGTCTAATCTATTGAGTCGATAGCAGTTACATCTGTAGCTACCAATTGCTGCGATCATATTTGCTTGTTGGGAAGAACAGGCAACGGATCTCGGCCGTGACCGTGGGCAGCGTTTGAACGCGCTCCGCCTTCGAGTATCCGACTGAAGAGTAAGCCTCTCTATGACTTAGCCCTTTGGCAACGCACCGAGCGAACCGCTCATGTTTCGAGTTGTGTAGAACCGGCATAATCCGGTCCCTCAGCGAGTCGATGCTCTGGCTTTCTTGTGGTACCCGCTTCTCGTTCCACTCCCCTACCTCAATTGCCGCCTGCTTCAGGGTTTTGAGGATCTGCGTCACCAGAGCCGCGTCGAACTTCCAGATCTCCTTCTTGGCTTTCTGTCCGCGGTAGCCCTTCACCACCAGCCCAGTAGAACCCTCGGGGTGGTCGGCGTAAAGTAAAGCACGCGCCCGTTGCAAGTCGAGCATGTCGTCGAGCTGGTTCTGCAGAATCTGGACGCGGACCGAGCGGCTCCGGATCTCGAACTCGACCACGCCCTGGAAAATCGAGGTTTTCAGCTCGTTGATACGGGCTAGAACTCCCTCATTTCCCGCGCGGCCGAAGCCGACCACGGGCGAATACAGATATGGAGTCGAACAGGCCCTCCGCTTTCGCCGCCCGGCAGCGGTCATGATCGACGAAGCGCAGCATCTGGCGAGAAGCTCCGTCCGTCGCTCAAGCAGATAAGATCATCTCGGAAGCCAGCGAAGGGGAGATGCGTCTGATGGACAGCAATGAGGCGGCATCACATCTGCGCGAACAACTCGGGTGGCGCAGGCTTGTTTGGTAAGCATCCCGCTGAACCGCCAAGCCAGTCCGCTTGCGGATGCCAGTTTAGTCCGACGGGAGCGTCGTTATTTCAAACAATCTTGTGAGCGGACTGAATGGTCAGCAGAAGGCCACTAGGCCTCGATGAGCGGGGTTACACGCTGCGTCCATCGGTACCCCCATGGGTTTTCAGGTTTCCGGTTCAGCCTCCGATTCGAACTGACCGAAAAAGCACCTTGGCCGTCAGTAGCCGCGGCTGTGCAGTACAAACACGACGGCGGCAGCGATCAGGCAGTAAAGGCCAAAAAGATACCAACGTCCACCTTCAAGCCACTGGCTGAGCCACTTCAAAGCTACCAGTCCTGCCAGAAATGCAAAGAACGCTCCAAAGAGGCTGGGTGTGAAGGCAGAAAGCAGATTGCCCGTTCCGCGGGTTGACTGCACGCGCATAAGTCTGATGGCCTCACGAGTGACCACTGCCGGTGTGAGCACGACCGCAAGGGCAAAGCTAAACGCCTCAGCGGCGGACTTTGGAACGCCCGCCAACATGCCTACGGAGATGGTCGCACCCGAGCGAGAAAAGCCCCTAAACGGGAGGCAGAGACCTTGCACGGCGCCGATCAGGCCAGCTTGACGGGTGCTCAATCCTGAGGCTTTTGTCATCAATCCGGCCGGGTTCCGCCTGGAAAATACACCGGCAATGATGATCAGCAAACCGGCTAACGTCAGGGCGGGCGCGATAATCTCCAGGTGGCTGAACAGATCCTCGATCTGCGCATCTTTCACATCACGGAATGCAGTCCTTTCAATCACCTTGATGATGGCTTCGCCGATCACTCCGGTTAGCGCGGTGGCTAGAACGATCTTGATGACTACGTCCTTGAAGGCAGCCATATCACGGAAATAGGTATTGCGCCACTGCCGCCAAAAGTAAACGATGACCGCAGCCATAGTGCCAGTGTGAAGCATGACGAGGAGGAGAGTCATGGGCGGCGACGATGGATCGAGGCCCATTAGTTTCTCGGCTACGACAACGTGCGCCGAGCTTGATACCGGCAGCAATTCAGCGAGCCCCTGCACAATGGCTAGGATGATGACTTGCAGCAGAGACACCATATCGTGAGCTATCACTGTACCAGATCGGTCCACGTAATTTGCTACAGATCCGGAAAGAACACTCCCAGTTAGCCGCCCAGTTCGAGAGAGCTTGTGGCGTGGTTCATTTCTTCGAGGTGGGTGCCGGCGTGCTGCACCGCCGCAGCCGTCACCGTGCCCTGGGTCGATGGAGTCCACGCAAGAACTTCGAACTTCAGATTCTGGCGCACCGGGGCAACCATGAAGCCGGAAGCCCACTCGTTGAGCCACCCAGGACGCCCGAAATCCCAAGGCCCCAGGTGCGCATTCTTCATGCCCCAACGCGTGGACTCGTTGACCACCCACTTTGCAGCCTCCTCGTGATTCGGCGTTCCGGTAACACGCGGGCCGTATCGATCCGCAAGCATGTGCAGAGTGCGCATTAGCTGCGAGTGCTCCATCTCTTCACTCCGGATTCTGGCGTCCGTGGCCTCATCGACCTTTTCCCCTGCAAATAAGAGGCAGGCGAAACCGATGGCGAGAGCGAGCGGCAGTTTCTCATGGAGCGGAGCCTTTTCTCCGAAAGCGTGCAGCCCGCATTCTACCGTAGCCACCTTAGGATCTCTAAGAACAATCGCATGAGCGGGTTGAATTGGTCGTGGACGGGTTCTAAACCAGGGTGGCCGGTCCAGGCTGCCCATGTGGAGCCCCGTCCGGCCGCTCACTTCGAATATTAGATCGCTCATCCAAGGACCCTTCCCTTTTGCGGGATAGTTGGAGAATTCCACGGCCTACTGCCTGACAATACGTATAACAGACTACGAAACGGCGTAACGGATCAATGGTCAACGATCACGAACCTCTGATTGTCAATGCCATAGGGCACCTTGCCGGCGCCATCGTATTCGGTATTTTCCTGGTGCTCGCACTACGGGGCGCCGCGGGACGGCGGTCGCGTGAGAACTGGCTGTCAGTCGCCTCGGCAGGCTTGGCGTGGACCTGGAATGCCGTATCCTTCGCGAGCCTCGTATTGCCTTCCGGCACCGCCCGCTGGGCCCTGGAGGCCGTGAGCTTCTCCAGCCTGAGCCTCTTGCCCGCTGTTCTTCTGCACCTATCCCTTAATGGCAGGTTTCGCGTTATCGCAGCCAGCGGATACGTACTGAGCGCGATTGCCACGACGATGCATTTGTGCGAGCGCCTCCTCCCCGCCACGCACCTGCACAAGTGGGCGCTCTGGGTTATTACCGTTGGATTTGGAGCTTTGACTCTGGTCTCAGCAGTCCGAGTGCTGCTGCACGGGGGGAAGAAAACGCGCGGAAGGACCTCGCAACTGCTGGCATCGATGTGCCTCCTGTTATTCGTTGTGACGTTCTCGCACTTTGGAGCGGGCCACCCGCCCCGGCCGTGGTCTACGGAACTGCTGGTGCATCATGCTGGAATACCGGTTGCGTTGTTGATCTTGCTTCAGGATTACCGTTTCGTCTTTCTTGACGCGTTTGTCCGGTTTCTCGCCAATGTCTTCGTGGCAGCGCTTCTGGCAATCGCTGGAATACGCCTCGCCTTATCCCTTGTGCCGGAAGATGGATTGTCACATCCTCTGGGAGATACTCTGACCGTGGCGGGCCTGTGCGGTCTGATGATCCTTTTCGCCTACCTTCGAGGGATCGTCCAGAGATGGTTGACGATGGCAGTGTTTCGCCGATCCGGCATTGACGGAATCGTCGAGGAGCTCAGGTCGAAGGCTGTCGAGATTCGAAATGAAGGCGCCTACTTGAAATGGGCCGCGGAACGGATGGCGGCGGTCGCCGGTACTCCAAGGTTCGAGATTCTTGAATCTGAAGCTAGCCAGGATCGCTGGGGCTCAACCATGCGGGACCTGGACTATCCTTCCCTTGCGGAAGATGAACCATGGATGCGACGCGATGCTCGCTGGAACTGGGCCGAGGCTGTCGTCCCCATCCGGCTTTCACAGCGGGATGTGCGCAACCTGCTGTTAGGGCGGCGGCGGGGAGGGCGGAGGTATCTGAGTGAAGACCTTCGCGCGCTCAACCACCTGGCGAGGGTTGTGGCCGAGGAAGTGGACCGCTTCCGCTCCGCGGAGATGCAGCGGCTGGTATCCGAAGCGGAATTGCGCGCGCTTCATTCGCAGATCAATCCGCACTTTCTCTTCAATGCACTGAACACGATCTACGGGATCATTCCCCGCGAAGCGGCCGGCGCACGGCGCACGGTGCTCAACCTTGCGGACATCTTCCGGTATTTCCTTCAATCCGACAAGATATTAATACCGTTGTCCGAAGAACTGAAAATCGTGAGGGCGTACCTGGAGATTGAGCGCCTTCGGCTGGGACCGCGATTACAGACCGTGATCCAGGTGGACAAGGATGTCGAGCAGACCTTAATTCCTATCCTGTCGGTCCAGCCGCTGGTGGAGAACGCCATCAAGCACGGCTTGTCGACGCGCTCAGACGAGGGGTGGTTGAGACTGACCGCGAAGTCTACGGATGGCAGCTTGACGATCATGGTGGAGGACTCCGGTCCCGGGCCGAGGTCGAACTCTTCCCTGGCCCAACCAACAGGGGCCGGTGTTGGACTGGCTAACGTAACGCGCCGGCTTCAGTTGTGTTTTGGGCCCGATGCCGGTGTGAACATGGAACAAGGCAACTTCGGAACGAGAGTACAGTTTTCTGTCCCGCTGTCTCCGGTGCCCGCGCATCAATAGTCCGATCTTCGGTTGGATCAGAACCCTGGAGAAATCCCACTCATCGGCACCAGGATCAGGGCCGTTATATTGGACATGGCTGCAAAATCAATCGCAAATCCGGCTTCGAGCGCGGTTGTGGTGACCGCCTGAATCCTTGAGACGGCGAACGCTACCGCCAACGACCAGCATAGGGCCACAACCAGCGTTAGCGGGACGATTCCAATTGCGCCCGGTGAACGGGACAGCAGGAGTGTTCCAGTCGCCATCGAGAACTGCAGGACCGGGGTCGGGAGCAGGGCCGCCAACCAGCATAGGTTGCTTCTGCCGCTCCGGCTCAGGCCCAGGCAGAACAGCCAGATCAAGCAATGCCACACCGTGCTAACCAGCCAAAACGGCGAAACATGAATTAGCTGGAATGGGCTATACACGCCCGTGGACGGCAGGATTGCGATCAGCGACGTGAGGTAAATCGCATTGAATGCGCCATAAACTGCCAGCCTCGCCAGAAGACCGCCTCGCGGTGCCGCAGCCAGCAACTGAACGTCCCTTAGGAAGAAGACAAACAGCATTGCCACCAGGACAATCGCCAAACCCATGAATCTGACTGTACTCGATTATGGACGGCATTGGCGCGTTGCCCTCTATTTTCGACGATGAGCGTTCAGGTCCCACCCAAGACAGAATTTCTCGTTGAAGACTTACCCGCCCATATCGCAATTCAACCCGCTCGTCTGTGTTGAAGTGCCGGTCGCAAGTTTTGTCGAGGACTTCGGCGGCAGTTCGCTTACATCTAATCAATGGACCCTCGTGTGATGAAAGCCCTGATCGTCGATGATGAGCCGATCGCGCGTCGCGTCCTTCGCGAGGAACTGGAACTCTTCCCGGAGGTCCTGGTCGTTGGCGAGGCCGGAGACGGCAAGGAAGCCCTGCAAAAGATTGCCAAACTCACGCCAGATGTAGTCTTTCTCGATCTGCAAATGCCCGTAATGAGCGGATTTGAAGTAGTTCGGAACCTGAGGGAACCCCCGCTCCCCGTGATCGTGATTGTTACCGCGTTCGACCAGCACGCAATTGAAGCGTTCGAAGCGGGGGCCATCGACTATCTGCTGAAACCGGTCGGCGAAGCGCGATTGCGGACGGCAGTGGAGCGTGCTCGAACCTTGCAGGGCAAACCGGCCGAGGTCGCCGCGCGTCTGGACAAGATCGCCTCCGTGGCGGAACCATCTAATGCGACCAGGAACAAAAAGGTGGTGGGACGAAACGGGGAGGAATACTTCTTCCTGGATGTGGACGACGTTCTGGCCTTTCAGGCTGAAAGGGAACTGGTTTGGATTGTTACCTCGAAACAGCGGCTCCTGGCAACCCAGTCTCTGCGATTACTCGAAGAGCGCCTGGCTCTGCCGCAGTTCCAGAGAGTCCATCGGAATGCGATCGTGAATGTCAACCACGTCCGGAAGATGAGCGCGCTAAGCAGCCAACGGTGGCTGATCACTCTGAGCAACTCGCTGCAATTGACAGTCAGCAAGCGCCAGGCCCACAGTATCCGCAGCATCCTCAACTGGTAGGTGTCACGTATTGAACCCCACAGTCCGCTCACGGATGTTTCCAGCCCGCTCCCTAGGGGAGTTCGGCCAGTTGTGAGATTAATCTAGGCATCGCCCCAAGCCCTTTCCATACTGGACCCTATGAAAAGAACTCTCGCTCTGCTCGCCGTCGGTTTGCTTTGTTTCGGTTTGGCCCACCGGATGTACGGTCAGTCGCTGGGTAACGCCGGCACTATCGATGGGACGGTGGTCGATCCTTCCGGCGCTTCGGTTGCTAAAGCTCAGGTGACCATCCACAATGCCATCACCGGATATCATCAGGCAACGATTGCGGCTACGGACGGCTCTTTCCGGTTTAACAACATTCCTCCCAATCCGTACCACCTGGAAGTGACGGCTTCCGGCTTTAGCGTTTTCGGTCAGGATGTGAACGTCCGGGGTGCCGTGCCGCTGCAAGTCAAAGCCACCCTGGCACTGGCGGGCGCAAAGTCGAGCGTCACGGTGGAGGCCGCTGGCGCCGACATGCTGGAGGTAGATCCGACGGCCCACGTGGATGCAGACCGGAACCTGATCATGAAGATCCCCACAATCGAGCCGGGCTCAAGTTTGGGTAAGGCCATTGTGTACAGCACCGGCGGCGTGGCTGACGATGGTAACGGCTTCTTCCATCCGCTAGGCGACCACGCCCAGACCACCTTCATGATCGATGGTCAGCCCATCAGCGATCAGCAGAGCAAGGTTTTCTCCACCCAGCTTCCCACCAGCGCCATTCAGAGCATGGAAATCGTCACCGGAGCGCCGCAGGCCGAATTCGGCGACAAAACCAGCCTGGTGGCCAATATCACGACGCGTTCCGGGCTGGGGTCGGGTCGCGTCTTCGGCAACATCGAGGCCAACTATGGTTCCTTCGGCACCGCTGGTGGAAGCCTCGGCTTGGGCTACGGTACCGCCAAATTCGGCAACTTTCTGGCCGTCGATGGGCTGCGTAGCGGCCGTTTTCTAGATACTCCCGAGTTCCGGCCCTTCCAAGACATCGGAAACAATCAAACCCTTTTCGATCGTCTCGACTTTCAGCCCTCGGCGCACGACGCGCTCCATCTGAACCTGTTCCTGGCGCGGAACTCGCTGGAGATCCCGAACAACCTGGATCAACAGGCGAACGGCCAGGCGCAAAGCCAGCGGGTTCTCACCTGGAATTTTGCGCCAGGCTACCAGCACACATTCAGTTCGCACACCCTGTTGACGATCAACCCCTACGTCCGGAAGGACCAGTTCAATTATTACCCCAGCTCCAATATCTTCAACGACGCACCGACTACACAAGCCCAGCAGCGGCAGCTTCTGAACTGGGGTGTAAAGGCCGATGTATCCACCACCACCGGCCATCACAACCTCAAGTACGGGGTGGATTTGAAGCAGACCCGTCTGCTGGAGAATTTCCAGTTCGGCGTTACCGATCCAACCTTCAACCCGATCTGCGTGGACGCCGATGGCAATACCGCCGGCTCGCCGACTGTTCTGGACCCGAATCAGTGCGACGGCCTTGGGCTCACGGCGAACCCGAATTTGAACCCGGGTCTGATTCCCTTCGACCTGACCCGTGGCGGGCAACTGTTCACGTACCACGCCACCGGGAATGTCAGTCAATACGCGTTCTACGTGCAAGATACGATTACGGCCGGAAATTTTGTCTTCACTCCAGGTTTCCGTTTCGATCGCTATGATGCTCCCGCCGTCGCCAAGAGCAGCCCGCAACCCCGGCTCGGCATCGCTTACAACATCAAGGGGACCGGAACAGTCTTGCGGGTTGCCTACTCCCGGACGATGGAGACCCCGTTCAACGAGAACCTTCTGCTATCCGGCGCGACTGGAATCGGCGGGTTGGCCCAGAATGTGTTTGGCTCTGTAGGTGTGCCGCTGCTGCCCGGCAACCGGAATCAATTCAATACCGGCCTTCAACAGGCAATCGGCAGGTACCTGTTGGTTGACGCCGACTATTTCTGGAAGTACACCCACGGCGCCTACGACTTCAACACGCTCGGGGCCACCACGATTACTTTTCCGATCGTATGGCACAACTCCAAGCTGGATGGAGTCACGGGCCGTGTTAGCACCACCAACATGAAAGGTTTTCAGGCCTACTGGACGTTTGGCCATACCCGCGCCCGGTACTACCCGCCCGAGGATGGAGGACTCATCTTCCAGGGCGCGCCATTGGCTGGAGGCGTATTTCGCATCGACCACGATCAGGCGTTCCAATCGACGGCAGTCTTCCGCTATCAGCACAAGAACGCGGAGTGGATCGCTTTCACGTGGCGTTATGACAGCGGACTGGTAGTGAGCGGCGTGCCCGATGCCGGCGCCGCTTTGATCGGTGGCTCGGCCGGCTTAACGGCGAACGAGCAGATTACGCTCGGCCTGGCCTGCAACGGCGTGTTGGCCACGGTGGACAACCCGATTTCCGACTGCGTCGGTGCGGGTGGCGCCATAGGCAAGGTGACTTCGAAGTTGCTCACGCTGCCTCAGGGCGGGTACGATAACTTCGACAGCCAGGAGAACGACGACCACAATCCCGATCGCGTGAAACCGCGCAACGTCTTGAACCTGGGCCTCGGCACGGACAACCTGTTCCATGCTGAAGGCCACAAGCGCATTACGGCATCGGTGGACATCGCCAACCTGACCAACCAAGTGGCGCTCTACAACTTCCACTCGACGTTCAGCGGGACGCACTTCCTGCAGCCGCGCTCGGTCGGCGTGCGGATAGGCTTGGTCTTCTGATTTGCCCCAGTGCGTGGACGGCCAGCGGCAAAAACGTACTCGTAAGGTTCAGGCTGCATCTCGCCGCGCGTCTCGAGCAGTGATTGTTCTGGTGGCCTTGATCTGCTTGCCAGTCATTGCCGCTTTAATCTTGATCACAAAGACGTCCCGACCGGACCTGTTCGATCTCATTCCGGCGGTCTCCCATTCCGATCGCTACGTGCTGCTGGCGTGGGCGGCCCTGGAGCGCACCCGCCACGCGATAAACGCCGGCGAGATCGGATCGGGCACTATGATACGCGCGCTCGGCTACATGATGGAAGGCGGCCGGCCGATCCGCGATGGCGAGCGCGTCCAGGGCTTTATTTTACTGCCGGACGTGGGAAACGCCTGGCACCCGGCGCACCGGTTCGGCGACGAAATGATCGACGTGCAGCTCGAAGCCGGCAACACGGTTGGATTTGCTAGACGAAGCTTGGTTTGGGTCTGGGGGACACTACGAATGTTGCCAGGGGATCCCAACGGCCATGAGCCGCTCTATGTCCTGGAGCATGCCCGGACTGAGCCTGCCAAGAAGGCCGACATTCAAGAATATTTCAGGTAAAACGTACTCAGGCGGAGCGACCGTAAGGGGAAGGCCAAGCGCACAAGAAGAAGGCAGGATTTCACGCAAAGCCGCCAAGCCGCCAAGAAAAGCCGCAAAGAAGAGGGACCATCGAAGTCAACGTGACCGAGAACGAAGTGGCGAAACAGATTGTGGATGCCGATTATCGAGTCCATACCTCTCTGGGGCCGGGCCTGCTGGAGTCGGTCTATGAATCGGTCCAAGCATACGAACTGGAACACCGCGGGCTGCTCACGACGCGCCGGTGCACAAGAAGCGTCTTCTTTGCGGCTTCTCTTGGCGGCTTGGCGGCTTTGCGTGAAATCTTGCCTTTTTGACTTCGCACGCCCCTGCCCGGGTCACACCTTCACCTGCATATCCAGCATTCTCAGCTTGCCGGCGGCTTCGCCGATGGCGGATTGCAGCCGCATGCGGCCGCCTATGTCCAGGCGCATGAGGCGAAGTTCGTCCAACTCTGCCAACGCGGTTTGCATCGCTTTCCCGGCCTTCGCGAATCGGCGTGCCGCGTCAGCCGCGATGTCGCCGGGCGGGGCGGGAGCCTCCGCAGCCCCGCGACGCAGGGCGTCTACCGCTTCTATCAGGCGCGGTGCGTTCTCTACTGCAACGGGAATCTCTTCCCCGGCGTGCAGCAGGGCGTGGTTACGGACGGAGCCCTGGATCAGCCGGTATTCCTTTGCGGGGATGCCCGTCACCTGTGCGATCACGAAGTAATCGGGACCGAACTCTTCCAGATTCCGGATGATGGCCTCCGCGCTCGACCGGTGGATTCCGGCGCGCTGCTTACAGCATTCCTCCCACGTGAGGCCCATCGATTTGTATTTCTTCGATTCGCGAAGCTCGCGAAGGCATTGCGCGTCGGCCGCTGAGCAGCGTCCGGCTACGATCGAGAAGGCTTGTCTGCGCCCAAGCCACGTCCCTACTTCCATGGCATCTTCTAGTTTCTGGTCCTTCATTTTTCGGCTCCCCAAAAAGCAAACCGCTAAGCTTAGCGGTTGTCCAAACTAATTCCTTTAGAATCAGGGCCAAAAAAACGAGAACCGCGAAAATTCGCGGTTTGGCTTTCCGGCACCGTACCTGCACCCGCATTCTAACTGTCCGTCAAGCGGATCGCGCCTCGCGACTCTGCCACGGATTCGTCCAACCAACGGCGTTTCTTGGATTTGAGGACGGAAAAATATTTCGCGTTTTCTTGTGACTCCGCCGCAGCGGTCTAATCGCTCAAGCCTCTATCAGGCCCGGTCATGCCGTTCTTCGGTCCATTCATAAGTTAGTCATAGCCGAGCCCGGCCATCGGCGTGTAGACTCAGGTTTCCTTTATGAGTCGCAGAGGGGCCAATCCATCCGCTCCACGCACCGGTCCAGGCCCCGGTTCAAGCCCCGAACCGTACCGCGGAGTCGTCTTCGTGCTGGGCGCCCTGGCACTCCTGGGCGCGGCCGGGGCTCTGGCCGGCGGCGCGACGTTCCCCGACCCGTTGCTGCTCGACACTGCCGTGACTTTGGGGATCGCGAGCGGGATTCTCGCCGGAGTGGCGCTGGCCCAGGCCGCACGCGCCAGACCTCCGACCAGGCCACCGAAGAGCCGCGAGGCAGATTCCGAGAGCTTGCCCGCGGAGCCGGCCCAAGCCCAGGTCACGGCCGAACAGAACACATCCCCAATCACACAGCTTCCCCGGAAAGCGCATGGCTCAGAAGAAGATTGGGCCGGCATGGCGAGGACCGGCACTGCCGCGGCGGGAGCAGCGGCCATTGTTATGGTGCTGCCATTCAACTTTGCCGCCACACTCGCTCCCACTCCGCTAGTGGCGGGGATCGTTGCAGCCTTTTGCCTGGCCGGGGCTGGCCTCGCTGCCACCGCGGCCCGATACCTGGCAGGCGTCGATCCCAGCCGGCTTCCCGAGTCACCGGGGCTCTGCCGTGGCGCGCGCGTAGCTGCCTGGATCCTCGTGCTCGCCGCGGTGTCGTGCGGCCTGGTGTGGGCAGGACTGCAGGCCATCCTACGCATCCTTGAATTTGCGGTCCTCGCCGTTAACGCGGCGGTGTGCTATGGCCTCTTCGGGCCCCGCCAGGTCCGGGGCGATGTTGCCCCTACCTTCCCCCTCGACATCGCTGTTCTCTCCGTCCTGGGTACCCGGTCGAATCTCATTGCCAGTATTCTGGACAGCGCCGAGGCACAGTTCGGGATCGATCTCCGCTCCACCTGGGCCCTCACCGTGGTCCGCCGCAGTCTGGAACCGCTCGTCATCGGTCTGTGCCTTCTGGCCTGGCTCTCCACATCCCTGACGGTGGTCGGAGTCGATGAGCAAGGCCTGGTGGAGCGCCTGGGCGTGCCGGTTGGCGGCGATCCCCTCACGCCGGGGCTGCATTTGCATTGGCCCTGGCCTATGGATCGTGTGTTTCGCATTCCCGTGAAGCAAGTCCAAGCCTTGGCCGTGGGCACTTGCGAGACCCGTTTTCTTGGTACACTCCCCACATGAAATTGCTGTGTCTCGCGCTGCTGCTTTCGCATGGCGTCTTCGGGCAGGATGATGCGCCCGGCGGTTCCCGTTCCACCGCGCCCGCCACTCCTCCACCACCCGGCCGCGAACAGGCCCGATCCATGATCGTGACGAAGTTCGGCATCGTCGCTACCTCTCAGTTTCTGGCCTCCCAGGCAGGCGCCAAAATGCTCGAAGCCGGCGGCAACGCAGTCGACGCCGCCATCGCCGCCAACTCCGTCCTCGGCCTCACCCAGCCCTACGTCAACGGCATGGGCGGCGATCTGTTCGCCATCGTGTACGAAGCCAAGACCGGCAAACTCTATGGGCTGAATTCCAGCGGCTGGACGCCTAAAGCGCTGACCATCGATTACCTCAAGAGTAAGGGCGTCACCAAGCTCGATCGCTTTAGCGTCCATGACATCACCGTGCCCGGATGCGTGGCCGGCTGGGATACTCTGCGCAAGCGCTTCGGCACCAAAAGCTTCCCCGAACTCCTCGCCTCCGCTATCTACTATGGGGAGAATGGATTCCCCCTCCCCGAGATCGGCGCGCGCTCCTGGATCACCCAGGCGCTCCTCAAGCAGCCGGGCTACCGCGACACCTATATGCCCGGCGGCACACGCCCGCAATTGGGCGACGTCTTCAAAAATCCTGCCCTCGCCGAATCCTTCCGCCAGGTCGCCGCGCACGGCCGCGACGGCTACTACAAGGGCAAGATGGCGGAGAACCTGGTGAAGTTCCTCCAGTCCCAGGGCGGAGCCCACACCCTCGAGGATTTCGCCGGCTTCGAACCCGAATGGGTGGAACCGATTACCACCACCTACCGGGGCTGGGAAATCTACGAACTGCCGCCCAACGGTCAAGGCGTCGCCGCGCTTTCCATGCTCAACATCATGGAGAATTTCCCACTCAAAGATTACGGCCACAATTCGGCCGCCGCTCTCCACGTCATGATCGAAGCCAAGAAGCTGGCTTATGCCGACATGGCCAAGTTCGTCGGCGACCCGAGATTCGGGCCGGTCCCCGTCAAGCAGATGCTATCCAAGGACCTCGCCAAACAGCGCGCCACCCTCATCGACATGGAAAAGGCCTCATGCAAAGCGCTGCCAGCCGACATCAAGGAGACCCTCGAAGCTCACGGCAACGAGACCATTTACATGTCCACCATCGACAAGGAAGGAAACATCGTTTCCCTCATCCAGAGTAACTACTCGGGATACGGAACCGGAATGGTCGCTCCCGGTGCCGGCTTTTCGTTCCACAATCGCGGCCAGGGTTTCGACCTCGAGCCGGGCAAGCCCAATTCGCTCGCCGGCCACAAACGGCCCCTGCACACGATCATTCCCGCCTTCATGCGCAAAGGCGATATCTCCATCGGCTTCGGCATCATGGGCGGATGGAACCAGTCGCAGGCCCACGCCCAGTTCGTCTCGAACGTCGTTGACTTCAACATGAATGTGCAGATGGCGCTCGAGTCGGCGCGGTTCACCAAAGGCACTTTCGACGGGTGCGACGTGCAGATCGAAAGCGGCGTGGCCGATGCGGTCCGCGAGGAACTTGTGCGTCGCGGCCACATCATCACCCGCATGGCCGGATTCTCGGGAGCCATGGGCAACGGCGAAGCCGTCGTGCGCGACGCCAAACGCGGAGTCAACTTCGCCGGTTCCGATCCGCGAACCGACGGTGCCGCCATCCCTGAGCAGCCCGTCCTGCCCGAGTTGAAAGCGCAGCGTGAGTGACCCCCTGCGCGTTCTGGGGGGAGGTGACAGCCAACTTTAGCCGTCGGTTGCCTGTGTCGGCACAATCATTGACGGAGGCATCCGCGATGTTGACGAAATGGGACAGGCCGGATTCAAGGCGCTGGCGGGGGGTGTGCGCGGGTCGCGCGCACTCTATACCAGGTGACGGCGATTCTCGCCAAATTGGGAGTCACCAACATCACGAGACCGATGTCTCAGGCCTCGATCGGATCGCTACGATAGTGCCGTGAACTAGTGATTCAGGAGCTCAGGAATGGATTCAGCATCCTCGAACACCGTTGACACCGTGAGATGCCTCCACTTCTCCGCCTCGCTTGCGCGCACAGCTTCCGCATGGTGCACACGCTTCTCCGCATCCACTCCGAGGATTAACCGGACCGGCACCTCATCGCTATTCGCCAGTTGCACAATCACATCCGCGATCTTGCGCGGATCGCCTTCAGAACGCCCTTCGAGGCTTCGCAGCAGCTTGAGCATGGAACCGACCGAGGCCTCATAGTCAGGCAGCAGATCCGGCGCATTCTGCCCGGCGCGCCGCGCCCAGTTGGTCCGAATACCGCCCGGCTCCAGCGTGCAGACCTTGACTCCGAACGGCGCGACTTCCATCGCCAGAGAATCGCTGAAACCGCCCACTGCCCACTTAGCCGTGTGATACGGCGAATTACCGCCGTATGCGATGCGGCCACCGACCGAGGACACCTGAAAGATGTGACCGCTCTTCTGCTTGCGCATTACCGGTATAGCCGCACGCGTTGTGTAAACCACGCCGTATAAGCACGTGTCCACAATGGCGTGAAACTCCTCCGGGCTTATCTGCTCGAACGGCGCAATCTTTCCATAACCGGCATTGTTGACCAGCACATCCAGCCGCCCGAAGGTGTCTACAGCCAACTGCACGGCTGCCTTTGCTGCGGTCTCTTCGCGCACTTCCAACTTCACGGGATTCACCCGCTCACCGTACTGCACCACCAGCGATGCCAGTTCTTCCGTGCGACGCGCTCCGGCGACAACGTTGTCACCTGCCTTCAGTGCTGCTTCGGCGATGTTCCGCCCCAATCCGTTTCCGCTTCCCGTGATCAACCAAGTCTTCTGTGTCATTTTCTGAATCCTTTCTTGATTCGTTCATGCTCGGACGAAATGCGAATTGCGCCTATGCCAGGATCTGGTCGCGCAGACCGCCGTAGCAGATTGCTCGCGGCATCGCCTTTGCATACATTTCGTAGGGAAACCCAAGTTCAATCACGCTTGCGTCGTCCAGCGTCTTCAATTGATCTGCTGCGAGCGTCAGTTCGAAGCTTGCGAGATTGTCCTGGAACTGGGATAGCTTCCGAGCGCCAATGATCGGAATGACCGGCATGGGTCGATGGCGAAGCCAAGCGAGCGCCACCTGCGCCATGCTGCGGCCGGTCTCATCGGACACACTCTTGACAGCGGCGACGACGCGGGCGGTGCGCTGTGGCTCCGGCATGAAATCTTTCGCCATGTCGGTGTTCATGCGCGCCTGTTCGCCGGGCGAAGCGGATAAGCCGCCGTGGCCGTGATACTTGCCTGTCAGTACGCCGCCCGCCAGCGGCGACCACGCCATCACTCCGATGTTCAACGCCTTCGCCATCGGGATCAGCTCGCGCTCGACCGTTCGCTCGATCAGGCTGTATTCAATCTGCAGCCCGACGAAGGGAGACCACCCACGCAGCTGGGCGAGTGTATTCGCCTGCGCGATCCACCAGGCGGGAGCATCGGAAATGCCGACATAAAGCACCTTGCCTGCGCGAACCAAGTCATCCAGTCCTCGCATGACCTCTTCGACTGGCGTAATTTGGTCCCAGATGTGAACCCAATACAGGTCGATGTAGTCGGTCTTCAGCCGCTTGAGACTCGCCTCCACGGCCTGCATCAGATTCTTGCGCTGGTTGCCGGCGGCGTTCGGGTCTGTGCCCGGAAAAGCGTTTGTGTATTTCGTGGCAAGCACCACGCTCTGGCGATGGCCCTTCATGAACTCGCCGAGGAACGATTCGCTCGTCCCGTTGGTGTAGATGTTGGCAGTATCGATGAAATTTCCTCCGGCGTCGCGGAAGGCGTCATATACCTTCCGTGCCTCGTCCTTGGCCGTACCCCAACCCCAGTCGTCGCCGAAGGTCATCGTGCCGAGCGCTGCTTCCGAAACTCGCAGTCCGCTGTTTCCCAAGAGTCGATATTTCATACGAGTCTCCTTTGTTCCGAACGTCTTCCTCGTCTATTAATATGAATGCCTACGCACTCATAATGGATTCAAAAATATGACTAGCGGCGAGTAATTGCAGCCCAGAGCATTTCAAATCCGCCGGTCCGGTACATTTCCGCCCTTTCCGGCTCCCTCACCATAAAGTCCATCGCCATCTCTGCGAGGGCGATTAGCGTCGCCCCGATCAAGGTCTGGGGTATCTCTTTATAGATCCTTTGTGCCACTGCATCCTCCGTCATCCTCTGAATTTCTGTGAACGGTGCGGATCCCGCCTGCTTCGACTCCTGGGTCAGCCCACCCCAGACCTGAATCTGCTTGAGAACCTTTTGCTGGCTGGGGCTAGCGACGCCCCACAGCACGTAGCCATTCCAGACGTGCTCCAATCGATGTCGCACGCTCTGTTTTCGTGGGAAGCCGGACATCATCGAATCAGCCAACTCCAACTTGAGCTCGCAATACAACGCGTTGATCAGCTCATCCTTCGTCCTGAAATAGGTAAATAGCGAGCCTTCCGCAATCCCGGCCGCCTTCGTAATGGCTGCCGTAGGAGCACCCAGTCCCCTCTCCGCGAAAACCTGGACCGCGGCCGATAGGATCGCGTTACGTTTATCTTCGCTCTTCGGTTTTGCCATCCACCCAATCTTCCATAACTGAGTATACACTCATCCATTCCCGGAGTACAGAGCAGATCTACTACGACCGTATCGGGCGGCCGCCCGCGGCGTCCGCGAACGGCGGGCAAGTCCGCGACCAAGGCGTCTAGGTGGGTGATGTCGTTGACGTTCGCGGCCGTGACATGTGCCACCACCGGCACCCCGCGCGCATCGGTCACGTCAACTCTCCTCCATCAGCGTGGCAGCGCGCTTGCCGACTTTCTTAAGTGCCATTTCGAGGCCACGAAACTCCTCCGGGCTCAGTTCAGAGAACACTCTCTTCATCTGCAGGGAATGCTTTCCAAAGGCTCCAGAAATTAGGTCTTTGCCGCATGGGGTGAGGGCAACGATCCGAACGCGCCGGTCTTCGGCGCTCTCGACCCGGCTGACCAGGCCCTTCGCGACGAGACGCTCCACGGCGATACTGATCGAGCCTGGGGTCAGATCGACGATCGGGCCTATCGTATTGACAGGCAAAGGCCCTTTGTGCAGCAGGACTTCGAGCACGCCGAAATCCGAGAGGCCGAGCCCGGTCTCTTCAATGCCAGCGGCTGCGTACCTCGTCAGGGCGCGCATCGCCTTCATCATTACCAGCCAAACGTGGACAGTCCCCTGAAAGCCTTGTGTCATAAGAAACCTGAATCCCTCAGAAGTATACATCCTCAATTATATTGGCTTCAATATGATTGAAGCCATGGAATGGCTGCCAATCCAAAAAGGAGAACCCGGTTATGAAAACCGTTTCCGTAGTCGCCCGATATCTGGCGGGCGTGATCTTCCTTGTTTTCGGCCTGAACGGCTTCCTGAACTTCATTCCCCTACCCCCGCCGGGGGGCATTGCAGGACAGTTCATGGGCGCCCTGTACGCCTCGCAGTACCTGTGGGTGATCTTCGCGTCCTGACGGGGGCGCTGGGTCGGCCGATTGCCTTCGCGCAGACGCCCATCGAACAGGTCCGGCAGTACAGCAAGGAGATGGCGTTGATGCTCGAATGGTTCGAGCGCGTCGGCTACAGCTTCGAAAGAGAGACACTATTGAAGCTCGGCTCCTCGACCTCCGCGACTTCCCGATGCCCTTCTTCGACCAGCCCCCTGCCCCCAGCTATGCCTGGTACCCCGCCTTACGAACATGAGGTGGTGAAAAAATGGACGGCTCAGATCGTAGCCTCGGATGGTTTTATACTCGTCACGCCGGAATACAACTACGGCCCCTCCGCGGTGCCCATCTCTTCACAAGAATCCAATCAGTGCCTCCATTGTCTCCTCGGGCCGCTCTTCCATGAGCCATGCCCAGTATCTTTCAAGTCGACCGCGGTGACCGTGGTCGCCACGAGCTTCATCTGCGGGCCGAGAATTGAGGCGCTGGCTTTTTCGCCAGCGATGGACAGAATGGGCATCCTTAAGCTCGTTTTGGCCATCTGTGCGAAATCCTTTGCCGTGTCCGGCCATGCGGCAAAGTAGGCCCAGCCTGCACGCATGCGGTTTGGCCGCGAATATGCTGCGACGTATGCGTTGCGGTCGGCTGCTGTGAGCGAGCGCCTCTTGTCAGCCGCCAGATCGTTCCAGAAGTACGCGAAATAGATCTTTTCGCGTCCCTTGACGAGAGTCGGCGGTCTGCTTGAGCGTCACCCATAGTGCGTAGCCGAGAAATGCCACCATGACGTGGGCCTTGACCCGCGGCTCTAGTTGATGGAACAGAGGACGGACGGATGGACAGATGCCTTTTCAAAGCGCGAAACGAGGCCTCCGCTTCGGTGAGTTGTATGTAATGCGACCATAACTGTTCCGCGGTATCGGCTTTGAGATTGGTGCGCAGCATGTAGGAGCCTTCGCGGAGTTTCCGCCAGTTCTGGCGATCTTCTTTGACTTGCCAGAACAGACGGTCGCCCTCGGGTGTGTCACGGAGCCCAACTTCGTACATAGCTCTCACCGAAGAATGCCGAGCCTGAATGCCGCCCAGGCGCCGCTCCATCTTGTTGCGATCTTTCAGCCGACCCGCCCCAATGGTTTTCGCCAAACGCTTCAGGGCGTCGGCGCGTGGAAGGGAGAACGCGCCGCGCGGTTGTTTTCCCAGGCGCCATCTACAAGCCGTCAAACCGAACAGCAACCCGCCAGCTTTAATCTCTCCCCGCGCGCCCTGAGCCCACATCATCATTGTGCCGGCGCGGTCAGGAACCGCCGATTGACCAGAATCCCTCCGCCGATCAGCACCAAAATCACGGCAGCGAACAGCAAAAACCAGCCCCAGTATTGTGTCGGATGCGCTATCACACGCACCAGATGACGGCCAAAGTGCTCCACCAGAAGGGCGAGGCCTGCATACCGCGCGCCGCGACAAATGGCGACCGCGCTGAGATACCGGCCCAAGTGGTATTCCGAAGCGCCTGCGGCCGCGAAAACCAGACTGGTGGGGAAGGGAAAGGGAATGGCCGTAGAAGCCACCAGGGTCCCGGCACCCCACTTCCTAAACAGGCCCAAGAATGCGGCCACTCTGGCTGTTCCAAATTTACTGTCCAGATAAGCCTGGCCGGCCTTGCGCGCCAGCCGAAAGGTAAGATAGGCGCCGATCGTCGAGCCCACAGTCGCCACGACGGCATACTCGTACCATGGCAGGCGGTGGGTGGAAACCAGAATGGCGATGAGGATGTCGGGGCCGCCAAAAGTTGGCAGTGGAGAGCTATCGAGAATAGTGAGAAAGAAGAGCCCGAATGCGCCCAGGTGGCGGAATATCGAAAGGACGGAGTGCCCACGATTCGAAGCTTGGAGCAGAACGTTTAACATGGGCAATCCAATGGTTCGGCGCGGCGGCTACCGAACATCCTCATGATACCGGAACTGGCTCGGATGGGTCCGCCCGATGGCCTGCGCGAACGCCGCGCTGGCGCGCAGAACGCGGGATTCGGACGCGACCCGCCCGGCTCCTCGATCCCGCCAGCGCTCGCGGCCACGCAGCCGAAGCGACGAACCGCTCGACTCGCCGCGCGGGATCGGGCTCGTTGGAAACAGCCCGGCCTTGAGGGCTGCGATGTACCTGGTATCCGTCGTGGCGCCTACCGATTCAAGCGTGCTAATCCTCGGCGAGACGGGCACTGGCAAAGAACTCATCGCCCGTGCTATCCACAGCCTGAGCGCCCGGCGCCAGCGACCCTTCGTCAAAGTGAATTGCGCCGCCATCCCCGTTGGGCTGTTGGAAAGCGACCTCTTCGGTCACGAAAGAGGGGCATTCACTGGCGCGATCGCGCAAAAAATGGGGCGGCGGCGAAGTCGCGCGTCGTGGTCCCGCGCGTGATCGACGACAGTCCCGCGAAGCCATTGAAGAGCCGCTAATTCAGCTCTCTAACCCAGATGCTTCGAAAGCTGACCGGTTCACTGGGATCGGGATGAGCCTGCAGTTTGATGGGGGCGTGATCGAACTTCTTGTAAAACGGCTTTCCGATGTATAGCGTCTCGCCCTTCAATTCGAAATGGTTCTGCACGAGCACACCGTTCATAAATACCGTCGCATATGCCGGCGTCTGCAGAGATCCGTCCGCATCAAACACCGGCGCCATCCAGATGACGTCATAGCTCTGCCACTCGCCCGGCTTTCGAACCGGGTTGACGAGCGGAATCCCCTGCTTATAAATGCTTCCTGCCTGGCCGTTGACA